>JAUJOK010000074.1 GCA_030447685.1 Armatimonadaceae bacterium
CCCGCGCGATCTGACCCATCCGAAGGTGGTGGATGCCGTGCATCACATTCTGGCCGAACTGGGTTTTGAAAAGGGCGGCGCGGCGCTCCCATCCGAAGCGTACGAACTGGCGGCAAGCGCCGAAAGGTAAGTATCGGGTGAACCGCCCGCTTTACGAGCGCTGACGAACCTATGAACTATCTCGGCATCACGTTCGGCCTGCTGGCGCTCGGTTTCAAACTGGTCTGGGTTTTCCGGCACATCGGCACCAGAACGGCCCTTGTCCTTGTCCTGATTCTGCTTGACCTGCTTGCTCTGGCAAGTGTCCTTCCCTACTTTGCCGGTGCCAGAGCGGGACTCGTCGTTACCGGAATCGGACTCGGTTTGATGCTACTGCTTGTCTTCTTGTTCGTGATTACATGGCAGAAAGACACTGCCGAAGAAAAGGGCTGGATTCACCGGAAGAAAATGACCAAATAGGCTCCTGATTCAGACTTTTGATGATTTTTGAAAGGTAATCTTATGTTTCGTTCCACCGGATTCCGCTGGGCAGTGGGCATCGTGGCCGCAATCGTGCTGCTCGCGGTGCTGCGCGCCAAGCCGTGGCAAAAAAGCGCGAGCAAGACACGCCAGGAACTGACCGTCGGCTTCCTGCCCGTCACCTGACATTTGACGTGCCCGGTCACGGATTTCGCATCCCGGACCAGCACCGCGACTCGGTTCGAGTCGCAGCGATTCACCGATTTCCCGACGATGGTGGAGACGATCAAGGGGGACCGTCTGAAGGCGACCTTTATGATTGTGCCGCTGGCGATGAAACTGCGCGAGCAGGGCGTGCCCGTTAAGATCGCCTACCTGGGACACCGCGACGGCTCCACGGTCATGGTGCGCAAAGACCTTCCGGCGAAAGATTTGCGCGACCTGCGCGGCAAGACCTTCGCCATTCCCAGCAAGGCCAGCAACCAGAACCTGGTAATCCACAAGCTGATGGAGGACCAGGGCGTGAAGCCGGACGAGATCAAGTTTGTCGAGATGCCCCCGCCGGACATGCCGGGCGCGCTCGCCGCCAAAGCCATTGACGCCTACTTCGTCGGGGAGCCACACGCGGCCAAGGCCGAACTGGACGGCTCCGGGCGCGTGCTGTACCACGCCAAGGACATTTGGCCGCGCTTCATCTCCTGCGCCCTGGTGGTGCATGAGGATATAATCCGCGACAAGCCGGAGGTGGTGCGCGACCTGGTGCGCGGTATCGCTGAAAGCGGCGAATGGGCGGAAACACATCGGCTGGAGGCGGCCAGAATCGCCGCGCCCTATTTCCGGCAGAACGAGAAGGTGGTGCGCTACGTTCTGACCCAGCCGAAGGATCGTGTCAGCTACCGGATGCTGACCCCCACGGATGAAGAACTGCAGCAGATTCACGACCGGGCGCTGAAGATGGGAATTCTGGACAAGTCGGTCTCGATGAAGGACCTGGTGGACCGCTCGTTCATTCCGTCCGACATCAAGCCCGCCGCTATCGATATGGCGCGCGCCGGGGAGGCTCAAAAATGACCTGGATAAAGACCGTATCGCCGATGGAGGACGCGCGCGTCCGCGAGGCTCTGGAGGCGCAGGCGGCGGCGTACCCGTCCGAGTACCGCCCCGACCGTCGCGGTGAGCGCCGCCTGCCGGAAGCGGTGGCGAACGACAGCATCGTCCTTTCGCACTCGCTGATACCTGATGCCCTGCGCCACGCGTTCGGCGCGTTCGGCGCGATGATGGACCCGTCGCTGCCGCTTTCGCGCCGCCAGCACGAGATGATCGCCGCGACCGTGTCCGCGCTCAATCGGTGCTTCTACTGAGTGGAATCACACGCAGAGTTTCTGCGTCTGGTGACATTGGATGAGGGGCTTGCGGACGCCATCCGCCGCGACTGGCGCGCCGCCGTTGCCGACCTGGACGAGGCCGACCGGGCGATACTGAACTATGTGGAAAAGCTGACCAAAGACCCGGTATCGGTGGGGCGTGAAGACATCGAGCATCTGCGCTCCGTGGGCTTCGACGATACCGGCATTCTTCAAATCAACCTGATCGCGTCCTGGTTCAACTACATCAACCGGGTCGCCGACGGCCTGGGCGTGGGGCGGGAGTAGCCGTTTCGCCCCCTCCGCCCCCAGCCGCGCAGCGGCATTAGAATCGCCCTGCGGGCGTGGGGGTACCGGATAGCCCTCACCCCCGGCCCCTCTCCCGCAACGGGAGGGAGCCTGTCGCGTTGCCAACCCTGGCTTCGCGCGGGGAGCGGGGTGTCCCACATTCGCCTCGGTACGGTGTCTGTAGCGCTTGGTTGGGCCGTTGCTTTGTTTTACCGCTTGACCTACTCCTGCGGCTGTTGTCTGCTTTGTCGGAACTGCTTGATTGCCACTGCCCAAAGCCAAACTGACGCTGCCAGAGCAAGGGTAAGCAGCGTCCAAGAAAGCCATCCGTTCGGCGTTTGTAGTGATAACCCGGAGAACAAGTTAACTGTTACAAATAAGGCGACCGCTACGGATTCTTTCCACTTCCGTGTTCATTCTTCGCAGTCATCGATCATCCTCAAGCCCTCACGCACCACGCTGCCAGCACCCACTTCCGCCAAGCAGTTGCGGCCTAACTTGTCGTTGTGCCACATTGTACCATAGCGCTTCCCTGCTATGGGGTGTTACCGGGGCTGGGCGAGGTCGAGCAGGGACTGGGCGAGGTCGCGGGCGGCGTTGGGGCGGGCGAGGGTTCGGGCGGCGTTTCCCATCGCCGATAGACGCGCCGGGTCGGACAGCAGATCGCGGATGGCGGCGAGGAGGCGCGGGCCGTCGCTGTCGGCATTTTTGAGGATAACGGCGGCTCCGGCATCCACGGAGCGCTGCGCGTTTCGTGTCTGCTCATCGCCGCCGGTCGGGACAAGCGGGACGAAGAGCGCGGGCTTGCCGAGCGCGCAGACCTCCGTCACCGTGCCCGCGCCGCTGCGCCCGACGACCAAGTCCGCCAGCGCAAAGGCGTCTCCTATTTCTTCATTGACGAACTGGGTGAAAAAATAGCGGCGGCGCAGTTCCGGAGGGCAGTTGGTCGGCGGCGGCGGTCAGCCGGTCGAAGTCCTGCTCGCTGCCTTCGGGCTGTCTGCCGCACTGGTGGACGATGCGCGTAAGCCGCAGCAGTTCCGGCAGGCACGCCTCGACGGCCCGATTCAGGACACGCGCCCTGCGCCCCGCCCGTCACATAAATGGCTGGCAGCGCGTTGTCCTCCGGTGAAAAGCCGAAGCGGGAAACGGCGCGGGCTTTGTCGCCCCCAAAGATGGCCTCACGAACGGGGTTGCCAGTGACGAAGGCTTTGGCGCGGAGCCGGGGCGGTAGTTCGTCCTGCGCGCCCTCGAAAGTGAGCGCGATGCGCGTGGCGAAACGCGCGGCGATACGGTTCGCCAGCCCGATCTGCACGGTCTGTTCATGGGTGAGCACGGGCACGCCCAGCAGCGCGGCGGCAATGGTCGGGGGCACGGACACATAGCCGCCGGTGCTCAAAACGACGTGCGGGCGGAAGCGCCACACCTGCGCGAGCGACTGCACGATTCCCACCGGCACGCGGAAGATGTCCAGAAAATTCTGAAGGTTCAGATAACCGGACAGGCGAGACGCGCGCCGCAGCTTTCCGCTCTGCACGCCGACAAAGTCAAGGCCCGCTTCCTCCGCGAGGGCGTTTCTCGACACCGTGCGCGCTCCCGACATAGCGGAATATGGGATGCCACGGCGCTCCGTGGGCCATCTCCTGAAGCGTCTGGATAACGGCCAGCGCCGGGCTGACGTGGCCGCCCGTGCCGCCCCCGGTGACGAGGATGCGGATGGATTTCAAGCCCTCACCCCCTTCCCCTCTCCCGCTGCGGGAGAGGGGAGCCTGTGGCCTTGCCAACCCCGCCTGCGGGCCGCCCGTGGGATGTGCGCGAAGCCGGGGTTGTTGCCGTGGTAGGCACCCCTCTCCCGCTGCGGGAGAGGGAGGGGTGAGGGCAGTTCAACGCTCTTTTGCATATTCAACAATCCGAATGTGGGCCGTGGCGGGAATATTTTTCATCTCATCCTGCATGAGGGATAAAGCGCGCTGTGCATTGAAGCCGCCGGAGCCGGAGCCGATGATGGGCAAGGCGACCGAGGCGAAGCCTTTTTCCTCAACGATAGCGAGGGCGTTCCGCACCGAGTCGCGTATAGAACGCTCCGACGCCCGCCACAGAGATTGATTCCCGCGACATGGATAATGCCCTGGAAAGGCAGACGGCCCGCCCCGGTCAGCACCGCGCCGCCGAGCGGGATCGGGCCGTGCCGCGCTACTTCTCGGAACGGCGCGTACCCGCCCCGCTTCTTGATTGCGCCGGACACCCCTTGCGGCAGAAGCAGCCACCACGGGATGATGTTGCGGTTCCAGGAATTGACGATTACGTCTACTTCCTGTGCCAGCAGATCGCCGCGCACGATTGTCGGTTCCATCGGCATCAATCGGTCAGGTAGGGCAGGAGCGCCTCGCGGGCCGACGCCAGACCCTCCCATTCATCGCCGGGACCGGCATGGACGAGCGTATAGGGGCCATGGAAACCGGCGGCGCGGGTTAAATCCAGACACCGGTTGAAATCGGTCGTCTCGACAATACCGGGCGCGTTGAACTCGCTCTTGGCGTGGCACGACTCCGCGCGCGGGAAGATAGCCGCCAGGTCGTCATACTTGGTGGGGCCGCCCCAGTTCCCGAAGTCCGCGCACAGGCCCACCGTGCCCTCTAATCTATCCAATAGGGTGAGGAGCGGCTCCGGGCGGGACAGCAGGGCGAACCAGTTTTCCGTCATCAGGCGGACGTTCTGCGCCTGCGCCCGCGCGGCAAGTGCGCGAAATCCCGCCACACTTCGTTCGAGTGCTGCGTCCGAGTATTCGGCCTTTCCCGCGATTACGCGCGTCCGCTTCGCGCCCAGCGCGCCCGCCGTATCCACCCATTCCCCGATCCAGGCCAGGTCGCGCGCCGTGTGTTCGGGATGGGAGAGGTCGCCCGCGTCGATCAGCAGCGACCAGAGTTCGACGCCTGCCGCGTCCAGTTCGTTGCGCAGAAGGTGGAGGTAAGTTTTGTCGCGGGTGGGCAGATGAAAGTGGCATAGCTCCATCGTCTGCACGCCCATAGCCGCCAGGCGCGCGGGGACTTCCAGGAGCGTCATCGAACCGGGGCCGTAGGTTTCGGCGGCCTGCTTGACCGGCTTCTCCGGCGTATCCCAGTAGGTCGTGCCCAGCGTGTTGTGCAGCGCCCACGTGGAGACGGAGGCGCGCAGGTGGGTAGCAGAGGTGTTGGTATTCATGCTTCCGGGGTACCCGATCTGGGCAGGCGGCGGAACATCTCGCGCACGCTGCGCAGTTCCGGCACGCGCAGCAAAAAGCTGGCTCCGGCATAGACGACGAGCGCGACGCCGCCCGCGACGAGCAGGATCAGCGCGGCTCCCCATTTCGAATCGGGCAGCGCGTTTTGAAGCAGGCGCATCAGCACCCAGGCTGCGCCGCTGGATAGCATCGCCGCGATCACGATCTTGATAAGGCTGCCGACGATGCCGCGCACGTCCAGCCCGCCGACACGGCGGCGCAGCAGCACCAGAAAAATCAGCATGTTCAGGGTCGCCACCAGGCTGGTCGCCAGCGCCAGGCCCAGAAAGTCCAGCGGCACGCGCAGCACGAAGCAGAGTACGGCGAAGAGAACAACCATCGAGGTGGTGATATATACGGGCGTCTTCGTGTCCTGCATGGCGTAGAAGCCGCGCGCCAGCACGGCCTGCGCCGACCAGGCGAAGGTGCCTATCGAGTAGAACAGCAGCGCGTTCGCCGCCATCCGCACGTCTACAGGGCGAAACTTTTCGCTCTGGAACAGCAGACGGATGATCGGCTCGGCCAGCACGGCCATGAGCAGCGAGGCGGGGACGGTCAGAAAAAGGATGCGCCGGATTCCCTGGCTCACCTCGATACGGAAAACCGGCCAGTCCTTTTGCGCGGCCAGCGTCGCGATGGTCGGAAACAAAACGATGGCCGATGCCTGCGCGAAGACGCCGATAGGGGCCTGGGTCAGATTATAGGCGTTGCGCAGTGCTGACAGACGCCCATCCTCGGGCAGGAAAAACCCGGTCATATAGAACGAAAGCTGCGACAGCGACAGGCCGAGCAGGGCGGGCAGCATCAGCTTCCCGACCTTGACGACGCCGGGATGATGGATGTCGAAGCCGGGCATCCAGCGCGCGCCGATGCGCCGCAATTCCCAGGCGGGCAGCAGGAAGTTCCCGGCGAATGCGCCGATGAGCGCGCCCCAGGTCATGGAAGCAATGCCGTACTGCTTATGAAACAGGACGCCGGCCAGGATGATCGCGCCGTTGTAGATCACCGGGCCGAGCGCGGGGATGAGGAAGCGCTGCCGGGCGTTCAGCGTGCCCATCATCAGGCCGCCGACGAAAAAGCACCACTGCGCGGGCAGCAGGATGCGGGAAAGCGTCGTGGTTCCGGCGACGGCCTCCGGCGAGAAAAGCGGGTTGAGAAGACGGGTGACGGGGAGCGCGGCCAGTTCCATGATAATGACCAGCACGGCGGCGGCCACAGCCACGATACTGATGACCGAGCCGAAGGTCTTCCATGCATCTTCTTCCTGTTGCTTGCTCCAGTATTCGGCAAAGACGGGGACGAAGACCGTGGAAAGCGCGCCGCCCGCGACTAAAAGGTACAGAGTATCGGGCACGCGGAAGGCGGCGGTATACATCGTCGTGATCTGGTTCTGGCCGAAATACTGCGCCAGCACGATGTCGCGGACGACGCCCAGCACGCGTGACATCAGCACGAACCCAATCATCAAAAGCGTCGCGCGCCCCGCCATGCCCGCCTTTCTCTGGTTGCTGCCGGTAGGCGCAGGCGCAGGCGCAGGTGCCTGCGCTGCTGCGGTCTTTGCTGTGTCTAACATCGGTGTGAGTATAACGGGGGCCGGGCGCACTGTCAAATGTCGGTCTATTGTCCGCCCGTGGCCCCGTCCCTAAAGGAACGGGCTGTTCGCAGAAGAAAAGCCTCATAAATGAGGCTGCGCTGTCTGCCATGCGTTATCCAGCCCGCTGAAGCGGGCTTCTCCGGACGAAACAGCCCGTCCCTGCAGGGACGGGGCCGGAGGGCATGTGGGTATGGCGCTGGCTGCTGTCTCGCTCTTGCATCCGGGGGGGCGCTATGATATAATCCGAAGTGGTTTTGATCGAGCGCAAAGAAAGAGTGGGTCGCGCGCCCACTCTTTCTTTGTATTTTAGCCCGCCCGTTTTGAGCCTGTCGGCAGGGGCGGAACGTAGGAATGACGCCGAATTCCACGGAGAACGTAAAGATTATGAACGCGGAGTTTATCGAGGCACTTCGGCAGATCGAGCGCGAAAAAGACATATCCTTCGATATACTGCTGGAGGCGCTGGAAATGGCGCTTTCGACAGCGTACAAGAAGAGTTATAATATTACCGACGATGTAAGCCTGCGCGTGGAACAGGGTGGCAAAGCGCCGTTCAAGGTGTATCGCCGGATGACCGTGGTCGAGAATGTCGCGAACGAGCATGCGGAGGTGACGCTGCCTGAGGCCCGCGCCAAGTACGATCCGACTGCCGCGCTGGGCGATGTGGTGGAAGAGCCGCTGGCCCCGCGCGATTTTGAACGGTTCGGGCGTGTCGCCGCGCAGACTGTCAAGCAGGTCGTGGTGCAGCGTATCCGCGAGGCCGAGCGCGACAAGATATTCGATGAATACAACGACAAGGTCGGCGAGGTAATCACCGGAACCGTTTCGCGCCGCGAAGGCCCGACCGTGCTGATTGCGCTGGGCAAGCTGGAGGCGATTCTTCCGCCCAAAGAGCAGGCCCCCGGTGAGCCGTACCGCTTCAACGACCGTATCAAGGTGTTCGTGCTGGAGGTTCGCAAGACCCCTAAAGGCCCTCAGGTTGTGGTTTCGCGGACGCACCCGTCGCTGATTCGCCGCCTGTTCGAACTGGAAGTTCCCGAGATTCATGATGGCATCGTCTCCATCAAGTCAGTGGCGCGGGAGCCGGGCGCGCGCAGCAAGATCGCTGTCGCCAGCCGCGACGACCGCGTGGATGCGGTCGGGTCGTGCGTCGGCCATCGGGGGGCGCGCGTGCAGGCCGTGGTGAACGAACTGTACGATGAAAAGATCGACATCGTACGCTGGAGCGCGGACAACAAGCAGTTCATCACCGAATCGCTGTCGCCTGCGCGGGTAACGTCGGTGCAGTTAGATGAGGCGTCGAAAAGCGCCTTTGTGATCGTGCCGGACAACCAGTTGTCGCTGGCTATCGGGAAGTCGGGGCAGAACGTGCGCCTGGCGGCCCGGCTGACGGCCTGGCGTATCGACATCCGGTCTGATTCGCAGGTCGCCAAGCAGAAGTTCCTGGATGCGGCGGCGGCTCTGCAATCCGCGCCGGAAGACCCGGAAGCTGAGGCGCTTTTGCCGCCGATCACCTTTGGTGATCTGCTGCCGGACGAAGGGCCGGAAGACGAAGAAGAGAGAGGCGAGGAGACTCCCTCCTCGGCGGCGTCTAACGGCAGCGGACCCGCTTCGGGAGCCGCCTGACGTGGTAAAGCCGGGCGGCAGGACAACGACAGAGGCGAAGCAGCCGCGGCGCGTGCCGCTTCGCACCTGCGTCGCCTGCCGCAGCACGAGCGGTAAGCGGGCGCTGGTGCGCGTGATCCGTCTGCCGGACGGGGCGGGTGTGGCGCTGGACCCGAGCGGAAAGCGGGCTGGGCGTGGGGCGTATGTCTGCCCCACCGATGCCTGCGTTGCATTGGCCTTGAAGCAGAAAAAGCTGGAGCGTTCCCTGAAAACGCCGATACCGGATACGGTGGCGGATGCGCTGCGCGCTTTAGCGTCGGCAGGAGCAGCAGCCACGGAAACGGAACCTGTGAAGAGCGATTAGCTGAGCACAGCGGAAAACGGCGGGGAATGCAAGGGGCCATCAGCGGCCCCTTTTGTTTCGTTCGTAGTAAAGCCTGTTTTTAAGCAGAGGAACTGTCTATGAAATCATAGCGCGTTAATAGGGAAGCGAGGTGGCAGGTATGCCGATCAAGGTGTACGATTTGGCGAAAGAATTGAAGATGACGAACAGCGAGATGGTGAGACTGCTCGCTGACATGGGACACAAGGGGCAGGCCCCGTCCAACGATCTGGAGGACGCGGTGGCTGCTGCTGTCCGCCAGCGTGTCGGGGGGACCAACGGCACGGGCCAAACGCCGGATGCTCCGGCTGCCGACGGCGCGGATAAGACCGGCAGCGGCGGCGGCGGCGGCGTCAGTGATGCCATCGAGATACCCGCGAACATCACCATCAAAGACCTGGCCGATAAGCTGGGTGTCGCCGGGAGCGAGATACAGAAAGTGCTCATGAGCATGGGCGTTCTGGCCGCTTTAAACCAGCGCCTCGCGCCCGACGCCGTTCTGCGTATCGCGCAGAAGCTGGGTAAAACCGTCCGCACGGCAAGCGGCGGCGGCCCCGGCAGCGGCAGCGGCGGTGGTGGCGGCAGCGCCCCGCAGCGCACGGCGGCAGGCGCGGCGGCTCCCAGCAAGCCTGCGACTGCGCCCGCCAGCGGCGGCCCCGCTGCCCGGCCTCTGACCGGCGGCAGCCGCGCTGTTGCGGTCGCCGCCAAGCATAAATCACCGCACGGTTTAGCGCCGCGCCCGCCGGTCATCACCGTTATGGGCCACGTCGACCACGGCAAAACCACGCTTCTGGACGCCCTTCGCAAAACGAGCGTCGCCGCAGGCGAGTCCGGCGGCATCACGCAGCATATCGGTGCGTATCAGGTTGAGACGGACGGCAAGCGGATGACCTTCCTCGATACACCCGGTCACGCCGCCTTCAGCGCGATGCGCGCTCGCGGCGCGCAGGTGACGGACATCGTGGTGATTGTGGTCGCGGCGGATGACAGCATCATGCCCCAGACCGAGGAGGCCATCCAGCATGCGCGGGAAGCGGGCGTCCCGATGATCGTCGCGGTCAACAAGATCGACCTGCCGGATGCCAACCCCGACCGCGTGCTTACCGACCTGACCCGCTACGAAATCGTTCCCGAAGCCTACGGCGGCGACGTGCCCACGGTCAATATCTCGGCCAAGAACGGGGACGGGCTGAACGATCTTCTGGAGAATATCCTTCTGGTGTCTGAGGTCGTGGTGGACCCCAAGGCCGACCCGCACGGCAAGGCGCAGGGCACGGTTATCGAGGCCAAGATCGACAAGGGGCGCGGCGCTGTGGTGACGGTGCTGGTACAGCAGGGAACCCTGCGTATGGGCGACGTGGTGGTGGCGGGCGAGCACTCCGGTAAAATCCGCACCATGAACGACGACCGGGGCGGCAAGGTGAATAAGGCCGGTCCCTCCACGCCGGTCGAGATCGTCGGGTTCGGGGCCGTTCCCAGCGCGGGCGACCGGCTCGAAGTGGTCAAGGACGAGAAAGAAGCCCGCGCGGTGGCGGCGCGGCGCGAGCAGCGCGCCCGCGAGGAGCGGCTGGATACGCGTAACCTGGTGACGCTGGAAGACCTGTACAAGCGGATGCGCGAAGGTGAGGCCAAGGAGCTGAACCTCGTCATCAAGGGCGACGTGCAGGGATCGGTCGAAGCCGTGCGCGATTCGCTGGAGAAACTGGGAACGGAAGAAGTGCGCGTCCGGGTGCTGTCTGCCGGTGTCGGTCCCATCTCGGAAAACGACATCCTGCTGGCGGCGGCGGACAAGGACGCCGATACGTCCAACTCGCTCGTCGTCGGCTTCAATGTCGGCCCGGCGAGCGGCGTCGAAAAGAAGGCGGAGCAGGAACACGTCCAGATTCGTACCTTCACGATCATCTACGATCTCATCGATGCCGTGAAGGAGGCGATGGTCGGCCTTCTGGAACCGATCTATGAAGAGGTGTCTCTGGGCCGCGCAGAGGTTCGCCAGCTCTTCAAGCTGCCCGGCGGGCGTCAGATCGCGGGCTGCTATGTTCAGGATGGTCTGGTGCGCCGCAACGCCAGGGCGCGCTTGCTGCGTGGCGGCAACGTTATCCATACCGGCGACATCGACACGCTCAAGCGCTTCAAGGACGATGCCCGCGAAGTGCAGACGGGTTATGAGTGCGGTATGACCCTGCGCGACTCCAACGACATTCAGGTGGGTGACACCATCGAATGCTTCGAGATGCGCCAGATTCCGCGCGAACTGTAAAACAAGGGCCTCTCCCCCCTTCCCCCTTTCCTTTAGGAGAGGGGGAAGGGGGGAGAGGCCCGACTAAACATCATCATGCACATCGGGGTATTGACACTTTATCTCAGTATCGAGGGGGCGGATTCGCTCAAGGACAAGCGGCAGGCGGTTCGCAGCTTGATCGCGCATATCCGTAACAAGTTCAACGTCTCCGCCGCCGAGGTAGACGACTTGGACATCTGGCGGCGGGCGACGGTCGGTGTGGCCGTGGTCTCTAACGAGGCGAAATTCGCCAATCAGGTGCTGAGCAAGGTCGTGGACCATGTGGAAAGCGACCCGCGCGTCGTTCTGGACGACTACAGCATCGAGATGCAGCATACGGATTCCGAGCATGTCGCCGTGGACTATGAGGAGATAAACGCGGAGGAGATGTTCACGGATGCTGCCTGAATAGCCGAGCCGCTTACAAGGGAAGTAAGCGGCTTTTTTGTTGGCGGCTAGCGCATGAAGACTCCCGCCATCAGCCCGTGGGATGTAAACCCACGTCTATACGACCGGCGGACACGCACCATCCGGGTGCGTGATCAAAAAACTCAGGGTCCCTGGAACGCACCCGCCCGTTTTTCGTCGAAGGACGATTGGCCGAAGGCCGTCCAGACGCCGGTTTTCAACCGGCGGGCTTCATGCGGCAGCCATGGAAGCTGCCCCCGGCAAAGTTGCGGAACCCTGCCCATTTGCGTATACTCTGCGTAATGCTTCGGTTCGCAGGCGCGAAGCAGGTATACCTATCAAAAGACGGGGTGGGGAAGACAATGCCGACGATGCGACAGGCGAAAGTCGCCGAGATGATAAAGCGACAGCTTGCCGAGATATTGCAGCGAAATGCGCGATCCGCGTCTCGGGCTGGTTTCCGTGACCGATGTGGACGTAGCGCGCGATTTTACCGTCGCCAAGGTTTTCGTCTCGGTTATCGGCGACGACAGCGAAAGGCGGAATCGCTCAAGGCGCTTCAGGGGGCATCTGGCTTTCTGCGCGGGCAGTTGGGACACCGCATCGATCTGCGGACGGTGCCCCAACTGATGTTCCGCTACGATACCGGCGTCGAGCGGCGCGCGTATGTTCGAGCTTCTGCGCAGTGAAGAGATCGCCGGGGCAGCGGGGGACGAGAAGCCGGAGACGGATGTCGTTTTGACCGAGGAGGATTTTACCCGTGGTCAGTCCGATGGAGCGGGAGCAGATGGGGGCGGCGGTCGCGGCGATTCGTGACGCGCGCCGTGTTCTGCTTGCCTGCCATATCAATCCTGACGGCGATACGCTCGGCTCGATGATCGCCCTGACACTCGCTCTGGAGCACCTGGGCAAAAGCTGCACGATGCTTTCCGCCGACGGCGTGCCCGCGCTGTACGAGGTTTCTGCCGGAAACCGAGCGTATCGTCCGGCACGCCGAGCCGCACGGTTGGGACCTGGCTATCGTGCTGGATGCGGGCGATATTTCCCGTGTCGGCACGGCGGTGGCGGAGACGGTTCTGGCCGCGCCCCTCCTGATGGACATCGACCACCACGTCACCGCCGGGCAATTCGGCCAGATTCGCCTGCTGGATGCCGGGGCCGCCGCCACCGGCGAGATTGTCTACGACCTGCTGCTGGCCCTCAAGCGCCGATCACCCTCCCCATCGCCGAGTGCCTGCTCTGCGCTCTGCTGACCGATACCGGCTCGTTCCGCTTTATGAACGTCACGCCGCGCACGATGGAGATCGCGGCGGAGATGATTCGCCTCGGCGCGTCGCCCAATACCATCGCCGAGAATGTCTTCGAGAACAAGCCCTTCGCGGCGCAGAAGCTGCTGGGCCGCGCCCTCGACTCGCTCCAGTGCTCTCCCGATTGCCGCATCGTCTGGGCGCATGTGACCCAGGCCAACTTTCAGGAGTTCGGCGCGACCGACGAGGCGACCGAGGGGGTCGTGAACGCGGTGCGCTCGGTGCAGGGCGCGGAGGTGGCTCTGTTTTTCCGCGAGATGCCGTCGGGCCGCCTGCGTATCCGCTGCGCTCGCGCGAAGCTTCGATGTTTCCCAGGTGGCGCAGCAGTTCGGCGGCGGCGGCCACCGGCTGGCGTCCGGCTGCACGCTGGACGGCCCGCTGGCGGAGGCGGAGGCACGGCTGGTGGCCGCCGTGCGGCAAGGATGGCGGATGCCGGATGAGACACCTGATGGCGTGCTGAACCTGGACAAGCCCGCCGGGATGACCAACCACGATGTGGTGGCGCGTGTCCGGCGCGCTGCGCACCAAGCGCGCCGGACACGCCGGGACGCTCGATCCGGACGCCGTGGGCGTGCTGGTGGTGGCGGTCGGGCAGGCGACGCGCCTTTTGCCCTATCTTCCCACGGAACCGAAGGAGTATGTCGCCCGGCTGCTTCTGGGGGTAACGACGACCACGGAGGACGCCAGCGGTGCCGTACTTTCCGATCAGGACGCCGCGCACATCACCGAAGGCGCGCTGCGAAGTATCCTGCCGCAATTCACTGGCGAAATCGCAGGTGCCGCCGATGGTTTCCGCCGTCCACCATGAGGGGCGGCGGTTATATGAGCTGGCGCGCGCAGGCGTAACGGTGGAGCGCACGCCGCGTAACGTTACCATCCATGCGCTCGCGCTGGATGATTTTTCCCGGCGCGTTCACCGGAGGCGACGCTGACCATAACCTGCGGAGGCGGCACCTATATCCGCACGCTGTGCGCGGACATCGGCGCGGCGCTGGGGGTGGGCGGGCACATGAGACGCTGGCGCGCACCGGCGTGGGAATATTTCGGAGAACGGAGGCGCTGGCCCTGGAACGACTGGCGGACGAAGGGCTGGCGCGCCTGGTTCCGATGGATCGCTCTTTGCAGATACCACAGGTCGCCGTTGGGGAGGCGGATTCCGCGCGTCTGGGCCTGGGGCAGCCGGTTGCGGCTTCCGACCCGCCCGCCGCCGATGTCTGCGCACTGCTGTACCAGGGCCGCCTGCGCGCCCTCGCGCGCCTGGAAAACGGGTTCTTCCAGCCTTTCAAGGTGTTTGACACAGGTGGGAAAAGCGCGTGAACGAGCAGAAGAAGCCGCTGTACTACTCCCTGGACGACCTGCCCCGGACCTGCCGCCGCTCGCGGTCGCGCTGGGCGTCTTCGACGGGGTGCATCGGGGGCATCAGGCGCTGCTTGCCGCTGTGGCCGCCAAGGCCGCTGAGGCTGCCGAGGCTGCCGAGGCTGCGCCGGAGGAGGAAGCCTTTCCCGCTGCGCTGACCTTTCATCCGCACCCCGCCGCTGTCTTTTCGCCTTCGCGTACCCCCCCGCTTTTGACCACAGTCGAACAGCGCGCCGCGCTGTTGCGCGCCCATGGAGCCGAGATTGTCATCGTCGCCCGCTTCGACCGCGTTTTCGCCGCGCTTACCGCCGATGCGTTTGTGCGTGATTTGCTGGTGGAAAAGCTGCGGGCGCGGCGGGTGGTGGTCGGCGACGACTATCATTACGGCTGTAACCGTACCGGCACGGTCCCCTCGCTGCGTGCGGCGGGTGAGCGACATGGCTTCACCGTGACAGTGATCCCGCCGCTGCTTCAGGGGGGCGTTCCCGTACGCTCTTCGGTCATTCGCGGCATGGTGGAAGGTGGCGCGGTCGAGGAGGCGGCTCGTTTTCTGGGACGGCCCTATACCCTTTCAGGCATTGTGGCGGCGGGGCGGCAAATGGGTCGCACTATCGGCTTTCCCACGGCGAACCTATCCATCCCGGAAGGTCTCTGCGTTCCCGGCGAAGGAGTATACGCGGGGCGCGTTCAGGTGCGCGGCCTCTGGCATCGCGCCGCCGTCAGCGTCGGCACCAACCCGACCGTCGTGGAAGCGGGAGCGCGGACGGTGGAAGCGTACCTGCTGGATGGCTTCGACGTCGACATCTACGACGAAGAGATAGCCGTCGAATTCATCGCATTTCTGCGCGCCCAGGAAAGGTTCGAATCCCTGGACGCCCTTGTAGAGCAGATGAACCGCGATGTAGCGGAGGCGCAGCGGCGTATTTCTCGGTCGTAGCCGTATGGCTCAGGGCGAGTGGGATTGGCGGCGAGCCGCCTCGCCTTCCGGCGCGCGGCCATAGACGCCGCGCAGATCGTTGATCCGAATCTGTGCCAGCCCTTTGAGCGCGCGCACGGCGTCGCGGAGCATGTGGACCTTCGTGCCTTCGTCGTGACGCCAACGTACGGGAATATTGACAATACGGAGGCCATGCTTGCGGGCGACGAACAGGATTTCGGCATCAAAGCTCCAATCATGGAGCGTTTGACGGGCCGCGAGAAAGCGCGCCGAAGCGCGTGTGAATGCCTTAAAACCGCAGGTGATGTCGGTAATCTCGCGCCCCACCAGCAGGCGGCGGGTCAGAAAGCGAAAAGCGGTTCCCATCGTTTCCCGCAGCCAGGGCTGGTGTACGACCAGTTCTGCCCCCGCCATGCGCCGCGACCCGATAGCCACCTCCGCCCCTTCCGCCAGCGCCGTGGTAAAGCGCGTAAACTCCTCGAAGGGCACGGACAGGTCGGCGTCCGTGAAAATAACCCAGTCGCCGCGCGCATTTTCCAGCCCCACTTTGATGGCATACCCTTTACCCCGGTTGACACCGTCGCCGATCAGCGTGATGGGATGACCACGGGCGGCATAGTCGCGGACAATGTCCGGCGTCCCATCGGTGGAGCCGTCATCCACCACGAGCACATCACAGGCATAGGGGAGGGGGGAAAGGCAGGCGAAGATTGTATCGAGGGTCGCACCCAGCCGCGCCTCTTCGTTGTAGGCCGGAATCAGCACGGTCAACTGGGGGGGCGGGGCCGCCGGGTCGCTCATTGCGGTGATAGCGCGCCGCCGGGGGGGCGGGCGTCCAGGTTGTAAATCGTCATGATTGGGCCGGGCCGCACGACCTGATCAAAGCGCGCGAAGGTCATATACCAGGCATTGTGCGGTTCCAGGATCAGCTTGGGGCGCGCTTCCGGCGGCGAAAACGGCGAAAAGATGGCAACCACCTCGGCGCGTGGATCGGCCCGCACCTCGGCGATGATGTTAGGGCGGGTATCGTACCGTATGCCGGAAACATATTCGGTGGTAATGAGATACTGCGCCCCGCGCGCCCGTACCTTCGCCACTGTCACCGGAAGGTTGAACTCGTGCGGGTCAAAGTTCTTGGTCCATGTTCCAATAGACTTCCGGCGCGGCAAGGAACGAGGCGACGGGCACCGCCAGAAGCAGAAGCCATAGGTTTCTGCCCCAGCGCTGTTCGCGGGGACAGTTCCAGAAGTGCGCCAGAAGCAGGAGCGGCAGGAGTGTCAGATTCGTGTACTTGGAGGAGACGGCGACGCCAAGAGCCGCCCCGGCAAGAAGGGCATCGCGCGTGGAATGCGATGCCTGATAGGCGACAAAAGCAAGCAGGGCGAGCGCGGCGGTAAAGGTGGCAAGCTGGTCGGTGACACCAAAGTGCCCATCGCGCACCGGCAGGTAGCACACCGCCAGCAGGCCCGCCGACAGCACGCCTGTCCACGGCCCTTGCACGCGCCGAGCCAGGGCATAGGTCGGTACAAGCGTCAGGGTCCCGAGGACAGCGGCCCAAAAGCGGGCGAGCAGATACAGGTCTCCTTGCTGCCCCGCGCATGCTTGGATCAGTTATCTTCTGGAAAAGATATTGGCCGCCGTAGTACAGGAACACCAGGCGGTGGAACAGGGTCGGATACCAGTATTGGAGAGAGCGCGGCTGATTCAGCAGCAAAAGGTACTGCGACGTTACGATGAAAAGTTCATCAGGACGCACGAACTGAGGGAAGCCGTAGCTCAGCGCATACAGCCGCAGTCCTGCCGCCAGTGCGAGCAGGCCCGCCATCGCCCATGCAGTCGCCGGAAGCGAGGCGAAGAACGAACTGCGGGCGGGGGTGGGCGGGGAAGACCGACCCTGGCCGTTTTTTTTCAGCGGCGTTTCTTTATTGGGGGGGCTGACCAGTTCGGTGGACGAGAGGCGTGGCGGCGGCACGATAGGTGACTCCTGCAAGCGGCGGCGAAACGGATTGAAAGCGTTCGTCTGACGTTTACGGAACGGATGCCGGGGCCACTGCTCCGCTTCCCATTATAACATGGCTGCGTTCTTGTCTAAAGGCCGGAGCGCTTTGTTAGGCAGGAACTGTTACGGCCCGCAGGGAACCGTAGAGCATCATGAACCGTGACCTGCGCGCCGCGCTTTTGTGTGCTCTGCTCGTAATTCTGTGCATATTGGCCACTGTTCCCGTGCTTGAAATGGGGGTCAACGATGACTGGTCGTACACACGCACCGCCCGCGACCTGGCGCGCACCGGACGGCTGATTTATAACGGCTGGGCGACTGCAATGGTGGGCGTACAGGCGTACACGGCGGCTCTTCTGATAAAGCTGTTCGGGTTCTCGTTCACGCTGGTGCGCCTTTCGATGCTGCCGTTCGCAGCGGGGTGCGCGCTGCTGCTGTATGCATTGGGACGCCGCGCCGGGCTTGCGCCTGCGCTGTCTATGCTGGGCACACTTTGCATCGTTTTGTCTCCGCTGTTTCTGCCTCTTGCGGCATCGTTTATGACGGATGTGCCGGGCCTGTTTTTCATCCTGTTGTGCATTTACGGATGCGCGCGCGCCCTGGAAGACCCGCAAAACCGAAAGGCGCGGATGGGCTGGCTGGCGCTGGCGGCGGCGGCAGGGGTGCTCGGAGGCACAGCGCGGCAGATCGTGTGGCTCACGCCCCTGATCTTGCTGCCGTATGTCGCCTGGGCACGCCGCGATGACCGTGGCTTTATCGCCGTGACCGCAGCGCTCTGGGTGGTGAGCGTCGCCTCGGTCGCCGGGTGCGTCTTCTGGTTTCGGTCGCAGCCGTATGCGCTGCCGGAACGGCCTTCTGAGGGACTCGACCTGTTTTTGCGTGGGCTGCCCCTGTCCCTAACGGCGCTGCTCCCACTCGTCTTCACCGCCCTGCTTTTCACGCTGCCGGTTTTAATCGCGACCGCACGAGCATGGCGGTCTGACGTGGTCCTGGGGGTTATACCGCTCGCCCTGGTGTTTTTTGTCTTTATCGGCGGGCCTTTTCTGCTGTTCGGCGACGGGGCGCTCGCGCCCTGGATAAAAAATATCGTCACTATCTGGGGCGTCATGGAGCCGGGAGAAACGACCGTGGGCACGGAGCCGGTAACGCTGCCGGTTGTAGTGCGCATCTTCCTATCGCTGGCGGTGTACGCTCTGCTGGCCGCGCTGTTCCTGGCGGCGGCACGAGCGATTCAAGCGCGGCGTCAGCGAAGCGGCGGCGGGAAAGAGTCGGTATCTGGTGCCCTCCCGCCCGTCGTGTGGCTGTTCGCCCTGTTCTTGCTCGCCTATATTCCCCTGCTTTTGCCGCGCGCCGTTCAGGGAATTGCCTTCGACCGCTATCTACTACCCGTGCTTCCAGCCGTCGCGCTGCCTGTGCTGCTATGTTATCAGCGGCGGGTAGGGGAGCGGGTCCCCGCAATAGGATGGGTGCTTGTCGGGCTTTTCGCGGTCTATGGCATCGCCGTCACGCACGATTATCTGGCAATGTCGCGCGCGCGGCTGGCCGCCGCGCAGGTGCTGGTGGCATCCGGCGTACCGCGCAGTCAGATAACGGCGGGCCTGGAATACGACGGCTGGACACAGGCGGACCTGACCGGCTATGTCAATGACCGGCGCATCATAATTCCGCCCGGCGCGTACCGGCCTCCTGTGGATCGTACCTTCCCCCTCGCGTCGCCCTACGCCTTCTGGCAATGGACACCGGATATCATGTTCCGCTATTTTGTGGTGCTGTCGCCGCAAAAAGAGCTTATTACCACCCCGTTCCCCCCGGTTCCGTATACGACATGGCTGCCGCCCTTCC
>JAUJOK010000075.1 GCA_030447685.1 Armatimonadaceae bacterium
ACTGGCAGAGCCTCAGCCAACCCTTTGAACCGGTGCCCCGCTCTCGCCTGTTCCCACCGCCTGCCGCAGCCGCACAACCGTAGCAATAGCTAACAAGAAAGACGCCGGAAACGATTCTCCGCATCGGGACGCTCGATACCAAGGGAGCCGAGTATGTCTAATAGGACCCGACCCGCCACTATGCTGCTCGCCGCCGCCGCAGCGGCGGCACAGCCAGCCCTGTTTTCTTCCTATCCCGCGCTCGCCACCACTGCCGAAGAGGTGCGGATTACGCGTGAGGGGGAGCCGCGTAGGATTGTTACTGACGCCGGGGCGGGCGGCTACCAGGCGTTCCCGGACGTGTGCCGCCTCCCGGACAGCGGCGATCTGCTCTGCGTCTTTTACGCGGGCTACGGCCACGTCTCCCACCCGAACGAGAAGCTTCCGAACGGCGGGCGCATCTGTGCGATACGCTCCACGGACGAGGGCAAAACCTGGAGCGCGCCCTGGGTGGTCGTGGACACGCCAGACGACGACCGCGACCCGTCGATCTGCGCCCTGCCCGACGGGACGCTCCTTTGCAACTTCTTCACCTACGATAAAAACAAAGCCTTCGATACCTGCCTCGTCCGCTCCCGTGACGGGGGCAAGACGTGGAGCGCGCCGGAGGTCGTCCTGCCCGGCTACGCCACCTCCACACCGGTTCGCCGCCTGCGGCCAGGCCGTCTCCTTCTGCCGGTCTACTACGCGCAGACAGCGGAAAAACGCAGCTTCGCCGCCGTTTGCCTGTCCGACGACAATGGAAAAACATGGAGCGCGCCGTGTCCCATTGGCCTGAAGGCGGAGCGGAGGCTCGATGAGATGGATATCTTCGAGCGCCAGGACGGAACGCTGCTGGCCGTGATGCGCGAGGTGATGGCCGGCTCGGAATCGAAGGACAGCGGGCGGACATGGGGCGTGGTCTACGAACTCGGCTTTCCCGGCCATTGTCCTTATCTGCTCGAAACAAAGAACGGCGTCCTGCTGCTCGCCCACCGCCTGCCGCAAACGTCGCTCCACTACAGCCTGGACGAAGGGCGGACGTGGCGTGGCTCGGTGCTCATTGACGACGTCATAGGGGCCTATCCGAGCCTGCTCAACCTCCGCGACGGGCGCGTTCTCTGCGTCTACTACGAAGAAGGCACCAACTCCGCCATTCGCGCCGCTGTCCTTCGGGTGGAGCGTCTAAAGAGCGAGAATTGACGAAAGAGCACGCGGGGATGACGCCGAAAATACAAATGTCCACGCCTGGTCCTATAGCAAGATAGGTGGGCCGATGGAAGCGGTACGCCCAACGCTTTCATTGCTTCCGCCCAATACCCGTGTCGTCACCGCAGGCAGACCAGATTACCGCGCTGCTTCGGGAAAACCAGTTAACGCTGCACCGCCGTTAACTGAAGGTTCCTGACCATTTAGTTTTATAGCTGTTCTCGCTGACATTGAAGGCGCGGTCTTGCTGGTCCGACCAATCTATCCCATTACAATATGGGGTATCGCCCCGTGACAGATGCCTTCAATGTTTTCGAGATTTGCTATAATTCTACGGGAACACCTATGAAATCGATGGCTTTCGTGTCTGTCGCACTTTTACTGGCTGGCCTCAGCGCCACAACGGAACCCACGGGGGCACAAACGGCACTACGAGATACGCGCTCCGATAGCTGGGTCGCTACGGATGCTCTGGGCCGCGCCGTTCCACTGTACGGCGAGCGAATCGCCGACGCCCCCCATCTGGGTCCCATTCCCGCACCGCGTCCCAAGAAGTTCGTGGGCATGTTCTATTTCCTCTGGCTGGGCGAACACGGACGCCTTGGCCCCTTTGATAACACCAAAATTTTGCATCGTGACCCCGATGCGCTGCAAAAACCGGATTCGCCGCTCTGGGGGCCGGTGAACGCGCCGCACCACTGGGGGGAATCGGTGTTTGGCTATTACCTGTCGCGCGACGAGTGGGTTTTGCGCCGCCACGCGCAAATGCTCAGCGACGCGGATGTTGATGTGGTAATTTTCGATGTCTCCAATAACCTGACCTACCCGCGCGCTTACCGCGCCCTCGGCAAAGTCTGGTCGCAAATGCGGCGCGATGGCCACCGCACCCCGCAGATCGCCTTCTTGACGCCTTTTTTATGGCGACCGCGCCAGCGTCGTCAAAACGCTTTATGCCGACTTCTACCAGCCCGGCATCGCGCGCGAACTGTGGTTTCAGTGGCAGGGGAAACCCCTCCTTATAGCCGATCCTGCTGCCATCCATGCCGACGCGCTGGCTGCTCCGTCACGCGAGGCCGTCGCTTTGTCGCCGGGCGAAACGCTGGGGCAGAGCTTTCGCGCCGCGCGGCCTTTACCGCCATCGGCGGTCGTTTCCGACCTGGAGCCTCAACGATAGCGCCGTGACACTATCGCTTTACGACCGCGTCGGTGGAAAGCTTCTGGCGCGCAAAGGTTTGTCAACGTGGTCAATAACGCCACGACAAGCCTGGAACTGCCCGCTCCCCTTCCGGCGGGCAGCTATTACCTGGAACAATCGCAGCCGCAGGGCACCGTCGGCTGGTGGACACGGGCAGTTCCCTTCTTCCCCGGGGAAGCGCTTCAGGTAATAAAGAAAGATCAGCCCGCGCCTTCGCGAACGGCCAGCAAACCAGCGGACATCGCGTGATTTCCGTCCTGTATGCAGGCGACGATAAACCGACTGTTTTAGAATCCCCTCAAGTAACCACGCCCACGCAGCGCGAGAAGGTGGCACGCGAAATCCTCGATTTCTTCACCTTTCGCAAAGGGCAGCCCAGTTACTTCGAGGGGCCGACCGGGCCGAACCAGTGGAGCTGGCTTGAAATCACGCCGCAGCACGTTTTCAAGAACGCAGCGGGCGAAACGAGCAGATGTCGGTGGGTGTGGCGCAAAATGCCGTTGAGGGGAAGCTGGGCGTTTTGAGCAATCCGCGCGCGAACGGGCGCTCCTATCACGCGGGCAGGCAGCCGCAAAAGACGGATTTTACGGGCCGTAATTTCGCCGAGCAATGGAATCGTGTCTTTGAAGTCGATCCTCAGTTTGTGTTCGTCACCGGCTGGAACGAATGGGTGGCAGGGCGTAAAGAGTACAGGAAGGACAGCGTGTTCCACGGTATGGGGCCGGTTTCGTTTGTCGACCTGTTCAACGCGGAGTTTTCGCGCGACCTTGAGCCGGTCAAAGGCGCGCACGGTGACATCCCCTATTACCAGCTGGTCGCCAATGTCCGCCGTTTCAAAGGGGCGCGGGCGCCCGAAAGGCGAGCGCGCCCAAAACGATCACGATTGACGGTAAATTTGACGATTGGAAAGGCGTTGCTCCCCGGTTCCTGGACGACCGCTTTGACACAATGGCGCGCGAAGAAGCGGGCTGGAAGTTAAACACGCGATACATCAACAGAACGGGGCGCAACGATTTCGAGGTGCTGCAAATGGCGCGCGACGCGAAATCGGTGTTCGCCTATGCCCGCACGCGCGCCGCCATCACACCACGCGCCAAGGAGTGGATGCATCTGCTGCTCGATACCGATCAAAATGCACGAACCGGCTGGATGGGCTTCGATTATCGCCTCAACGCTGCACCTGCCAAAGACGGACGCACCAGCGTTGAAAAGTGGGCGAACGGCGCATGGAGAGTGGTGGGAAGCGCAGCTTTTCATGTGCGAGGCCGTGAAATGGAAATAGCGGTTTCACGCGCGCTTCTGGAGCTTGACAGTCGCCCCGTTGCGCTCGACTTTAAATGGATGGACAATGTCGACGCGGCCAGTGACGCGCTGAATGTCTATCGCAACGGCGACACCGCCCCGAATGCGCGCTTCACCTATCGATTTGCTGGTTAAAGGCTACTCGTTCGGTGGCACCTGTAGCAAAGGGCAGGCTTGCTCAGAGCGCCAAGATTTCGCCATCGTTATCGGACACCCTGCCAAACGTCGTTAATCCTGCTCGTCCCCTTCTGTTTGCTCACAGCATCCGACCGAAGATCTCCTCAGCTTCGGTCGGATGCGGTGGAGGCGCGTGTGCTACTGGCTGCCACCCGTGCCCGGAACGGAGGCTTGAAGTCCGTGTTGTCCGTGATGGACTTCGCCAGCGCCTGTGGGCTGGTTTTAGCCGCGTCGAACGTGACCGCGACTTCCTGTTTCTTAACGTCCGCCTTCATCGATTTGTAGCCATCGACCTTGACCAAGGCCGCTTCCACCTTCGGTGGTCACCCGACCGGTCAGCTCATGCCCGTTACTTTCAGCGTGACGGTCTGCAGCTTAGCCTCGCAGGGGTGGCGGTGTTCTGACCCGTCTGCTTCATCGCGCCAAGGGGCTTGTAGCTTGTGACCAAAACAGAAGGCTACCTGCTGGTGCCGCGCGGGCTGCTCTTCAAGAGCGACATCTATATCCCGCGGGATGCGGTGCTCAGGCGCAGCGGCGGACGATATTCATGCCGTAGCGAGTTCCCCGAAGCTGATCTTTGCACAGATGCCCTGGAGTGAGCCGCCTTCCCACCGCCCGGAGCCTTTCGTGAAGGTCAGGGGGCTGCTGCATTGCGTGCGTTTTTCCAGGAGATGTAATCGGTTTCGGGGAAATCGAGGCCGTGCAGCTTCAACAAGGCTGCGACCTGGCCGCGATGATAGGTGCCGTGATTGACGACGTGGCGCAGCACCTCGGCGGGCGAGACGTGCAGGATATGCTCCTTCTTGCGCCACTCGGCCACGGTGTTGAGTGCGTCATCGGGCAGTTCGCCGAGCAGCGCGTTCAGGCGCTCGCGGACCGCCTCATGGAAGGAAGTAAGAGCGACAGGTTCGGCGAACGCTTGGGGGCGCTCCGGGGCGGCTCCTTTCCTTGCAGCAGGGCGCGATAGGTGTCCACGGTGATGACCAGATGTACCAACTGCTGGCGCAGCGAGGTGAGCGGCGTGCCGTTCAGATCGTGCGTCCACGCCGCCGTGCTGCCGACTGTTGCGGCGGCTTCGATGAGCTGGCGCGTCGCCCAGGCATCGTATTCCAGCAGCTCGCGTATATCGTTTTTGGTCATGGGAGTCCCTCCACCGTTGGATTGTAGCAGTTCTTCCGTTCATCACGAGGTGTTTGAAGCAGTCCTCTCTGGTATTATCATCCATAATGGATGATAAAACCAGAGAAAAAGACCAGGAAATATTCCGTCTTCCGCTGCAGAACGTAGAGACAAAAGCCGTTTCACGCAGGGGCGGGGCAGCACCCGAATAGACTGCCTGAACGACCGGCGCTTCGGTCGCTTGCCCCCTCCATGGCAGTCAAGCATCAAGGATAGGGACATCGGGAGATCTTTGGGTATTACAGCTTCTGTACAGGACAAGATGGATATTTGCTGGAACATCGAGTTGCTGGGGGGCTTCGTCTGCGGCGCGGCGGTCAGCTTATCACGCACTTCCGCACGCAGAACACGGCGGCGCTGCTTGCTCACCTGGCGTATTACCCCCACCAAAGGCATCGCCGCGACGTGCTGATTGACATGCTGTGGTCCGAGAGCGCGCCTGCTTCCGGTCGCCATAGCCTCAGCCTGGCTCTTTCGGCGCTGCGTCGCCAGATGGAGCCTGACACGGCGTCGGGCAGGGACTCGACGCAGAAGGATGTCCTCATCGCGGATCGCTCTTCGGTGCAGCTCAACCCCGAGAGGATCACGACGGACGTGGCGCTGTTTAATCAGACGCTTGAGTCGGCCTCCCATTCAAGGGACCGCGCCCAGCGGGTGCACCTTCTCACTCAGGCGGCGGATCTGTACCAGGGTCCGCTGCTTCCCGGCTTTTACGAGAACTGGTTTTTGCCGGAGCAGCAGCGACTGACGGAGCGCTTTTGGGGAGCCGTGAACGCGCTGTTGCCATTGCTGGAAGATCAGGGCGAGACGAGCCGGGCGTTGGATTATGCGCGCCGCGCCGTGAACCTGCACCCGGTTCTTGAGGAGGCCCACCGAGAGCTGATGCGCCTTCTGGCCATGACCGGCAACGCCCCTGCCGCGCTGCGCCAGTACCGCCAGCTGGAGCGGGCACTCAGTCAGCACTTTGGCAGCCGCCCCTCGGCAAGCACCCGTGCGCTTGCCGACGCGATCCAAGCGGATTCTGTCGTGTTCCACTCGCCGCCACCTGCCCCGACCGTATCTTCGACAGCGACGACCGCTGCTCCCGCGCCTGACCACCCTCCCCACGGGTACGGTCACGTTCCTGTGGGCGAGAATGGAGAACACGGCGCTGGCGCTGGCGCTGCCGGAGGAACCGGCGGATACGCCGCTGGCTCACGAGAGACGGCCACGGTTGAGCCAGCGCCTTGCTCCTTCGCGAGGCCCGTCGCTGGAACGGCTACCTCGTCCATAACTCTGCAAGCTCGCTGCTGATAGCGTTCAAGGCCGCAGCCAAAGCCCTGGATTGGGCCATAGCCGGCCAGCACGCGGTAGCGGTACATTCCGCAGAAGGCGTATCCCTGGTTGCCATGGCACTGCATACCGGTGATGTGGATCTGCTGACGGGCGGCTATCAGGGTGAGGCGCTTGACATTGGCGAGGGGCTGCTGCGGGCTGCCCACGGCGGCCAGATACTCTGCTGCGAAGCGACCTCGATGCTCCTCCAGCGTCAGCTCAAGCCGGGCATAGGACTGGTGGATTTAGGTGCCTACCGGCTGCCAAACATCGACGTCGTGGAACGCCTGTACCAGGCGCAGTATCCCGACATGGCGCAACGCTCCTTTCCGCCGCCCGACGCCGATCCAGTCCAAGACACTGCCTGAGAACCGCCGCCAGGTATGGCCGCTCCCTCCGCCGTTTGTTGAGAACTATCCGCTGACGCATCTTTAGTGCGTGCCCCTGCCGCCCCTCTGCCCCAGGAGATATTTCCCGGGTTTCTCATTTGAGAGAGTTTTGAGAGACTTGGCGGGAATATCCCTTTAATATAGACGCTACATCCATGAGGCAGTGGGAAAAGTCAAAGACGTCGTTCGTTAGCAGCCATGCTGCTAACATAGAAGGAACCCATCGTGAGAAAACAGAATGCAGTCCTGGCGAGCGCTTTGCTCGCTCTGACATTCGTCCCGATCAGCACCGCGCGCGCCCAGGAGAACCGGCGCGCCGATGAAAAGCAGCGGAGCGCCGCCGCCGCAGCGCCAATGGTAAGAATGGATCGCTCTTCTGTCGAGCGGATGCTCGCCGAGTGGCCGAACCGACCCAAACTCAGCGCCCACCGGACGATGGAAAAATACGGCATGCCCGACGAGGCGACCGAGGTGCGGCTGGTTTGGCACAACAAGACCCCCTGGAAGCGCATCATGGTTGTGCGCGAGGAGATTCCTCATCTGTTCCCCCGGCTCCATATGGACTATCTCTACATGACGATCAACTACCACGTCCCGGCAGGCAAGAGCGATGACCTGATCGAGTTCGACGGCAGCGTTCTGATCGACAGAACCAAAGGCGAACTGACGGCGCGCTGTGATGTGGAGGAGGCCGACATCCTCACGCTCAACCTGGCCCACGACATCGTGACGGGCAGAAAGAGTGTGGCTCAGGCGAGGCGAGCATTCGCCATGACCGAAGCGGAGTTGCTGATGGGCCGCCGGTCCCCTTTGGTGAACGCGCTTCAATTCCCCGTGGCCGCCGTGCCTGCCCTGGATACGGACAAGCCGCAGATCCCCGGCTCGCCTCTGCCTTCGGGGGAGACAAATGCTCTGTCGCTGACACAGGCCCAGATGCCCCCTCATGCCCGCATGCCCATGCCTGCTGACCGCATGCCGATGGCCAGCAGCGCCGGCATGGGCGACACGGAAATCATGGGCTTTGTTGCCGTGATCAACCTCAATGAGATTGAAGCTGCCATGGACGCGGAGAAGAAGGCTGCCAGCCCCCAGGTGCGTCAGTTCGCGCAGATGATTCACATGCATCACGGCGCAAACCTCACCGAGGCGATGATGCTGGCGGCGAAAATGAAGACAGCGCCGCTCTGGACACCGGCAGTCGATCAGCTCAACAGAGAGGCCGCCGGCAAGCTTGCGCAGGTGGTGAGGCTCGACGGACAGGCTTTCGACCGGGCATGGATCGCTCTGCAGGTCGAGGCGCACGCAAAGGCTCTTGCCATGATCGACGGACAGCTTCTGCCCGGGGCAAAGAACGCCCCGCTTCGAGAGCACCTGACCAAGACCCGCACCACGGTTGCGGCTCATCTGGAAGAGGCCCGGCGACTTCAGGCAAGCATGAGCCGTTAGTATAACGAGGCTTCTGATTCTGCTGTTTGTTCATTTGCACGGACTCGAAAGAGGGATAACGGGCGAACATTCCTATGGTGGTCGCCAAACACCAGGAGGAAACGATGCCTGCTATCCCTCTTTTTCCTGTGACCGAATCGTGACATTTAGCGGGTACTTTGTTACATAGGAAACCGGAAGCGACTGGTCAAGAAAGTAGAGCAAGCAAAGCCAATGCAGTCTGTTTTCCCTATCAAGCGGGCCTTCCCGATTCCGGGCGGCGCGGCGTCGTTCCTGCTGGCGAATGCGACGCCTGTAGCGGCGGCGCAGAAGGCACTCAATCAGCCTGCGCCCGAACTTGTCGGTACAAGCTGGCTGAACACTCCGAAGAACGCGCCCCTGAAGCTGGCCTCCCGAAAGGGCACGGTGACTATCCTGCACTTCTGGACCTTCGGGTGAATCAACTGCAAACGGAACCTGCCGAGTTACGGCAGATGGCAAAAGCGGTTCGCAAAGCAGGGGGTGGAGATAATCGGTATCCATACGCCGGAGTTCGATTGGGAGCGCAACGAGGCCAATGTCGCGCGGCAGCTCAAGGAACTGAACATCACTTACCCGATCCTGATAGACAACCAGCACGAGAACTGGAACCGATGGCGGCAGCAATACTGGCCGACGGTGTATTTGATAGATAAGGGAGGCTGCGCGCGCTACGTCTGGGCCGGGGAACTGGAGTACAGAGGTGCGGGCGGCGAGGCGAAGATGACCCGGCTTGTGGACGCGCTGCTGAGGGAACGGCACTGAGCGAGGGAAGACAGGGTGAGCAGACTGTATTGTTGTATGAATTCCGTTGGGCTTAAATTCGTCGAAACGAAGCAATAAAAGCTGTTTGTTCCACCGGCGTGGGAATTGTCCCGCTGCCGTAAGCACATCCCGCCAACACGCGGGAAGGAGAAGGAAGAAGATGAACGTTCGTAAGATGACCGCTGCTGCGGCAATCGCCGCCCTGTGTGTGATGTCCTCGTCCACCGCCGTTCTTGCCCAGAACAAAATCGGCGACAAGAAGATGGGCATGCAAAAGGGCAAGATGATGTCCCAGGGAGTGTACGTCTGCAAGATGTGCAAGGGGTATTACTCCGCAGCCGACGCCAGGAAGATGAAGATGAAGGACCCGATGGGCCACAAGCTGGTGATGATGAAAAAGGCCCCCGCCGGTTACAAGATGATGAAGATGGGTCATGACAAGATGATGAACAAAGACAAGATGAAGTCCGGCAGCGGGAAGATGTAGCGTCCTTTGCCGCAGACCGTGCCACAGGTTCCGGGGGATGGTACCGCCGTCCCCCGGCCCTCTTACAAGGAGAAATGATGAAACCAATTGCATTAACAAGCATGTTGGCAATCGGGGTCGTGGCTCTGGGCTACCCTTTCGGAGAAAGCATGGCGAGAGAGCCGGACGAATCCACACAACAATCCAAAGCTGTCGCTTCCTCTGGGAACTGGGTCGGCAAGACAGCAAAAGGCTTTGCCCTGCCCAACACCGATGGCAAAACGATAGATGTGGGCAAGGCGCTGGGAACGAGACCCGTGGTGCTGGTCTTCTACCGGGGCGTGTGGTGACCGCACTGCCACGCGCAACTGGCCCAGTTGGGTCAGAATAAAGCGGAGTTGCAGAAGAGCGGGGCGCAGGTGTTTGCGATATCCAACGAAGACGCACCCGCGCAGAAACAGATGCGGGACGCGCACAAGCTGGATTTTGTTACCTTCCTTTCCGACAAGAAGGGAATTGCTGCCTGGCACTACGCGGGGATGTATCCGGGAAAGGCGACGCTTCAGCCGGGTACCTTCGTGATTGGCAGGAACAAGAAGATCGTTTATGCCTACCTGAACGAAGACTATAAGAGCCGTGCGGCAACCGAAGCCGTGCTTGCCGCGCTGCGAAAAGCCGGCGCACCGCCAAAAACGGGCAGCGCCGTCCGGTAATTGAGCACGAACAGCGAGGACGATCCGTGGGACTAACCGATAAGCAGCTTGAAATGTGCGCGTCAAGCAGATGGAACTTTTCTCGTCTCCGGGCGCTGATTCTCAATTGCACGCTCAAGCGCTCGCCGGAACTCTCCCATACCGACGGGCTAATCTCTATTGCGCACGCCATTCTGGAAAAGAACGGCGTCTCTGTTGAGCTGCTGCGCCCCGTGGATTATGATATCGCCCCCGGTGTCTACCCGGACATGCGCGAGCACGGTTGGGAAAGGGACGAGTGGCCGCAAATCTACGAGAAGGTGAAAGCCGCCAACATCCTCATCCTCGGCTCTCCGATCTGGCTGGGCGAGAAATCGTCCGTGTGCACCCGGGTTATCGAGCGTCTTTATGCGGCGTCCGGCGATCTTAACGAGGCAGGGCAGTATGTGTATTATGGCCGCGTGGGCGGCTGCCTGATCACCGGCAACGAGGACGGGGCGAAGCACTGTTCCATGAACATCGTGTACTCGCTTCAGCATCTGGGATATGTGATACCGCCTCAGGCCGATGCAGGCTGGGTCGGGGAAGCTGGCCCCGGCCCGTCCTATCTTGATCCCGACTCCGGAGGCCCCGAGAACGACTTCACCAACCGGAACACCACCTTCATGACCTGGAACCTGATGCACCTGGCCCGGATGATACAGGAGGCGGGTGGTATTCCGGCGCATGGCAACCAGAGGTCACTGTGGGAAGCGGGGTGCCGGCCAGATCATGCCAATCCAGAGCATCGGTAAGCGCAGGACTGGAGCGCGGCCTATGGTTCGGAACGATCACGGGTTCCGTTCAAAGCGGTGGCGAAAATGAGTGCTCCATAGCGCCGGTGGGGCATAATAAGAATGTAAGGAATCCTTGTCCATGTCTCTCCAGTACTTGAAGGAAGCCGTAGCCTGCGGCGACTCTGAGAAGCTGATCCGGTATGTACGCCTTCACCTGGGTGACGGCAACGAGGCGCATGGTCGCAAGGAGATAGACAAGGCATGGATCGAAGCGCTCAAACTGCTGCTCGATATGCCGGAGACGGACCGCGAGTTCGTTTTGGAGACGTTGCGCAACAAAGAGCCGGAAACGCTTGCCCATCTCTTTTTCCATCTGCATTTTTATTTTGTCCAACGTTCCGGAGAGTGGATCCATGACGGCACCCTTTGATCAACCCAGGCAGCTGCGCCCGGGCCTCTGGGAGACAGTCAACGAGCGGTATCCAGGCTCGATGCTCAGCAAGAGTGATTTCGTGCCGCTGGCTCCTGCGAAAGCCGGTGTCGGAGTCTCGCCTGACCTTCGTCAGCTCCGCGGGCGTGCAGCCGGAGGAACGCCCTTCGACGTGGTACACCCTGTCGGCGATTACAGTTTCCGCAGGGTTCCCTCTCATTGCAAACCTTCTGATCTGGAAATTCATCAGATCAAATACCCGACGCGCGGTGCTCACAGAGACCTCAACGTCATCTTCCCCATCGAGCGCCTGCAAGAGTTAGTATCCGAGGGTGTGGTCGGTGCTCTGACGGCCAACCTCTTCTCCTTTATCGGCTATAATATGGACCCGGAGCGACTGGAGCGTACGCTGAGCGAAGAGATAGCGGATGCGGTCGTCGCCGACGGAGCCGACATCGCTCTGCTGTGCCCTGCCTGACCGATATGACACCAGTCCATCGCGCTCGTGCAGCGCGCCATTGAACGCAGAGGGATACCCACGGTTTCGCTTTCGGTTGCTTTGGATGTGACGCAGCACTCGAAGCCGCCTCGTGCTGTGTTCGTACCGTTCATGATGGGGCACCACTTCGGCGTGCCGTACCACCGCGAACTTCAGCGGCGGATCCTGCTCGAAGCACTGGAGCACCTGGGCAAAGCGCAACGTAGCGGCGAAGTCCTGTTCCTGCCCTTCACCTGGGCGCAGGCGCGTAAGGACGGGGCCGCTATCGAACAAGCGATGGGGCTAAGGCGATAGCGAGGGAGGCGATAGCCATCAGACGACAACACGAGTGTCTCAATAGCAGTGCCCTCTTCTGGTAAGTGAAATTTCATGGGTCACGTTTCGCAGTTGGCCCCCCACCAGGAATAGCGGCATGACTACGAAGTCTATGCCCCACCGCTTGCGGCGTGGGAACGGGCTACCGAAGCGGCGGGCGATGCACCTGGATAGCTTCTATCGGTACTGGGCCGTCGCCGTTCGGAATAATTTCGACAGTCAACGAGCGGTATCAGTGTGTGGGTCCCGTTCTCCAGTCCCTGAGCCAGAATCGTCTGATAAACCCGAGAGCGATCCTCGATGGCTGGTGGCTGGTACTGGTCCACGAACCTCGGAACCACGCTCCAGGTTATCTGGAATCCGACCGGTGTATCGGTCTTGAACTGCTTTTTGGTCTGCGCCAGCCAGAAGTCCCTCGGCTCGATGACGACCCTGCCGGAACGGGAAACGAAGCGCTCCTCGCTTGTGCCGCTGCCGTCGGGTCCGGTTTTCGAGCCTGACACCTCAAAGCGGAATTTCGATGCGTCCTCGTTGATCTCGGTAATGCGCAGCGTCCAGTCTTCCAGGAGGAGCGGCTTTTCACAGCTAACCCGGCGGATGGCCGGCCACCATGTCCCGACGCCGGTGGTCGGGCGCGTGATGGCGTACAGGAGCGGATTGCCTGAGGGTGGCCGTCCATCAATCAGGACACGGGCGCTTCCCGGCTTGCCAAGCTCTTTCGGGTAACGGGTAATCACATCGACCCGGTTTCCCTCGAATGTCAGCTTCAGTGTGCCATTCGGCGACGTGCCGACTACAAACCCACGTTCAGACCGCCAGGAATCGCCCGTAAAGATAATCTCATCGCTCGCTCCTTCGTCCAGCGCACGCCGCGCTTCATACGTGCGGACGGTGCCGGACCAGCCGCCGGCGAGGAGCGGGTTGAACGTCAGGTGCCGCCCGATAAGCGTCGTCAGGAAAGCGTAGCCTTCCGGGTTCGGGTGAACATTGTCGCGCAGCAGGCGTCCCGGCTCCAAACGGTTGTCCCGCAGGTAACGCGGCCATTCCCGCGACACATCGACGAGTTCACAGTCGTACTTATGCGCGAGGTAACGCCAGTAGGCGGCAGAGTTTTCGTTGATGCTCGTCTGGTCGCGGTTCTGGTGATGATTGAACATCAGGATATCCGTGGTCGTATAGCGGCGAACGTTGGAAATGATGCGCTCAAGTTCACCGGTCATTTCTCCCCCATAGACATGGAAGATCAGCAAATCGGGGTAGTAGGGGTACAGATCGTGGACGGAGGTACGAACCAGCGACTCCGCGCCGAACCCACCGATAGAGCGGTTTTCAACCGTCACCTCCGCGAACGGGAACCGCGTTTTTAGGTCCGCCCCGATCATTTCGGTCAGCGCCTTGCTGCCGGTGATCGATTGCCCGTAGATGAGAACGCGCACGGGCCAGCGCCGCTCCTTGCTGCTGTTGGCCAGAAGCGTCATGGTGCGTGAAGATGGGCGCCGTACAGCGCCTGATTCTCCTCGGGTGCGGGCGGCGGAAGCGGTGTCTGCGGCGGGACCTGCGTCTGTGCTCGCGCCCCGCCTGCCTGCATACAGACCATCCCGGTCAAAGCAGCGCTTGCCGCCCAGAAAAACTGTCCTCGCCGTGTCATTATGCTCGGTCCTCTTCTCTCTCCGTGCTGTCCGGGTAGCGGAGGATAGGCATCTGCTCTTCTATCCAATGGTTGTACTCGGGATAGCCGTTCTCATGGCTCTGCGTATCGCGGCGAAAGCCTTCGCCCGGCCTCGGGTCCCAGTGAATGAGCCGCGATGGGTCGGTGTCACGCAGAGGACAGGGAGCGCTTTCGCCGTTGTCGCTGACGGCAGTCACCTGATATTCGTATATCAGCGGCTCCGCCGTGCCCGCGTCGACAAAGCGCCGCTTCGGGCCACGGTAAATGCGCTGGAAGTTAGACTCGCCTTTCCTGCGCCGGTAAAAGCCGGTATTCACCCGCTCCCAAAATCTCGCCCCAGGAAGCAATAACTCTTTTTGCCGCTGCGCTTCAGTCGCAGTCCCTCAGGAGCGGGCGGCGGCGCATCGGTGACGTAGACCGGGAAGTCGCCCGACGGCGCGCTGAGGAGGCCGCCTGGCCATTGGCGATAACGCGGATATACACTTTTTGCCCGTTCCGGACGCCCTGGACGGCGACCGAAGGCCCGGCGACCCGCGCTGCTGCGGTTTGCCAGCTTTCCCCGTTGTCGGCGCTCATCTGCAGGTCATAGGAAACGGCGCCGGGAGACGGTTCCCAGAAGGCGGTGAAGCCACCGGACCGGTTAACGCTGTGCGAAATACGGCAGGGGCCGGGAGTGACCGCTGCCCGTGTCCACTGCCACCGGTGCTTGCCCGGCGGCAGGTCAGTTTCCAATCCCTTATCCCCTGCTCTGGTATTGGCCTTCCTGCCGTCGATATAGAGCGCAGCGCCCGCAGGTTGATCGTTGCTGCCGGTAGGACGCAGCCGCAGTACGCCACCGGCAGGGGCATACACTTCGCCGGAGAAGCCATCGGTATCGGTGCGCACACTTGCCCCGGCGCGTTCGCCCCAATCTCCAGGGTGAGGCCGGGTATACCCACGCTCGTGCCCCGAAACAGCGCGGCCTTGTAAAGGTCATCTCTAAAATCGGCTGAGTTCTCTCAAGAGGAAAATGATACAGGCTAATTGCACCATGCCGACATAGTTGGCGGCTCGCCATTCGTCGCGAGTGCGGACGCGGCGAAAGGTCTGCAACCACGCGAAGAAGCGTTCGATCCGCCAGCGACGTTTGTAGCGTCTGAGTTTGCGGCCATCCTGGGTCTTGTTTTCGGGCTTTCGGTTCCTGCGATGTGGCGCGATCATCTCGATGCCTCGGTCGGCAAGGTCAGCATCCAGCGTGTCGCTGTCATATGCTCGGTCGCCGATCAGCCGTTCCGGTAAGTTATCGGTGTGACATTCCTCGACAACGGCGTCAACAAGCCTGCTTTCATGCGGGCGAGCACTATGGACGGATAGCCCGACAGGAAGAGAAGTGACGTCCGCGATTGCCATGATCTTGGTGCCCTTGCCACGCTTGGTAGGGCCAACACAATCGCCCCCTTTTTTGGCAGGTACGAACATCGCGTCGATATAGCACTCGGAAAGATCGTAACCTCCACGCTCTTCCAGATCGTGAGCAAGAGTCACCAGGATTCGGCGCATGGTGCCGTTTCTGACCCAGAGTTGAAAGTAGCGATGACAGGTCTGATAGGCCGGATACCGTTGGGAGGCAGGAACTTCCAGGGCGCTCCCGTGCGCAAAATCCACAGAATGCCGGAAAGTACCGCAACAGGGTCAGCGGGCGGCCTGCCCCGTCGCCGGTCGAGGCAAGGACGCTGCGGGAGCAGCGGTAAGATCAAGGCCCATTGCTTCTTGGTCAGAACAGATAAGTCGAGGTGGGCAGGAAGGTCGGTAGCAGCCATGCCTCCATTCTATACCGATTTTAGAGATGACCTTTAGTGTCCGTCGGATAGCTGGCGGACTATGCCTGCCGTGCCCTGGAACGTAACGCCTCCCTCGATGGTGAAAGCCGCCGGTGTGCCAGTGCGCAGAACATGGTCGGTGCCGCCCGGATGCTCAACTTGGCAGCCATACGGCGTCGTTTTGGCCGAAACATCCTCCCGGTGGCTCACCAGGGTAAAGGAACTGCCGCGCCCGTCGTAGTACCGGCCCTTTGTCGGCAGTATCTCCGGGTCGCGATGATAGGGGCCTGATTCCGGCTTTATATCCGCCTCCACGGGCGGCGCGCCGGGCCGCAATTGGTGGATATGCGGGAAATCGTCTTCGCGACGGACAAACCAGGAAAGGCGTCCTTCCACGTTATCGTCCCGTATGTCGTCGTAAACCACGACATAGTCCTGCGCGGCCAGAAGCACGCTGCGCGAGCGGTACTCAGGCGCGGCGTCCGCGTCGGCGTTTACCTGAGCAAATTGCGCGAAGCCGTAATCATGAAGCGGCTCGGTCAGGTCGGCGCGACCGACTGCGGTACGGACCGATGCAGCGGTAACCGCCGGATTTCTTGACGCCGAAGCTGGTGCAACGCTCCACGCCGCGCGGGGCGTCTCCGACGTCCTCGGGGCCGTTGTGGCTAAAGCTCTTACCCGCCGCATAGTAGTACAGGACCCCGCCGCCGCCTTTACCTGCCCGGCCCCAGCGGTAGTTGGGGCCGTCGTCGATCTGCTGGAGGTGAACGGACATCTCTCCGGGCGTGCCGACGGCGGCGCGCAGCACAAAGCCGTACCCGGTCCATTTGGATGAGGTCAGGCGCGGGTTGGTGCCCCGGTTGTCCTGCCAGCCTGCGAGCATTTTACGGTAGGGGTCGTTATTCCCCTTGGATTCGAAGCCCTCATTTTCCGCCGGGGTCAGCCAGAGGAGGTGTTCCGCCAGGAGAGGATCGAAGCGCATCAACTCCTGCCCCAGCACACGCAGATGATACGGCAGGTGCGCCTCGCGCGCGTGCGCCCCCTGAGGCGGCAGCGTAGCCTGGCCGTTGTGGCTTTGCTGAGGCGCGCTGACGCTGTTCAGCAGCCAGCGGGCAAATTCCAAAATACCCGGCTGCAGCAGACGATTATGCCCGTCGAAATAGTGATGGAGCAGGTAACTGGTCTGGAGGGTCGGCTTGAGGGCGGCCCAGGTATAGCAGGCGAGGTTCTCCGTCCAGCGCCCCCCCTGCGCGTCCCAGGCGAGCACATCCGGGCGGGTGTGGTAGCGCAGGTTCAGCTCCACGAACTTCTCGAAGTGGTCCGCCATAGGGCGCGCCTCGGGGTGCTGGGGGAACAGGAAAGCGAACAGGCCGACAACCCCCTTCACATCCGCCAGGAAGTTCGGATGCCCGGCAAGCATCGTACGCATCGGCATCAGGGCTTCGTCCCTGTGCAGGTAGGCCAGGAACGCATACCCCGCCTGGAGACGCCGGGCCTGCTCGGCGGAGAGCGATGCTCCCAGGCGATCCCAGTCCGGAGTCCAGCTACTGAAGAATTCGCGCGACCCGACGGGGCTTGGCCCGCTGCCGCGCTCCGTTCCCTTCGCGATGGAGGCGATCATTCCCGAATGCTGGACGCGGCGCTCAATCTCCTTTGCATTGCCGGGGGACTGCTCAAAAAAGCGCGGATGGGCTTCGGGGTTGGCCGGGAAGTCAAGAACCCAGTCCTTGACTTTCTGCAGGGGGATCCACCCGTGCCAGCGGCGCAGGTCATCGATATAAAGTGGTGTCTGTTTGCCTGTCTGAACGCGCGCAGAGTCCCGGTCGTGCGGATACACAGCCAGCCCCAGGGAGCGCGTGCCCCGGACCAGCGGCAGCCGCCAGGAAAGCTGCTCGCTGCTATAATGGAAGTGGACGCTCAGGGTGTCGCTGGACCCCCACAGCGCGTATTCGCCGTCATTCCAGCGCGCCGTATCCGTGATGAATACACCGACGCGCGTATTGCCCTTTTCGTCCCAGAACGCCGCCGTCGGCAGACGCCACCACGACATCCAGTTGTGGTACGGCGCGATCTTCAGGGGCAGGCAACCATCGGCTGTCGGCTGCTGGTCGCCGGGGAGTTCCGGATGACGTTCAGAGGTCGGGTCGCCGCCGGTTCCGGCAACCGGCTCCGGAGCGCGGTTGGGGCAGTAGCGGTGCGTGACCCCAAGACCGTCCCAGACAATCCGCCAGGCGGCGTTCTCTTCTTTGCCGAAGCCTTCCATAGCCTCATCCAACTCCACGAACTCCATCCCGGATGTCAGGCGGACAGTGGCCTGGTATCGCTTTCTCTCGGAGAAGTCGTAGGTCAGGCGGTACTCGGCGAACACCGGGCCTGCTGCCATTTCCTGCACGGTCAGCCGCTCCGGCCCGGTGGAGACGGCAAGCTCCCCACGTCCCAGCCAGCGCTGCCCATTGCCCAGCCGCGTGATCGGGGAAGCATTCGCCCCCCCCTTCCCTCCACCCTGCGGAATCTGTACGCGCACCAGGCCGTTGTCCAGAGTGATGCTTTGCGCGCTGCGTACAACGCGTACGGTATTAGCGCTTTCCCGTGGATTCGGCGCGGAGTCATCGTTACCGGTGGTCAGGCGGAACTCTTTGCGCGCGCCGGAGGGCAGATCAGCCAGCAGATTGAGCAGTGCGCGGCGCACCAATCCCTCTTCGCGCTGGACATCGGTAAGCTGGAACGGGATGCCTGCGCCCGTCGTCCGGTCGATAAGGCGCAGGCTTTCCTCCCGCACCCCGCGCCGCAGATCGACCGGGTAGCTCAGCCGGGACACCGGCCAGGAGAAGTCGGTGTGGCGCAGGTCGTCCTTGAGGATAATATCCACCGAAGTCTCCCCGGCGCTCGCGGGCGTCAGCCATGTCGCCGCGACTGCGCCGCCACTGATTTTCAGCAGATCACGCCGTGATAGTTGTTTTCTCATGGCTGGCAGGGCTTCAGGTTGCTTGACACGCTGAGGGAACGGTTATCCGATACCAGGGCAAACCACGGGGCGTTCTGCCGGGCCGCCTCTGCCGGGATCGTCGCTTCGTAGCGGTTCCCGCCTGACGCTTTGGCCGGGAGCGGCGTCCACGTACGCTTGGGCCAGGGCGCATCCGGCAGGCTGTAAAAGACCTGAACGCTCTGGAGGGGGGCCGGACTCTGGACGTGGAATCGAACGCGCGCGCTGCCATCGCTCCGGATCATCGTCTTCTCGGCGGTGATATTGGGAAACGGCTGGCCTTCACCCTTCAAGTGAAAGGCGAAGTAAGGTTCCTCCATCGCCCAGTACCCGACCCGTTCGGTCGGATTGGCGCTGCCGCCGGGTATCGGCCCGGCTTGGTTGGCGTTGGGCGCGAACACATGGTTCGTCGGCCCGGTAATGGCCGCCCGGGTGGCGGATACCGCCGGTGGATCGAACCAGTGATCGTTTGTGGCGGCGCCCAGGAAGTAGGTGGCCGAAATGTTTGGCGCGCGCCGACCGGCGTCCAGGGCGCTCAGCCATGCGTCCCGCTCGTCCGGCGTCATGCCGCCAAGCTCCTTTGAACGTCGAATCGGTGTCGTAAAAGCCCGATCCGTAGGCCGAAAGGCGGCGCACATCGCGGCCCGCCAGACCGGCAACCATGGTTGTCGTGTAGCCGCCCCAGGAGACGCCGGTCACTCCGACCCGGTCGGGCAGCACACTGGGCAGGGCGCGCAGCAGATACAGGCGCTCTGCAAGGCGGCAAGCACGCCGTCAAAGATAACGCTTGCCGAGACATCCGGGACCGCCGCCAAAGCGGTTCTTGCCATAGGCATAGCTTTTCCACCGGCCCGACGAATGCGGAACCTTCTCCGGGTTTACGATTCCCGGCAGATCCGGGGCCACCACGACGTACCCCTTCGCGGCCAGCGCATCGGCACGCTCCACTTGGCGCTGCCGCCGCCGCCATGGAGAACCAGCAGGCCGGGATAGCGGACCGGGCTTACCGGACGGACAATCGCGGCGAATATCTCGGACGGCTGCTTCCCCTCCGGCGTCTCTACGGTCCGTGAATGAAAGACGACGCGCCGCACCAGCACCCGTCCTTTTCCTCCTGGTCCAGCACGCACGATGCGCGGCGGCGCGCCCTTGCGATAGGGAGCAAAGGATCGGTTTCCGGGCGGCTTGCGGCGGCGGCTGTTTCCTCCTGGCGGATTGGTGAAGGCAGTATCTTTCCACCGCTCAATGGAAGGTGCGCACGCTGCCGTCATCGTCGATGGCGATGGCGTTACCGGCGAAACGGTTATCCTGGAGCAGCGTGTCGCGATGTGTTGCCCAGGTGAACACCGGCGAGCGTGTTGGTGACGTAGTTGCCTTCGATAATCAGACCCTGCGCCATCGGCGGCCATTTTGCCACTTCTATATCGGGCGAACTGCTCGAAACGAAGATGCCGCTGCCCTTGACATAGCCGTTGTTGTAATTGCTGACAAGGGGACGGTGGTTCCGATGCCGACCAGCAGGTTGTCCTGGATTTCGCGGCCGTACACGCCGACGGAAGGAAGCGCCGGATCGGCTTGGCGGCAACGCCGCCGTCGGCTGCCGATCCGATGGTGACATGATTACCCTTTTTATTACCCTGTTCGGGCGGCAGGGCTGCGCCGTGGATACGGTTATCCCGGACATACGCAAAGTAGGAAAAGTCCGCACGCCGGGCATTGGCAACCTGTGTGCTGGTCAGCCAGATGCCGCCGGTGTTTCGGAGGGTGTTGCCGGCGATCACGTTGTCATGGTTCTTGCCGTAAAGGACGATCCCGCCTTTGTGCACCCTGCCCCACACTTCGTTGTTGACGACCAGATTACGCTGCGTAACATAGCGGTCGATGGTGTACAGGCTGGTCGCGTCCGGCACGACCTGCCACGGCGTATCCACGGTCAGACGGGTGGCCGTGTTTGCGGTGACGGTGCGAATCTGCCCCCCAGGCCGCGCCCCGCCACGATGACGACCCGGGCGTTCTTCAGGTCGTCCGGCGCAAAACTGCGTGCCGTCCGTCAGGCTGTTTGGATCGGCGGTTTGGGCGCGGCTGTAGGCGAGACGGCTAATAGGCTGCCAGCAGATGCCCTCACCTCATTCGAGTTGGGCTTGCCCCATGTCCCTTCAACACGGTTATGGGCGATATAACACATCTCGGGGCGAGATCGCAGGACGCGGTGTTCGGAGGTGCCCTGGGGGTCAGGCGTGCCGCCTGGCCGGGCGATGGCCGCGCCTACCAGGGTATTGCGCTCAATGATGGCCCGGTTCCCCGCCCCGTTTATCCCGGGCGCTGCGTGTTGCGCAGTACGTTGCCGACAATGCGCTGGAAGCCTTCACCGCGCCGCCCGATCTCCAGCGGACCGTGCGTCACGTCAATGTCGCAGTCCTCAACGAGGATATCGGAAACGGCGCGCTGCGCGCCGCCGCCGTCAACATTGAGAAGGCGTACGTCCTTCAGGAACGTGCCGCGCGTGGACGTGGCAGGCTCCGCAGCATTTACGAAGACGACCGGCGCCGCATAGCCCTGAACGCGCCGGTGCGTATCGCTTGCGGGCCGGACAATGTTGTTTTCTACCCAGGCGCGCCAGCCCAACCGCCGAAGCATCGCTGTAGATCAATTTATAGGGCCAGGCGTGGCTCATGGACTGCCTGCCGCCGATGAGATTCGCCGCGCGGATTTCGGGCGCTGGATTTTGGGCCGGGCTTTCCGTTCCAGATCGGCCGGACGATCGCGCCCTGCCCCAGCAGTACGGTTCGGGCGGGAAGGCGCAGGCCGGAAAAGAGGTACGCTCCTACCGGCAGTTCCACGACGCCGCCACCGGTGGCCCCGACCTCATCGAGCGCCTTTTGCAGGGCCGCCGTATCATCGCTCCGTCCATCGCCGAGCGCCTCCTCTCCTTGGGCGTTCACCCGCCGGTCCCAGGGGATTTGCGCTGCCCAGGCAGCCGAAAGACCGAAGCGATCCGGCTTACCTTCCACGAGCGTGAATGCCTGCGCGGCGGGCAGAGTTCCGGAAACCCTCCCTGGAGCCGCTCCCATTGGTCACCCGCACGCCGAAGGCGCGTTCCCGGTGCAGCCCCCGACGGCACCTCGAAGTCGATGGCCCACGCGGTCGCGGCCACGACACGGGCGTGGAATCCTCTTTGCCATCGCTGCCGACCAGAACGATGCGAATCTCTGGCCGGTGGGGTGAGGCTCTGTCGTTCGATGCCTGGTGGCAGAAAATTGCGGCCAAACACACGCATCGTCTGGCCCGCATAGGCGGTACGCTCGGACAGCCACCAGGTTCGGCCCGGTTGACGACCGTTTGCGCCCATCCTGCGGCGGTCTTCACCCACAGCATGTAAACGTCCGGCGGCAGATCTGGGGAGCACCCCCTGGATGAGGTTATTTGCACATTCACCAGCGAAAGCCGCCACCGTGCCTTCTCCCGCCCTGCATTGCGCTCATCGTGTCGATGATGACTTCCGTGCCGTTTTTGCTGTCTTCTGCTGCGCTGCCTGTCCCGAAACCATGACCGTAGATGGGCTGACTACGTCGCCTGGATCGGCCCGCCATGTCGCGTGAAAAATCGCCGGGGCGTCCGGCGAAGGTGTTTGGGAGCGCGCCTCGGGCACTGAGAGATTATCGTCAGCGCAGCGAAGCGACGCAGCGGCGGCGGCCAGGGAAGTCTTCATCGTTGTTATCGTTCCTCCACGCCCCCGCCGCGACCGGGAGGTGTGTCGTATGCTTCTCTCCATTTAGCGGTGCGTACACCGGCAGGTCACCGGTAAAGTCGACTTTAAAGCCCGCGCGCCCATCGCTGACATGCAGCACCCGCGCTCCGACCTGCGCCCAGACATACGGGCGAATAGGGGCCAGCGCTCGTAGTCGAGCTGCTTACCGTTACATGGCATACCGGCTTGTCGCGCGGCGGGAAGTACCCAGCCGCAGGGCGTCGCCCTGGGTCGTCGTATAAGTAACGGTTCTGCCGGCGTGTTTCAGACTCGCCTCGTTCTTCAGGATACTGGCGATGAAATCTTCTAACGTCGGATAGTCCCGGCGCTGCGCCGCTCGACCACGAAGCCGGTAGAGCGGTGGGGACTCTTGAGCCGAATAAACCCGTCCGCTTCGGTGATCAGCTCGTAACCTTTTTGCAGCGGGCGAATAGCGGCGAAGGCGTTGCCCTCCTCCACGAAGACCCAGCCATCGCGCTCTGTCAGCCGGTCCAGACCCTGTGTGATCCGCAGGTCTGCCATCGGGTACTTGTCCTCATTAGGGATCTGGTAGAGGACGAGCAGTGCGTTCTGTAGTGCAGAAGACGCTGATACGGAGAAAGGCCCTGAAACGAGTTTTCCGGCTTCTCTTCGTCCAGATAGCGGGATGGTTGCTGGTGATCTCGGCCCGCTCCTTCTTCGAGTTAAACGCAAGCGCCCATGGCTTGATCTGGTTATTGGCCTAGCCCCACTCCAGCACGATGTTGACGCTGCACGCGCCAAGCGCGTAGTCCTGCGTCACATAAGTGCTCTTGACATCCTCGCGCTCTCCGGTGATCAGATAGGTCGGCTTGGACTCAAAGACAGTATAGGGCAGCGTGACCCGCTTCAGGGCGATATTATTGATAGGCTCCTGGGCACGTAGGCCGAAACCGCCGCCAGCGCGGTGAATATAGAGGACATGTCCCGCTTCCGCTGACCGTGCGTTCCTGGAATTTCCGCGCGCCGTCCGCTGGCTCGCCCCACCAGAGCCAGCCCAGGTAGTCCGTCTCCTCGTTCATCGGCTGGCGGTGGAAGCGCTTCTGGCTGTACTCGCGTTTGTGCGCCCCGCCCAGACACCATGAAAGTGCTCCGTCGCCCAGTCCGCCAGGTAGAAGTCGAGCAGCGCCCGAAATGCGCCGCGCCGCCGGGTCTTTGGCAAAGTCGAACACTGTTCAGATACGGCACGACATGAAAAAGATGGTACACCGGCGAGTCCCACTCGCCCATGCCGACCGCGTAGAGCTTTTTGGCGTAGTCATGGAAGTATTCCAGGCAGCGCTGCTGGACCTCCCGTCCGGTGGTGCGCCTGCGCCAGATGTCCTCGGGCCACTCCTCGGCGAAGAGATAGGCGGCTGTGCGCCACATGTTGATGTGGTTCTCCGTCCCGCCCCCGAACCAGGCGCTGTACTGGCGACGTGCCTGCGTATCTTTTCCTTGATCTCGGCAGGCAAAATGTTCTTGTGCTGGAAGTAAAAGCCGGGAGAGAGCAAATTTGCCGAACATCGCGCCGCCGGAGGACCTTCCGCTCGATGTAATCGAGTGATACGGCATCTTTGGGGTCTTTGGTAAGCCGGGCGACGCAGACGGGGAAGCCGTGCTTGGGGTCATCATAGACAAAGGGGTCATAGGTGGCTATGTGGTCCAGGAACAGCTTCTTCTTTTGCCCGATCTCCCGGTTCGTATCGTTGTTCATTGTCTCCTCCGGAGGGGCCGCCGCGCTCCGTGCGACACGCGGCAGCATGGCCGCCGCTGCGGCTGCTCCCGCCGCGTATTGAAGCAGATTCCGTCGGCTCCTGTTCATTGTCCGGACCTTTCGTTTGATGCGTCAAAAAGGGCGGGAGGGCGAATATCTCTCACCCTCCCGCACCGTACCGCAAACAGAGCGCTTGCCACTCCGGGTCAGGGCACCCACACTGCCCAGTCGGGAGCATACTGCTCAGCGTCCTTCTTGTTGTTGATTTCCCGCAGCGTCGTCGTGCCAGGTTTCAGCCAGGCAGTGGGCCTCTTTTTGAACTTGGCATGCCCGTCGAAATAGACGTAATTGGCTCCCTCCTGGTGGCGATTAAGGCCGACACCCCGGAAGCCCGTAATCATGATCCCGTACAGGCCGTTGTTCGCGCGCCCCTCAGCCACAAAGACTTTATCCGCCGGTGCCGCTATCTCCGGCAGCGCCGGACCCCGCTGCCGTTCGCGTGCACCGCCTCCGTACCATTCGCCGAACCAGGCATACAGGTTCACGCCGTAGCACAGCGGAGGGCCTGCCTTGAAGAAGGCGCTGTTTGTGGTGATGCGCGTTCCGTCGGAGGGACAGACGCCGATCCCCTGGCTCTTCATGTAGGGCTGCAATATGTCGGCAAAAACGGCGCCATAGTACACCACGCCGTAGCTCGACTGGGGTTGGAAACTGGGATTGGGCTGACCAAAGGTCGCGGTGCCGTACTGCGCCATTGGGTAGGTCTCGTCGTAATCCTGGACATACATCATCGCCGCTGTGCCCATCTGCTTCATATTGGAAAGGCAGGAAGTAGCGCGCGCCTTTTCCCTTGCCTGGGCGAAGACAGGGAAAAGGATAGCAGCCAGTATCGCAATAATTGCAATAACGACGAGCAGCTCGATCAGAGTGAAGGCAGGAGCGACCCTGCGCCCACGGCGGCCTCTTTGACCGGTGTACCACATGATGACAAACCTCCTTTGGGTTGGGGTGCAAACCATGCACCCAGTACGAAAGATCAGGAAGGAGCAGCACAGTTAGATGGAGCTGCTGCGGTTGACGCTCGAACGACCAGAGGAAGCGGAAGCATCACGCGACATTCCTCGGCGGGTATGCCCTCGATCAGGCGCAGCAATTGCTCGACGGCTCGCTGCCCGACCTGCTTGAACGGCTGATGCACCGTCGTCAAGCCGCCGCACAGCGTTCGCGCAGACGGCAGATCGTCGAAACCGGCCAGGGAAAGATCACCGGGAATCGACAGGCCGCGCGCTGTGGCGGCCTGGGCGAGCCACGAGGCCCACCTATCAACGCAGACGAAAACGGCGGTGGGAGGGTCGGGTAGTTGAAGCCACGAATCGAGTGCCCGCGCATAGGCCTCCGGCGTATTACGCAGCGCGCTATCCGTAGCGATCAATGTGGGATCAATAGGAATGCCTGCTTCCGCGAGACCGAGCCGGTATCCCTCCAGCCGGTCCAGGAAGTTCGAAGCGTGGATAGGACCGGCAAAGGCAATTCGGGTGTGCCCCTGTGCAGCTATATGCGCCACGAGGTCGCGCGCTCCGGCCACGTTATCGGTATCCACGTAACCCAGATTGGCGGGCACGCGCCGTGATAGCATAGCCACCACCGGAAGCTCCGCCGCCGCCACCCGCTGCAGCGCGGGAGAATCAACAGCCGGGGCCAGCCAGAGTAGACCGTCCGCGCGTCCGTCCAGAAAATCAAGCCCGGTGGATCGGTCGGCACGGTCGGGCCAGCCGGTGTAGACCAGAATATCCTGGCCGGCAGCGTCCGCAGCCTGGTAGATACCCGCCAGTAACGGCAGCACCAGAGAGTCCTCAGCATTCTGCTCAAGTTCGGTCAGCCCATAGATAAGCAAACCCAGCACATACGTGCGGCGCTTCTGCAGCGCCCGAATCAGGGCATTTGGCGTGAAGTGAAGAGCTTCCATTGCCGCATGAATGCGCACCCGCGTATCGTCTCCAAGCCGCCCCTTACCATTCAAGAGATTCGAAACCGTCGCCGGAGACACGCCCGCCCGTTTTGCCACATCGCTTATAGTGGTGCGCCGTTTGTTCCCTGGATGTTTTGCCGCCACATTACTCATAGAAAATCATCTCTTCGGTCGCCCATGAAGTGATTAACTATCTTTACCTCGTTGGTTAAGGGAGTTTACCACCCACAAATCAGAACTGTCAAGGGTTGTTTTTCAACGCGTTGCTAGAGCACGTGTGAGTGTCTCAAAATCCCCTATTGGGAGACTGCGAGCTTGTTTGCTAAGAACAGTTGCTTTCTTCCTGCGGCTTTGTCTCAGGACTCATCTCTCTATCAAGGCCTCCTCTGCTGCAGGCACCTTTGAGTTTTTACGTCTGTGGCAGCCGCCTTCGCTCTGCGCTCTGCGCTCCCGGTCACCGCTACCCCAACCGCTCTCGCACCAGCGCAGCGCGACCGCTTGCTTCTTCCTGCGCCGCTCGCCCAGCATTGGGGCGGGCGATCAGCCCCATGCCTCGCGCAGGAACCGCAGGAAGTTGCCGTGCATGACGCCTTCGATATCAGCCGCTGTGTAGCCGCGTCGCGCCAGCAGATCGGCGATCCCGGCGACATCGGCGATGCTGTCCAGGTCCGCGGGTGTCTGCTCATTACCGAAGCCGCCGTCCAGATCGGTGCCGATACCCACATGGCGGGCGTTGCCGGCAATCTGGCAGATGTGATCAATGTGGTCAATGATGCGTTCGAGCTTCAGGCCGGCGCTCTGGGGAGTCGTCTGTCCGCGCACCCAACCCGGCGTCATCATCCAGGCATCGAGCGCCGCTCCGATCACCGCGCCGCGCTCGATTAGAACC
>JAUJOK010000007.1:0-66582 GCA_030447685.1 Armatimonadaceae bacterium
CCACCCTCACCGGACGCGCGAACCCGGCACTTTTGGATTCGCTCAAGGTGGAGTATTACGGCCAAACGCTGCCGTTGAACCAGTTGGGTTCAGTAAACGCGCCGGAAGCGCGCACGCTGATTATTCAGCCCTGGGATCGCGGCGCGCTGGCGGCCATCGAAAAAGCCATCACCAAGTCCGACCTGGGCATGACGCCCAACAACGACGGTACGATCATCCGTTTGAACATCCCGCCGCTGACCGAAGAACGCCGCAAGGAGTTCGTGAAGCAGCTTCACCAGAAGGCAGAAGCGGCCCGCGTCTCCGTTCGCAACATCCGCCGCGACACGCTGGAGCAGCTCAAGCGCGAGTCCAAGCAGGATGCCAGCGGAATCACCGATGACGACATCAAGCGCGCGGAAAAGGACGTGCAGAAGGTTCTGGATCGCTATGTCGGCGAGATAGACACGCTCCAAAAGGCCAAAGAAGCGGAGCTTCTGGAGGTATAAGCATTATGCCCCCGCAACCGGCCCGCCCTACCCGGCGAAACAGCGGAAAGAATCTAATAGCGCCGCGTCGCAGCCCGGAAGACCTGGCGGAATTGGTGTCGTGCCTGTCGAACCAGGAAAAGGCGGAGCTTACCTACGAACTGGTCTACTTCGCCGCCCTTGCCGCCGTGGAGCGCGATGTGACGGCGCTGAACGCGGTTCTGGCGGAACTGGAGGATATGGCCGAGGTAGCCGCCGACCCCCAGCGTCGGCGCGAACTCCAGAAAGCGGTCGCGGAGGAGGCATCGGCGCAGCGCGAGAAGCCGGGTGCTTCGCAGCGCGGCGCGGCGCATCCGCCGGTGAATGTGGAATGAAGACCGATTCATTGAACGGTAGCCGGGAAGCAGCGTCAGCCGCGCCGGATCGGAAGAAGACCAATCCCGCTGTTCAGGCGGCGATACAACAGGGCGTGGATATGCAGCGCGTACCCGACCATGTCGCCATTATCTGTGACGGCAACGGGCGCTGGGCGGAACGACGGCGGATGCCGCGCTCTCTGGGGCATCTGGAAGGCTATAAAGCCGTCCGCCGCATCGTCCGTTCCGCCGATGACCTGGGTATCAAGGTACTGACTCTGTACGCCTTTTCCTCGGAAAACTGGACACGCCCCAAGCAGGAGACCGACGCGCTGATGCGCCTTTTCGAAGAGGGCGCGAAACGGGAACTCCAGGAACTGCACGAGAACGATGTCCGCATGCGCTTTTCCGGGCACGTTGAGGCGCTTCGCCCGTCGCTGCTGGCCGAACTGCGGCGCAACGAAGAAGTCACTGCGCGCAACACCGGCCTTACCCTGAATATATGCCTCAACTACAGCGGGCGGGAAGAGATATTGCAGGCCGCCCGCCGCCTGGTGGCAATGGCAAGCCGCCAGGAACTGCGCGCCGAGGACGTGACGCCGGAGCAGTTCGCGCAGGGTCTATATACCGCCGGTCTGCCCGACCCCGACCTGCTCATACGGACGGCGGGCGAAATGCGCGTTTCCAACTACCTGTTGTGGCAGATCGCCTATGCGGAGATATGGGTGACGGACACGCTCTGGCCGGAGTTCGATACGCCCCATCTGATCGAGGCGCTGCTGGATTATCAGCGGCGCGTCCGCAAATTCGGCGGTGTCGTCAGCTCCTAAAAAAGCCGCTTCCGCCGCAGGAATGTGCGCGCGTCGCGTCGAAGTCCGCCGTCATAGCCGAAGACGGGAGAAGTGCGGACGATGTTCGAATGTCCGGTTTGTCAGTCAACTATGGAAGAAGAGGCGACGCTCGTCACAGAGTGCTGCGCGGCGGAGATTGACGAGGAGGCGACCGAATGCCCGGTGTGCGGCATGGAGGAGCCGGAGATTATCGAGGGAGAAGTGCGCCTGGTTTGCCAGAACTGCGGTTACACGGAGTAGGGGAGGGGTTATAGCGTGCCGCGCATAGAAAGCAGTGTCGTCATCGACGCGCCACCGGACGCCGTGATCGCGGTCGCGCGCAACAACGAAGAGTTCCCTGACTTTATGGCCGATGTGCGCTCGCTTACCGTGCTGGAGCGCAGCCCCGACGGTCTTCGTATCGTCAGTGACTGGGTGGGCGTCGTCCCCAAGTTCGGAACAACTATCCGCTGGACCGAGGAGGATGTGTGGGACTTAGCGGCGGGCACCTGCGCGTTCCGCCAATTAAAGGGTGATTACAAGCAGTTCGAGGGCCTCTGGACGTTCTCGCGCGAGAGCGCGGGAACCACCCGCTTTTCCTCGGTCCTGGACTACGAGATCGAGATTCCGCTGGTCGGGCCGCTGATCAAGTCGATCATCCGAAAAGCCGTGCAGGACAATGTGGACGCGACGCTGAGGGCGATCAAAGATCGTTCCGAAGCAGCAGCAGCGGCGCGGTAAGAACGTTTCCGCCGTTAAAAAGCCGCCTCGCGAACGCGCGCGAGGCGGCTTTTCTGTACGATGGTGGGAAGGGATTGAGGGGTACAAAAACGATCTTCGTACCCTTCATCGGGTGTGGTGGTCGGGGCGAGAGGATTCGAACCTCCGGCCTCACGGACCCGAACCGTGCACTCTACCAAGCTGAGCTACGCCCCGGCGGCAAATCCCATTATAACATGCGCCGGGGGCAGGCGCAAGGGCAGGAAGAAGCGGATGGGCGAGAAGCGAGTAATAGGAGTTGATGCGGGCGGAACATCGATTCGTCTGGTGGTGGCGGATGCGGTGACGGGGCAGAAGCTGGCGGAAACGCGGGCGGCAGCGCGCGAAGACGGTCTGCCCGCCCTGGACGAACCGCTGCGCGAGGCGCTGGCGGCGGCCCATACGGAGGCCGGAGTGATTGCGTCCGTTTGCGCGGGAATCACCAAAATTACGCGTGCGGGCCGCGCCCAGGCTTGGGAGCAGGAACTCGCGGCGCTGTTTCCACAGGCGCGCGTTGAGGTCGTGCCGGATTTCGTGATCGCTCTGTGGGGCGCGGTCGAAACTCCCGGTGTCGTGGTCATTGCGGGCACCGGCAGTGTTGTCTATGGCGAGGACGGCGCGGGAAAGTCGGTGCGGGTCGGGGGGCGCGGGTGGGAATACGGTGATGACGGCAGCGGCGCGTCGATCACCGGCGATCTGCTGCGCCGGACGCTGCGCGCGCTGGACAGCATGAGCGAGACGACGGTGCTGACGCAGGCCGTGTGTGATTATCTCCAAACCCAGGACCCCGCGCAGCTTGCCGAACGGGCGCGGCAGCACGCCGAAGCGCAGGGGCGCGGCTTTCTGGTTCCGCTCGTTCTGGAACGCGCACGGGCCGGCGATTCCGACGCCGCAAATCTCTTTGTCGGCGCGGCGGGGTGGCTCGCGCTGCATGTCCGCGCTGCCGCCGCGCGCCTTTTCGACAACAATCCGTTTGAGGTTGGGACCGTCGGCGGCTTATGGGAAGCGGGCGATCTACTGCTTCAACCGTTTTCCCAGGTGGTGGGGCGCTGGCTGCCGCATGCGCGCATTGCTGCGCCGCGCGGAACTCCTGCCGATGGCGCGGCTCGGCGCGCCGCCCATCTTTTTACCGGAGCCGTCGGGCGTTGACAAAGGGGCCATTTTCACCGTACAGTTAACCAGAATTGTGCTTACTGCTTCCACTTCTTCCAGGAGAGGCGTACAACATGGAACCGGAAACACCCGTTTTAAAATATGCGTTCGTGGCCGTGGCGGTCATCTTGGTCTGTTTCTTTATCGGCTACTTCGTTCTGGGGCCGAGCGCTCAGACGCCCGGCACGCAGGCGGCGGAAGCGCCCGCCGTGGAGGTCGTGGAACCGGCGCAGGACGGCACGGCGACCTCGTCCCGGCGCACGGCGTCCGTTCCGAGCGTCGTCGTCAAGGAGCGAACCGATGAGGTAGAGGCGGCGCGCAAAAAAGCCGAAGAGACGAAAAAGAAGGAAGAAGAAGAGCGTAAAAAGGCCGAGGAAGAAGCCAGGAAAAATACGCCCGCCGCGACCGGCGACGATGCCGCAGCAGCAACCACCTCGACAGCGGCCACAACGACGACCACGGACGAGACGAAGCCAGGCGAAACTGCGGCGACGCCGGGGGAAGGCACGGCAAATTCCGGCGAAGCATCCCCGCGCACCGGCGAAGGGGAAAACCCGTCCACGCCCTCTGGGTCGGGCACGTCCACAACCCCTTCTTCGCCGACGACGGCTCCCGCCACCCCACCCGCGCCCGCCTTTCCTCCGGCGTCCGCAACGCCCCCGGCGGCAAAGCCTATGTACCGTGTGCGCGTCGGGACATTTGACAGCCGCGCCAATGCCCAGAACCTGGCGATGGAGCTGAACGGACGAGGCTACCAGACCTATATGGAACCGGAGCAGGTAAACGGCAAAACCGTGTACCGCATTCAGGTCGGGGCGTACAGCGACGAAAAGCAGGCGCGGGATTTCCAGAAAGAGCTAAAGGCCAACGGATACGATTCGACCATCTCCAAGCGGAACTGACAGCATTACCTCTGACGACTGTTGATGAACGACATATATAGGTGATGACGGAAGTACAGGTATACGAAGAGGAGCCACGAGGCCCATATCACGACTTCTGGTTGCTGCGCGAGGGCGAGCGAAGCTACGAAGACTATTGGGATCTGCTGGGACGTGAAGACGCACCCGTCCGTGTGCCAGACGCTACCCTTATGTACTTCTATGATTCGCTTCTCTGGATTCCTACAGCCGATCCTGCCTGGCGGAACTCACCTCCCGGGTATGGGCTTAATCTTTTTGGGCCGACGATTATAAACCAAAGAGGCGGCTGTACCTTCGCTGAAGTGTTCCGTGGCTGGGCACATCTCTTAAGTCAAGGTCCAGAGACGTTGCTTCTATCTGCGGGCCGGATATACACCGTTGGTGAGAACGGACAAAACGAAGACCCGCAACAATACAGGTTGACCATACCTCGCGATCCCCTGTTGAGAGACCTGAACCTGTTGGCGGATTGGGGGAGATTGGCGGTTTCCGGCAAGTTCTTCATTCTACACCTTGGCGTCTGAACGTTATGCAGAGCGGTATAGTGGTTGCTTTTTAACGCTTTGCGTGGCGTCTGAACGTTATGCAGAGCGGTATAGTGGTTGCTTTTTAACGCTTTGCGTGGGCACGGGGATCAAGCGCGTCGCGCAGGCCGTCGCCGAGGAAGTTGAGGGCGAGCACCGTCAGCGAAAGCGCCAGCGACGGCAGCAGGATAAGGCGCGGCTCCGACCGCAGGTGGTTTTCTGCCAGGGCGTCGCTGATCATCCGGCCCCACGACGGATAGGGACGCTGGACGCCGATACCCAGAAACGAGAGCGTCGCCTCGGCCAGGATCACGCCCGCCGTATCCACCGTCACCGCCACGAGAATCGGCGACAGCAGGTTCGGCAGAATGTGCCTGCGAAGAATGCGCCCGTTTGTCGCTCCCAGTGAGCGGGCCGCCTCCACGAATTCGCGCTTCCGCAGACCCAGTACCTGACCGCGCACCAGGCGCGCGAGCGGCGGCCATCCGGTGACGCCCAGCGCCACGACCACCAGCAGCAGCGACGCCGCCGGGCTGGCCGTCGCCGTGCCGAAGATGCCCACCAGAAGGATGGCGAGCAGCACGTCCGGGAATGCCAGCATCACATCGGTCACCCGCATGAGCGCGGCATCGACGGCCCCCCCGAAGAACCCCGCGATCAGACCTACCAGAAGCCCTATCGTCACCACGCACGCTTCGACGGCAACGGCAACACTGAGTGAAATACGCGCGCCATATAAAAGACGCGACAGCGTATCGCGGCCCAGTTCATCCGTGCCGAGCGGAAAGGTCCCCGATGGGTTTTCCAACTGTCGTTCCAGCTTTTGCTCCGCGAAGCCGTGCGGCGCGACGACCGGGGCGAACACGGCGAGCAGAACCAGTAAGAGCAAAAGGAGGAGGCTTGCCGCCGCGAGTGGATTTGCCAGCAGTCGTCTCCAAACGCCCGGCGCGGGCGGTGTCAGTTCGGCAGGGGCGTCCGACGGGGCGAGCGCGGTCAGTTCGGCTTCGGGCATGACTACGCGGCTCCTTTTTGCCGGATGGAGCCGCTGCCGCCGCCGGTCAGCCGCGCGCGCGGGTCAAGAACGCCATATAAAATATCCACGACCAGGTTCACGAGAACGAAGATCGATGCCAGCAGCAGCGCCATCGCCTGGATGACCGGATAGTCGCGTTTTCGGATGGCGTCGATGGACTGGTACCCGATGCCGGGAATAGCAAACAGCGTTTCCACAACGAATGAACCGGCCAGCAGATAGCCGAAGGTCGTCGCGGTGACAGTGAGGATGGGGGGGAAAGCGTTCTTGAGCGCGTGCTTGAACAGCACGACACCGTTCCCCAGTCCCTTCGCGCGTGCGGTGCGGACGTAGTCCTGGCGCAGCACGTCCAGCATGGCCGAGCGGGTCAGGCGGGCGATGAGAGCGGCGGAGCGGGCGGCGAGAACAATGGTCGGCAATACGAAGAACTCCGCCGTCATTCCCCCCTGGGGCGAAAAGCCGACAACGGGCAGCCAGTCCAGCCGCAGGGCGAAAACAAGAACCAGCACCGGGCCGAGCACGAAGCTGGGCACGGCGACCCCGGTAAGCGCCAGACTCATCGCGATGCGGTCCGGCGCGCGATTCACCCACACGGCGGCAAGCATCCCGCTGGGGATACCCACCAGCAGCGAGAGCAGCAGCGCCAACGTGGCGAGCAGAGCCGTGTTCGGGAAGCCGCGCTGGATGATGTCGATGATGGATTCCTGCGTCAGATACGAGCGCCCGAAATCAAAACGGGTGACGATATTCCACAGATAGTCGCCGTAACGCACGAGCGGCGGCCTGTCCAGTCCCCACTGCTGCCGTGTGCGCGCCTTTACCTCCGGCGCGGCGCGTTCCCCGACGATGATGTCCACCGGGTCGGCGGGGGACAGATAGGCCGCGAAGAAAACCAGGAAGGAGATCGCCAGCAGCGTCGGCACGGCCAGCCCGATGCGGGCGGCGACAAAACGAAGCATCGCGGAGCCGTGGCCTCTCCTATTGCACCGTCGTCTGCGTGTGCGGCAGGTGCCCGAACAGGGACTCGCGTATGCCGGAAACGTGTGGCTTTACCAGTTCCAGGTCGCGCTGGTAATAGATCGGCACCCACGGCGCATCGTCCACCACCAGGCGCTCGGCCTGGCGGTACAGGCGAATGCGCTCCTCTTTGTTCATGGAGGCGTCCGCCTTGTCCAGCAGTGCGTCATAGGCGGGATTGTTGTAGGCGGTACGGTTTTCAGGGGCTTTGGAATGCAGAAGCACGGACAGGAAGTTCTGCGGGTCCAGATAGTCGGCCATCCAGCGCATGTGGAAAAAGTCTATCTGCCGGTCGTCGGTCATCTTCAGGAACTTGCCCCACTCCATCTCGTCCACATTTATAGAAACGCCGATCTCCTTAAGCTGCGCCTGAATGACCTGCGCGGTCTTGCTCAGGTCCGGCTGCTGCTCGCGGAAGGTCAGCGTCAGCGGCGGCAGGCCCTTGCCCTCCGGGAAACCCGCCTCGGCGAGAAGCTGTTTGGCCTTTGCGGGATCGTAGGGCAGCCCCTTGAAGTTCGGATCGTAGCCGGGGATACCGACAGGCACCACGCCCTCGGCCTTTTTGTTAACCCCCTGAAGCACGCGCTGAAGAATGTCGTCCTTGTTGATGGCGTGCGCGAAAGCCTGCCGGACGCGTCGATCCTTGAAGGGTGCATAGCTCGTCTGATTCATGCCCAGATAGAACGTCGCGGGCCGGTCGTACGCCTTTATCTGGCTTTGCAGCTCCTTATTTTCGCGGTCCTGCGCGTAGCGGCTTTTTTCCAGTTCCACCAGGTCAAGCTGGCCCGTATCATACAGATTTCGCCGCGTCTCCGCGCTCAGCACGATGGGCCGCTCAATCCGGCTCAGCTTCGGAGCGCCGCCCCAATAGTTTGCGTTGGCGAGCAGAGTCACTTTGCTCTGGCGGGCATAGCTGCCCATCTTAAACGGCCCCGACCCGACGGAATTAGTTTCATTGATACTGTGCGCGCCACCCGGCGTGGTCGGCCCCTTTTCCACCTCTTCCTTCGCCAGTGCGTAGCCGGTCGGATACGTCAGCTTGCCCAGGAAATAGGCGCGCGGCGCGACCAGACGGATACGCACCGTCTTCGGGTCAACCGCCGTCACCCCGGCCAGTTCCGTCGCTTTTCCGGCGTTCACGGCATCCGCCCCCTCAATATCGTTCAGATAGGTCATCGCGACCGGGGAGCCGAGTTTGGGATCGAGCGCGCGCGTCAGGGAGTATTTCACGTCCTCGGCGGTGACAGTTCGCCCGTTGGTGAAGGTGACGCCGTCCCGCAGCACAAAGGTGTATTCGCGCCCGTCCGCCGATATTTCGGGCATCTGCGCCGCCAGCAGGGGAACGATGTCGTTGTTCTCACCCCAGCCAACCAGCCCTTCGTACATCTGCTGAAGCACATCGATGGTCGGCCCGTCGGAAACCAGCGCCGGGTCGAGCGTCGTCGGCTCAGCGGTCAGTGCGTAGCGCAGCGCGCCGGGCACTTTACCGCCGTCACCACCACCGGCGGCGCGGTTGCCTCCCCGGTTGCCGCACCCGGCGGGCACGAGGCCGACCAGTGAGGCGGCAAGAACGGACACAAAAAGACGGCGGGCAATTGGGTGACGAAACAAAGCGCGGGGTTCTCCTTGCACCGGAAGATATACCACGATTATAGCACGGAAACGGTCCGCCGCTGGGCCTCTCCCCCCTGCCCCCTTTCCTTTAGGAAAGGGGGCAGGGGGGAGAGGCCCAGCAGAAGGATTACCCCTATTGTGCGGCGAAACAGCAGCCGTGCGTGAAACAAGCCAACTCGTTCGTATCGAGAAACACCGGGTTTCCGGTGGCATCGCGGCACTGACTTTCGCGGCGGAAGAAGAGGAGGTCGGAAGGGGTTCGCGCCCGCTCGTCTTCGTCGTGCACGGGCTGCTCAGCCGCAAAGAGCGTCATATTGAGCTATGCCTGGCGCTGGCGGAGGCCGGGTATCTGGCCTGCACGCTGGATGCGCGCCACCACGGCGAGCGCGCGACACCGGAAGCGACGACATTTTTAGGCGGCGGATTAGGTACGGAGTTCTTGATGACCTTTGCTGAGGTGGTCCTGGGCACCGTCGCCGACCTGGGAACGCTGGCAGACTATTTTGGGCGCGACCGTTACGGGCTGGTGGGACATTCGATGGGCGGCTATATCGCGCTGAAGACGGCTGTCACGGACCCGCGCGCCGCCGTAATCGTCAGCATCTCCGGGAACCCGGACTGGGCCGCCGTACCGGACGGGGTGACGCTGCCGCCCGTGGCTCTGGAGATGGCGCGAGCGGAAAGCCCGCTGTCCTATCCCGACCGCTTCTGGCCGCGCCCGCTGCTGCTGCTCCACGGCGACGCCGACCTGATGGTGCCTATCCACGGCCACCGCGCTCTGTTTTCCGCCTTGCAGCCGCGCTACACGAAAGACCTAACGCGCCTGTCTCTGGTCGAGTACCCCGGCGGTGGGCACGAGTTCATCCCCGACATGGCCGAGCGCGCCGTGGCCTGGATGCGCCGTTTCCTGTTGCCGTAGCTCGCTCACACTGAGAATAGGCTTTCGAGATTCAACATGCCTGGTATAGAAAAGGTGCAAGACGTAGACCAGTTACGGGAACGATGGAGTTCTCTGTTCATTTCCAATGATCCGTTTGTCTACCCCTTTGTCTCCCGTATCGAAGCTTCGTCCCTCTTCTACCCAACAGAAGGTTATCGCCTGAGCCGTGAGCAGTATTTGGCAGTCACAAATGCCGCCCGTGCAGTCGGTGACAAGGGCTTTATCCTTTCTGAAGTTGAGTGGGATGAGGACTTTTTTGAGAGGGGTAAGCATTGGTTTTGCCGGTTCCCCTCCTATGAAGAGTATCTTAGTGTCCCACTGGGATTGGAAAACGCCATATATTCCCCTAACTTCACCTGGGGTGTACTGATTTCGCATGAGGATCATGCGGTTCTTGGCGGAAGTAAGACATTCATGGATACAATCTACGCGCAGTACCCCAGGAAACAGACGGATATTGAACAGCTTCATCACTATTGGCGCGACAACCCCAATAACGGCTGGGTTGCTCCGCTACTCGCTTCGTTGAAGTAGAAGCGCGAACCGCTTCCTTTTGCCGTAGTGTTGCTGATTTCCGGGCAACGGGCCGTCTGACAAGTTATAATAGTGCTATGCCCAATCCCCTGATGAACAACCGTGTCCGCGAATCCGGCGGCGGTGATGGCTACAACGGCGAGGTTGCGACGCTGGAATGTGTCATCGAGCGCGTGACGTTCCACAACTCCGAGAATGGCTACTCCGTCGTCAAGGTGGCCCCCGCCGAGGCCAAGAGCCGCGCCAAAGGCGACGTCATCACCGTTCTGGGTTCGTTCACCAATCCGGTTATCGGCGAGAGCCTGTGCTGCTACGGCCAGTGGATCAAGCACCCGCAGTACGGCCCGCAGTTCAAGATGGAGCGGTACGAAACCGTGCGACCGGCGACGGCGGCGGCTATCGAAAAGTATCTGGGGTCGGGCATGGTTAAGGGAATCGGCCCGGTGATGGCCAAGCGCATCGTCGATAAGTTCGGCGAACAGGCGCTGGACATTATCGAGACGACGCCGCAGAAGCTGACCAAGGTTTCGGGCATCGGCGAGAAGCGTATCGAAAAGATCAAGGCCGCCTGGGACGAGCAGCGCGAAGTGCGGACAATCATGCTGTTTTTGCAGGGGCATGGCGTTTCGCCGACCTTCGCCGTCAAAATCTACCGGCACTACAAAGAGCGCGCTATCGAGGTGGTGGAGCAGAACCCGTACCAGTTGGCGACCGACATCTGGGGCATCGGGTTCAAGTCGGCGGACAAGATCGCGCAGAACATCGGTATCGCCCCCGACGCCCCGGAGCGGCTTCAGGCGGGCCTTATCTATGTTTTGAACGAGGAGATGGACGGCGGCGGTCACTGCTTTCTGCCCGAAGACCATCTGCTGAAAAAGGCGTGCGAGATTCTGGGCGCGGAGCAAGCGCCCGTGGAGCGCGCTCTGGATGAGTTGGTGGCGAGCGAGCGGCTGATCGCGGAGACGGTCGAGCTATTAGGCACCAGCGACACGGCTATCTACACCCCCAGCATCCACACCACGGAAAAAGCCGTCGCCGACCGCATCAATACGCTGCTGACATCGCCGTGGCGCATGCGCCCCAAGCCCGCCGAGATCGATGCCGCCGTCGAAGGCGTGCCCAGCTACGACACCCTTTCCGACGAGCAAGGGCAGGCCGTGCGCCGCGCCCTATCCGAGCCGCTGATGGTTCTGACAGGTGGCCCCGGTACCGGAAAGTGCGTGACGGGCGATTCGCTGGTGCTGAGCCGGGCGGGCGTCCATCCGCTGGAGGCGCATTGGGGCGGGGCGGAGCTTGAGCCGGACTCCTTCCGCGAGCATGTGGTGAAGGTTGTCGCAAAGAATAAAGTGACTCCCACAAGCCATGCCTACTTCGGCGGCGTGCGGGAAACCGTGCGCGTGCGAACGCACCTGGGTCTGGAACTGGAAGGAACGCCGAATCACCGCCTCTGGGCAATGACGGAGAACGGCCCGGACTGGGTGCGGATGGACGCCGTGACCGAAGGAACTTATGTCGCCATCCGACGCGGTGATGATGTGTGGGGCGTGGGGACGCTTGCGCCGGAATTGGCTTACCTGTTAGGGGTCATTTCCGGCGACGGGCACCGATGCCGTCTGACCCTGGAAACGCACTTCGGCTGCAATGTCGGTATCTCCCGAAGCCGCAATACCTATAATCTTCCGCGTCAATGGCGGCGCGTTTCGTGAAAAGCTGACTGCGCTGGGCCTGCATGTCTGCAAGTCGGAAGGCAAGGCAGTGCCGCGCGCGGTTCTGGAAGCGTCACGCGACGCCATCACTCAATACCTCGCCGGGCTGTTCGATACGGACGGCCACATTCAACAGCGCCGGAGCGGGCAGGTAACTTTCGAAATCACCCTGAAAAGCGCGGAACTGATTCGGCAGGTTCAGGTTCTGCTGCTCAACCTCGGCATCGTCAGCCGCCGCGTGGCGCGAAGGATTTCCTACCGTTACAAAGAGCGCCCGGCGGAAATGCGGACGTACTGGCGTCTGAGCGTCAGCGGCGAGGACGTGGACCGGCTGATGGAAATAATCCCGACGCGCAAAGCCGCTGCGCCGCAGCAGCGCATGTGCAACACCAACCGCGACATCGTGCCGCTGCCGGGCCGGATCATCCGCGACCTGTTTACGCTTTTCGGCAAGCGGATGCGCCGCGAGTGGTGGGCGTGGAAGCGGGAAATCGGCGGCACGCGCCGCCCGACGCGCGCGCGTCTGCTTGAACTGATTGCCGACCAGGATACGGATACGCCGATGTGGCAGCGGGACGCGCTTCGGGAAGCCTGCCGCCCCTGCTACTTCTGGGATAAAGTCGTCGCGGTCACTCTCCTTCCGCCGCTTCGGTGTACGATCTGACCGTCCCCGGCGAGGAGTCGTTTATCGCCAACGGCTTCGTCAACCACAACACGACCACGACCCGCGCGATTGTGGCGGCGTTCGAGAAGCTGAACAAGCGCATTCAGCTTGCCTCGCCGACGGGCCGCGCCGCCAAGCGCCTGGCGGAGGTGACGGGCAAAGAGGCGAAGACGATCCACCGGCTTCTGGAGTTCGACCCGGAAAAGCGCGGCTTCAAGCATGGGGCCGGGCGACCCGCTCGAACTGGACGTGCTGATAATCGACGAGGCATCGATGCTCGATCTGGTGCTGACGCACAACGCGCTGCGGGCCGTGCCGGACGGCGCGCAGGTGCTGTTTGTCGGCGATGTAGACCAGCTTCCCTCGGTGGGGCCGGGTAATGTGCTGGCCGACCTGATCAACTCCGGGCGCGCGTGCCGGTGGCCCGGCTGTCGCAGGTGTTCCGGCAGGCGGCGGAATCGCGCATCATCACCAATGCCCACGCGATCAATCGCGGAAAGCAGCCGGACCTGCCGCCGCCGTCGGCGATTCAGCAAGGGGCGGACTGCGTCTTTCTGGAGGTCGAAGAGTCCGAGGAGATACCGCAGAAGGTCGCGGGCGTGGTCGCCAAATCGCTGCCGCGTTTGGGCTACGGGCGTGACGACATCACCGTCCAGCGGCGCGCGCTCGCCCCGATGCAGCGTGGCTCCACGCGGCGCGCGCAATCTGAACGAGGTGCTGCAAAGCGTGCTGAATGCCGCGCACCCGGAGAAGCTATCAAAGACCTCAACGTAGGCGAGACACGGCGCGCGGCGCTCGTTTTAACCACGCGGGCCATCAAATTGGCGACCGGTCATGCAACGGGTCAACAACTATGATAAGAACGTCTTCAACGGGGATGTCGGCAAGATCGTCGCGATGGACACGGAAGACCATTTCGGCGACCGTAACGGCGCGCGACAAGTCCTCTCATGTTTCAGGCGTCCGCCCGGAGGCCCAGCGCCGGGACCGGCAAGAGTACGATTTCGCCGACATGGATCAGTTGGCGCACGCATTTTCGTTAACGATACACAAAAGCCAGGGGTCCGAGTATCCGGCGTGCGTCATCGTGCTTCATACGCAGCACTATATGATGCTGGCGCGCAATCTGGTTTATACGGCGCTGACGCGGGCCAAAAAAATAGCCGTCTTTATCGGGTCGAGACGCGCGATACAGATGGCCGTACGCAACAAACGCGCCGTGCCGCGCTACACGCGCCTTGCCCAGCGTTTGCAGCGTCTGGTGGACGACCTGGGGCCGGACGGACGGCGCAAAACCGCGCCGGGCACGACGCCTAAGAAAGACACGCCTCCGCCCGCGCTTCCCGGACGGCTCCTATAATCGCTGCGGTCGGCCTTTTTGGATAACAGGAAACGCGCGCGGGCACCAGAAGATAATGCTTGTGTGATGTCGTCACAGAAAGGCGATATAGGAAAGGAGATTTCATGAAATACTTGGCGCTGCTTCTCGCGATAGGTCTGGGCGACCCGTGCGCAGCCATCGCTAAACCATCGCACCACTCTGCGTTACTCCCGCCGCCCCTCGCGGCTGCTCCTGTCACTTCCCCGGCTGAAGAGCAAAAGAACAAGATCGACACGGGAATCATTCTCGGAAGGCTCGCGGTTGTGGCCGTGCCACAAGCGGACATTTTTCGGCAGCATGATCCAGCCTCGCGGCGGCTTTCTACCGTGGGCGAAGGCACCTATATAGCCGTGCTTGACCAGAAAGGCGACTACACCGGCGTTCTAATGATCGACCGGACTACCGGATGGATTCGCACGGCAAATATCCGGTTGATTCGCTCCCAGGTTGCTGTCGCGGACATGGACAAGGTGACATCCGCTTCGCCGAAGACGGTTCCTATGGATGCAAAAACAACGGCTATTCTCCAGGAAGCCTTCTCTTACCAGCAGCCCCGTGCGCGGCGGTCGAGTTTAGTCATGGGACTGGATTCCTCGGCGTTCGTGCAGCAGGTGTTCGCGACTCAGGGCGTGAAACTGCCGCGTCGCGTCCACGGGCAGGCCAGGGCAGGCGCACCGGTAGCCTGGGAGGATTTACGCGCGGGCGACCGGCTCTTCTTCGACAGCGGCAACCGGGGTCGTGCCGCCTACACGGGCATTTATCTTGGCAACGGGTACTTTATCTATGCCTCACACAAAACGAAAAGGGTTCGTGTAGACAGCCTGATGAAGCCGCACTTCTATAACGGGTTGCTGGGCGCACGTCGCCTATAGCCTGTATGCTGCGGCGCAATGCGCGGGGAGGTGAAACGCCGCACACCACCCGCGCGGTTACTTTGCCGCGCCAAGCGGCTATAATATAAGTGTGAATACCGAGCGGTTCCGCACGAACGTCTTTTTCATCGTCCTGCTTCTGGCGCTGGGCTTCTGTATTGTGCTGTTCCGGCCCTTCTGGCCCTCGCTCGCCTGGGCGATTGTGCTTGGCATCCTCATCTACCCGACCCACCAGCGTATTGCTCGCCGCCTGAAGAACACTACGGTTGCGGCGGGTATCTCGACGCTGCTGACCATCGCGCTGATCGTCGTCCCCCTTGCGCTGATGCTTTTCGCGGTCGCGGCGGAAGGCAACGTTTTAATCGGAAAAGCCCGAGCGGTGGTAGACAGCGGGGCGCTGCAGCAGTGGTCGCCGGACGCTAAATCGGGGGTTGTCGCCGATGCGCTTCGCTGGGTAGGGCGCTACGTGGACGTTTCGCAGGTGAACCTGCAGGATATGGCGAGGCAGGGTCTCGGGCGGGCCGGGGAGTTTTTGGCGAGCAACGCCGTGGGGTATGTCCGCAATCTCGCCAAATCGTTCATGCAGATCTCGCTCGCGCTGGTAACGCTATTCTTTCTGCTCAAAGACGGTTCGCGCCTGCTGCCCGCCGTCAAGGCGTTTATTCCGCTCAGCGAGGAGCAGACGGATACGGTCCTGTCGCGCACGGTCGAGACGATGTACGCCACTTTTTACGGTGTGGTGCTGGTCGCAATGCTTCAGGGAACGCTGGGCGGGCTGGCTTTCTGGATGCTGGGGCTGCCGTCGCCGCTGCTTTGGGGAGTGGTGATGACGCTGCTTTGTATTATCCCGCTGGCGGGCGCGCCGATTGTGTGGGTTCCGGCGGCTATCATCCTGGCGCTCCAGGGAGCGTATGTCAAGGCGATCATTCTCGCGCTTATCGGCTGGCTGGTGGTCGGAACGGTGGACAACATCACGCGCCCCTTTATTATCGGCGGGCGGACATCGCTGCACCCCCTTGCGGTATTTTTTGCGATTCTGGGCGGCCTGCTGGCGATGGGTGGGGTGGGGGTCTTCCTGGGGCCGGTTCTGCTGTCGGTGACACTCACTTTATTGGACATTTTGCGTATCAAGATCACTCCGTCACCACCGGGACCGCCGCCCTCCCAGACACCGCCCGGCAGCGGCGGCGGTTCCACTCCCGAAGCGCCCGTCGCCAGGGTTTCGACACCTCGCTCGCCTGCCGCGCAGCCGCGCACGAACCCCTGATTTTTATGCGCCTGTCGATTATCGTTCCGACGCTGAACGAAGAAGCGGCGCTGCCCCAAACGCTGGAGGCGGCGCGGCGGGCCTGTCCGAGCGCGGAACTTATCGTCGCGGACGGCGGTTCGACGGACAATACCGGCACGGTCGCTCGGCAGGGCGGGGCTATCGTTATCGCAGCATCGCGAGGACGCGGACGGCAGCAAAATGCGGGCGCGAACGCAGCGGCGGGCGAGACGCTTTTGTTCCTCCATGCGGACACGCTGCTGCCCGAAGGTGCGGGGGCGGCTATTGAGGCCGCGCTTCAGGAGGCGACCGTTGTCGGGGGGAACTTCCGCCTCGCCTTTCATCCGCCCGGCCCGGCGAATCGCCTGTTTGCGCTTTTATATAACCTGCGCGCCCGGCGTCTGCGCCACTATTACGGCGACTCCTGCCTGTTTGTCCGGCGGCAGGTATTCGAAGAATTGAACGGGTTCCGCGAAGGGATGCTGATGGAGGACTGGGAATTGGTACAACGGCTGGAGCGCCGCTGCCGCGCGTCGGGAACAGAGCGGACGGTATGGCTGCCGCAGGCCGTCACCACATCGGATCGGCGCTTTTCCGGGGCGGGCCGACGGTGGCGCTATCTGTGGCTGTGGGCCTATCTGCATTTCTTGCATGCGCGCGGCGTTTCCGGAGATCGCCTTGCCGCCCGCTACCCGGAGGCGCGGTAAACTTCGCCATGCTTCGCCGCGACCTGGGCCTGCTCCGCCGCTTCGTTATCCCCGCCGCCATTCTTGTCGGTCTGTTTTTGCTCGTCTCCACGCCGCGCGTCCACCTGACGCTGGAAACCGGCTCGCGCTGGTATGTGTTGTGCGGCTTCGCTCTGTTCTATGCGGGCCTTTTCAGCGCGGGCATGAGCGGCTATGTCGCGCTGGTGCGGCGTCACTGGTTTCTGGTGCGGCTCAGTGGGCTGGCGGCGGTGGTCACTGCCCTGGGTGTGTTCGTTTCCCAGGCGGCAACTCCCGTGCCCGCCTGGATGCTGATACTGCTGGCGGGCGCGCTTACGGCGTCCTGCTGGTGGCCGCCGCCTTCATCGTAATTTTCGCATAAGGCCAGGAACGAACCCGGCGAAAAAGGAAACCAAGTAAGTACCCGCCACCGAGGCTCCCATCCGGAGGCTTTTTTCATCAACAAAGAAGAAGTGGGTCGTAAAGCAGGACAGGCCGCAGGAGACGTACATCGAACGTCAGGCGGAACTTAGGAAACACACCTTATGGCTAACTACTACGAATTGCTAAAGCATCCGCTGTGGCAAAAGAAGAGGCTATTGGTCTTAGAGCGGGAAAGTTTTTGTTGTGAACAATGCGGCTCAAGCGAAAAAACGCTTCACGTACATCATACCTATTACGAATCGAAACTAAAGCCGTGGGAGTATCCAGATGAGTCGCTTCATGCTCTGTGTGAAGAATGCCATTCTGAAGTACAAGACAGGAAGGCGTTGTTTGATCGACAGCTTGGTAGAATAGACTATACTAATATTGATAAGCTATACGGGTATGCTCTTGGCATTTACGCCTACCATGAACCAGAGGCTCCTGTTGACCTATCGAGATACGAAGTTGCGTCCGGCCTTGCCGACTATTGGAACCTTGACATAGACTTGGTGATTGATAGCTTAATTGAAGGCACAATCACTGGCAGGAAGCTGTTCGATTTGGTCACGAAGCATGGAGCGCCCCAAAAACCGTGGCTGGAGCGCGTTGCAAAGGACCCAACCGTCTGGGGTGCATAGCCGAGAAGAACCTGATGGGTAAACCTGCTCTCCCGACAACTAAGCGTCTATTCGCTGTGTCCGGCAATCGTTGTGCCTTTCCGCGTTGCCCCGTCCCGTTGGTTGACGAAGCGTCAGGTAAAGTCACGGGCAAAGTGTGTCACATCAGGGCGAAGCAGCCTGGGGGACCGCGTTTTGATGCTAACCAGACCGACGAAGAACGGCACGGATTTGATAATCTGCTGCTGCTATGCCCAATTCATCATGACGTGCTAGATTCTGATGTTGATTCCTACACCGTTGAAAGGCTCTTGCAGATCAAGTCGGAACATGAAAAGACGCATCCTAATGGGACTGAACCTGATGATGAAGTTGCCAGCTTACTGATTTCTTCCGTTTCATCGTCCCATTTTGAAGGCTCACTGTTGACAAATAATCAACAGTCGGGCGGCCAGGCAGCTCATTCTATAACGAATTTGGTGCTAAACTCAGACCTTTCTCTGGCTCTTGAGCAAGATATTCAACTTCGGCGTGACGCGCACGATCTACGCATTTTCGAGAGTGCTGATTCAATCCTTGGGGAAGAGTTTTTATTCGAGGCCCTTTCAAAATTATCCTGGGACCATTCTTACAATCGCTCTTTCTCCACAAGTGTCCGTGAATTCTGTTACTTTTTAGAACAAGCGGGTAATCAGTATCTCCATAAAGACCTCGCTGCTTTGTCATCAGGGATGATCTCTGTTCTTAAACAACTCTCGGATTTCTTGGCTACCCATTGACCTATCCCCGGAATGATGGACACCAAGTTAAGCAGAATCTATCTCTGCAAAACGAGGTGTTTTTCATGTCGGAACCAAGAAGAGCATTTACCGAAGAATTCAAACGCGACGCTGTTCGGCTTGCCGTCGAGCGAGGCAACGTCAGCGCCGTCGCACGGGAGTTGGGCATCCACGAGAGCGTTCTCAACCGCTGGAAGAGCCGAATCCAACAAGAAGCGGAGCATCCAAGTGCGGGTACCCGAGCTTTTCCCAGGCAAGGGCAACGCTCGTGACGAGGAGGTGGCCAAGCTCCAGCGGGAAAACGCGCGCCTGAAAGAGGAGAACGCGATCCTAAAAAGGCAGTGGGTATCTTCACGAGTCGCCCATCGTGAGATACCAATTCTGTGCAGCAGCACGCGGGGCAGTTTCCGGTACGGGCGCTTTGTCGAGCCGTGAAAGTCACCCGCAGCGGCTACTATGCCTGGCAAAAGCGAAGGCCCAGCGAACGGCAGAAGCAGGATGAGACGCTTCTGAAGCGGATCCGCCATTTCTTCGAGCGCAGCCAGGGCACGTATGGCAGCCTGCGGATTGTGCGCGACTTGAGAGACGAAGGCTTTCGCTGCGGCAAGCAGCGCGTGGCAAGACTGATGCGCCAGGTCGGACTACGAGCGGTGGCTGCTCCCCGATTTCGGGTGACCACAGACTCAAAGCACGCGTTGCCGGTGGCGGATAATCTGCTGCATCAGGACTTTGGTGCGCCAGAGGCGAACGTCAAGTGGGCCGGTGACATCACCTATCTGTGGACAGGTGAAGGCTGGTTGTATCTTGCGGTGGTGCTGGACCTGTTTTCTCGCCGCATTGTCGGCTGGTCAATGCGACCGAGTCTGGAGAAAACGCTGGTCTTAAATGCCCTGCAAGCCGCTCTTTGTCAGCGCCGCCCGGAGGCGAGGCTGGTGCATCACAGCGACCGGGGCAGCCAGTATGCCAGTGGTGACTTTCAGGCGATGCTGAGGGAACAGGGTATCCGGTGCAGCATGAGTGGCAAGGGTAACTGCTGGGACAATGCACCCGTCGAGTTTCTTTGGAACGCTAAAACAGGAGTTGGTGAATCGTTGCCGCTTCACGACGCGGGAGGTGGCGCGGCAGGAGATATTCGAATACATCGAAGTCTGGTACAATCGGCAGCGGCGTCATTCGAGCTTGGGGTACGTCAGCCCGGCTGAGTTCGAGCGACAGGCGCTGCAAACGTCGGCCTCTGCTTAACTGGCTGTCCATCAAAAACGGGTAAGGTTACATTTCTTCTGGTACCCTCGAGATCAAACGGTCGAGGACAGAAGGTATTGCCTGTATCCCGACTTGTGTATAGACCGGGCGGTCGGTGTAAGTCATGAGCAGATGGACAGGTATGAGAAATACGGTAACGAACTTGACGTCTTGCTGAAGGATGTTCGAAAGGCTTACCGTTCTTACCGGAAGGGCATCAAGGATACTCTAATCATTTGAAGATGCGGAAAACGGCAGTAATAAGAGCCTCCCTCCTCAGGGAATACTCTTTTCATCGACAGGGAAAAGCGGTAGAAGGTATGATGAGACTACCGGAGCAGAGCAAGATTCAATAATGGCTTTGTATAGGTGGGTCAGTGGCTATGAGGAAGAAAAATTCCGGAGAAGCTCGCTGAACAAGTTTTATTCGCGAGCGATAGAATTTGTTGTTGTTGCCGCATTGCGGGTAGGCCAGTTCAAATAGCGCATATTGACGATGACCCCTCCAATAACGCCTTTGACAACCTCGCTGTCCTATGCTTAGAGCATCATGATGAGGCCCATCGTAAAAACAAATTAACACGTAATCTTACGCCTGGGTTATTGCGGCTCTACAATCAGACTTGGCGCGACGCAGTTAAGGGGCGTTTGCTACCAGAAAAGAAGTTCGCGATCTGCGCGAGTACCAGCAGGAGGTAATGCTCGAAATAAGCCTTGTCTGCCAGCAATGGGTAACTACTTTCCGATCACACTCGGAAGGCCCCACGGTATATCTTCTTGATAAAGAGAAGCGAACTCTATCCTACTTTCACCACCGTACACTTTTTCTGCGGCTGTTTTGAGCGACTACCTGTAGCGTGACGGGTACGGGCCAGTCCTTGTTGAGGCAATGCTCGATCCAGAGTAAGCCGATCTGAAACAGGCTCAAATCACAGCGGTGGCCACGATGCACCAACGGAAGCCAGCCTCTTCGGACAACGCGCGCTCCCAGGCATACCATCCACAGATACGCCAGACACGTAGCCAGCAGCAAGCCAGCATGGGGTCGCTTAGATGACTGTGACACACATAAAAGCCCCGGTGAACTGCCCCCTTCTTATACTCCAACAAGCGCCTTGGTCTCGACCGTATTTTTGGCCTCTTCGGCAGCCGTCCAGAAGGCGGCGAACTCGGCAGGTGGCTTATATCCCAGGCTGGAATGCAGACGCTCCTGGTTGTAATATCTGCGCCACAGGCCCAGTCGCACCTGCGCCTCCAAAAATGGATACCTCCCCGTCCAGGAACTCGTCGCGAAGCCGGGAGATGAAGCTCTCGTTCTGCCACGGCTTGCTCGATATAGCTGATGCCCCGGCGAAGCACAACGTGCCATCGACCCTGACCGTTGTCCAGAAAGCCCCCGGCCTTCCCCGTTGCCGTATCAGATTCTCCAAACCGAGCAGGCACGCTCGCTCTTGAACGAGCGGCCCACCTCGATACAGTGATTCGCGCGTGAACTCATCCGTTACGCACAGAATCCGCAACTTCGTTCCATTAATCTGCAAAGTCCAGGCACCAGACCGCATTGGGTGCATCCGCCGTCACGGCACGCGGTGGCGACACTGTCGCTTGCGACTTCGTCGCGCTGGCACCGAGGCCCCTCACGCTGCCACAGGCGATAATGCGCTTGTGATTGACCAGCACCACGACACAACGCCTTGTGCGCCATGCGATACCCAGCCGACGCCTTTTCCTGGCAAACTCCCTCAGGCGCTCCACCAGAGCGGTCTCATCTGCTCCGGCGCCGCCCGATAGCGCGCCGTCGAACGAGATAGACCCACGAAGCCAGGCAAGGCGCTGGGATCCCCTCTGGACCAGATGCCCGACATTCTGGGGAGGCCACCTCTTTGGCAATCCACTTCCAGATCCCCGCTCTGTCTTGAGCCGGGCGTTTTCCTTTTTCCAGCTCTTTGAGCCGCTATAGCCGAACTTCTTGCGCCAGGAGAGACACCATTCAGGGACAAATCTCGATGATCGGCGGCTTCTCGCCCTTGCCGGCTTCCTGCACACGATCTGCTCATCCGGGTGTTCATCTGGTCCCTCCCGTTTTTCACGGGCCGGGGCCAAGGCTCCCTGGATTACATCAAGGGGCGCAGACCACCGGCTCTTCTGGTCTGAGAAGAACGTCTCGATAGAAAAGCGCTTTCGATAAAAGAAACAGGCTTCCCTCCAAAGTTCCAGAGATTGCCAAGGTATAGCGGGCTGTCGTAGCGCAGGTTCCATAATGCGATCACCAGCACAGGACCAACCTTGCCCCGTGAACAAGACAGATTTCCACTGTGTCGCCCGGCTCTATAGGAAGCTCGGGAGAGGGAAAAGACTTCCCCCTGCTCACACACCAGGGTGTTCTTGCTGATGCGGCAGACAAAGGACCAGCCCAGGCGCTGCAATGCCAGCAGATCGGGCCACTCGCCGTCGCCCAGAAAAAACCGGGCGCTCCGGCCACTTGCCGTACCAAGTGCTCGTGCATCTGCTCGCTCAGGTGTCCCTTCTTGCCCCGGACAACACTCCAGGCCAGAGGCAGCGCGCGCTTCTTGTAGAGCACACTGATGACCAGAGCCTGGCAGGTGCGGCCAATGGGACTGCCGTCGATGACCAGCACCAGAGGCCCCGGAGGCAGGCTGGCAAGCAGAACCTGGAGATATGGCAGAAAGTACATCTCTGTGCTGATGTGCTCGTTCATCAGCCAGCGACTGTAGCGCTTGATGCGGCTTTCACGAGTGCTGTTGCTGGGCACTTTGCTGGCAATAGCGGGCAGGCTGCTTCTCTTGCTGCCGACGATGCCGCTGACCAGATGCGCCAGCGTTTGAAGATGCCGCGCATGATTTCCTTTGGGTTCCTTGGGACAGAGTTGTTTGAGAGCCGTGTGTATGGCACAATAGCGTCTGAGGTTGTCGCTCATAGGGTACTCCTGGTCTGTGGTAGGAACCAGGGTACCCGAGAGCGGCAACCGTTTCAACGACAAGTTAGTGTCACCTCAAAAAGTGTACGGTAGTGAAATCCTACGATGCAGATAACTGTAAGTTTCCCCTTTCAGACGAGACATGGCAAAGGCTTCGTCCATTGGCTGACGAACATTTGAAACCGACAGTAAAGAAGCTTGAGCGGATTTTGTCGCTTCACGCCCAAGTTATTCCGGTACATTTGAAAACGTCAATGTTACGGAGTCTCCGTTGGCTGGAAGATTTCCCAAACATATATGCGTATATACTTATGGTTGGCCCGTTGATTAAAGGACTTCGCGGAGATGATGCGGATGACGATGTGGATGTAAGCATCAGCTTTGAGGGAGTCTTTCAGGCGTTAAAAATACTTGACGATGAAGCGTGCAAGGTCAGAGCATCAACTGCAGTAGAATAAATCAGAACCATCGGTAGCGTTTCCCGCTCGCCATGAGAGGCCCGCAGGAGGCCAGAACTCCACCATTGGTCGCCTATCTTACTTGGGGCGGCACGGAGGCAAAAAGCACATGGGTAGCAGGGGCGTGATAAAGAGCGTGTCCGGTGGGGCAGGCTCTTTTTTGTTGGCCGCAGGAATCCGCCTGACCCCGCCAGTCCATGCCGCGCCGGATGTATAATGGGTACATGGTACACATCTATCGCCAAAAGGCGCATCCGGGCGGGGAGAAGCCGAAGGGCAGGCCGAAAAAGCAGCAGGACGCGAATTAGACAGAGTATGGAGACGCCGCGAAATACTTGGGGCTTTCGTTCATCAAATGCTTTGGATGACCATTTTCTATTCCACCAAGAGGAGTGCGGTTTCGCTACCGTAGACGAATACGGCGCGGCGGCTCAGGCTTTCCTGAAGGCGGATAAGACTGACGACATAGACGAATGCACCCGAAGTAATGGGCAGACAGTACGGTATCATAAAGTGACGCAGGAGTTTGGCGTACTTTCTCCCAGCGGCTATATCGTAACGTACTTCACTCTGAACGCCGCAAAAGCTGTGAACGCGGCCTACTACCGAAGGCAATGTCAAAAATGAAAGAGAAAAACATCTGCCCGGTGTGCTTCTATGACGGCTTAGAAGTCCCTCCGACGATGGCGAAATCTGCCCTTCCTGTGGCACGGAATACGGATACCTCATAGCGTTTTCCAATGAGGAACTGTTACTCCGGTGGCTCGCTTCAGGTGCGGGAGTGGTGGAGCAAGTCAACGCCGCCGCCTGCGGGCTGGAACCCAGTAGGTCAACTCTTGCGGGCAGGGTATACATTGCAGCCTATACCTGCGGCCCCTCTATCCCCCAAGGTAGCCGCAGGTGCACAAGGGCAAATGAAAATCGTCGAACACATCTTCAGGACTGAAAAGGAGCATTGACAGACGCCCTTGAGCAGTAGCCGGTGAACTGTAACAAAAAGAGCGTGTCCGGTGGGGCAGGCTCTTTTTTGTCGGAGGAATGAACGGGGGTAATTATCTTTAGCAGAGCGCGGCGGCGAGGGCGTTGAGAAATTTACGGCGGACGGTGAGCCATTTCGCGCCGTTGGGGTCGGTGAGGACGCGGTTCGTAAGCAGGGCGACGGTAAGATCGTATTCCGGGTCGAGCGTCAGGACAGTGCCGGTGAAGCCGGAGTGGCCGACAGCGCGAGGCGACAGCAGATCACCGGCGGGGCACAGGCCGTTGCCCTGCGCGAAAAACAGAAAGGTATGCGCCCCGATCTCCGGCTTAACCTGGCTGGCGAGGATGCGCGCCCTTGTCGGTGCGCCGAAGAGTGGCTGCTTGCTCGGAGCCGCTTTTGTCGCGCCCTGCCGCAGGGCCTCCCCGAACGCGGCCACATCGCGGGCCGTGCCGAACAGCCCCGCGTTGCCCGACACTCCCCCGATACTGCGCGCGTTGCCGTCGTGCACGACGCCGGTAAGGGCGGCTTCCGCCTCTTCATTTTCCGTGGTCTTCTCGGCGGAACGAGTCGGGGCAATGCGCTCGCGCCAATCGTCCGGGGGGCGATAGCTTGTGTTTTGCAGGCCCAGCGGAAGAAAGACATTCTCGCGGGCGAAAGCATCGAGACTCTGACCCGAAATCTCCTGCACGATGCGGCCCAGCAGGATAAAGTTAAGGCAGGAGTATTCGTACTTCGTTCCCGCCGGGGCCGACGGAAGCCGCAGGATCGCCGCGACGGCGGCATCCAGACCGTGCCCCTTCTCGTACAGCGCGGCCCAGGCGGGGAGGCCGGAGGTGTGGGTGAGCAGATGCTGAACGGTAACGGCGGGAAGATGCGACGCCGAATCGCCGAGAAGGGAAGGAAGCGTCGCAGTCAGGGTCAGTCGGCCCTGCTCCACCAGCGTCAGCACGGACGATGCCGTCGCCATGGGCTTGGTGATCGAGGCCAGGTCGTAAACCGTGTCCGTCGTGACGGGCCTGACCCCATCGGTCGTGCCCAGCGCCTCGTGCACGAACACCTGCCCCCGGCGCAGGGCGCAGAGCACGGCTCCGGGCATCGCGCCCGCGTCGATGCCTTCCCGGAGTATGTCCAGCGCACGCGCCAGACGCTCCGGGGCGACATTGACCTCCTCCGGGTTAATCGGCTCGCTGTGCCGCAGCAATCGGCCTCCTCCAGTTCGGCGCGGCCACCACCCGGTTCGGGAAAAGCGCGGCGCTTACCGCCGCCAGATAGGCCTCCGTGCTGCCGCCGCGCGTCATGCCGTCATACGAGAAGAAGTTCAGGCCCGCCGCGCCGATGCCCCGGTACGCCTTTGCTTTGGCGATGGCCGACGATGCGGGCATCTGCCACGCGCCGACCCCGGCGATGATCGGCTTGCCGCCCGCCGCCGCGACGGCGGCGCGAATCTGCTGCGCCACAAGCTGGGTCGAGCGGTTATAGGTCATCGGGCAGGCGGCGTCCAGCGAGCCGTCGCGCAGCCAGTCGCGCCAGGATTGACCCTTACTGCGCGTCGCCACGTTGTAGTCCGGGAAGACGGCGGCGGAGACGATGATGCCGGGCCGCATCCGGTGCGATTCCACGGAGATGGAGCGGACGGTTTCGGCGACCAGGCTCTGTCGCCACGCGCGCCAGTGGCCGGGAAACGAGTAGTGCCAGGCAAGGCGGTTGCGGGCGCGCTTGGCGTCGATCTGGGCGACCTGATGGGGTGTCAGCGCGGGCAGCATATGCTCCCGGAAGCGGCTCAGGGAGTAGTCTGAAAAGGAAAAGTCCTCGGACGGGAAGCGCACGTAATCGAAGTGGATGCCGTCCACCGGGTAGCGGGAAACCAGATCGAGGAAGACGTTTCGCGTGTGCTCGCGCGCGCCGGGCACGGCGGGATCGAGAAAAGCGCCTTCACAGTCACCGCGCTGTGTCCACGCGGTTCGCCCCTGCTTGTCCTGCACCAGCCATTCGGGATGCCGGTTAACGATGTGCAGGGAGGAGTAGGGACGCCGTTTCTGGTGCCAGACGAAAAAGGTGTTCATCCACGCATGCACCTGAAGCCCGGCCCGGTGCCCCTCTTCAATAGCGACGGCGAGCGGATCGAAATCGAGCGGCTGGCGCGACAACTGCTCCGAGCGCGGCTCAAATCGGGAGTGGTAAAAGGCATCGCCGCGCCCGCGCACCTGGACGAACAGCGTGTTGAAGCGATACTTCTTCGCCAGCGCCACCGCATTCTTGATTCGCTGCGGCGAAGTCATGGTGTCGCGCACGATCCACATGGCGCGCACCTCTCCGGTGGGGACAGAGCGTGCCACGGGCACCAGCGTGGGGGATGAGGACGGAACCTTGAGTGTGAGATCGAGAGTTTTTGACGGCGCGCCATTCGGAGCGGGGGACGCGGGGTAGGGGACGATCTTATTCTGACCGTGCGCTGCCAGCAGCGGCACCGCGGCGCCACCGACCATCAGCGCGCCCAGAGCAGCAGCAGCCCCAAGGGCCGCGATACGATTACGCATGCACACATCCTCCTTGCCCGGCCATTGTAGCCGAGGTGCGCGCGCTGTGTCAAGGAAGCCATGCCTTTCAACTGCGGCGCGCCCAGGCGGTCTTTCCGCTCCGGTCACGCGGTACAATAGGTCCGGGAGACCCGTTTATGCAGACGATGCTCAGCGTCGCCGAAGTCGCCGCGCAGGGTGAGGCCGTATACGACGCCAAGATAAAGCGGGACGAAGAGACGTACCGGAGCCAGTTCGCGCTCATTGAGCCGGAATCCGGCGATTTCGAGATCGCTGCCGACGAGGAAGCCGCGGCGCTGCGGCTCGAAGCGCGTCATCCGGGCCGTGTGTTCTACGTCAAGAAGATCGGCTTCGCCGCCTCCGAGTTCGTGGGCGGCGCATCCGCGTGATTACCGGCTCGGTCGATCCATGGCGTCAGGCCGTGGTGCATCTGGTGGTTCGCGGCCCGCAGGGTCAGGAGGCGACCCTGGAGGTCCTGGTGGATACCGGTTATGAAGGGCCTCTCACCCTGCCCGCCGCGCGGATTGCCGCGCTGGGCCTGCGGCTTCGGCGTGTCCGCCGCGTGATGGTGGCGGACGGCTCGCTGGTAGATGTCCCGGTACATGAAGGGCGTATTCTTTGGAACGGCGAAGAGCGACCGGTGATGATCCGCGCGCTCGGAGATCAGCCGCTGCCGGGCATAGCGCTGCTGCTTGGCTGTCGGCTCCAGGTGGACGTGGTAGACGGCGGCGTCACTGTTGAGCCGCTTAAATAAAAACAAGGATAATGGAAGACTACAACTATGGCAGACTCAAGCACCAGCGGCGATCTTTTCGTCTATGTCGGTACCTATGCGCCCGCGCAAAGCGAGGCGATTCACCTGTATCGCATGAGCCTCTCTTCCGGCGCGCTGGAGCGTGTCGGCGGGGTGTCCGGGGTGGATAATCCCTCGTTCCTGGCAATTGATGCCGAGCGCCGCCGCCTGTTCGCCGTGTGCGAGGTGGGTCAGGTCGGCGGCAGGCCCGGCGGGGGCATCAGCGCCTTCTCGCTGGACCCGCAAACCGGGACGCCGACGTTATTAAATCAGCAGTCTTCCGGCGGGGGCGGGCCGTGCCATCTGACCGTGGACAAAACAGGCCGCTTCGTTCTGGCCGCCAACTACGGAGGAGGCAGCGTTTGCATTCTTCCCGTACACGCCGATGGGCAGCTTGGCGAGGCAACTGATTTCGTTCAGCATGAAGGCTCCAGCGTCAACCCGCAGCGGCAGCGTGAGCCGCATGCGCACTCCATCAATCTTGACCCGAACAACTCGTATGCCTTTGCCGCCGACCTGGGCCTGGACAAGATAATGATCTACCGGCTCGACTCGCTCCAGGGAAAACTGATTCCCGGCGATGAGCGCTGGGCATCCGTCAAAGCCGGGGCCGGGCCGCGCCACTTCACCTTTCATCCCGGCGGCGGCTACGCCTATGTCATCAACGAACTGGATAACACGGTCACTGCCTTTGTCTACGAGGGTGGGACGGGGACGCTGCGGGAGATTCAGACCATTTCGACGCTGCCGGACGGCTTCACGGGAAAAAGCCACTGCGCGGAAGTCCTCGTCTCCCCGTCGGGCCGCTTTTTGTACGGCTCCAACCGGGGCCACGACAGCATCGCTATTTTCGAGATCGACGAGAAGACCGGCAAACTGACGCCGCGCGGCCATGAGCCTACACAGGGCAAGAATCCGCGCAACTTCTCCATCGACCCGACGGGCGCGTTCCTGCTCGCCGCCAATCAGGACACCGGCAACATCGTCACCTTCCGCATCGACCCGCAAGCCGGAACGCTCACGCCCACCGGACAGACTATCGAGGTTCCCAAGCCGGTGTGCATCAAGATGATGCCTGCCTCGGTATGAACCTGATGGATTGAGCCGTATAAGAGGTCATCAAGGAGTTTTCCGTGAATAGGCGGCAGTTGCGCCCGCCGTCGGCAACATTGACCGGGACGCGAGGCATTGGCTTCTTCGCGTCCCGGTTTTTTGTCTACGCCGTCAGCACCTCGTCGGTGTAGGCACCGCTGGGGGTGCCGGGGACGAGCAGGCGGGGGATGATGCGCCCCTCCGGCGTGGCGTCCACGACGATGGTGTCGCCTCCCTGGAACTCGCGGCGCAGGATGCCCGATGATATCGGGTTCTCCACCAACCGCTGGATCGTGCGCCGCAGGGGGCGCGCGCCGTACAGTGGGTCGAAGCCTTGGTCGGCGAGTACCGCTTTGGCCGCGTCCGTAACCTCCAGCGTCATCTTGCGGTCGGCCAGCGAGTTCGCCGTGCGCCTCAGAAGCAGGTCCACGATCTGCGTGATCTGCTCGCGGTTGAGCGCATGGAAGACGATGATCTCGTCGATCCGGTTCAGCAGTTCGGGCCGCATGTGCCGCCGCAGTTCCTCGGTGACACGCGTCTGCATTTTTTCATACAGCAGGTTTGTTTCGGCGGGCGTCGATTCCGTCGGGATGGCCTCAATCAGGTGCGAGCCGATGTTGCTGGTCATGATCACCACCGTGTTGCGGAAGTTGACCACACGCCCCTGCCCATCGGTCAGCCGCCCATCGTCTAAGACCTGAAGCAGCACGTTGTAGACATCCGGGTGCGCCTTTTCGATCTCATCCAGGAGGATGACACGGTACGGGCGGCGGCGAACCGCTTCGGTAAGCTGGCCGCCTTCCTCGTAGCCGACATATCCCGGCGGCGCACCGATCAGGCGGGCGACCGCGTGCTTCTCCATGTACTCGCTCATATCGATGCGAACCATCGCCGTCTCATCATCAAACAGGAACTCGGCCAGTGCCTTGGCAAGCTCGGTTTTGCCGACGCCGGTCGGGCCGAGGAACAGGAACGAGCCGATGGGACGGCGCGGGTCCGACAGGCCCGCCCGCGACCGGCGCACCGCCTCGGCGATGGCGTCGATAGCCACGTTCTGGCCGATGACCCGCTTGTGAAGCTGGTCTTCCAATTGAAGCAGCTTTTCGGCCTCCTCCTCGAACATGCGCGAGACGGGAATGCCGGTCTGCTTGGCGACGATCTCGGCGATGTCTTTTTCGTCCACCACCGAATCCATTCCGGTTTCGCGTGCCCAGGCGTCGCGGCGCTCGTTGTACTCCTTGCGCAGCGCCTCTTCCTCGACCTGGAAAGAGGCCGCCTTTCCATAGTCGCGGGCGTTCGCCGCCGCCGTTCCTTCGGCAACCAGGTGGTTCAGCCGCGCCTCCATGTCCTTCAGATCCGACGGCATAGAGGACATCGCGATGCGGACACGCGATGCGGCCTCGTCCATCAGGTCAATCGCCTTGTCGGGCAGGAACCGCTCGGTGATATAGCGCGACGACAGCGTGACGGCAGCCTCCAGCGCGGCATCGGTTATCTTGACGCGGTGGTGCGCCTCGTACTTGTCGCGCAGGCCCTTCAGGATCGCGACCGTGTCCTCGATGGTCGGCTCGCCGACGAAGACGGGCTGGAAGCGCCGCTCCAAAGCCGCGTCCTTTTCGTTATTCTTGCGGTACTCATCCAGCGTGGTCGCGCCGACGCACTGCAGTTCGCCGCGCGCCAGGGCAGGCTTGAGCATGTTGGAGGCGTCCATCGCCCCTTCCGCCGCGCCCGCGCCGACCACCGTATGCAGTTCGTCGATGAAAAGCACGATCTGCCCGGCGGCCTTGCGGATCTCGTCCATCACGCCCTTCAGACGCTCCTCGAACTCACCCCGGAACTTGGAACCGGCGACCATCGCGCCCAGGTCCAGCGCCAGCAGCGTCCGGCCCCGCAGCGTTTCCGGCACATCGCCCGCATGTATCTTCTGCGCCAGCCCCTCCACAATGGCCGTTTTACCGACGCCCGGATCGCCGATCAGCACCGGGTTGTTCTTGGTGCGGCGTGACAGCACCTGAACGACGCGGGTAATCTCCTCGTCGCGCCCGATAACCGGGTCCAGCTTGCCTTCTTTGGCGAGCGCAGTCAGATCGCGGGAGTATTTGGCCAGCATCTGGTACTTGGATTCCGGGTTCTCGTCCGTTACCCGCTGGCTGCCGCGAATCTGCTGCAGCGCGCGGTAGATTTTCTCCTCGTCCACCCGGTACTGCGCTAAGATGCGCGCCGCGGGGCCTTCGCCCTCCTTGAGAATGCCCAGCAGCAGATGCTCGACGCCGACATACTCATCCTTCAGACGCTTGGCCTCGGTCTCTGCGCCGTCCAGAATGCGCTTGCCGCGCGGCGTGATAAAGATCTGCGCCTGCTGGCCCGGATCGCTGTAGGTCACTTTGGGCGTGCGGGCAAGCTCCTCTTCCACACGGCGTGTTACCTCACGCAAATCTACGCCGATGCGGGTCAAAATCTGGCCCGCCAGACCCTCTTCCTGTTCCAGCAGGGCGAGCAGCATATGCTCGCCGTCCATCTGGTTCTGTTTATAGCGCCGCAAGATGTCCTGCGAAGCCGCAAGCACATCGCGGGCGCGCTCCGTATAGTTTTCAAACATTGTATTTACTCTCCGTCCGCTTCTCTATTTTGTTTTACGCTTTTCGCAGTTCCCGCAGGCGCTGCTCCATTTCCCGCTTCATCGCTTCCTGCCGCTCGTCCATCTCGCGCTGCATATTTTCCATGCGCTCCAGCAGGCGCATAATCACTTCGACGCCTGCTAAGTTGACGCCCATATCCTGCGTGTACCGTTGTATCTGGCGCAGTCGCTCGATGTCCCGGTTCGAGTACAGGCGGTTCTTGCCCACTCGCTTGGGAGTGATAAGACCCAGCTTTTCGTACATACGCAGCGTTTGCGGATGGATCGGTTCGGTAGGCTTGTCCGGGCGTACCAGCCGCGCCGCGATGGAAATCGTGTAGAGCGGTTCGTCTCCTTCGGATCTTCTCATCATCTCTTCCTCGAACATTCGTCTCATTTGCTCTGCCTGGCCTTATGCTGCCACGCCCTCGCCTTTGTGCAGGCGCGACAGTTCTGTCAGCAGGTCGCGCTCGCGGGCGGAAAGGGTTTTGGGAACGGTTATTTTGGCACGCGCATACAGATCGCCCGTGCCGCCGCCGCGCAGCCGGGGCATTCCCTGGCCACCCAGGCGGAATGTCTGGCCGCTTTGCGTCCCGGCGGGCAGGTTCATGGTCAGGCGCGTCCCTTTGAGCGTCGGCACCTTCGCTTCGCCGCCGAGCGCCGCGTCGGTATAGGGCACGGGAACGTCCACATACAGGTCGTCGCCTTTGCGCTCGAACATCGGGTGCGGCTCGATATGGACGGCGAGATACAGATCGCCCGCGCCGCCCGGCCCACCCGCGCCCTGACCCGCCAGCCGTATGCGCTGCCCTTCGCTGACCCCTGCCGGGATCTTGACCTCGACACGCCGCGATTTTTCCACCTGCCCCGCGCCCCGGCAGGTCGGGCAGTTTTCCAGGTCGGTCTGTCCGGTGCCGCCGCACATATCGCAGACGCCGCCCATGCCTAAAAAGCCGCGGCCCTGTTTGCCGGTCCCGGCGCAGGCCGGGCAGGTATGCGAGGTTCCCGTGGAGCGAACGCCCTGCCCGCGACAGGCCGCGCACGCTTCCGGCACGGACAGGCTCAGGCTGCGCGTCGCGCCCGCATAGGCGTCTTCCAGCGAGACCGTCAGGCTCGCCTCGGTGTCCGGGCCGCGCTGCGGGGCCTGCGTCCGCGTTCGCATCCGTGGCCCAGCGCCGCCGCCGCGCCCGCCCCGGCCTGTCTCCATGTCGCCGAACAGCGTCGCGAACAGATCGCCCAGGTCCGCGCCGCCGCCGCCGCCGATGTCCACACGGAACCCTTCGGGGAAGCCGCCGCCGTAACCACCCGGCGCACCCGCGCCGCCGGGGAAGCCGCCACCGCCGCCGCCGCCCTGCGAGTACATCTTCCACTGGTCGCCGAACTGATCGTATTTGCGGCGCTTGTCCGCGTCGGAAAGCACCTCGTAAGCTTCAGAGATGTCTTTGAACTTTTCTTCCGCCGCCTTGTCGTTCGGGTTGACGTCCGGGTGGTATTTGCGCGCGAGCTTTCGGTAGGCGGATTTGATGTCTTTCTCGCCAGCGTTTTTTTCGACGCCCAGTAACTTATAATAATCTTTGTAGCTCGGTCCCATGTCGTTCTCCCCGGTCGCCGTTCTCGCGGCGGAATCAAATCTGTCACTCACTCCACTTTAGCGTAATAATGTAATATGGGCGGACGAAAAAGGGGTTCCGCAGAACCCCTTTTTCGTTTACGGTTAACCGGCACTGACCTGCACCTTCCGGGGTTTGGTATCCTCGGACTTGGGCAAATGAACCTCCAGAACGCCGTCGCGATAGCTCGCGGTCACGGCATCGAACTGCACCGGCACGCCCAGCGTGAACGAGCGCTGGAATCGTCCGTAGGAACGCTCGACGCGCACGAAGTTCTCCTTGCGCTCTTCGTTCTCGAACTTGCGCTCGCCGCGCAGGGTGAGCGTATCACCCGTCAGTTCGATGTCGATGTCTTCCTGCTTCATGCCGGGAAGCTCGGCGCGCAGGACGATCTCATTCTGCGTCTCGGCCACATCCACCGCCGGAGACCAGACGCGGCCCGCCGGGCCGTTCGCCTGGGTCATCGCCGAAGGGCGCTCACCGGTGTTGTTATAGCCCTCGAACAAACGGTTTACTTCGTTCTGAAGTCGATCCAGTTCGCGGAACGGATCGAAGCGTACAATCGCCATTGTCGTTTTTCCTCCGTTGTGTGTTTTGGTGGTTGATTTACTGCCCTCCCCCCCGGCCCCCTCTCCCCAGCTTGGGGAGAGGGGGAGAAAGAGGTAGGGGCGTTGCTTGCTGCGTCCTCTGCTTTGGTACCCCCATTATTGGGGGCGGAGGGGGCCAGATGTTACTTCTCTTCGCTCTTGAACTCCGCGTCGATCACGTCGCCGTCGGGCTGCGCGTTGGGCGTCTCGGTGCCGGGATGGTAGCCATTCGTGCCATCCTGGGAGCCGCCCTCCGGCTGACCTGCCGACTGCTGGTACAGACGGCTCGACAGTTCGTACGTTGCCTGCTGGAGCGCGTTCAGCTCCGTCTCGATACGCGCGCTGTCGTCGGACTCCACAGCGGAGCGCACGGCGGCGATCTTACCTTCCAGGTTCGTCCGCTCGTCCGCGCTCACCTTGTCGCCCAGTTCGCGCAGCGTCCGCTCGGTCGCGTAGATAGCCTGATCCGCGCGGTTGCGAACCTCGACCTTCTCCTTGGCCTGGCGATCCTCTTCGGCGTGCGCGGCGGCCTCGGCGACCATGCGCTCTACGTCGTTCTTGTTCAGGTTCGACGAGCCGGTGACCGTGATGCTCTGCTCCTTACCGGACGCCTTGTCCTGCGCCTTGACCGACAGGATGCCGTTCGCATCGATATCGAACGTCACCTCGATCTGCGGAATGTTGCGCGGCGCGGGCGGAATACCCGACAACTGGAAGTCGCCCAGCATCTTGTTCGCCGTCGCCACCTCGCGCTCGCCCTGGTACACCTTCACATGCACGTCGGTCTGGCCGTCCGCCGCCGTGGTGAAGGTCTCGCTTTTTCGCGTCGGAATCGTCGTGTTGCGCTCGATCAGCTTTGTCATCATGCCGCCGAGCGTCTCGATACCCAGCGACAGCGGGGTGACGTCCAGAAGCACGACGTCCTTGACCTCACCGCCCAGAACGCCCGCCTGAATGGCCGCGCCGACCGCGACGACCTCATCCGGGTTGACGGACTTGTTCGGCTCCTTGCCGATGACGTTCTTGACCAGTTCCTGCACGGCGGGAATACGGGTCGAGCCGCCGACCAAGATCACCTCATCGATGTCGCTCGCCTTCATCTTGGCGTCCGCCAGCGCCTGGTTGACGCTGTTGGTCGTCCGCTCCACCAGGTCCTTGGTCAAATCCTCGAACTTGGCGCGTGAAATGGTCACGTCCAGGTGCTTGGGGCCTTCGTGGTCCGCCGTGATAAACGGCAGGTTGACGTTGGTTGTCAGAACGCTGGAAAGCTCGATCTTGGCCTTTTCGGCAGCCTCGCGCAGCCGCTGAAGGGCCTGCTTGTCTTTGCGCAGGTCGATTCCCTGCTCCTTCTGGAACTCGGAGGCGATAAAGTCCACCAGGCGCTGGTCGAAATCGTCGCCGCCCAGGCGGGTATCGCCGGACGTGGTCTTGACCTCGAAGACGCCGTCGCCGACCTCTAAGATGGAAACGTCGAACGTGCCGCCGCCCAGGTCGTACACCAGGATGGTCTCGTTCTTCTTCTTGTCCAGGCCGTACGCCAGCGCCGCAGCGGTCGGCTCGTTGATGATGCGAAGCACCTTCAGACCGGCGATCTCGCCCGCGTTCTTGGTCGCGGTGCGCTGAGCGTCATTGAAGTACGCGGGAACGGTGATAACCGCCGCCGTCACCGGCTCGCCGAGATACGATTCGGCGTCGGTCTTCAGCTTCTGTAAAATCATCGCCGAAATCTGCTCCGGCGAGTGGGGGGTGCCGTCCACGGTAACGCGGTGGTCGGTGCCCATATGTCGCTTGATAGAGGCGATGGTGCGGTCCGGGTTGACGACCGCCTGCCGCTTGGCGGGCGCGCCGACCAGGCGTTCGCCGGACTTCGTAAATCCGACGACGGACGGTGTGGTTCGCGCCCCCTCGGCGTTGGCGATAACGACGGGGTCGCCCGCCTCCATCACCGCCACGACCGAGTTCGTGGTACCTAAGTCAATGCCAACGGTCTTAGCCATTTCTCTTCCTCTTGTGTGGTGTCTGTTTTAAAATCGTTTTCGATCCAAATTCCTTCGACATTTTGTTTATACCATATGAGTGTATTAGTGTCAAGTGTCTTCATGAATTTTTTCGAACAGGCCGTAATCGGTTGTTCCGGTGCGACGCGGGTCAATAGTTCAGCGGGCGCGGTATAATAAAATCCATCCCTAAAGATCGTGTACCACCTTTTATGAGAAAACTCTTCGGCTACGTCTTTATCTTCGTGCTGGGCTTTCTGGCCTGCGCGGTGATCCTGCGCACTTCGGGCGCGGGAATCTATAACGGCGGGGCGACGGCGCGCGGGCGCGAGACGATCAACCAGGCGCTGCGCCAGCCGCCGCGTCCGCGCCCCACGCTCGTCAACTCCTCCGCCGTGGCCGATGCCGCCGCCAAGGTGGAACCGGCGGTCGTCAATATCGATATTCAGGGGCGTCAGGGCGGTGGCGGGTTGCGCGGGCTGCTGCCGGGCGGGTACCGGGGCATCGAAGGCTCCGGGTCGGGAATCATTCTTTCCGGCGACGGCTACGTCGTGACGAATAATCATGTCGTCGCGCCGATAGCGGAGCGGGGTGGTCAGATCCGCATCACGCTCGCCAACGGCAAGATTTTCACCAATGCGCGGATTGTCGGTCGGGACCCGCGCTCCGACCTGGCCGTACTCAAGATAGACGGCGTCAATGGCCTTCCCGCCGCGACGCTGGGCGACTCCGAAAAGCTGCGGGTGGGGGACTGGGCGATTGCGGTCGGCAATCCGCTGGGCTTCAACTCCAGCGTGACGCTGGGAATTGTCTCCGCGCTGAATCGGCGCAACTTCCGCAACGACAACGAGGCGCTGGATAAGGTCATTCAGACCGATGCGGCGATCAACCCCGGCAACTCGGGTGGGGCGCTCGCGGATATTTCCGGCCAGGTCGTAGGCATCAACACCGCGATTATCTCCCGCACCGGAACCTCTATCGGTATCGGCTTCGCCATCCCCATCAATCAGGCGCGGCGCATCATCGATCAGTTGGTCAAGGGCGGCGAGGTAGTGCGCCCTTACCTGGGCGTGCGCTATTCCACGGTCGAAGAGGCGCGGGAGCGTGTGCGGCCCGGCGTGGTTCTGCCGGAAGACAACGAGGGAGCGGTGATTCTGGGAACCGGCGGCGAGCCTGCGGTGATTCCCAATTCGCCCGCCGACAAAGCCGGTATGCGCGAATTCGACGTTATCCGACGTATCGGCAACCGCACCGTCAACGGTATTGAGGTGGTCAAGGACGAAATACAAAATCACGATGTCGGCGACCGCGTGCCGCTGACCGTCCTGCGCGCGGGCCGCACCATCGAACTGACGGTGACTCTGGAACGAATGCCGCGCAGCTTTGGTGTCATGCCGCAGGAGCCGCAAAACGATCCCGAACTGTTCGAGCTGCCGTAGCGAAAGGCTGTCCCATGACCGCCGACCTGGTTCTGATGGGCGGAAACCTGATCACGCTGGATCGAATGCGCCCCCGCGCCGCCGCCCTTGCGGTGCGCGACGGGCGCTTCGTTTTTATCGGCGACGACGCGGCGGCGCTTGCCCTGGCCGGGCCGCAGACACTGCGAATAGAACTGGGCGGACGGACGGTGGTTCCCGGCTTCTGCGATGCGCACCTGCACCTGCTCTGGTACGGCACGCAGCTATTGCGGCAGGCCGATCTGGTGGGCAGCGCGACAATCGATGACCTGCTGACGCGCTTATCGGATCAGGCGGCGAAGACCGGGAACGGCTGGATTCAAGGGCACGGCTTCGACCAGGACAAGCTGTCGGAAAGACGGTTCCCCACGCGCGCCGCCTGGATCGCGTCTCGAAATCGCGTCCCCTTCTTATCTCGCGAATCTGCGGCCATGCAAAGGTGGTCAACTCGGCGGCGCTGGCGCTGGTAACGGACGCGGAGCGGGCGGCGGGCGACCCGGAAATGGGCCTGTATACGGAAGGGGACGCCGCGCCTTTTCTGCGGCGCATTCCGAAGCTGACTGAGGCCGAGCAGGAAGAGGCCGCGCTCCTGGGTTGTCGCGTCGCCCTGAGAACCGGCATCACCTCTGTCCATACCCTGCTGGACACATCCGACCAGATGGGGGCGTATGCCCGGCTGCGCCGCAAGGGGAAGCTGCCCCTGCGTGTCACCGGGATGCCGCCCTATAGCAGTGTCGCCGCCCTCTGCGACCACGGGGTCAACACAACGTTCGGCGATGACTGGCTGCGCTTCGGGGCGGCGAAGCTGTTTTCCGACGGCTCGATGGGCGCACAGACAGCCCTTCTGGCCGCGCCCTACGCCGACAAGCCCGACACCTGCGGCATTCGTATCTATGACCCCGCCGATCTCAAGGCGTGCGCCGCCGACGCGCAGACAAAGGGTTTTCAACTGGCTATCCACGCCATCGGTGACCAGGCATTGCGCGAAACACTGGATGCTGTCGAAGGCGCGCTCGGCGAAGGGAACAATGCCGTTCACCGACACCGGATCGAACATGCTTCGCTGCTTCCGCCGGACCTGCTGCGCCGCATGGCCGATAGGCAGATTGTTGCCGTCGTGCAGCCGCAGTTCGTCCCTTCCGATGCGTGGACGCCGGACCGGGTGGGGCCGCAGCGTGCGATGTGGGCATATCCGTTCCGCAGTATGCTCCGGGCAGGCATCCCGCTGGCGCTGTCTTCCGACTGCCCGGTGGAGCGTCTGGATGGCTTTGCCTGTCTGGCGGCGGCGATGGGGCGCGCTCCGTGGTCGCCGGAGGAAACGCTGACGCCGGAGGAGGCGCTGCGTGCCTACTGCCTGGGCGGCGCGTACGCAGCCCACGCCGAGGATCGTGTCGGTTCGCTGGAAACGGGTAAGCTTGCCGACTTCGTGGTTCTCTCGGACGACCTGACCCGGCTCGATGCGAACGGCATCGGCCAGCTTCGCGCGGAACGTGTTTTCGTCGGTGGGGAAGAGGTGACGCTGTAATGGCCTATGGGCGGTTCAGGAAGGCTTCCACCTCGGTGCGGGTGGGCAGAGCAGGCTGCGCGCCCCGGCGGGTGACGGACAGGGCGGCGGCGGCGTTCGCGAAACGAACGGCATCGCGCAGTGAGCGACCCGCCGCGAATTCCACCGCCAGCGCGCCGGTAAAGCAGTCGCCCGCCGCCACCGTATCCACGGCAGAAACCCGAAAGCCGTGCACATGCTCCACGCCGTCCGGGGTCGCTATAACGGCACCGGCGGCCCCCAAGGTCATCACCGCCGCGCCGACGCCGCTTTCGAGCAGCGCAGCGGCCAGGCTGGTCGGTGCGTCGGTTTCCTCCTCTGCACGGTTCAAAATGCGCTGCGCTTCCCCTTCGTTCGGCGTCAGCACCGTAATCCGCTCCAGCAGATCGGGGGGCAGGGGACGGGCGGGAGCGGGGTTCAGGAGGACGGGAATCCGGCGGGCATCGGCGGCCTCGACCGCGCGTATCGCCGTTTCCAGCGGTATCTCCAGCGAAACCACTACCGCCTGCGCCGCATCGAAGGCCGGGGCGGCGGCGTCAACATCTTCCGGCGACAGCAGCGCGTTCGCGCCCGGAGCCACGACGATGGCGTTCTCGCCGGTCGCCTCGTTGACCGCGATCAGGGCGACGCCGGACGCCGCGCCGGGCGTGGCGATCACGTAACGCGTATCCAGCCCCTCCCGCACGAATCCGGCGACGGCGTTTTCACCGAAGGCATCCTCACCCACACGTGCGACAAATGTCACCACGCCGCCCAGACGCGCCGCCGCCACCGCCTGATTGGCTCCCTTGCCCCCGGCCACGGTTGCCAGCGCGCCGCCCAGCACCGTCTCGCCCGGCGCGGGGATACGGTCGACGCCGACCACTAAGTCTGTGTTCGTGCTGCCGACCACAACGATACGCGGCCCGTTTGTCATTGTTTCAAAGCCTTTTTATTCATACCACTCCATGACTTTAGCATTCGATATAACGACCCGGCGATGTCGCGGAAGCGGTAGGTGTCAACGCGCAAGAATACCGCCGCTTTACCAGAACCGCCGTCTGGTATAGCCAATAACGGCATGATCGTCCCAAATGCAGGCGCAGGCATACGCGCCACAAAGACGCAGCCAGCGATGTCACCAGGGGCCGAAGCGCACCACCGCCTTGATCGGCGCGTTTTTATCGGGCTTATCGGAACGAGCGGATGCTATCGGGCGAACCGCCGGCAGGATTTGGAAACTTCCGGCTGTTTCCCGCGGTCGGCGCGGTTACCGACCGTTTTCGGACTCTCAACAAGACGCGCGGACGCCGTTCACCTTCTGCTGGTTGCCGGGGTCAACGATGGCGGCGCAAACCGTGCTCTGGCGCTGGCCTACAAAAACAGCCTTATCGAGCGCGGGCGTCTGGCGGCGAGTCTTCCCAAATCCAACCGGCGGCAATGGCGGCGCTGCGTGATTCGCGTTTTTGTCGGGTCGGAACGAGCGGACGCTGGCGCAGGATTTGGAAGATTTCCGCCTCTTTATCGGGGACCACTGGTTTCATCTTCTGCTGGACAAGGGGGCTGGGCGGCGCAAACGCGCTCGCGCTGGGTGCGCACACAGCCGTAGGCGGCGGATACGCGCGGCGCTGGCTCGCGACGGCGTTCGCCGTCTGTTCGAGGCCGCTGGAAATCGCCTGTGACCGCGGCGGCGCGGTTTGCGCGACCCCCGCGGTCTGCGCGACCGGGCCGCTGCGCCTGCTGTACGATCTGGGGTTGCGTCGCGGCGAGGTGGTGGCGCTCGATGTTGCCGATGTCGATCTGGTGCGGGGCACGGTCGCGGTAATAAGCAAGGAAGCAGCCAGAAATTCTGATGGCTCTGCCCGCGCCGACACAGGCGGCGCTTGCCGGGTGGCTGGCGGAGCGTGCGCCCAGCAGCGGCGGCGGCCCGTTGTTCACGAATTTTGACCCGCTGAATAAAGGCAAGGGCCGGTTGACGGGTCACAGTCTGTACCGGATCGTGCGTGATCTGGGCGAGAAAGCCGGGGTCAAGGTGCGCCCGCACGGCCTTCGTGCGCGGCGATAACCCAGGCATGTATCCTCGCCCAGGCAGAAAGTATCGCTCTGGAGGAGATTCTGGACTTTTCCCGCCACAAGGATGTCAAGACCCTGATGATTTACCGCGACCGCGAGCGCAACGTCCAGGTCTCCTCTCTTCTCTTATCGCCGACGTGTGGCCGGACGCCGCGCCGCGCTGCGCCGCGCCGGGAGGCAGTAAATCCGAAGCACTGCAGTTCCTCGCTTGGGCAAAGCTCGTTCTTCGGATGGAACAACGGGACGTGCCCCCTCAGCCGTCCATCATTACAGATACGGCTTGTCTCTCCTTTTTTCCGTCTGCCTTCGCTGTGTTCGTAAATGAAGATTATCAAACACGGCGGACGGACATGCCTTCGCTCCACTTGATTCCGTTGTCTGACTCCTTCGATCCCGTATTTTGAAATTCTTTTTCTTATGGTAACGCAGGAAAATCAGCATAAAAACAAATAACAAAACGACAATTGAAACAGAAATGGCAAGGATAACATAATGACGATTGCTGACGTGGCGCGGATGGTTGAAGTGCCAGTGAGTACGGTGCGGCTGTACCGGGACGAGTTCGACAGTATGTTCCGTGCCGGGGACAGGGGCGAAAGCGGCGCTATGAAGACGAAGGGGTAGAGGTACTGCGTCGTATCGTGGCGTGGAAGCGCGAGGGATGGGCAGGCAGCCGGATTCGCGAGCTGGCGCGCGAGCGGCTGCCGCGCGAGCGGACGCGGCGGCGGACGAACGAGGGAACGACTGGATGAGGCGCTTCTGCTGCCTAACCGCGCAGGCCGGGGAGATAGCGATACTGCGGCAAATGACCGCCCTGCGCGCCGTGATGGGGGAGCTTGGCAGGACGGTTCGTGCCGAAGGCGTACCGCTGCACTTCGAGGAAGCGCTGGACGGCGGCTATGGAAGGGCGTTAGGTGGGGGGGGCGTCCTCGATAGAACGTCCTCCAGCACGGACAGAAACTTTGCGTTCTGGTTGGCGGTGCCTACGGTGAGGCGCTGCCTGGTAGTATGTTTTAAGACCTCGCCGGTGCGGACAATGATACCACGCCGCAAAAGGCCGTCGAAGACGGCGCGAGAGGGGCGGCCCACGTCCACCAGAAGGAAGTTCGCGTGGGAAGGAACATACGGCAGTTGAAGGCGTGTGAACCCTGCTTCCAGCATCCGCATTCCCTCCTGGTTGGCGCGCCGTGATCTATCCAGAAAGGCCGCGTCACCCAGCGCCGCCGTAGCCGCCGCCTGCGCCGCCAGGTTGACATTGAAGGGCGACCGGGGCTGATTGAGCACGCGAATCACTTCGGGCGCAGCGATGCCGTAGCCGACACGCAGCCCCGCCAGCCCATAGATCTTGGAAAACGTCCGCAGACCGACGACCGGAACGCCTGCCCGGACATAATCGAGAGCGTGCGGATAATCCGGCGCGTCGACGTATTCGCCGTACGCCTCGTCCAGCACCAGTAGAGCGCGCGTGGGCAGACGCGCCAGAAGCGTGTCCACAGCCGCCCGCGTTATCAGCGTGCCGGTCGGGTTGTGCGGATTGGCGATGAAAACCAGACGCGTGCGCTCGGAGAAGGCGTCCGCCATCGCGCTCGTGTCGTGGACAAGGTCCGGCGTGAGCGGAACCTTAACGGCTTCCGCCCCGTTCAATACCGCCGTGGCCTCATACAAGACAAAGGTCGGGTCACCGATAACGACGGTGTCGCCGGGCTGGAGGAAAACCAGACCCAGCAGATGAATCACCTCATCGGAGCCGTTGCCGAAAATAACCTGGTCGCCGGTGACGCCCAGCTTGGCGGCGACGGCAGCGCGCAGGTCGTGACAGCCGCCGTCGGGATACAAAGCAAGTCCCGACAGAACATCCGTAAGGGCCGTCAGCGCGGCGGGTGAAGGGCCGAGCGGATTCTCGTTCGAGGCGAGCTTGATGATCTCGCCGGTGATATTCAGCTCGCGCTTGACCTCTTCAATGGGCTTTCCGGGCTGGTAGGGCTTAAGCGCCCGTATCCGCTCGGAGATGCCGTCAATAAAAGCAGGGGCGTTGGAAGAAGCAAAAGTATTCATGGCGTCTGTGGCAAGTTTAGCACACATTCATCTTCCCTGACAAACAGGAACCGGCCCTGAGCAGCCGGCGGTTTTTGCGGTATGCTGTAGCCATATTGGTCGGTGCTAATTCGCAAAAAAAGCGAAAAGATTTGTAACGTTGGGGCAATGAGCGTCGTTCTTAGTGGTAAGGCACGGCGCGGAGCAAGGCGCGGAGTGGAAAAAGATTTTCCCAGAACAAACGGTGCCGCCAGGAGAAGAAGCCAGACCGAGGTCCTTCGGGCCGCTCTGCGACGCCCGACGGCGGTTCCGAGCCGGGAAAATCAGCTTGCCGTGGAAGATGCCGCCGCACCGTTGATGGAGGCCTTCTTCCGGCAGTTGTTTCCCCTGTGCCGCAAGATGGCCCGCAGCGCGCCGCACCTGCATCTGGACGAAGAAGACCTGGCCGCGCTCGCCTGGCAAAAGGTGCTGCGCTATCTGGCCGGGCCGCACGGGGATCGGGTACGTGACGACGAACACTTCGGCAGATTGCTGGGGGTTGCGGCCCGTTCGGCTTTTCTGGATGCGCTGGGCGCGGCTTCAAACCGCCTGGAAGAGATGGATAAGCCGCTGGACGCGGAATCGGGCACGGCAACGCACGCCGATCTGGTGGCGGACCCCGCCGCGATAACGGACGCGCTTTTTTTACCGAAGGATTCGCCCTATCTGTTAGTGGTGGAGGAGCTTTTTACCGACGCGCAGGCTTTCCGGCGAACGTACCAGCCGCATCGTGGACGTCATCCGCGCCATTATCAGGCGCTGGTGCTGTACCAGATTGCACTGCACTGGCGCGAAGCGGCTGGCGCACCCGGTGCGGAAGATGCGCGTATGGCGGCCTATATCCGCCACTGGCTAAGGCTTCTGGGGGTTCCACCGGAACATTGGGAGCCGATTGAAGACGCCGCTCGTGAGCCGGAGCTGGATGAAGCCGAGGATTCCGGCTTGACGCTGTTGACGGCGGTAAACCGGGTTTGCGGAACGAAGCTGCGTGGTACGAGCCTGCGAGTGCTGCGTCATGAAATGAATTCGTTCGCCGCGACACGGGCGCGGCGCATCACGACAGCGTGGGATGAAGGCGAAGATTAGAAACGAGGAGATCATGAAACTTTCAAGAACCGGTCAGGGCCAGGGAACGTCAGGTTTGACGACGGATCAGATCGCGGCGTTCGTGGCGGGCACGGCAGACCCGGCAACCGCCCGCCGTGTCGCCGCGGCTGCCGTCACCGACAAAACCGTGCGGGAGCGAATCGAACGCCTGCGTGCCGTGGAAGCTTTGCCCGATGACCCGGCGGCGGCGGTTTCCGAGGAACAGCTTTCCCGCCTGCGCACGCGGCTGCTGCGCGTCGCTCGCGCCGTAACCGACGAGGCGGAGGCGGCACGTCGACTCGCGGTGATGACGCGGGGCGGTGGTCTATGGTGCCTGCCCGCGCCGGTATGGGAGACAGTGACCGATGCGGTCGCCGACGCCGCGCGCGCGCTTACCACCGGGCGTCATCCAATCTGCCTGCCCTGCCTTGCGCCTGCTTCGGCAGCCCCGGCTGCTTCGCTGGTGATGCACCGGGAGTCGGTAATCACGGCAGACGGTGTAAGAATTGAATTCCAGCAGCTTCCGGGCGAGACGGCACGCTTGCGCTTGATTGTCGATGCTTCGGATCTGTCCGGGGATGTCCCCGTTTCTTCCTTCAATACCGCGTTCGTGCGCCTGAACGAGGAAGACCCGGAAAGTCCGAGCCGTCATATTCTCGTCGTCGCTCTCAACCGTGAAGGTCGCGGCTTTACCGACTTTAGCCTGGGCTACGGTAACGGCTCCGATGCGCAGGACCCTCGGGTTTTGCCGGTACCGCGCGCCGTCTGTAATCTTACCGGGGCAAGCCTCGTCCATCTTCCTGGTCCGGATTCTTCCGCACCCTCGGCACCAGGTTAAAAGGTCATGGAAACGGCCACACCGCATTCGACACTGGAAAATGTGCTTCTTCTGGCACGCCACCTGACGGTGTGTCCCGAAGAGGCGCGTCCAGCGCTCCTGCATCTGGCCGTGCGTGCCGCGCTTCATCCAAGCCTGCGCCCCTATTTGCTGGACCCTTTGCGCCCACTGGACGGGCAGTTCCTCAGTTTGGACGCGCATCTGGCGGGCATTCTGGAATACGCTGCCGCCCGCCGTGTCGATGCGGCGATGATGGCAGGATTGGCGGAAGAAGACCGACGGATATTGCACGCGGTTTCAACGCCTGCCCCGTTTCCGAAGCGCCTGATCGGCGCGCTTGCGGGGGCGCTCTTTGTCAGCCACAGCGGAACGGCTATTCCCTGCCGTGTTTTCGCGGCCTACCTTCCCGACTGCGATGTCCCCAGCCGGTCCAGATCGTGGGCTGCGCCTATTGCCGTGCGCGCGGTAAGCGAAGAGGTGCTTTTATCCGCGCAGTCGGCCTTTGCCGCCGCGCTCTGGACGATTGAACACGAGTGCGACCTGCCCGCGCCGTTATGGCCCGCGCCGCTCTACTTCGATGTCGCTGCGCCCGGCCTTGCCGAAGGCGACTTGCAGCGGGTGTCCGGCGATTCCCTTGGCCTGCCGCTTGCGCTCGCGTTTCTATCGGCGCTGCTGACCGCGCCGCTGCGTTCCAACATCGCGGCCACAGGAGCGGTGGGAAAATCGCCACGTCATCCTGCCGCAATAACGGATGTGGGATGGGTGCGCGAAAAAGCCGCTGCCTTACGGGGTTCTACCCAAAGGCTCCTCGCGCCCACGGCCATCCATGATACCGCGCTTCCGGTAACCGGTGTAACGTCGCTGCGTGGTGCGGCCCGGTATGCTTCATCGGGGATGCCCGCGCTGCTCCGCCGTGAGCGCTCGCGGCCACGGCCTGCCCGCCGGATATGCCCGCCGACCGGCACCGTAACCTTTCTTTTTACCGAAATAGCCGAGGCGGCGCATTTGTGGGAGGTAGCTCCTGCCGCCATGCGCGCGGCCTCGGAAGCGCATGACCGTCTGGTCGAAGACGCGATTCTGCGGCAGGGCGGTACTATTTTCCGCCGGGGAAGTGAGGGCTTCTGCGCCGCTTTCGCCGGTGCGGAGGACGCCTGCCGCGCCGCGCTGGCCGTACAGCGACGGCTGCACGCCCACCTGTGGCCCGGCGACACCGGCACCCTGGGCGTGCGAATCGGCGTCCATACCGGAACGCCGGACTTTTACCGGGGCGACTACTCCGGCCCATCGCTCCACCACACTAACCGGTTGATGGCGGCGGCCCACGGCGGTCAGATTCTGCTTTCGGAAACGGTGACTGAAGCGCTTCAGCCCGACCCGGCAGGGGAGAACTGGCAGATTGCGCCACTTGGAAATCATCGCCTGCGCGACCTTTCCGAGCCGATGGCCCTTTTTCAGCTTTCCTGCCCGCCGCTGCCTGACGATTTTCCGCCGCCGCACACGCTGGAGCAGCGCCGCCATAATCTGCCCGTGCAATTGACCTCGCTGGTGTCGCGCGAAACGGAAGTGGCGATGCTGTCCGGCCTGCTGCGCTCTTCCGAAACACGGCTGATAACGCTGACGGGGCCGGGCGGGGTTGGCAAGACGCGCCTGGCGCTTCAGGCCACGGCCACCCAGGTCGACAGTTTCCCGGATGGCGTCTGGTTCGTTTCTCTGGTCTCTGCCCGAACTGCGACGGAGGTGGCTTCCGCTGTTCGGCAAACGCTGGGGCTGAAGGACTGCGGCGACCCGGCAGCGGCGGTGGTAAAGGCTTTGCGGTCATGCCGGACGCTTCTGGTACTGGATAATTTCGAGACGGCGCTGCCGCCGGGTGCGGCATTCGTTTCCGACCTGCTTCGCGAAGCGCCGCATGTGGTGTGCCTGGCAACATCACGCGCGCTCCTACAGGTGCGTGGCGAGCAGCGCTTCGAGGTGCCGCCGCTTGCGGTGCCGCCCGACGACGCGCCCTTGGAAGACATTCGCGCCTCCGGCGCGGTCGCTCTGTTCTGTGATCGAGTGCGGGAATCCGACCTTTCCTGGACGCCTTCCGATGAGGACACCCGGCTTGTGCTGAGCATCTGCCGCCGTCTCGACGGCCTTCCTCTGGCAATCGAGCTGGCGGCGGCACGAGTGCGAAACTTTCCCTTGCCGGAACTCGCAACCAGGCTTGCCGACGCCTTTAGCCTGCTGTCTACAAGTCTCCATGACGTGACGGAGCGCCATCGTACTCTGCTCAATACCCTCCAATGGTCCTATGATTTACTGGACGCGCGGGAGCGGCGTTTGTTTGCGCGGCTTTCCGTGTTTGAAGGCGGTTTTGATGGCGAGGCCGCCGAGGCCGTGGGCGACGATCCGGACACGCGCGAGATTCTGGAAAGCCTGGCCGACAAGTCGCTGGTGATGCGTCACCGGGAAGGGGAGACTGGCCGTTTCACCCTGCTGTCCCTGATCAGCGATTTCGCCCGGCGGAAGCTGGAAAAAAGCGCCGAGGCCGAGGCCGCGCGCGGCGTGCACGCCGATTATTATGCTGCTCTGGCCGAGCGAGAAGGAAGCGCTACGCGCGGTGCCCGCGAAGTGTCCGCATTTGATATTCTGGACAGGGAAATGGAAAACCTGCGGGCGGCGTTTGAGTGGTTGACCTACGCCCGCCCCGACGTGCTGCCGCCCCTGATGAATGCCGTCAGCGAGTTCCTGCGGCGGCGTGGTCACTGGCGGGAGCGTGTGCAATGGCTTCTGCCCGCAATTGCCGCCGCCGCCCCCGATACTGCGCTCAAGCGGCGCTTACTGTTTCTGCATGCAAGCGCGCTTAACGACTACGGCGACAAGCAAGCGAGCCAGCGCGAATTTCGTTCCGCCCTGGAAATGGCGCGCGAGGCGCATGATCACCTGCTAACAGTGGACGTGCTCAACCAGCTTGGCCTCACTTTAACCGCCGAAGGGCGTATGGAAGAGGCCGACGCGTTACATCATGAAGCGCTGGAACTGTCCCGCCGGGAGGGGTACAAGACGGGCCTTGCCCTTTCGCTCAGCAGCTTAGGCTATATGGCCTTTTACAAACAAGATTATCCAGCTACACGGCTCTACTACACGGAAGGGATGGATCTGTGGCGTTCCCTGGGAAACCAGCGACAGCTTGCCATTGCCCTCACGAACCTGGCCTGTATTCACGATGCGGAAGGCGAATACGCGCGTGCCCGGCCTCTGTTCGCGGACTGCCTGCAATGCTTTCGTGACCTGAAGGATTTCGAGGGCATTGCTATGTCCCTGGCTAACCTGGGTGAAATGACGGAGCGGTGTGGCGACATTGAATTTGCCGTCCCCCTTCTATTGGCGGCGGAACGCCTCCTGAGCGATTTAGGGCACAACTATCGCGAGACAGTCGCCGCAATTCTGGGGCGCTGCGAATTGCCGTATGGCCTGGATAGACTGCGGACGCTGCGGCAGGTTTTCTCCCGGCGCTCCGCCGAGGACCTGCGAAACATCGAGCCTCAGGAACGGTGGCTGCCGATTCGGGCGGTGGAGAAAATACCCGTTCCGGAGGATAATCCGTCGTCAGTTCCGCCGTCTGTTAGCAATAGGGGAGAATAGGCTCCCTGCATACGATTACGAAGGAGAAGAAATGCTCGTCGTTTATGTCTGTCCGGTTTGTAACTACGAGACCGAGCCGATGGAGCCGCCGCCGCCCAGCCCCTGCCCGAACTGTGGGCAGTCCGCCGCTCCACTCCAGCCCAAAGAGAATCAGGCGGGAGATCAGCAAGCAGCCGGGGGAGCAGCGCCCACCGGCGAATAGAACGAATCATTTCAGGGGCGGTCTTCGCAATGAAAGCCGCCTCTGGTTGTTCGTGCAACAAACATGAGATCATCGTGCTTCGGCAAAGTCGGTTCCGCCCATTCCGCGTAGAACCTCGGCGACATGGGCGACCGGAATTTGCGTCTGCTGGCCCGTCCGCATATCCCGCGCCTGCACCACGCCCGCCGCGATCTCATCGTCCCCGACGATAAGCGCATAGGCGGCGCGCCTCCGGTCTGCCTGCTCCAGCATCGCCTTCATCCGGCGGCCCGTGTAATCCATGTCGGCGGGCAGGTTTGCGGCCCGCAGGAGCGACAGCAGGTTGACGCAGGCCGCGCGGGCCGCGCTGCCGAGTGGGCACAGGAAAGCGGCCAGTCCGGGCGGGGCGGGAACGGGCGCCCGCGCCGCTTCCAGAGCGATCAGCGCCCGCTCGATGCCCAGCCCGAAACCGATGCCCGGCGTCGCCGGACCACCCAGGTCCTCCACCAGCCGGTCGTAGCGCCCGCCGCCCGCGAGCGTAGACTGCGCCCCCACATCGGGCGACTGTACCTCGAAAGCCGTGCGCGTGTAGTAGTCAAAGCCACGCACCAGGCGGGGATCCAGGTCAAAACCGATTCCGAGGCCCGTCAGATATCCCTGAAGGTCTTCGAAATGAGCGCGGCTTTCGTCGTCCAGATAGTCCGTCAGAACGGGTGCGTCCATCAACAGGCGCTGGTCGCGCTCGTCCTTCGAGTCCAGCATCCGCAGGGCGTTTTCACGGAACCGGCGCTGGTTGTCTTCGCTCATCTCCGGAAGCAGCGGTTCGGCGTAGGCGCGTAGCGCGTCGATATAGCGTGCGCGGCTTTCCACGGTCCCCACCGAGTTCAGCTTGAGCGTGAGACGCGTTATGCCGATGCGCGTGAAGAAGGCCATCGCCAGCGAGATCACCTCGGCGTCCACGTCCGGCCCCGCCGCGCCCAGCGCCTCGATACCAGCCTGGTGATGCTGCCGGTAGCGCCCTTTCTGCTCGCGCTCATAGCGAAAGATCGAGGCGACGTAGTAGAGCTTCGTCACGGGCCGTTCGTTGTACAGGCGGTGCTGAGTATAGGCGCGCAGCGCCGGGGCCGTGCCCTCCGGGCGCAGCGTCCAATGGCGCGGCGGCGTGTGCCGATCCGTGAAGTCATAGGTCTCTTTGGCGACAATATCCGTTCCCTCGCCGACAGCCCGTTTAAACAGGTCGGTTGCCTCAAACGCCGGCGTTCGCACCTCTTCATAGCCGTACAGCGCGCACAGGTTCCGAAAAATCCCCTCCAGCCAGTGCCACTTAGAGACATCGTCGACCCACGGGCGCTCAGGGCGGCCTTCGGCAGATGGGGCGGGCGGCAGAATATCGTGGGTGCCCGGTGGGGCGGAGTAGGTGGGCATGAGCGCAATAATCTCTTAATTTCTATGTGGCCGTCATTATACGGCGCGGCGCTGACCATGTCAGACGGGGGAAGAGGCAGCTATTGGCGATTGAGGGTCCACTTATAGTTGAAGGGAGGCGGATTAGACAGCTCCAGTACGCGCTGATCATCGCTCAGCTTCCACAACCACGGGCCGCCATCAATATAAAAAATGTTCTTGCGAATGCCCCAGATAATGTTGGCGCGACCAGACACTTCTTCCACCGCGCCGCCCCCACGGGCAGGGCGCTTCGTGCGTACGACTTTGTGGCCGGAACCGCTCTGGTTGAACTGCACAGTCGTGAAATATTTGGTCCGGCCTTGCGTCTCCTCGGACAACCACGTCCCCGCAATCACCGCCGGGCGATCCGGCTGCATAGCGCGATAACCGTACAGCAGGAGACAGGCCGCCGCGATGAACGCCGCCGCCGCAATGCCGAGGCTACGTTTTTTCATTCGCAATGTTTTCCTTCCTATGGGAGTACCGTCGTTCTTTTGATTTTACCCCGACTCGGGGTCAACCGGCAGGTACAATAGGAATATGGATGACATAGCCGAAGAGATTGTACGACGCGCTTGCGCCGGGGAGCGGTTTGCAGTGGGACTGCTGGCGCATGTGCAGGGGTCCGCGCCGCAGCGGGCCGGAGCGCGCCTTCTGGTGCTGCCGGACGGCACCATGCGCGGCACGGTAGGCGGCGGCTGCCTGGAGATGGAGACGCGCCGACGCGCCCTGCTGGCCCTGCGAACCGGCAAAACCGCCCTTTTCGAACTGCGTCTGGACGATGACTTCGGCTGGGACGACGGCCTTATCTGCGGCGGGCGCACGACCCTGGTGGTATCGCCGCACCCGGAGCGCATCGCTCCGGCGCTGGCGCAGGCGCTGGAAGAGAAAAAGGCAGGGCGACGTGCGCTGCTGGCGACCGTGCTTGCCGCCCCGGCTGAGGAAGCCGTCGGCGAGTCGTGCGCGCTGCCGGGAGCGGGCGGAACGACGCCCCTGCTGCCGTTCCCGGTTGAACCTCCGCCCACGCCCAAACCCGTTATCATAGACCACAGCGGATGGCGAGTCCTGATTGAGCCGGTGCGACCCAACCCGACGCTGATCGTGATGGGCTGCGGGCACATCGGCGCGGCGCTGGTGGAGATGGCCGCCGGGGTCGGTTTCGACGTAATCGCCGTGGATGACCGCATCGACTACGCCAATGAGACGCGCCTTCCCGCCGCGCGGCAGGTCCTCTGCGAAGATATGCTTTCCGCTGCCCACACGCTGCCCTCCGGCCCGGATACCTACTGGGTGATCGTCACGCGCGGGCACCGAAACGACGGGCGCGTGCTTGCGGAGATGATCGGGAAAGAATACGCTTATGTCGGCATGATCGGCTCGCGGCGCAAGGTGCGTATCATCCGTGAGGGCCTGCTCGCCGAAAATGCAGCGACGCCGGAGCAGATAGCCCGCCTGCATGCGCCCGTCGGCCTGGACATCGGCGCGGAATCGCCCCGCGAAATCGCCCTGTCCATTACCGCGCAGGTTGTCGCCGTCCGCCACGGCAAAAATGTATAGCAGGGGAGGCGACGACGCAAAAAATAGAGTTTCATTCGATTACACCCGCAGAGGACAGCGCGTCAGGGGCTTCGAATGACGGCCTCGCGGTTTTTGCTCTGGTCGGAGGAGCAGCACCCTCACGAGCAGGAAGTTGCGTGCCGACGACCGGACTGGACATTTCCGTGACCGAGGCCGCGCTTCGACACCCAGTAGTATGAAGTACAGTTGAAGACCCGTCTATCTCCGCCGCCCCAGAATGAGCGCGCGTACAGCGCCAGCGTACCGAGGAAGAACGCCGGGCCAGGCCTGGGAGGCGCGGCATGAGGAACCTCGCGGCGAGTATCAGCGAAGGTCAAGAACGTGCCGTGCCGGTCGTAATTCTGGCCCAGCGGTGACGGTGCTCAATCTGCTTTTCATCGCGGCTGGTTTCTTGTTCCCCTTGTTGAAGTTATTACCCTACTGGTTGCCTGTCCCAGACAGACGAGTCTCGGCTTTTTGCTCCGTCTGTCCGAGCTTCGCGGATAAAATAAAGCAGCATTCCGCCCAGGATGACATTGCCGAGGTTCAGTTCTGCCGCTGAAGCCCGCCGGTACGGGAGCATAACTTGCCGAGCGGACGCCGGGACGGAGATAAGCGAGCGGACCGATAAGGGCCGCTTTGTTTCCATGCTTCTCGAACCACTGTTTCGCCTTTTCGATGTCGTCGCCGGATAGGGTCATCCATTTGCCGTGTTTGTCGGCCCACGCCTTCAGACGCTTCTCCCGGCGATCTTTCCCAGATAATAGAGCGGGATCTGCCCGACCAAGCTTCCGATGGCACCGGCGATGACTACGCCGAAGAACGACATCTTTACCCATCGCCGCCGTGAAACCGGCGAAAGACATAATCCAACTCCGGGGAGCGGCGGAAAGACGTTCTCCAGAAACATCAGCAGTGCGATCCCCGGATAGCCCATCGAGTTCATTACGTTTTGAATCCAGTCGATCATCGTTCACATCCTCGTTTCGGCGGCGATACTGATACGAAATTACCCCTGCGGCGGCGCATTAAGCGGAAGCGTTTGCCATGCCTATCTTACGCCGGTATAATCAAATGTTATGGCACTGAGTCTTCCGGTAAACAGTCACGAGCCGAACCTGCTGCCCGCTGGGGAGCGAGCGCGCGTCCAAGAACGTCGTTGAGGCGCTGGAGGCGGACAGCGCGGCGGCGCGGGCCGGTATCAGGTGGGGGATAAAGGTCCTCACCGTGGATGGGTCGCCGCTGCGTGACATCGTGGACTGGCGCTTCCATACGGCGGGTGAACAGATCTGAAATCGAGGTGGAGCGTGACGGCGAGCGGCACTTTTCCCCATCGATAAAGGCTATGAGAAGACCTGGGCATCACCTTCACCGATGACCTGTTCGACCGCATCCATATCTGCAAAAACAAGTGTGTCTTCTGCTTCCTGTATCAGCAGCCCAAAGGGCCTGCGTTCGTCGCTGTATATCAAGGATGACGACTACCGGCTTTCTTTCCTGCCTGGCAACTACGTCACGCTGACCAATATGAAGGACGACGAGTGGGCGCGCGTCATTGAGCAGAAGCTGTCGCCGTATGTCAGCATCCACGCGACCGACCCGGTCGTGCGCGGACGAATGCTGGGGCGAAAGGGCCGGAACCGATTCTGGGCCTGCCTGGCCCAGCTTGCCGACGCGAAGATACAGATTCACGGACAGGTCGTGCTGTGTCCCGGCTATAACGACGGCGTGGCTCTGGAGCAGACCATCGACGAACTGGCGGCGTTGCACCCGGAAGCGCGCGGCTCCTACGGTGGCGTGCTTTCCGTCGCCGTGGTTCCCGTGGGTATTACCCAGTTTCGGGAGCGGCTGGCCGCGCTGAAGACGGTCGATCCCGCCTATGCCGGGAGTTGCTGGACTGGGCCGAGGAGCGGCGCGGCGGTTCCGCAAACGCTCCGCTCCCGTTTCGTGTTCTTTTCCGACGAGTTCTACCTGAGCGCGAAGCGCGCAGTGCCGCCGCGCGGCCACTATGGGCTTCCCGCAATTGGAAGACGGCGTCGGCCTGGTGCGCCAATTTCTGGAGGATGTGGCGCGGGTGGGAAAGTCGCTGCCGCGCTCCGTCCCGACGCCGCGCTCCTTCACGCTGGTAACGGGCGAGCTACCTGCCGATCTGATTCGCGGTCTGGCGGATACGATGAACCGGGTTAGCGGCCGTCCGTCAATGTCTGTGTGGTGCATAATCGCTTCTTCGAGGGCAATATCTCAGTGGCGGGTCTGCTGACGGGCCGTGACATCGCCGATGCTCTGAACGCACCGGATTTCGAGACAGAGACAGTCCTGCTCCGTCAGTAATGCTGCGCGACGGCGAATGTTTTCCTGGACGAGATGCGCCTTCCCGACCTGAGCGCACCGTTGGGCGTCCCGTTGTTGCGGTGCAGCGAACGCCGTCCGCCGCCGCCGCCGTAATGCTTCGATAAGCTGTCGCTGGAAAGTGTAGAACCAATGACCGCCTGCCGTGCGCTCCGCTTCCTGACACCGTCCTGGCCGCCGCCTTTGTCATCGCCACGGTTATCCCCCGACGCTATCACAAGCGCCGCGCGCCTGTCTGTCCTCACGGTCGGCGGCGGCCCCCATCCACGTATGAACCAGGTCGCCATTGAAAGCAATGTCCGTTATGTCCATAGCCTTCTGCCTGCCGCCGCCGCGAAAAGCGTTCTGTTCGCCGATGGCGCGCAGACGGAAAGCGTCGTCTACCTGGACGCGCCGGTTCGCCTGTCGCGCGCCGAGCTGGCGTTCGTTTCCTGGCGGGCGAACCGTTGACGGCCCAGCGGGAAAAGTTCCGCGCGCCGCGCCTGCCGCAGATAAACGGTCCGGCGCGCAAAACGGCGGTGGGGGAGGCGATGACGGCGCTGGCAGGTCAAAGCAACAGTCGCTTTCTGCTCTACTTCACGGGCCATGGCGACAAGGCGAAAGACGACAATCTTAACAATAACGTGTTCGACCTGTGGGGCGGCGAAACCCTGTCCGTGCAGGAGATGGCGGCGCAGGTGCGGAAGCTGCCGGGCGACGCGCCCGTGGCGCTGGTAATGGTGCAATGCTATTCCGGCGCGTTCGCTAACTTCTTTTGAGAACGGCGATCCGGCGGCTCGGTGGTGGGGCGCGATCTGTGCGGCTTTCGCGTCGGTGAAGGAGCGGCCCGCCGCTGGCTGCACACCGGAGATGGATGAGGCGGAGTTTCATGACTTTACCTCATACTTCTTCGCGGCGCTCTCGGGGCGCGGCCGGCTCCGGACGCGCGCTGGCCACCGCATCCCGGATTACGATAAAAACGGGCGTGTCGGCATGGGTGAAGCGTTCGCCTACGCGCTGATTACCGGCCCGTCCATCGATGTTCCCCGTAGCCACCTCCGATGTGTTTCTTCGCCGTGAGGTGACACTCCCCGATGACGCCGTCGCGGCGGCCTTTTTTCTCAGGTTGCCGCCGCGACACCGGCCCAGCGAGCCGCGCTGGAGGGCTTTCCCGTTCGCTGGGCGCGCAGGGAAAGAACGGCTGGAAGGGCGCTGCGCGAGGTGCGCGCCGGGATGATTCCGGTGAAACGATGGATGCCAACGCCTTTCGGGTTCCGGAACGGATCGTGAAGCTGCGCGCTCGGTGGCGCGCGGAACTCAGGAACAGGTGCCGGAAGTTGCGCGCGGCCCCCGCGCGCCGGGTTGGGCGGCGCGCGCGCTTCCGCCGTCGCCTTTCTGGAAAAAGCGCGCGAACACGCTTGATCCGTTAATTTCCGCCGGGCGCAGGATGCGCGCGCTGGCCGACCGGCGCTACGCCGATCAACTGCGCGGCGCGCGGTGGCTGCGCTTGATGCGCGTCGCCAAGTCGGTCGTGCTGGCAAAGCGACTGCGCGCGAGCGATGACACCGGCCCTCGTCGCCCGGTTCGACAAACTGCGCGCGGCGGAAGCCCGCAATCCGCTCACAGGCGGAGAGTGAATGGGGCACGGGACTTCAGGCCGTTTCCGAGCGCAGAACCAGCACGCCGTAGGCAGGAATTTCCGTTTCACCGCTGACCGCCTGCCCCGACAGTAGATCGATACGGCTTTCGGGCAGCGTGACCGTGACCGGAGCCGCGTTGTGGTTCAAAACAAAGGTAAACGCCGCCCCGTCCTTGACGCGCTGCGCCGCCTCGACCCCGGCGGGCAGACCGGGAAGGGGAGGGCGGATACCTTTGGCCGCACAGATCTCCTCCAGTAACCCTCGAACCACGGCGGGGTCCGGGTCGGTCGCGATATAGTAGGCACACCCCGCGCCGAAACGGTTCTCCGTTATAGCCGGTTCGCCCGCGTAAAAATCGTCGCCGAAACGTGCCACGCTCCGCGCCCCTTCGGTATGAATTCGCTCACAGATCAGGCGGCAGGGATACGCGCCGGAAAGGCCGCCCAGCGGCGCGTCAAAAATGACGCTGTTGGCCGTGCCGGGATACAGCGCATCTATCTCCTCCACCCACACGCCGAGAAGCCGCCGCAACAGGCCGGATAGCCGCCCGGATACACCAGATCGGTCTCGTTCACAATGCCGGAAAAGAAGGTAGTGATCAGCACGCCGCCCGCTGCCACGAACGCTTCGAGCCGCTCCGCGACACCGGGCTTGACCATATACAGCACCGGCGCGACAATCACCTCGTATTCAGCGTAGTCCGCGAGGGGGAGATGACGTCGGCGGCGATGTTCAGACCGTGCAGCCCCGCGTGCCAGCGTCCGATCTGCTCCAGATACTTCAGGTCCACGCTCGGCCCGGCGGAGTATTCGATGGCCCACCAGTTGTTCCAGTCGAACAAAATCGCCGTCTTTGCCGGTGTCCGCGCATCGAGTATCTGGTCGCCCAGCGCGGCAAGCTCGCGCCCCAATGCGGCCACTTCGCCGAACACGCGCGTGTTTTCATGGCCCGCGTGCGCAGCGTTTTCCACCGCGCCGTGGAACTTCTCGAACGCGCCGCGCGACGCCACTGGAAATACATCACGCTGTCCGAGCCGTGCGCGATAGCCTGGTAGCTCCACAGGCGCATGACGCCAGGGCGCTTCAGCGCGTTATGGTTTTGCCAGTTCGTCTGGCTGGGCGTCTGTTCAAGCAGCAGAAACGGCTGACCGTCCTTCAGGCCGCGCATTACCGCATGGCTGAGGGCGACACCGGCGGGGAGGAGGTGCGGGACGGATACGAATCCCAGGAAACCACGTCCAGATGCGGCCCCCACGTGTGGTAATATGGCGGCTTGAATGTTCCCATCAGGTTCGTCGTGATCGGAACGTCCGGCGTCACCGCGCGCAGCGTTATAATCGCCGCCAGATAGAAAATGGATCGAATCGTTCTGGAACCGGTCGTAATCGATCAAAAGCGCCTGCATCGAACGTTCACCGGTGTCTGTGGGCGTCTCAATCTGCTGCCAGTCCGTGAACGTATGGCCCCAGAAGGTCGTGTACCAGGCGGCGTTCAAAGCGTCCAGCGTCCCTACCGCTCCCGCAGCCATTCGCAAAGGCCGCCGCGCATTTTGCCGCAGTAGCAGTGATTGCCGTATTCCTTGGAGATGTCAGAACAGCAGTGCTGGATGGTTCCGGTAACGCTCGGCCAGCCGCCGCGCCATTGCCGCCGACTTTCGCGAAACACGGAGTTCGGGCAGAAGTTCTGCCGCTGCCCGTGCTTGCGTTGCGCCCCTGCCGGTTTACGGGAAGCACTTCCGGGTGCTGCTGCGACAGCCACGCGGGCTGCGCAGCGGTGGATGGCGCCCGGTGTTATTTTCGGCCAGCAGGTCCATCACCTCGTCCAGCCAGCCGAAGGTAACTGTGTCTTCGGCGGGCTGACGAGACAGGAGAGACGCCGACGGTGGCGACGTTTACCCCGGCGCGCTTCATCAGGCGCATATCCTCGCGCCAGACCTCCGGGGGCCACTGCTCCGGGTTATAATCGCCGCCGTGGAAAAAGGCGTGGGTGCGTCGGGTTGACCATAAACGACCTCATCATCGGGAAACGAGTATAATGGTTTGCGCGGCGCGGCAGGGGCCGGACTGCACCGCCGACTATACCCTATATCCCTGGCAAGAACAGCGACATGATACAAAGCGTGAACATTCCCGGATTTGAAGGGCAGCAGATCACTGTGCCAGTAAGCAACAATGCGAGTCAGGGCGTTTGATATTACCCGGAGCGATGAGCGGCTGACGCTGACGACGGTGATGGGGGAGCGGGAACTGTTTTACCGGCTGCGGGCTGATCGGCGTCGCCTTCCTGTGCATACTCGCCCTGGGGGCGCTGACGCTGGTGCGAGATGTTCAGCTCGCCACGCCCTCGCCTGCCGTCGGCGCGAACGGCGCGGTCTCGGCGGAGAGCAACCACTTCGGCATCCTCTGGCTGCTGGCTGGCGGCGGCGATGGTCCTGGTGCCGGTGTATGTCGTCGCGCTTTATCGCGCCAACCCCGTCTTCTCGTTCGACCTTTCGAGCGGCCTGTTTACGCGCAACCGGCGGATGATAACGCCGCTGCGCCGCATTGAACAGGTGTGCGTGCGCCGCCTTTTCCGCCTTCACGGACACGGATGTCCGTCCGGTATACCGTCTGCTCATCGTTTACGGTGACGGCAGCGAGGTGGCGCTGGACGAATCCCACAATAACGAGGCCCTGGAGGTTATTGCCGACGGAGATAGCTCGGTTTCGTGGATAGGGATAGGGTTCCGCCGGTTTAAGCGATGCTGCGGTAGAAGCGCAGTAAAGCCCAGCAGCGCCGCCGTCGCCAGCCAGACCGCGATAATGATGCTCCCCGCGATCCAGCTTCAACTGTCGAGAGTCGCGCTGCATCCAGCGCCAGAATGATGAGGCAGGATCAGGTCATCCTACTCCCAATCAGATCGATTCCCAGCAGGCGGCGGCCCAGTGGGGGTCGCAGCAGGCCAGCTCTGCCGTGCGGCTATGGGTCTGCTCCCAGCCGCGCGCGTCGCCAGTGGGGAAGCTCTTTGGGGCGCGGCGCTCCTGCCACAGCGCGATCCGCTCGTGGCGGCGTTGCTCCCACTCGTCGCCCTCGGGAGCCGGGGACATGGTAATGTACTGCGCCATCCGGGGCATGTCAGAAACGTTGTAGCCGTTGCCGTGCAGCAGCCGCCGGTTCCAGATGAGCAGGTCACCGGCGGCCATCGGTACGGAAACCATCTTATAGCCCTCCGGCAGCACCGATAAGTCGGGTACACTGCTCTTCTGGCCGGGGCGGCTCTTTACCCACTCTACAGCAATCTTGTGGAAGCCGGGCGCACATGAACCCGCCCACTTCGGTCGGCGTGTCCACCAGCGCGAGGACCCCCTGCACGCCGAAGGGGAGGCGTGTCTATCTTCTCGATGGGCAGGTCCCAGTGCGCCACCAGACTGGAGCGATACCGGGGCTGATCCTCGCGCTGCGGGGGCCGGAACGCGCCTCTAACCCGTCGAGACTGACCCACAGCTTTTCGTTGCCCAACGCCTCGGCGAACGCCCGGTACAGGCGTGGGTGCTGCCGGTTGTCCCAGAGGCGGGGTGCTGGTGCATCTCCACGTTGCCGCCGGGCTGCACGGGTTCGCGATACCAGCTCTCCGGATCGTCGGGGCTGACGCCGAGGAAGTCGTAGATGGCCTGCTTGGCGGCTTCGATGTTTTCGGGGGGCACGGCGTCTTTGACGATGACGTAGCCCTGCGCCTCGAAGTGGGCGTGGTCGGCGGCGGTGAGGACCGGGTAATCTGCGGCGTTGTTTCTGTCAGTGAGCGCATACTTTAAAGTTTGCACCTGTAAATCACGGCTCCTTCGCCTCCTAACCCGCAAGCACATAACGAGGATTATCGGACGTTTTTATTGCTCTTCTGAAAGTGGAGGAACCCAGGTTCTATGGGCGCTGTTGGTTACGATGTACTGGCCGGATGGCGAAGGTCGCCCAAACGCTTCTCGATGTCGCGCACCTGGTCGTGGCAGCGGTCGAGCAGGTCCTGAACCGTTTCCACATGCGGGCCGAGATGCCGGGATCGGGACCAGAAAACATAGGCCGCGGTGGCGGCGGACACCGCCGCCGCCACAATGCCGACAACGATGTAAGCCCGGTACGATTGCGCCGGAGCCGCCGCACTGGTGTCCGTCATACAGTTACCTCATCAAAGGCGGGAACGTCGCTGAAGATTCGCTCCACGAAACGAATCAGTTCCTGGGGATCGAAAGGCTTGGTCAGGTACAGGTCCGCGCCTTGCTGCCAGCCGCGCAGGACATCGGTCGTGGCTGAGCGCGCGGTAAGAAGGATGACCGGGAGATCTCGGGTGCCGACATCGCGGCGTATCGCCTGAAGGACGCCCAGGCCATCCGTGTACGGCATCATCACATCCAGGATAACCAGATCAGGGCGTTCGCTCTGCAGCGTCGCCAGCGCCTCGCGGCCATCGGCGGCGGTTACGACCACGTATCCCGCCCGTTCCAGATTCACGCGTACAAGATCGAGTATGGCGGGTTCATCGTCGCACGCCAAAATCTTACGCGCCATGCGTCAGTCTCCCTTGTCGATTGCACCCGTGCGAAACCTTCCTTTTTTGGGAATTCCCGCGCATTGAGTATAGCATAGAGCGCAAAAGCGTGTCAAATAACCGCTTACGGCTGGAAAAACTCCATAAGAGCGTTCACGAATATCTGATGTCCTTCGCGGGTCGGATGGGAAACGCGGTTGGACAGCAGATCGGCAGGCGCGGCCCCGGCGCGAATCCAGCCCTGGTACACGGCATACACATCGGCAAGCCCCACCGCCTGCTCGCGGGCGACCGCGCGAATCGCCCGGATATATTCCGCCAGCGTCCCCTCGTTCTGAAGCGCATCGCCTCGCGTATTCGGCGTCACCAGCAAAACGTCCGCGCCGTTTTCCCCCACCCGTTTCACTATGTGCGCTAAATTTTCACGGAACGGCGTCAACCCTTCCACGCCGCTTCGGGCGTCGTTCAGGCCCAGACAAATCGTGACCAGATTCGGCGCGTGGCGCAGACAATCGCGCTCCAGCCGGGCCAGCACGCCTTCGGTGTTGTCGCCGCCCAGCCCCCCGTTGAGTACGGAGATCATGGCGCGCGGAAACAGCCCGGCGAGACGGCGGCGAAACAGCGCGGGATACGCGGCGTCGCTGTCCAGCACGCCATGCTCCAGCCAGCCCGCCGTTACCGAGTCGCCGAGCGCCACGTACAGCACACTGTCTCCGCCCGCCATCGCCGTGGAGCGCCGCAGCGCCTCGATAGTCCCTGCCACAAACTGGTTTTTCGGGTTCATGGCGCTGCCACCGCCGCCGCGTCCGGCAGGAACGGCAGCAGGTCGTGCAGGACCGCTTTTTCGCCGAACAGGCGCAGCGCCGCCTCTTCGCGCGGCCCGATAGGGTAACTCATGATCCGTGTCAGATAGTCGTGCGTCCGGTCATAGGTCTCCCCCACCCGCCCCTGTTCCGCCCGCGCGATCTCGTCAAGATGGGCAGTTCCCCAATCCCGCGCCGTGGTGAGCGCGGCCACCAGCGGCGGCGTCAGCGTTTCGCCCGGCCCGATCCAGAGCGCGTAAACAAAGGGCAGGCCGGTCAGCCTCTGCCAGGCCGCGCCCAGATCGAGCACATGCAGCGACGAATCATATTCCCGGTAGCCGATGTCACCGATAAGCAGCGCGGCGTCGGCGGTTTGCAGCATGCACGAAAGGTTCGGCGGCGCGTGTGTATACCGGGGTGACAGGCCGTATTGCTCCGCCAGCAGTATCCTGAGCAACGCCACCGACGTAAGCGAAGATGTATCCAGGGCCACCGACTGGATTTCCCGAATCGGCTTCGTGCTCAGCATCCGCACGGACAGCACCGGCCCTTCGGCAGCGACCCCGATGCCTGCCGCCCAGCGTAGCCCAGGCCGCCGGAAAAGTTCGAACGACGACACCAGGGCTGCCGCCACTTCCCCGCCTTCCAGCATTCGCGCCAGCGCCGACGGCACCGCCTCCACCACCTCGATACCGGCTGCCCTGCCCGCCTCCGTCTCCGAAAACCAGCGCACCAGAGGCCGAGCATTCAAATACGGCACCGAACCGATAACGGTGCGGTCGGCTTTCATAGCCACAGATCCAGCGCCGTGAACAGCAGCAAACCGGCGGATACGGCGCTGTTCAGGTTGAAAAAGGCGATATTGAGCCGACGCAGATCGTCCGGGCGTATCAGCGCGTGCTCGGCGGTAATGAGGACCGCCGCCAGCGCCACGCCAGCGAAATACCACGCGCCCAGGCCCGCCGCGCTCCCCATCGCCACGAGGCAGACGATCATCAGCGCGTGCGCCGCGCGCCCGATCCAGAGCGCCCGGTTTGGGCCGAACTTGGCCGGGAGTGAATGCAGGCCCGCCATGCGGTCGAACGCCACATCCTGCAATGCGTAGATGATGTCGAAGCCGATCAGCCAGAAGACAACGGCTGCGCCCAGATACAGCGCGGGAATGCCGAACTCCCCCCGCACGGCGATCCACGCCCCGACTGGCGCGACCGCCAGGGCCAGCCCCAGAAACGCGTGTGACCAGGCGGTAAAGCGCTTCGTGAACGAATAAAAGAAAACAATGGCGAGCGCGAATGGAGAAAGCGCGAAAGCCAGTGAGTTCAGCGCATAGGCGGCAAGAACGAGGAGCGCGGACGCCGCCACGGTAAAGCCGACCACGAACGGCACGGACACCAGCCCCGCCGGAAGCGCGCGGTTCGCGGTGCGGGGGTTGCGGGCGTCCATGTCCCGGTCTACCAGCCGATTAAAGGCCATTGCCGCCGAGCGCGCACCGACCATCGCCACGAGAATCCAGAGGATTTGCCGCCCGGACGGCAGGCCGCGCGCCGCCAGAATCGCGGCCATAAACGCGAACGGCAGGGCGAAAAGCGTATGCTCGATCTTGATCATCTCAAGAACGATGCGCAGCTTCTCCCAGCCGGTGCGGTTCGGCGCGGCTACTCGTGCTTCCACTCCCCCACCAGGTCCTGTTCTACGCCCAGGCATTGCAGCGTCCGGGCGACGATGGTGTCCACCAGTTCGTCAATCGTCTGAGGCCGGTGATAAAACGCGGGCGCGGCGGGCAGGATCGTCGCTCCCGCCTCGGCAAGCTGCGTCAGGTTGCGCAAATGGATCAGGTTGAACGGTGTTTCGCGCACGACCAGGATCAGCTTTCGGTTTTCCTTCAGGCATACATCGGCGGCGCGGGTCGTCAGATCATCGGAAACGCCGTTGGCGATACGCCCTGCCGTACCCATCGAGCAGGGAATCACGACCATTCCCGCGTGCCGAAACGACCCCGAGGCGGGCGGCGTGAAGTAGTCGCCGGGTGCGCAGAAGCGTATCTGCGGGGCGTCTTCACCGATCAAAGCGCGCGCCGTCGGTGGATCGTCCAGCGTGATTCCCATCTCCGTCGCCAGCACGGAAGGCGCGTTACGCGACAGGGTGACATACACCTCATCGAAGCGGCGCACGGCCTGCCGGAGAAAGCGCACACCGTAGACGGCCCCGCTCGCTCCGCCCATCGCCACTACCAGCCGCCTGTTCGCTTCACCGGTCATCGTTTTATAAACGCCAAGACACGGAGCGCGCCAAGACCAGAAGAGAAATACAAAGTCTTCTCTTTCTGAACTTGGCGAATTTGGCGTCATGGCGTTTCATGCTGTCTTCTCCCGGCCCGCGACGGCGGCCTGAAGGACCTCCTGCTCCAAAGGCGGCAGCAGTTCCCGCGCCTCCTCCACCGAAGTTACACGACGACCCGTAACAAAATCCGCCGGGTCGTGGTGCGGCTCGTCGGACAGAACAGCTACCTGCCCGGCAACCCAGAGCAAAAACGTCGGGTGGAAGCGGTACACCTTTCCCGGCACGCGATTCAGGAATTCCACGCGCGTCGCGGCCACAGGCACGTAGCCGGGAGCGAGCGTGGCGCGGGCCTCTTCCCACAGTTCCCTCTCCAGCGCCTCGTCGATGGTTTCCCGCTCCTCCAGCCGCCCGCCGGGAAATGTCCAGGAGCCGTCCTTGTTCTGCACCAGCAGTACGTCGTCGCCGACGAAGCCGACGGCATGGATGGAACGAACGCGATCCGGGTCGGTCACCAGCGACGGCGGCCCGGTCACGAGCCGCACGCGTTGCCCACCGCCCCACACGGCTTCGCGCATGCACCACGCCCCTGCCGGGGTCCTGCCGCCGCTTCCTCGCCGACGTACCGTCGCCATCATAGCCCCAGTTCGTGCCACAAAGTGTCCACGCGCCGCTTTACCTCCGGCGACATCTCGATCACAGGCGGCCAGGGGCGCGTGAACCCCTCTTCCGGCAGTTTCTTTGTAGCGTCTATACCCATCTTAGAGCCGAAGCCCATGGCGCGGCTTGCGTGGTCGAGAACGTCTATCGGCCCCTTGACGAAGGTAATGTCGCGCTCCGGGTCGATATTGTTGGTCGCCAGCCAGAGCACCTCGGACAGATTCTGCACGTCCACCCACTCATCCACCACGATAATGACTTTGGAGAACATCATCTGCCCCAGACCCCACAGCGCGTGCATTACCTTCTGCGCGTGGCCCGGATAGCGTTTCTTGATGGAGACGATACACAGGTTGTGGAAACAGGCTTCGGGGGGCAGATTGTAGTCCACGACTTCCGGGACAAACAGCCGCACCAGCGGCAAAAACAGCCGCTCGGTAGCCTTGCCCAGCCAGGCGTCCTCCATCGGCGGGCGGCCCACAATAGTCGTTGGGTAGACGGGATTGCGCCGGTGCGTGATCGCCGTCACCTTCATCACGGGGTAATCGTCTTCCAGCGTGTAAAAGCCGGTGTGGTCGCCGAAGGGTCCTTCCCGCCGCCGCTCGTTGGCGGGCACTACCCCCTCGATGATAAACTCAGCCTCGGCGGGAACCTCAATATCCACCGTTTTACATTTGACCAGATCGACCGGCTTCTTGCGGATAAAGCCCGCGAAGACCATCTCGTCGATCTCGTCGGGGAGCGGCGCGGTGGCGGCGTAGGTAAGAACGGGATCGCCGCCCAGAGCGACGGCGACCGGAATATCGCGCCCCTGCGCCTCGTACTCCGCGTGGTGACGGCTGCCGACCTTGTGGCGCTGCCAGTGCATGCCCGCCGTCTGTTTATCGTAGACCTGCATGCGGTACATGCCGACATTGCGCTTGCCGGTTCGCGCCTCTTTAGTGAAGACCAGGGGTAGAGTGATGAAACGCCCCCCGTCCAGCGGCCAGCACTTGAGGATCGGCAGATCGTCGAGCGAAGCGTCTGCGCCCAGCCTGACGACTTCCTGGCACGGCGCACCACCGGAGATACGGCGCGGAGCCGTGTGCCGCCCGATGCGCGCCAGTCCGGGCAGCAGCGCCGCCTTGCCCATCAGGCCCGGCGGCATATTCCCCGGCAGCTTCACCAGCTTTTCTATCTCGCAGGCGATCTCATCGATGTCCCCCACCCCGAACGCCATCGAGATACGCTTGCGCGTCGCCAGCGTATTGATGGCGATGGGAACGCTATGTCCTTTCGGGTTCTCGAACAGCAGCGCGGGGCCGCCCGCCTTGACGACCCGGTCGGTGATCTCGGTTATTTCCAGCTCCGGGTCTACGGGAACCGTGATACGCTTCAACTCCCCGGCCCGTTCCAGAACCGTTAGAAACTCTCGGAAACCACCATAGGCCATCGGATAAAAAACTCCGTGCTAAATTTCACAAGCTAAAACGAGTGTACCCCTCGCCTACCCGCTTGTCAAGTTAAAGCAGCGCGCGGCCCTTGACGGTAAGATAGCGGGCCACCAGATCGGCGGAAAGCTCCTGCGGTTCGGCGTCCACGACCAGCACGCCGCGCCTCCCCAGGATAGCAAGCGCCCGCCGACGGTCGGCCAGCACCTCATCGGCGACCGCTTTTTCGTAGACCTGCGCGGCGATTTCCGGCATCTGGCGCACGCGCGCGGACACCAGCGGGTCACGCACGACCACACAGATAACCAGATGCGCCGACGCAAGCTGCGCGATTTCCGCCAGCAGCATCGCGGACGAATCGGGATCGGCAATGTCGGTGAAAAGAACGGCCAGGCTGCGCTTGCGCCAGCGGCTTGAAAGGAACCGGAACGTCGCCCGGTAATCGGATTCGACCGGCTCGGCGCGGGCGGCGTAGAGCGCCTGCAGAATATCGGCGGATTGGGCGCGGCCCCGGCGCGGCGGCAGCCAGGCCCGCGCGGCGTCCGCGAACGTCAGCAGTCCCACCCGGTCGTCGGCTTCGGCGGCCACATGGGCCAGCATCAGTGCGGCGTTCACCACATGGTCCAGCTTCTGCGTATGTGCGATCTCCTGCCGCATCAGCCTTCCCAAATCCAGGAGCAGCAGAATGTCTTGCGACCGCTCGGCCTCGAACGTGCGCGATGTCACACGGCCCCGGCGCGCGGTAGCCTTCCAGTCGATAACACGGAACTCATCGTCGGGCGTATAGTCGCGCAGGGCCGCGAACTCCCGTCCCACCCCGGCCACCCGCGTGCGCCGCGATCCCCTGCGAACCAGGTGCGCCCGGCGCAGCAGCAGTTCATAGTCCCCCACCGCCCGCAGGTTCGGGAAGACGGATATAGTCGCGGCGGCAGGCACGCTCGCCTGCCGGACGATCAGGCGCAGCGGCCCGGTCACGCGCACGTACACATCGCCGAAATGGAAATCGCCGCGCGCGGGTGGAACCAGCGTATAACACAGCGTCGCTTCCTGATAAGGTGCAAGCCGCAGGTCTTTCTGCCGCGCGCCCTCCGTCAGCGCAAACTCCGGCGGCGGCTCGTCGCGCACGGTCAGCAGCAGCAGCGGCGCGGGCGTCTCGCTGCGGACATGCAGCGTGACCTCGTTGTTCGCCGCGACGGACAGCCCCTCGTCCGTCACCCGCCGGATGGAAACCGCTGTTTCCGGGCGCGGCGAGCGCACATAGTCCAGCAGCGCCAGCGCGCCGACGACGGCGTTCCAAAATACGGCCAGATACGCCAGCGGCGGATAGAAGCCGGAAGCGAGAAGCGGCAAGACGCCCAACCCGACGAGGATAAAGAACCGGCGCGTGAACGTCACAGTGCGGCGCTTCTTTCCGGCACGGAAAACGTCAGGCCGTCGTAGGCGAGCGCGACATTCGGCGGCAGTTCGGCAGTGACTTTGTCGTGGTCGAAGTGGTGGGATAGGTGGGTCAGGTACGCCTGGCGCGGCGCGAGGTCGGCGATCTCATCGAGCGCCTGATACAGACCGAAGTGGGTCGGGTGCGGTTCGTAGCGCACCGTGCCCAGAACCAGCGTGTCCAGCCCGCGCAGATGCGGGCGTGTCTCCTCCGGTATCC
>JAUJOK010000007.1:66682-132748 GCA_030447685.1 Armatimonadaceae bacterium
GAGGACATAGTAAAGATTATAGCCGCGCCGCCGGGGAGTGTCAACGCGCCGCCACGCGCTTCAAGGGTCTTTGCTTTAATGTCGCGCTGTCGCGCAAGTAAAAGCTTTTTTAGGGTAAAGTATCTTTCCCAGGTAATATTGACGGACCCGTAGGCATCTTCCAATAAGGAGACTACCGATGCCTGACCTGCCGAACAACCCGATTACCTTCCTGTTCACGGACATCGAGGGCAGCACCAAGCTTTGGGAACAGCACCCGGAGGCGATGCAGCATGCCCTCGCCTGCCACGATGCGATTCTGCGCCAGGCCATTGAAGCGCATAGCGGTCATATTTTCAAGACCATTGGCGATGCTTTCTGCGCTGCGTTTACCGAAGCCCCCGATGCCCTCGCCGCCGCCATCGCCGCCCAGCGCGCGCTCCACGCCGAATCCTGGACCGGAACGGGTCCGCTACGGGTGCGTATGGTTCTGCACAGCGGCAAGGCGGAGACGCGGGACAACGACTACTTCGGTTCCACCATCAACCGGGTGGCTCGTCTGCTTGCCGCCGGGCATGGCGGGCAGGTGCTGCTGTCTCTGACAGCGGGACAACTGGTACAGGGCGCACTTCCGGAGGGCGTCAGCCTGAGCAACCTGGGGTCGCATCGCCTCAAGGACCTGCAATGGCCTGAATACGTGCTTCAGCTTCGGCACCCCGAACTGCCCCATGACTTCCCGTCGCTGCGTTCACTGGAGGCGTTCGCGCACAACCTGCCTCAGCAGCTTACCAGCTTCATCGGACGGGAAAAGGAGATGGCCGAAGTGAAGCGTCTGCTGACCGTCTCGCGACTGCTGACGCTCACCGGCGTGGGCGGCGCGGGGAAGACGCGTCTGGCGCTGCAGGTGGCGGCGGAGAGCGTGGACGATTATCCCGACGGCGTTTGGCTGGTCGAACTGGCGGCGCTTTCCGACCCGGCGCTCGTGCCGACGGCGGCGGCATCCGCATTGGGTCTGCGCGAAGAGGCGAATCAAACGCTTATGGAAACACTCGCGGACCACCTTAAGCCTAAGCGGCTGCTTCTGGCGCTGGACAACTGCGAGCATCAGCTCGCGGCCTCCGCTACGCTTGCCGATACGCTGCTTAAAACCTGTCCGAATCTGCACATCCTGGCAACTTCGCGCGAAGCCCTGGACTTCGCGGGCGAAAGAACGTATCGGGTACCCACCCTGTCGCTCCCGAACACGAACCGGTTCTCCTTTATCGCCTCCTCTGATCCCTCCTGCCTGCTTGAGTATGAGGCGATGCGCCTGTTTGTCGAGCGGGCGTCCGTGAGCCAGCCCGGCTTTGCTTTGACCGTGGAGAACGCCGCCGCCGTGGCACAGGTGTGCCGACGGCTGGACGGTATCCCGCTGGCAATTGAGCTGGCGGCGGCGCGGGTGAAGGTGTTGTCGGTGGAGCAGATTGCTCAGCGGCTGGACGACCGGTTTCGCCTGCTGACGGGCGGCAGCCGCACCGCGCTGCCCCGCCAGCAAACTCTGCGCGCGTCGATGGACTGGAGCTACGACCTTCTGTCGGAACCGGAACGCATCTTCCTGCGCCGGCTGTCCGTGTTCGCAGGAGGATGGACGCTTCCTGCGGCGGAAGCGGTCTGCCCCGGCGTTACCGACGGCAAATCGAAGTGCGGCTTCGCCACCATCGAGGACGAAGAGGTGCTGAACGTCCTGTCGCGTCTGGTGGACAAATCGCTCGTCCTGGTGGAAGAGCACGGGGCGGAACTGCGCTACCGCCTGCTGGAAACCATCCGGCAGTACGGGTGGGAGCAGCTCATGGCGAGCGGCGAGGGGGAGGTGATTCGCATCCAGCACGGCAATTACTTCCTGGATTTTGCGGAGCAGTCTGAGCCGCACCTTTACCAGACGGAGCAGGGAGAGTGGCTGGAGCGGATAGAGAGGGAACATGACAACCTGCGGGCCGCTCTGGACTGGGCGGCGACAAACGCCGACCGATCCGAAATTCTCCTGCGGCTCGCCGGGTCGCTCTGGCGTTTCTGGCAGGTGCGCGGGCACTGGAGCGAGGGGCGGGAGTGGCTGAGGCGCGCGCTGGACGCGACCGGCTCTGCGCCGCCCTCCCCGCAGCGTGAGCGGGCGTTGACCGGGTCGGGCAATTTGGCGATGCACCAGGATGATTATGCCATCGCGCAATTGCTTTTCGAGCAGAGCCTGTCGGTCGCGCAGGCCCTGAACGACGAAAAGGGCGTTGCGGGGGCATTGGGCAATCTGGGGCGGGTAGCCTACGCGTATGGGGACTACGCCACCGCCTGCCGCCTTATCGAGGAGAGCGTGGCGCTTCAGCGAAAGCTGGGGAACGCGCCTGGCCTCGCCGCCTCGACCAGCAATCTGGCGCTTGTGGTGACGGAGCAGGGCGATATTTCCCGCGCCCGCGCTCTCCAGGAGGAGAGCCTGGCAACCGAGGAGACGCTGGGCAACCAGCGCGGCGTTGCCATCTCGCTCAAAGACCTGGGCTTTCTGGCGCGCAGCGAGGGCGATTATGTACGGGCGCGGGCCTACTATGAGCGAAGCCTGACGATTGAGCGCGATCTGGGGGCTAAGTCCGGTATTGCCGAGACGCTGCGTCAGCTGGGGGCGCTGGCCCTTGACCAGGGTGACTATGCCGCCGCTCATGCTCGCTACCGGGAAGCGCTGACTTTAGAGCAGGTACTGGGCGACAAACGCACTATCGCGGGCCTGCTGGAAGGTTTCGCCGCTCTTGCCGCTTCCGAGGGGCGGGCGGAGCGGGCCGCACGTCTTATGGGTGCGGCGGAAGCGCTCCGGGCGGTCATCAAAGCGCCCCCCTCCCCGTCCGAGCGCGCCGACAACGACCGCCGCATCGCCCCTGCCGCGCTGGGTGACGCAGCCTTTGCCGTGGCGCTGACGCAGGGTCGGGCAATGACGCTGGAGCAGGCAGTCGCGTTCGCATTGGAGGGAGGTGATGATTGATGTGAAGGTTTTATTCCTTCCTCCGTCGAAGCAGAAGGAACCAAACGGAGAGGTTTATCCATGCCACGAATCCCTATCGCATTGCAGCTCTACTCGATCCGCGAAGATGCGGCCCGCGATCTTCCCGGCGTCCTTCAGGCGGTCGCCAAAATGGGCTATGAGGGTGTTGAATTCGCCGGTTACTACGGCCACGATGCGGCGACGCTGAAACAACTGCTGGACGACAACGGCCTGCCGGTGGCGGGCGCGCATGTGGGTATCGACACGCTTCTGGGCGACGAACTGGAGCGGTCGGTGGAGTTTCACCGCGCCATCGGCAATCAATACCTGATCGTGCCGGGCCTGTCGAAACAGTACACGGAATCCCGCGATGCCTGGCTGCGGACAGCGGACACGATGAACCAGATCGCCGAGCGGCTCCGGCCCCACGGCATGCACACCGGCTATCACAACCATCACACGGAGTTCACGCCTATCGATGGCGAATTGCCCTGGGATACCTTCTTCGGGAACACCAGCCCGGAGGTGATCATGCAGTTCGACATCGGGAACGCCCTGCATGGCGGCGGCGAGGCGGCTCCCTTCCTTCAGCGGTATCCGGGCCGCGCCACCACGGTTCACGTCAAGGAATATTCACAATCCAACAACAAGGCGCTGATCGGCGAGGGGGACGTCCCCTGGCAGCAGATTTTCGGCCTTTGCGAGAGCATCGGCGGCACGAAGTGGTACATCGTGGAGCAGGAAAGCTATGCGTACCCGCCGCTGGAATGCGTGGATCGCTGCCTGCAAAACCTGAAGGCAATGGGTAAGTAGTTCCTAACCCCCCTGCCCCCTTCCCTCCGAGGGAAGGGGGAGCCTGTACTTCAAGAGCTTTTATAAACCTTTTCGCCTCCCCGAAAGGAAACTCGTGACTGGTACACCCTCTTTCCTTTAGGAGAGGGGGACGGGGGGAGAGGCCCGTCACGTCCCGGAAGGCTATTTCCTCGCCTGTTTCTTCGTGTAGCTGCTGATCTCCTCGCGCTGCCAGGGGAAGTCATAGGGCGTGGCGCGCGGGGTCGGGGGTACGCCGAAGATAAGTATAAAGGCGCGGCGCGGGATGTCGGAGCGATTCGGGCCGGTGTGGTGCAGCGTGCGGCTGTCGTGGAAGGTAGCGCCGCCGGGCGGCAGCGGGCAGGAGGCCGCGCCGGACAGGTCTACCGCGTCCGGCACGATCTCCAGCCCGTGGATGCGTGGGTCGTTGTTGATATGCCGGTGCGGGGCGACCTCGCGGCGATGGGAGCCGGGAACGAACTCCATGCAGCCGTTTTGCGGCGTTGCCTCCTGAAGCGGCATCCAGACGCTGAGCGAGTGGTAATCATTGGCGGGCGACCAGTAGGCGGCATCCTGGTGCCAGGGCGTCTCGGCTCCGTAACCGGCGGGCTTGAAGATGGCATGGGAACCGTTCATCTTCGCGTCGCCGCCCAGAAGCTGCCGGGCGATAGCATGGGCGTTCGCTTCGTACAGCGTGTCCCGCAGCGCCTCGGAATAGCGACGCGGGTCGAGGATCTGCGGAAGCGTCGCGGTTTTATCATCCTCGTCCGTGCCTGCCAGATCAAACTGCATCCCCTCGTCGCGCCCGGCCTGCCGCGCGAATATCTCGTCGTAGGCGGCGCGCATCCGCTCGATCTCTTCGGGCGTGGTGATGGCGTCGACGGCCAGGTAGCCGTTCTCGTGGTAAAAGGTGATCTGCTCGTCGGTGAGCCGAACGGTTGGTGTCATGGGAAGCCTCGTGTCGGGTGACGTTGAGAGCGGCTTTCGCCGACAGGGCGGGAGATTCCTGCTTTCGCCCTCACCCCCGTAGCCACCTTCGGTGTCTGTGCCCCTCTCCCTTCTTTCGCGTCCGGCTTGAGGGCCGGAAGTGCGCTGGCTGTCGCGGGCCGTTGGCGCATCTATTTCGAGGCGGGGCTTGATTTCGTTATTCCGTGTCTCGGTCATCTTCTTCTGCTGTCCTTTCGAATCCTGATTCTGCCAAAGCGTCCTTACTCCGGCAACCGGCCTTTCTGCAACCGGCGCGGGGAGCAGCGGCAGGATAAATGGGGCGAAACGTGAACCTGTACGCGTAATCACCGCCGCTTTAAAAAGAAAGGTTCGTATCGTTGCGACCAAGACGTGTTTCCGAGTTTGCTGGCACTGGGCCTTTGATGTCGGCCTCTCCCCTCTCCCTGGCAAGGTCCCTATCGCACTGACACCGTCGGCGCAGGCGCAATGGCCCTATCACGCAGAGATGAGAGCGGCATTGTCAAGAGCCGCCGCTATCCCAATGTCTACTGTACACAACGACAGCGGCGATGAGCCGCGACTGTTCGCGATCCGCGCCGACGGCGGAGAAGTCAAGGCCTCCTCCCGGCTGGCCGCCAATTTCTATGTCGGTGCGGCAGCAGCGGCGGCAGCGGTGGAGGGCAAGAAGGCGTTTCGGCGTTCGGGTGGACATGGCCGCCAACTTCGACTGGGAAGATATCGCCATCGACGGCATATCGCTCTATATCGCCGATGTGGGCAACAACGGCAACGCCCGCCGCGACCTCGGCGTCTACGTGCTGACCGAACCCAATCCGGAGGCGGTGGATCGCACGCGCACCAGAAAATGGCTTCCCGTCGCCTATCCCGACCAGGACACGTTTCGGCGACCGGCGGCACTCGACTGCGAAGCCGTCTTCGTTTTCGGCGGGAAGCTCCACTTCCTGACCAAGCACCGTGCGTCCCGGCATCGGCACCCCGGAGACCGGCTCGAACCTGTACCGTTTGGACTACCGACTACACCGACCGCGTGAATGTGCTCGAAAAGGTCGGGATTCGCACCGGATTTGGGCGGATGGGTGACGGCGCTGGACTTCGCCCGATGGCAAAACGCTGGCGGTACTGTGTCAGGGCCGGGTGCAGTCCGTCTGCTGGATGCGCCGCGCTCCGGCACAAATTCTCTTCCAGCTGGGCGCGGCGCATGGTGTTTACAGGTGCTGAAGAAGTTGTCGGTGTCTTTGTGTTAACCTTGTACGTAACTGAACGCGGCTACTGAAGTGAGTTACGTATTGCTAAGGTTAACACAAAGACACCGACAACTTTCTTCAGCACCTGTAAACACCATGCGCCGCGCCCGGCTGGAAAGGAATTTATTGCCGGAGCGCGGCGCATCGAAAAGCCAGACGGACTGCACCGGCCCCTGACACAGTACCGCCAGCGTTTTGCCATCGGGCGAGAGGTCAGCGCCCGTCACCCATCCGCCCAAATCCCGGTGCGAATCGACCTTTTCGAGCACATTCACGCGGTCGGTGTAGTCAGTAGTCAAACGGTACAGGTTCGAGCCGGTCTCCGGGGTGCCGATCTGCCGGGACGCACGGTGCTTGGTCAGGAAGTGGAGCTTCCCGCCGAAAACGAAGACGGCTTCGCAGTCGAAGTGCCACCGGTCGCCGGGAAACGTGTCCTGGTCGGGATAGGCGACGGGAAGCCATTTTCTGGTGCGCGTACGATCCACCGCCTCCGGATTGGGTTCGGTCAGCACGTAGACGCCGAGGTCAGCGGCGGGGCGTTGCCGTTGTTGCCCACATCGGCGATATAGAGCGTGTCGCCGTCGATGGCGATGTCTTCCCAGTCGAAGTTGGCGGCCATGTCCACCCGAACGCCAGGAAACGCCTTCTTTGCCCTCCACCGCTGCCGCTGCTGCTGCCGCACCGACATAGAAATTGGCGGCCAGCCAGGAGGGCATGACTGCTCCGCCGTCGGCGCGGATCGCGAACAGTCGCGGTCCATCGCCGCTGTCGTTGTGTACCCAGTAGACTACTGGGATAGCGGCGGCTCTTGACAATGCCGCTCATCTCCTCGATAGGGCCGTGCGCCACCTGCGCCGACGGTGTCAGTGCGATAGTGGACCTGCGAGGAGAGGGGAGAGGCCGACATCAAAAGGCCCAGTGCCAGCAAACTCAGGGAAACACGTCTTGGTCGCAACGATACGAACTCTTCTTTAAAGCGGCGGTGATTACGCGTACAGGTTCACGTTTTCGTCTCCATTTATCCCGCCGCCGCTGCTCCCCGCGCCGGTTGCGGAAAGGCCGGTTGCCGGGTAAGGACGCTTTGACAGGAATCAGGATTCCGAAAGGACAGCAGAAGATGACCGAGACACGAATAACGAAATCAAGCCCGCCTCCGAAATAGATGCGCCGGGCGGCGACGGCCACACGACAGCCAGCGCGCTTCCGGGCCCCCGCCGGACGCGAAAGAACCGGCGGTCGCGGAGGATGCCGGGGAGGCGGGACAGCGCGCGGGGGGCGGCACAGCGACGGCAGCGGGTTCCGCGACCAGCGGCGGCGCAGGCGGAACGTGCGACCGGGGCGGTCCCGCGGAGATCTACACGCTGCGGGATATGCAGGGCGACGTGCCCCTTCCTCATGGATTGGACGAGCACACTCCCATTCCGGGCCGCAATAATGACGCAGTTCCCCCTGGAAGGAGCGAGTAACAGGGCCTCTTTCTTCCCCCTCTCGTAAAGGAAGGGGGGAAGAGGCCGACCTACACCAGCGGCGTCTTACCGGGAACGGCGACCGGCGGAACCGGCAGAGCGCCGAAGGCCAGTTTCTCCGGCATCAGGTTCAGCTTCGATTCCATCGCTTGCTCCCAGGTAACTTCCTTGCCGGTGTAGGCGGACATACGGCCCATGACGGCGACCATTGTGCTTTCGGCCACCTGCCTGCCCTCGTTCAGCGGCTTGCCCGCCCGGATGCTTTCGATCAGGTCGGTGTGCTCCTGCACATAGGGATTGGTTCTTTTGCCATCAAAGCGCCAGGGATTCGCCCCACGAATCGAGCCGCTGGCATTGGAGGTGCCTTTGGTGCCGATAAGATTCTCACCGACACGAGTGGCGGTGTCACTTATCTGGCGGCACATCGACTGGACGCGTACGCCGTTCGGGTATTCGTACTCGACGGCGAAATGGTCATAAATATGGCCGTAAGCGGGGTCAGTGCGTGACTGCCGCCCGCCCATGCCCGTCGCTTTGACCGGGTGGGCCTTCAGCGCCCAGTTCATCACATCCAGGTTGTGGACATGCTGCTCGACGATATGGTCGCCGGACAGCCAGGTGAAGTACAGCCAGTTGCGAACCTGCCACTCCATATCCGACCATTCGGGCTTGCGTGTGTGCATCCACAGGCCGCCCTGGTTCCAATAACATTGCGCGGCAACGATCTCGCCGATAGCCCCTTCATGGATGCGCTGCATCGTCGCGACATATTCCGCCTGATGGCGGCGCTGGGTGCCCGCCACAACGCCCAGCCGCTTCTGCGTCGCAAGCTCCGATGAGGCGATCACGGAGCGGACACCTTCCGGGTCCACCGCGACCGGCTTTTCCATAAAAACATGCTTGCCCGCCTCGACGGCGGCCCTAAAATGTGTCGGGCGGAATCCTGGCGGCGTCGCCAGGATAACCAGGTCCACGCCGCTGCCGATCACCTTTTTATAGGCATCGAAGCCGGTAAAGACACGGTCATCGGTTACTTTGAACTTATCGCCCAGGTCTTTCGCCAGACGTGCTTTCGCACCGTTCACGCGGTCCGGGAACAGATCGCCCAGAGCCACGATCTCAACGCCCGGCGCGGCATTCGCGCAGTCGCCCGCCGCGCCCGTGCCGCGCCCGCCGCAGCCGACAACACCGACACGGATCCTGCCGGTGCCCTGAGCGTGGGCATAATTGCCGGATGCCAGAAGCGCCGCGCTCGCGGTCATCGAAGCGGATGTTTTAATAAAATCGCGCCGTGAAACGTGTCCCACCCGGCGCGGGTCCTGCGTGTCCATAGTTACCTCGTCGTTTTCTGGTCAGTTTTCCCGGATGATCCGGAAACCGGCGAACGGCCCGTCCGACAGCCACCATTTTGACTTCGGGTTTTGGGGATCGGTGACGTTCCAATCCGGCGTTTGCAGCGCCCGCGCGCCCGCGTGTACGTCGTCGGCTTTGTCCGCGAAGGTGCCGCCGCGCAGAACGGGCTTTCCGTCTTTGCCGGTACACCACTCGCCCGCGTTGCCCAGCATATCGTGCAGTCCCCAGGCGTTCGGCTTCAGCTTGCCGACCGGGTGCGTCTTGTCATCGGCATTGTCCCAGTGCCAGGCTACGGTCGCCAGTTCTTTGGACGGTATCGACGCGGCGGACGCGGCTCCGGCGCGGGCGGCGTGCTCCCACTCCGCTTCGGTAGGCAGGCGGTATTTTTTCCCGGTTTTGGCGGATAGCCACCGGCAGAACTCCTCCGCCCCTTTATAGGTCAGGCTGACGGCGGGATAGCCCTGGTGGCCCATGCCCCTGTCCGGCGCGCCGTACGGATTGCTGGGGCGGGAAGCGGCGTCCACGCCTTTTGCCCGCTGCTCCTCCGTCATGTCCAGCTTAAAAGCGAAGACGTCGTAAGCGTCCCACGTCACCTCGGTCTTCGACATCCAGAACGGCTTGCCGCCGGGTGGGGCGGGGATCGGAACCATCTCCCAGCGCACCAGCGTACCGGGAATCGTTTCCGTATAGGGCTGAGCGAGGCTTGTGGTCTTTGTCGCCCGGCGGGCATTCTTTGCCGCTGCTGGTTTTTGGCTCGCGGCTCGCGGCGGCGTTTTCTTTGCCGCAGGTGGAGCCGCCGCGAGCGGAAGCGCGTATGTTATGATGAGGGCGAGTGCGCCGAGCAGGCGCGCGTAATTTCGACCGTGTGACGGAGGGGCAGAAGGGCGTATGCGGGTGGTCACGTCAGTGTGGCGGCTTTCTGGAATACTTGCGGCTGTGGGAATACTGAGCGCACCCTGCTGGGCACGCTTACCTCCCCTGAGCCGTTATCAGTATACACAGCTTCACATGGGTGTGCAAGTCCGCATCGTTGTGTACGCGCCCGACAAAGCAGCGGCGGAGGGGGCCTGCACGGCGGCCTTTGCCCGCTTCGCCGAACTGGAAGATACTATGAGCGATTATCGCCCCACCAGCGAATTGATGCGCCTGTGCGCTCAGGCGGGTGGCCGCCGGTGCCTGTCAGTCCCGATCTTTTCCGCGTCCCGGGAGCGGGCGCATGAGGCGGCGCGCAGCGGCGGCGCGTTCGACGTGACGGTGGGGCCTTATGTCGCGCTGTGGCGGCAGACGCGCAAGTCCGAACGCTGCCTGCGCGGGGCGAACTGCGCCGCGCGGGCGCGCTGGTCGGCTGGCAGCGGATTCGACTTGACCCGGCGAAGCGAACCGCGCAGTTGCTTGTGCCGGATATGCGCCTCGACCTGGGCGGTATCGCCAAGGGCTACGCGGGCGACGAGGCGCACGCCGTTTTGAAAACGGCACGGGATCAGCCGCGCGCTGGTGGAGGCAGGCGGGGACATCGTGGTCAGCGGGCCGCCGCCCGGCGAGCGCGGCTGGCGGATCGCTCTCGGTTCGGACACCACCCGAACGGTTTCCCTCGCCCATGCCGCCGTCTCCACGTCCGGCGACACGACGAAAACGGAGCCCGCCGCCCACTTCGGCATATCGTTGACCCGCGCACCGGTGTAGGGCTGACCACCTTGACATCGCCGTCACCGTTATCGCCCCGGACGGCATAACGTCGGACAGCCTTTCTACCGCCATAAGCGTCCCGGCGCAGAGCGGGGAACGCGCTGGCGCGTTCGTATCCCCGCGTCTCCGTTACCGTCCGGCCCGCGCCCGAAAAAATCAGCCCCGCAAGTAACCTTTCCGCCCGTATCTGGCCTACGGTAGTGGCGAAGACTGCGGGCGGAGCAACAAGACGGCGGACTATGTGATCGACCTGGGCCTGGACGGCGGCAAGCGGCGGTCGAGTCACCGCGCGCGGCACGCCCGAAGAGATCGCCGCCAGCCCTGATTCGTACACACCTGGCCCTTACCATGGAGCGCGGAGTAGGGGAGTTCGTCGTCCAGGGGAGACCGTTGGCTACCCTCACCTCCTACGGTGAGGCAGACCACCGCTGCATCGAGGAGATCCGGGCGCTGTACGCGGTAGGGAAGGAGCGGACGCTACAGCAGGACATCGAGTTCGGAGTCCGACAGCTCGTGGACATCGCGCTCAAGGCGCTCTCGCCCGGCATCAACGACCCGACCACCGCCGTGAACTGCATAGATCACCTGGGCGCGGTGCTGGCACGCCTGGCCGGTCGGGAGATACCGCCGAGGCGCCGCTACGACGAGTCGGGACGCCTCCGCCTCATCGCACGAGGCACGAGCTTTCCCCTTGTTATGGACCTTGCCTTCGACCAGATACGCGCGGTCGGCAATAGCTATCCCGACGTGCTCGACCGGCAGCTGGCGGTGCTCGAAGACCTATCGGGGATGACGCAAGGCACGGCTCGGCGGCTGGTGCTGCTCGAGCACGCGAACCGCATCACGCGGGCAGCCGACAGAGGCCTTGAGGAGGAGTCGGGGCGACAGATGATCAGCACCCGGTTGGAGCGTGTCGGCAGGCTGCTGGGTGACGTGGGTGTTGTGGGCAAGGTCCCGCCTAACCCGGGCGTGGTGGTCGGAACAGAAGGCTCGCTGGTGGGGCGATAATCGCTCATTACGTCTTCCAGTTCGGCGAAGCGGGCAAAGGCCGCCGTGCAGGCCCCCTCCGCCGCCGCCTTGTCGGGCGCGTACACCACCATGCGCACTTGCACCCATGTGAAGCTGTATACTGATAACGGCTCAGGGAAGGCGCGTGACCGACAGGGTGCGCTCAGTATTCCCAGCGCCGCAAGTATTCCCGAAAGCCGCCACACCGCCGTGACTACCCGCATTACGCCCTTCTGCCCCTCCGTCACACGGTCGAAATTAAATGCGCGCCTGCTCGGCGCGCTCGCCCTCATGATAACACACACGCTTCCGCTCGCGGCGGCTCCACCTGCGGCAAAGAAGACGCCCGTACACGCGGTTAAGCCGCGAGCCAAAAACCAGCAGCAAAGATGCCCGCCGGGCGACAAAGACCACAAGCCTCGCTCAGCCCTATACGGAAACGATTCCCGGTACGCTGGTGCGCTGGGAGATGGTTCCGATCCCGCCCCCACCCGGCGGCAAGCCGTTCTGGATGTCGAAGACCGAGGTGACGTGGGACGCTTACGACGTTTTCGCCTTTAAGCTGGACATGACGGAGGAGCAGCGTGCAAAAGGCGTGGACGCCGCTTCCCGCCCCAGCAATCCGTACGGCGCGCCGGACAGGGGCATGGGCCACCAGGGCTATCCCGCCGTCAGCCTGACCTACAAGGGGCATTGGAAGAGGGTTCTGCCGGTGGCTATCCGCCAAAACCGGGAAAAAGTACCGCCTGCCTACCGAAGCGGAGTGGGAGCACGCCGCCCGCGCCGGTGCCGCGATCCGCCGCCTCGATACCGTCCAAAGAACTGGCGACCGTAGCCTGGCACTGGGACAATGCCGATGACAAGACGCACCCGGTCGGCAAGCTGAAGCCGAACGCCTGGGGACTGCACGATATGCTGGGCAACGCGGGCGAGTGGTGTACCGGCAAAGACGGAAAGCCCGTTCTGCGCGGGGGCACCTTCGCGGACAAAGCCGACGACGTACACGCGGGCGCGCGGGCGCTGCAAACGCCGGATTGGAACGTCACCGATCCCCAGAACCCGAAGTCAAAATGGTGGCTGTCGGATGGGCCGTTCGCCGGTTTCCGGATCATCCGGGAAAACTGACCAGAAAACGACGAGGTAACTATGGACACGCAGGACCCGCGCCGGGTGGGACATTTTTCACGGCGCGATTTTATTAAAACATCCGCTTCGATGACCGCGAGCGCGGCGCTTCTGGCATCCGGCAATTATGCCCACGCTCAGGGCACCGGCAGATCCGTGTCGGTGTTGTCGGCTGCGGCGGGCGCGGCACGGCGCGCGGCGGGCGACTGCGCGAACGCCGCGCCGGGCGTTGAGATCGTCGTTCTGGGCGATCTGTTCCAGGACCGCGTGAACGGTGCGAAAGCACGTCTGGCGAAAGACCTGGGCGATAAGTTCAAAGTAACCGATGACCGTGTCTTTACCGGCTTCGATGCCTATAAAAAGGTGATCGGCAGCGGCGTGGACCTGGTTATCCTGGCGACGCCGCCAGGATTCCGCCCGACACATTTTAGGGCCGCCGTCGAGGCGGGCAAGCATGTTTCATGGAAAAGCCGGTCGCGGTGGACCCGGAAGGTGTCCGCTCCGTGATCGCCTCATCGGAGCTTGCGACGCAGAAGCGGCTGGGCGTTGTGGCGGGCACCCAGCGCCGCCATCAGGCGGAATATGTCGCGACGATGCAGCGCATCCATGAAGGGGCTATCGGCGAGATCGTTGCCGCGCAGTGCTACTGAACCAGGGCGGCCTGTGGATGCACACACGCAAGCCCGAATGGTCGGATATGGAGTGGCAGGTTCGCAACTGGCTGTACTTCACCTGGCTGTCCGGCGACCATATCGTCGAGCAGCATGTCCACAACCTGGATGTGATGAACTGGGCGCTGAAGGCCCACCCGGTCAAAGCGACGGGCATGGGCGGGCGGCAGTCACGCACTGACCCCGCTTACGGCCATATTTATGACCATTTCGCCGTCGAGTACGAATACCCGAACGGCGTACGCGTCCAGTCGATGTGCCGCCAGATAAGTGACACCGCCACTCGTGTCGGTGAGAATCTTATCGGCACCAAAGGCACCTCCAATGCCAGCGGCTCGATTCGTGGGGCGAATCCCTGGCGCTTTGATGGCAAAAGAACCAATCCCTATGTGCAGGAGCACACCGACCTGATCGAAAGCATCCGGGCGGGCAAGCCGCTGAACGAGGGCAGGCAGGTGGCCGAAAGCACAATGGTCGCCGTCATGGGCCGTATGTCCGCCTACACGGGAAAGGAAGTTACCTGGGAGCAGGCGATGGAATCGAACACTGAACCTGATGCCGGAGAAACTGGCATTTGGCGCTCTGCCGGTTCCGCCGGTCGCCGTTCCCGGTAAGACGCCGCTGGTGTAGGTCGGCCTCTTCCCCTTTCCTTTACGAGAGGGGAAGAAAGAGGTCCTGTTACTCGCTCCTTCCCGGGGGAACTGCATCATTATCGCGGCCCGGAATGGGAGCGTGCTCGTCCAATCCATGAGGAAGGGGCACGTCGCCCTGCATATCCCGCAGCGTGTCGATCTCCGCGGGACCGCCCCGGTCGCCCGTTCCGCCTGCGCCGCCGCTGGTCCCGGAACCCGATTCCGTCACTGTGCCGCCCCCGCGCGGTCCCGCCTCCCCGGCATCCTCCGCGACCGCCGGTTCTTTCGCGTCCGGCTTGAGGGCCGGAAGCGCGCTGGCTGTCGTGTGGCCGTCGCCGCCCGGCGCATCTATTTCGGAGGCGGGCTTGATTTCGTTATTCCGTGTCTCGGTCATCTTCTTCTGCTGTCCTTTCGGAATCCTGATTCTGTCAAAGCGTCCTTACCCGACAACCGGCCTTTCTGCAACCGGCGCGGGGAGCAGCGGCAGGATAAATGGGGTGAAAACGTGAACCTGTACGCGTAGTCACCGCCGCTTTAAAGAAAGGTTCGTATCGTTGCGACCAAGACGTGTTTCCCTGAGTTTGCTGGCACTGGGCCTTTTTGATGTCGGCCTCTCCCCTCTCCTCGCAGGTCCCTATCGCACTGACACCGTCGGCGCAGGTGGCGCACGGCCCTATCGAGGAGATGAGCGGCATTGTCAAGAGCCGCCGCTATCCCAATGTCTACTGGGTACACAACGACAGCGGCGATGAGCCGCGACTGTTCGCGATACGCGCCGACGGCGGAGCAGTCATGCCCTCCTGGCTGGCCGCCAATTTCTATGTCGGTGCGGCAGCAGCGGCGGCAGCGGTGGAGGGCAAGAAGGCGTTTCCTGGCGTTCGGGTGGACATGGCCGCCAACTTCGACTGGGAAGACATCGCCATCGACGGCGACACGCTCTATATCGCCGATGTGGGCAACAACGGCAACGCCCGCCGCGACCTCGGCGTCTACGTGCTGACCGAACCCAATCCGGAGGCCGTGGATCGTACGCGCACCAGGAAATGGCTTCCCGTCGCCTATCCCGACCAGGACACGTTTCCCGGCGACCGCTGGCACTTCGACTGCGAAGCCGTCTTCGTTTTCGGCGGGAAGCTCCACTTCCTGACCAAGCACCGTGCGTCCCGGCAGATCGGCACCCCGGAGACCGGCTCGAACCTGTACCGTTTGACTACTGACTACACCGACCGCGTGAATGTGCTCGAAAAGGTCGATTCGCACCGGGATTTGGGCGGATGGGTGACGGGCGCTGACCTCTCGCCCGATGGCAAAACGCTGGCGGTACTGTGTCAGGGGCCGGTGCAGTCCGTCTGGCTTTCGATGCGCCGCGCTCCGGCAATAAATTCCTTTCCAGCCGGGCGCGGCGCATGGTGTTTACCGGCGCGAAGCAGTGCGAGGCCGTGTGCTTCGACGATAACAACAACCTGATTGTCACCAACGAACAGCGGGATATTTTCCGGCTGCGCGTTGCCGACTTCGCTCCCGTGACACGCTGAGGCGCACCAAATGTCAAAAAGCACTCTAACCATCGCGTGCAGCACCTCGTTTTCCGGCACGGCGCTCGCGCTGGTGAAGGAAGGAACAGCGGCGCATCGCCTCGTCCTGTCCGAATCCGGCAAGGCGCTGGAGGACGCGGACATCGCCTTCGGGCAGCCGGACCCGGACGCGGTCATGGTATCCCCGCGCCTGCGCTGGGTACACATCACCAGCGCCGGTTACACCCGCTATGACCGCGAGGATTTCCGGGCCGCGCTTCGCGAGCGCAACGCTGTATTTACCAACAGCTCCCATGTGTATGACGAGCCGTGCGCGCAGCACGCGGTCGCCATGATGCTGGCTCTCGCGCGGCAGCTTCCGCAGTGTTTGGAAAGTCAGCGCACCGACCGCAACTGGGATTCCGGTCGGCAACGGGCTAATTCGTTCCTGCTCAACGGGCAGACGGTGCTTCTGCTGGGCTTCGGCGCTATCGGGCGGCGGATGGCCGCGCTGCTTGCGCCGTTCCAGGTGCGTCTGGTCGCCGTGCGGCGCGCGGCTCAGGGCGATGAAGGCATCGAGATAATTGGCGAAGCTGATCTGGAGCGAACGCTTGCCGACGCCGACCATGTGGTCAATATTCTGCCGGACAACCCCTCGACGGTGGGCTATGTCAATGCGGCGCGGCTGGCGCACATGAAGCCGGGCGTCCGCTTTTACAATATCGGGCGCGGCACCACGGTCGATCAGGAAGCCGTGCTCCGCGCGCTCGAATCGGGCCAGCTTGGGGCGGCTTACCTGGACGTGACGGACCCGGAACCGCTGCCTCCGGAGCACCCGCTATGGCGCGCTCCGAACTGCTTTATTACCCCGCATTCCGCCGGGGGGCACGCGGGCGAGAGTGAGCGGCTGGTACGGCATTTTCTGGCGAATCTGGCGGCGTTTGAAAAAAACGAGCCATTATCGGATCGGGTGATTTAGGAGCAAGGGGGCGACCTATGACAAAAATTCTGTACGCGCTCAGCATTTTAGCCGCGCTTTTTGTAGTAACTTCCGGAGGGGAACGAAGCTGCGCTTCGGCTGCGGCAGTGGACGACGCTGCGGGCGGCTTCAAAAAGGGCCGGGAGATACGGCTGTTCAACGGCAGGGATTTTTCCGGCTGGACCTATCACCTGTCCGACCCGAAGGCGCGCTGGCAGGATGTCTGGAGCATTGACCCCAAAGAGCGCGCGATTATCTGCAAGGGGAATCCGGCGGGATATATCCGCACAATGATGCCCTATACGAACTATATCTTCCGGCTGCAATGGCGCTTCAGTCCGGTAACGAAGAAAGCCGGGAACAGCGGCGTGCTGCTGCGCCTGACCGGGCCGGATAAAGTGTGGCCGCGCTCCGTGGAGGCGCAGCTTCAAAGCGGGGCGGCGGGCGATTTCTGGCTGATCGACGGCGCGCCGCTGGACACGCCCGCCGAGCGGGTGGATAAAAATACCCCGCGCCATCGCAACCGCACGAAGACGAACGAGAAGCCTATCGGCGAGTGGAACGACTACGAAATCACCTGCGCGGGCGGCAGAATAACCCTCAAAGTCAACGGCGAAGTCCTGAACGAAGGAACCAATGCGGAAGAGGTAGCCGGATTTATCGGCCTCCAGTCCGAAGGTTCGGAAATCCACTTCCGAAATATCCGCCTCACTCCCCTGAACAAATAGATGAGCGGCCTTTCCCTGGAAGCGGAGGCGATGGAGCGCGTCGAGCGGCTGATGGGCGAACTGGAAGCCCGGCGCAGTCGGGGGGAGGCACTGACGCCGAAGGAGAGCGCGTATCACGATGCGCTGACGAAGATGCTGGCGGCGGAGACAGAGGCCCGCGATGCGTTCAGCGCTTTTTATGCCGCGCTCGCCGGTTCGGAAAACACCGGCGACCCGCAGATTCACCTGCCGGTGGAGGTGGCCGCGCGGGTGAACGAATGGATCGAGCGGCGAAAGCAGTGGGACGCGGTCGTGGAGACGATTCTCGCCGAAACCGATCCGGGTTCGCTTCCGGCGGGGCGGGTACGGACCGGGCCGCGCTTGAGAACGTCTCTTCCTGCCTTATTTCGCGTGCCGACGGCAGAACCGGCCAAAGATGCGCTTTCCGCGCTGTTCGCGCCGCAGCTCTGGCGGGTCAGTGAGAACGGCGCGGCCATTCTGGCGCAGCGCAACGAGACGCAGGTGCGTATCGACTGCGATGACATTACCGGCTTTGGGCCGGAGCGCGCCATCCAGCAGATCGCCAAGTACGGCGCATCGGCGGCGCAGACGTTTTTGACGATGGCGGGCCTGTGGCTGGAACAGAACCCGGACAGTCCGCACGAAACGTACCTCACCGCCTATGCCTCGGACCTGCTGCGCTTCCAGGGGCGCAGGCAGACGCCGCGCGGCGGCTACCATGCCGACGACATAATAGCCAAAGGCCGCGATGTCTATCTTTTGAGTCGCATCAGCGTGCCGCGCGCCGATGTCGCTGCGTACCACGGAGGCCGGAAGACGGTCAAAACACTTTCCGTCGGGCGGCTGCTTTCGCTGGAGGCGCTGGATGCCGAGCAGACGACGGAGGACGGCAGTATCCGCAGCGTGGTGAAGTTCCGCTATCATCTGGGCCGGGAAGTTTACCACTGGGTCAGCGGCGGCAATGCGCACTATTCAGCCCTTTCGAGCAAACTGCTGGCCTACCACCCGCTGCGGCAAAAGTACCAGATTCTGCTGGGCTTCTGCCTGGCCTATTACGACCGGGTGACGCGCAAAAGCGCGGATGACACGCGCCGTATCAGCCTGCCGACTCTGTTGAACCTGGCGGCCATCCGTGTTCCCGCTAAACGCCTCGCCGAATTTCTGGTGACTATCGAGGATGCGCTGAGCGAACTGGCGCGCGATCAGGTGATACCGGGCGTCCGCCTGCAAAAGCCGGACGACTGGGCAGGCCTGCTGGACAGGCGAAAAACACGAGAGATTATTGCGCGGTCGGTAGTTATTTTCCCCTGCCTGTCGCCGCTGGTTGACAATCCCATCACCCAGCAGGAGACGTGCTCCGTCGCCGCGACTTCAAGGACAGAGACCCTGTCTTAAGGCGTCAAAGCGGCTTCGCTCCCCTTCCCCGCTTTACGTGGCGCAGGTACAATAACGGCGAAAGGAACGATTGCCTGCCTTATGCCGAAGTTTTTGAGCATTCACACTCTCCCGCCGGGCGAATTTTCTCAGGAGCGTATCGAAGAAATTGCCCGTGCCGGACAGCGCGACCCGGTCGTTCGCGGCTATCGAAGCTTCCACAGCCTTGCCGAAGGCCGTATCGTCTGGATACTGGAGGCCCCGGATAAGGAAGCGGTGGCGTCCTGGTGCCGCAAGATGAACCTGCCCCTGGATGGCGTCACCGAATTGGAACTGGAAGGCCACGTCGGCGTCATCAAATCCCACCAAAGCTGACCACGCCCCTTTCGGCAATCGCCCCTCTGCTTCACCGGTTGCCTACCCACTCGGTATTGCGGTACAATTTTCGTATCGCCCCCAAATTAACATCAGGAACAAACATGACCAACACGGTTCAGAAAACCACCCTCGATAACGGCGTCCGTATCGTCACCGAAAGCATCGGCTATGTCCAGTCCGTGTCACTGGGCATCTGGGTCGCCACCGGCGCGCGTTACGAAGAGGAGAACCGGCGCGGCATCTCCCATTTCCTGGAGCACATGCTGTTCAAAGGCACCCAGCGCCGTCCCTCGGCCAAGCAGATCGCCGATGAGATGGACGCCGTCGGCGGCTATCTGAACGCCTTCACCGACAAAGAATATACGTGCTACTATGCGCGCACGCTTTCCGAGCATCTGCCTCTGGCCGTGGACATTTTGTCGGATATGTATATGAATTCGGTGTTCGACCCGGAAGAGACGCAGCGCGAGCAGAAGGTTGTTCTTGAGGAGATCAAGCGGCGGGACGACGACCCCGACGACCTGGTGCATGACCTTTTCGCACAGACGATGTGGAAACAGCACCCGCTCGGCCTGCCGGTGATCGGGCGGGCCGAGGTCGTGGCCGCGCTGACCCCCTCCGATCTGCGGGAATACATGGGTCTGCGCTACGGTCCGGATGCGGTAATCATTTCGGCGGCGGGCAATCTGGAGCACGAGCGCGTGGTTGAACTGGTGAAAGACACCCTGGGCAAGTTGGGAGGGGTTTCCCGTCCGGCGGAGCATATATTTCCCCAGGCTGCCGTAGATACCCATCTGCTTTCCAAAGAGACCGCGCAGGTCAACTTTTGTATTGGGACGCCCGGCTACGGGCAGTTCGATGAAGACAAGTACGTTCTGGCGATCATCGACACCATACTCGGCGGTTCGATGGGATCGCGGCTGTTTCAGGAGATTCGCGAGAAGCGGGGGCTGGCCTATTCGGTCGGCTCGTATGCGGCCACCTACCGTGAGGGCGGTATGTTCGTCGCCTACGGCGGCACCTCGCCCGATACCTACGAGCAGTGCCTTGCCCTGGTGCGCCAGGAGTTCGCCGCCATGCGGAGCGCGGAGTCACCCCGGAAGAGATGGGGCGCGCGAAAAACCAGTTTCGCGGCTCTATCGTGATGGCACAGGAGTCCATGTCGTCGCGCATGAACCGTATCGGAAAATCGGAGGTTTATTTCAATCGGGTCATTCCGCTGGAGGAGGTTATGGCGGCTATCGATGCCGTTACGCACGAGGATGTTCTGCGGGTCGCCGACAAAATCTTCCCCGCTGATGCCGGTGCGCTGACGGTTGCCGCCGTCGGGCCGTTCCCGAAAAAGCGCCGCGCGCCGCGCCCGGCGGGTGAACGCGCCGCTGCTGCTGCAAAACCTAAAGCAAAGGCGGCAGCGTAATGGGCGGTGAACCCGTGCGCGTACTGGTGACCGGCGCGGCGGGGCGCATGGGCCACGAAGTCGTGCGTGCCGTCTCCGCCGAAGCCGATATGACCGTGGTCGCCGCCGTGGACGTTGCTGCTGTCGGCCAGGACATCGGTGGCATCACCGTTACCGGCGATCTTTCGGCGGCGCTATCGCAGACGCGCCCGGAGGTGATGGTGGACTTTACCGTTCCCGAAGCGGCTTTGCCCAATATCCGCGCCGCGCTGGCCGCCCGTGTCATTCCGCTGGTCGGCACTACGGGCCTGGGGCCAGCCGACATGGAGGAAGTTCGTCGTCTGTGCGCGGATCACCAGACACCCGCCCTGATTGCCGCCAACTTCGCGATTGGGGCCGTGCTGCTGATGCGCTTCGCCGCCGAAGCGTCCCGCTATTTCCCGGATGTCGAGATTATCGAGATGCACCACGAGAAAAAGCTGGACGCGCCTTCGGGCACGGCGGTTCGCACGGCGGAGCTTATCGCCGACGCGCGCGAAGCGGGCGCTGCGAAACGCGGCGATGCTCCCGGCGCTTTTGAACGCTTTCCCGGCGCGCGCGGCGGCGCGGCGGCGGGAGAGATTCGCGTTCATTCCGTGCGCCTTCCCGGCTATATCGCCTCCGAGGAGGTCATCTTCGGCGGGCCGGGCCAGCGCCTGTCGCTGCGCCACGACTCCATCGAGCGCGGTTCAAGCTTTATGCCCGGCGTCCTGCTTGCCATTCGCCGCGCCCGGCAGTTAGACGGCCTTGTGGTGGGTCTGGAACACCTGCTGTGAACCGCCGTCCCTTTTTTGCCGACGAAGAGGGACGGCAGGGATGCCGCTGCTGTTCGCGGGGCCAGGGGGAGAAAGGGAGCGGTCGAAATGTTCCACCAGCGCATCGCCCATAAGATCTGGCTCGGTTACTTCATCCCTCTGGCGGTTCTGCTGGTCGCCGGTGTTCTGGTGCCCAGTGCGCTTTCCGCTATCCTCAGCCGCGCCACGCGCGAATATCAGGTCAGCTCCGAGTTTGTGGATAAGGTCGAGGCGCTCGAACGGGCGGCGATGTTTTCCCAGAACTATCTGCGCGGCTACGTGCTTATCGGCGACGATGATTCCCGCACGCAGTTCCAGACCAGCGTTCATGAGTACCGGGCGCTGCGGCGCGACGTAGAGGAGCGTGCCAGACGGCTGCGGCGCGCGCAGCTTCTGCAGGCCGTTCTGGCCAATATTCACGAAGACTACGAAACCTGGCTAACGACTATCGCTCGGCCCCAGATCCTTCGCCGAAGTGAGGCGCGGAGCGGTGATCTGGCGCGGCGCGGCCAGCCCCTGTTCCGCCGTATCCGCAGCCGCCTGAACCGCCTGCACGGTATCGCGACGCGGCAGCGCGATCAGCGGATGGAACACTCACTGGCGGCGGAGCGTATTCGTCGCATCATGACCATCGTCGGTCCCGGTCTGGCGCTGCTGCTCGCCCTGCTGATCGGGCGCTCTATCTCGCTGGGTGTCACCCGCCCCCTGGAGGCGCTGAATCGTGCCACGGAAGCTTTGGAAAAGGGTCACTCCAGTCGGCTGCTGGAACTGGAGGCGGCCCCCGACGATGAGATCGGTGACCTTCAGCGCTCGTTCGAACGAATGGCACGCACTATCGGACAGCGGGAAGCGATCCTGCGGGCGCAGAACGAGACCCTGGGCGCGCTGAATCGCCGGGTCGAGGCGGTACTGAACGCCACCAACGACGGCATCCTGATGTTCAACCGGGGGGGCGGTATCTCCGTCTTCAATGAAAAGGCTGCCGCCCTTTTCGGCGTGGACGCCGACGTGGTGATGGATCAGACGTTCGAGCAGGCGGGGCCGCTTTTATTTGCGCGTTTCCAGAAGCCGCACGATGTGCGCGACCATCTGCGCGCGCTTTTGTCCGATCCTGAAGCCGTCACCGATACCAATTATGAACTTGTCGAGCCACAGTGGCGCGTGCTCCGCGTTTACAGCGCCCCCGTCCGCGGCGAGACGGACAGCGGCCAGGGAAGCGGCGATGTCCTGGGGCGCATCGTCGTCTTGCGCGATATTACCCGCGAAGCGACGGTGGACCGGATGAAGACCGAGTTCATCAGCGTCGTTTCCCATGAATTAAGGACGCCTCTCACCGCGATCAAGGGCTATGTCGATCTCATCCTGGGAGGGCAGACCGGGCCGCTGGGCGACCTTCAGCGGGAATTTCTCGGCATCGTCCAGAACAGCACCACCCGCCTTAGCGCGCTCATCAACGATATGCTGGACATATCGCGCATCGAATCAGGGCGGGTGGAGGTGCGGCGCGAGCCGGTGGATTATGCAAAAGTGGCGCGCGATGCCGCCAGTGTTCTGGCGAACCAGGCGGAGGAAAAGCGGATAGAGTTATCCTTGAACATCGCCCCTGATCTGCCCCACGTCAGCGGAGATTCCGACCGCATCTCTCAAATTCTGATAAACCTGCTGTCCAATGCCATCAAATATACGCCGCACGGCGGCAGCGTCACCGTGAAGATAGAAGCGGGCCAGACTTTCGTCACCACCTGCATCGCGGATACGGGCATCGGTATTACGCCGGAAGATCAGCAGCGCCTGTTCCAGAAGTTTTTCCGCGCCGACAATTCCACAACACGCGAAGCAGGTGGCACCGGCCTCGGCCTTGCTATTACGCGCGCACTGGTGGAAAAGCTGAACGGCGTGATCTGGGTCGAAAGCGAAGTGGGCAAGGGATCGCGGTTCTATTTCACTCTGCCCACGGTCGCCGACTCCACGCGGCCTGCCGCGCCCGACTCCACGCAGGAGATTGCCTCGCCGTCGTCGCCGCCTGTCGGGCCGCAGGGGGAGCTTGCCGCTCCCCTTGCAGATCGAGAAGCTCCACGCACGGCAAGGCCGTCGGGCCTGATCATGTGCGTGGACGACGATCCGGCCATTGTCACACTGCTGACACATCAGTTGGGAAAGCGCGGCTTCGGCACGGTGGGCGCGACCAGCGGAGCAGAGGCTCTGCGGCGGGCGCGCGATTTGAAGCCGGACGCGATTACGCTCGACCTGATGATGCCCGGTATCGATGGCTTTACCGTTCTCCGGAAGCTGAAAGCAGACCCGCAGACCCGTGCTATTCCCGTAGTGTTGGTCAGCGCGCTGTCCGGCGACGGTTCGCGGCATGAGCTTTCCGATGCGTTCGCCTTCCTGAGAAAGCCGGTGGAGGAAGCGCACCTGACGGACACGCTCCAGGCGGCCCTCGCTTCCTGGCGACAGCCGCCTACCGTGCTGGTCGCGGGAGACGACTGCCTTGCTGCCAGCCTGCGGGAGCACCTGAAGGGCAAAAACGACGCAGCGCGCGTTCTGGTGGCTGCCAGCCGCGACGAGGCGGAAAAGCAGGTGGCCGAGACGCCGCCCGATCTGGTTGTGGTCGATGTCGCCGCCACGGATGGCGATGCCGCCGGGATCATCGCCGCCCTGCGCGCCCATCCGGCCACGGCAGGCGCGCACTTCCTGATGGTGACGGACGAAGAGATCTTAGGAGACGGTGTCGTCGAGGTTGCGCCACTGGGCACCGGGCCGGTGGGTATAGACCATCTTGCCGATCTGGTAGGAAAACTGCTGACGAAACACGAATCTACCATTCCGCCGCCGCCGCCGCCCGTTGATGGGCACGCAGAGCAGCGGCGGCGCAGCACCAACGGAGACAGGGAAGAATGACGACGAAATACCACGTAGCGATTGCTGGGGCCACCGGGGCGGTCGGCACCGAGTTTTTGCGGCTTCTGGAAGAGCGCCCATTTCCGCTGGCGTCCCTGAAGCTCTTAGCATCTGCGCGCTCGGTCGGCAAGCGAATCTGCTTCCGGGGCGAAGAGCTTCCGGTTGAGGAGCTGACCTCCGGCTCGTTCGAGGGTGTGGACATCGCCTTCTTTTCGGCGGGCGGCGGTCGGTCGAAAGCGTTCGCCCCGGCGGCCACGGAGGCGGGCGCGGTCGTTATCGACAACTCCTCCGCGTTTCGGATGGACCCTGCGGTGCCGCTCGTTGTTCCCGAGGTAAATCCCGACGATGTGCTGTGGCACCGGGGAATCCTCGCCAATCCCAACTGCTCGACCATCCTTTTGCTGATGGCGCTCGCGCCGCTGCATCGGCTCGCGCCCGTGCGCCGCGTCGTCGTCTCCACCTCCCAGGCCGCCTCCGGGGCGGGCGCGTCGGCTATGCGCGAACTGGAGGAGCAGGCGGCGGCCTGGCTGTCCGGCGATCCCATCGTCAAAGAGGTATTTCCGCACCAGATCGCCTTCAATCTTTTCTCGCATAACACGGCTATCGACGCGACCGGCTACAACGAGGAGGAGCGGAAAATGGTGCACGAGACCCGCAAAATCCTCCACGAACCGGACCTGCTCGTCACCGCGACCTGTATTCGCGTGCCGGTTCTTCGCGCCCACTCGGAAAGCGTCAACATCGAGTTTGCCGGGGACCGCCCCCCGCTCGACGCCATCCGCGATGCGCTGGCGGGTTTCCCCGGCGTCCGCGTCGTGGACGACCGCGAGAACAATCTCTTTCCCATGCCGCTGGACGCCTCCGGTCGCGATGAGATACTCGTGGGCCGTATCCGCGACGACCTCAGCCATCCCCAGGCGGTCGATCTGTTCCTGGCGGGCGACCAGATTCTGAAGGGAGCGGCACTGAACGGCTTCCAGATTGCAGAGATTCTTATCGAACGGAATGCGGTAAAAAGGCAGGCGGCATGAGAGGCGAAAACGCCCGCTTTGGGCACGTGGTAACGGCGATGGTAACGCCAATGGACAGCGCGGGGCGCGTGGATATGCGCCGGGCCGGGGAGATCGCGCGCTGGCTTTGGGCCAACGGTTCGGACGGAGTCGTCGTCAACGGCACAACCGGCGAGTCGCCGACGACGACGATGGCGGAAAAGGTCGAACTGGTCCGCACAGTCTGCGCGGCCCTGCGGGACATCCCTTCCTCCCTATCTTCACGAACAGCCTGGGTGATCGCAGGGGCAGGCGGCAATAACACAGCGGAAACGGTTGAGCTTGCGGAACGCTCCGCGGAGGCGGGCGCGCACGCGCTGCTTTCCGTCGCGCCCTACTACAACAAGCCCAGTCAGGAGGGCCTCTACCGGCACTTCCGCGCCATTGCCGACGCCACTCCCCTGCCCGTCCTGCTGTACAACGTTCCCGGTCGCACGATCACCAATATCGAAGCGACGACGACCGCGCGCCTTGCTGCCGATGCGCCTACCATCGTCGGCACCAAAGAGGCCAGCGCTAATCTCGCGCAGGTCGCCGAGATCGTCCGTACCACCCCGGAAACCTTCGATGTCTTTTCCGGCGACGATGCGACCATTTTGCCGACCCTGGCGCTGGGCGGCGCGGGCGTTATCTCGGTTATCTCACATGTTGTCGGGCCGGAACTTGCCGCAATGCACCGCGCCTGGTTCGCAGGAAACCGCGAGGAGGCGTTGCGCCTTTTCCTCACGACGCTGCCAATTACGCGCGCCATCTTCTCGGCTCCCAGCCCCGCGCCGGTCAAATACGCGTTGTCACTTAAAGGGCAGTCTGTCGGGCCGGTGCGTCTGCCGCTCGTAGACCTGACGCAAGCCGAGCAGCATGTGGTGGCGGAAGCGCTGGGGACGCTATAGAGCTACTGCGCGGCGTTGTTGGTTTCGATGTCCGTATCGAAAAAGCGGGCTGTGGTCTTCAAACGCTGCTGGAATTCACGCGCGATCAGCGGCCAATCCGCCGCATCCAGGCGTGCCCGCAACGCCTCGCCTTGTTCGCGGCTGTCCGGGTGCGAACTCGGGTCTTCCAGAAGATTCTCGACCGCTTCACGCAGCATGTCCGGGTCTTCCAAAAACTCCGCATCCATCGGGCTTGCGCCGAACCGAAGCTCCGGGTTCGTTAGAAACTGCATAACATCGTTTGTCGCCTGGTCCATCCGTGCCTTCCCCAAAAAGCGAAAAGCGACAGCATCTCAAATATGCTGTCGCCACCTCTTCTCCACCGCTGAATATGTTCTTATTATACCACGGCAGAGTGCACCTTGTCCAGCGAAAACATTTGTCAATGCAGTGGGCCTGAGCCACTGCTTCTCAAACGACTGTGCCTCCACCACCGTTAGTTCACTATCCGTACAGCCGTTCCTACGCAGGCAAAACCCTGCATCCCGTCTTGCAATTGCCTCACAAGTCTTTCTGGTGATTTTATTAAAGAGCGGGCTGTGGGGAGACGGTCGCCACAGCCCGCCTTGGAGGCAGATTACTTCACCTGACCACGAATCTCACCCTTCGGATGGTCCACGGTACCAATATTCAGGTGGACGCGGCCTGCCTCAATCTCGGCGACCAGAGCGTTCAGCGTCTTATCCTTAAGCGGGCCGCGCAGACTGGAGGCAGTAACGGTGCCCGCCGTAAGATGGCCGCTGACTTCGCCCTGTATCAGCGAGGTCATCAGTTCGGCGACGACGGGGCCGGTCTGCCCCCGCGCGGTAAGGCATAGCTGCACGCCTTTAACATCTTTGATCCCGTTGACATTGATCTGATAAGCCAGCTCCGTGCCCGCATCGTTCAGATCAAACCGGGCCTGCCCAATAGCAGCCGTGGCGACGGCGGGTACCTGCTGGTCCCCCGTCAGGGCGGCAGTGAAGTTGCGAGTGGCCGCGAAGGCAGCCGTTGCGAGGAGAGCAGCCACAGTGGCGGTGGCGGCGGCGACGACACGAAAGGCGTGAGTCATGGATAACCTCCGGAGGAAAGCGCCGGGCAACCTTGTTTACCGGCTTGTGCAGCTTTATTCTCCCCAGGAAAGGTCGGTATTACACGTCTGGCCGTAAAATACCCGCCGTTTTACGGGGCTATGTCACGCCTCGCTGGTTGGCCGTGCAAAGTGAGCCAGGGCAGAACCTTATCGCATTGCAGGCGGCAGGCGTTTCGGCGCGGTATAATTAGACTGATAACAGATATCAGGGAGATAGATCTATTTGGAAACACTGCCGGACGGTAAACTTCGCATCATTCCCCTCGGTGGAGTGGGCGAGATCGGCAAGAATATGTACGCCTACCACGTCAAAGATCAGATTCTCGTGGTGGATTGCGGGCTGAAATTCCCCGATGAAGGGATGTTTGGAGTAGACGTGGTCGTCCCGGACATCCGCTACCTGATCGAGAACCGCGACGCTGTGCAGGCGATCATCCTGACCCACGGACACGAGGACCATATCGGCGGGCTGGCGTATATCCTCCCGCAGCTTAACGTCCCAGTGTACGGGACACGGCTGGCGCTCGGTCTGGCGCGGCACCGTCTCGGGGAGCGCCGCCTGCTCGATTCCCTTGATCTGCGTGAATTCGCTGTGAGTGACACGCTGGAGATCGGGCACTTTACCGTGGAGCCGATACAGGTGGCGCATTCCATTCCCGATTCGCTGGCTTTTGCGATTCGCACGCCCGCCGGGATCGCCGTGCATACCGGCGATTTTAAGTTCGATCAGACGCCCGTGGATGGCCGCCTTTTCGATGTGGCAAAGCTGGCGCGTATCTCGGAAGAGGGCGTACTGGCCCTGCTTTCCGATACAACCAACATCGAGAAGCCGGGCTTCGTGCCATCCGAACGCATCGTCGGGCAGACTTTCGACCGCATTTTCCGCGAAACGGAAGGTCGCATCATTATCGCCTCGTTTGCATCGCAGATACACCGGATGCAGATGGCAGTGGACTCGGCGGCGAAATATGGACGCAAGGTAGCCACGGTGGGGCGCTCCATGGCCCAGAATATGGACATGGCCGCCTCGCTCGGGTTCCTGAACGTGCCTGAGGGTATTCGTGTGCGCGCGGAAGAGCTTGGCTCGCTCAAGCCCAAGCAGGTGACGATTTTGACCACCGGTTCTCAGGGCGAGCCGCTGGCGGGGCTTTCCCGCATGGCCGCCGCCGAGCACCGTCAGGTGCACATTGAAAAGGGCGACACGGTCATTCTTTCGGCGACCCCGATTCCCGGCAATGAAGACGCCGTGTGGCGCGTGGTCAACGGCCTGATCGCGCGTGGCGCGCATGTGATCTACGATGCCCTGATGCCGGTCCATGTTTCCGGCCACGGCAACGCGGAAGAGCTGAAGCTTGTCCTTAACATTGTCAACCCGCAGTATGTGGTACCGGTCCACGGGGAACAGCGGATGATGAGCCTGTACGCCAAGACCGCCGAGGAGATGGGCTGGCTGCCGGAGGATATTTTCCGGCTGGAAATCGGAGACGTGCTGGAACTGAACGAGGAGAGCGGCAAGGTCGTAGACCGCGTGCCGTCCGGAGCCGTGCTGGTGGACGCTTCGGGCACGGCGGGTATCCACGAAGTCGTTTTGCGCGACCGGCAGCATCTGTCTGAGGATGGGTTTGTCGTCGTCGTCGCCGCCATCAATCGCGCAACCGGCGAGATCGTTTCCGGGCCGGAAATCCTATCGCGCGGCTTCGTGTACATGGATCACAGCGAAGAGCTTATTGCCGAGGCGACGAATCACATTCGGGAGATGCTCGAGAACCTGCCCAAAGACGAGGCCCGCAACTACGACGCCGTTCAGGTGGACGTGCGCCAGTCGCTCAAGAAGTTCCTGGAAAAGCGGACGCAGCGTCGCCCCATGATCCTGCCGATGATCATGGAGCTATAACCTCCCCTGCCCTCCTCGCGCCAAAAGAGGGCAAGGGGGGCATCAGGTACAATAGCCGCATGGAATGTTATGCCGAGCCGGAGGTTCCTCCCGGCACGCCCAGCCTCACGCCGGAGGAGCGGGATCTGCTCGCCTGCGCCCAGACGATTGCCGACACCGTCCTGGAGCCGCGCGCCCAGGAAACCGATCTATCGCCGGACCCGCCCGCCGACAACATCCGCATTCTCGCCGAAGCGGGCCTGGTGGGTATTACCACGCCGCGCGAATACGGAGGCTTCGGCGTCTCCGGCGCGTTCCAGCGGTTGTTCACCGAGATATTGACGGCGGCGTGCGGCACGACCTGGTTTACGCTTACGCAGCATCTGGGCGCTTGCGGCATGATCGCGGGCAGCAGGAACCCCAGTCTGTGCGAACGGTTTCTGCGCGACATGGCGGCGGGAAGGCATCTGGTCGGAGTTGCCTTCGGCCATCTGCGGCGTCCCGAACCGATGTTGCGCGCAGAAGAGGTTCCCGGCGGCTATGTACTTTCCGGCGTCGCGCCCTGGGTAACGGGCTGGCCCCTGCTCTCCGGGGTCGTCTACGGGGCGGTCCTTCCCGACGAACGGCATGTCTATGTCTACGTCGCCACTGAGGAGTCGGAGTCGCTGCGCTCGTCCGAACCGCTGCCGCTGTGTGCGATGAACGCCTCGGCGACGACAGAGGTGCGGCTGGAAAACCGGTTCGTGCCGGACGAGGACTTTATCAAGTTTTCTTCGCGCGAAGAGATGGCGCGGGGCGACACCAATAACATTGCCGGGGCCGTCTCTCCCCCGCTGGGCTGCGCGCGGGCTTCTCTGAAGCTGTTGCGACGAACGGCGGAGAAAAGGAAGATCGACTTCCTGACCGAGGCGGCGGACGCGCTGGAAACGGAAATAAACGCCTGCCGCACGGAGGGATTTCGGTGGGCTGACGGCCCCAAGGACATTTCCGAATACAAGCCCGGCGCGCTGGGAGCACGGGCTTGGGCGATTGAACTGGCGGTGCGGGCCGCGCACGCGGCGGTCGCAGCCTCTTCCGGCGCGGCAAACTCGCTCCAGCATCCGGCGCAGCGCCTGTTTCGCGAGGCCATGTTTTACACCGTTATCGCCCAGACGCAGGACGTTATGGCCGCCACCGTCCGCCGACTGCTGACGCCGCCCGCGCCGCTCTAAGTGTTGCGCGCGGACGGTTCCCAGCCGAACGGATGCCGCGCTTCCCGCAGGGATAGACCGACGACCTCAATACGCTTCGGATCGTTGGTTCCCAACCCTCGCTTTGCTGCCAACGCCAAGTGGTTATCTCCGGGGAACGGGCCGGTGCCGGGCGCGGCCAGCGGGTCGTAGCCCATGACGGCGGTGGCAATCGCATCCGTGCAGACCGGGTTGCGTCCGGCAATCAACAGGCGCGGCGTCTGCCGAACCAGCGACCGGTGCCAGGGGCCTTCGCCGCCGGATATGGTCTCGATGCCGTCGATCAACGCCAGATCTATGGGGCGGATTTCCACCGCGTCCACCGTATGCCGGGGCACCCGATACGTCACCCGCCGGGGCGAGGCCGGGTCGATTTCCTGCGGCAGGCCCGCCGCCGGTTTCTCGGTGCCGTCGTGAAACATCGTTCCCCGGCTCGACGTGTTGTTCTCATCCGGCTCGCTTTTGCCGTACAGGGCGGTGGGCGTGATGCCGAAGTTATTCTTCATCGAAAGCGTCACTCCGGCGGCCTGATGATTCTTCAGCTTGGCAAGCGAGACGTAAACATCGCAATCCACATAAGAATGGTTCAGGTCGTAAGCAGGAAAGAGGCTGCCGCCTCCGGGCACCTTAATCCGATGATAGCGCTTCCCCTTGCCCAGATTGCGCGTGTCCTCGAATTCGACCGCCGCGCCCAATGCCGCGAAGGCACGAAGGTTCCAGCCTCCGGACACGAAAAACTCCTCGACGGGCGCGGTGCTGAACGTGCTTTCCACAAAGCGGATGCGTTTCGCTCCCGCCCGATCCAGCAGAATAGCCAGAGCCAGGGCCGTGTTGGGGTGAATCTGGTAGGTGCGACCGGCGGGCAGCCCCAGCGCGCTTTGCCGGGGCGTGTTGACCATGTTGACCTTTACCGTCACCGTCTTGCCTGCCACCGACTTCTTCAGACCGCCGAGCTGGCCGAGCAGAATCTCCATTCGAGAAAGCACCGTTGGGAGCGCATAGCTGTCCACGCGCGCCAGTGCCACCGGGGCGGTCGGCAGCGAAGGGGCTGCTGCAAAAAGACGAGGCGGTGCTAATGCCTGCAAAACAAGGCTGCCCATTGCCCCGCCTGCTTGCCTCAGGAAATCTCGTCGAGCGGCTTCTTTGCAGTTCATGGTATTACTTTTACCGGCGGTAAAGGCCGAATCAGCGTTGCGAAACCGGGGTTCCCTCTGAACGCGGTTGCGGGGTGGCGACAGTTTCGGGGGCGGCAGGCGTGAAGGCTCCGATGCGTGTCAGACCCAGGGCAACGGTGGCAATCGCAGCAATGATCGCCGTGGTCTTGACAAGGGTTCCCGGCGATATTCCCGCGAAGCTCTGCTCACCTTCCTCAAAGTACATCTGGACGATGATACGCAGGTAGTAGAACACACCGATAACGCTCGCCAGGAGGCCGAGGCAGGCCAGAATAACCAGGCTTTGCCGCCCGGTGCCCACCGCGCCCAGGAACAGGTACAGCTTGCCGAAAAAGCCGGCTGTCGGCGGAATGCCCGCGAGCGACAGCATGAAGATCGCCATCAACGCCGCCGCGAGGGGCTGTTGTCGCGCCAGACCCGTATAGTCCTTTATCTCCAGGTACTCCTGCCCGTTTCGCCCCAGCCAGATAACGACGGCGAAGGCCCCCAGATTCATAAAGGAGTACGCAAGAAGATAGTACAGCACCGCGCTGCGCGCCAGTTCGTTGCCGGTGCTGCTTGCCAGGATACCGACCAGGATATAACCAGCGTGGGCGATGGACGAATAGGCGAGCATCCGCTTGATGTTGGTCTGCCGCACCGCCAGCACATTGCCCACCACCATGGTGAGCGCCGCCAGCACCCATAGGATCTCCTCATACGGGGCCGCCGCGACCGCCGTGTTCGTGATAAGCATTTCGAAGACGCGAATGAACGCGGCGAACGCCCCCACCTTCGCCGCCGCCGACATAAAGGCCGTAACCGGAGTCGGTGCGCCCTCGTAAACATCCCGCCGCCGCCGACATAAAGGCCGTAACCGGAGTCGGTGCGCCCTCGTAAACATCCGGCGTCCAGACATGGAACGGGACGATGGACGCCTTGAAGCCCAGACCGACAATCACCAGCGCAATACCGGCGACAAAAATCGGCGTCGTCGCGAGTTGCGGAGCAACCCGCAGGGCATGAGTGATCGCATCAAAGTTCGTGAACGATTCGCCCACCAGAAGCCCCTGACTGGTTTTGGCGACCATGCCCACGGCTCCGTAAATGAGCGCCGTACCGTACAGCAGAAAACCCGATGCAAACGAGCCGAGCAAGAAATATTTAACGGCGGATTCTTCCGAGCGCTGTTCGCGCCGCGCGAAGCCGGACAGGATATACAGCGCGATGGAGAGGATTTCCAGACCCAGGAAGACGTTCACCAGGTCGTTGCTCATCCCCATTATCATTGCGCCGGAAGTGGACAGAAGAATCAGCGCGTAAAATTCGCCGTGATTGATCTCTTTCTGCTCCAGATACTGCTCCGACATCAGAATCGAGAGACCAGCGATGACACACAGGATGATGTTGAACAGATTGCCCCGGCTGTCCGAGATCATGCCCCGCCCGAAGGCGTGTTCGGTGCCGCCGCTGGAAAAGGCTGCCGCCGCCGCCGCAAAGCCCAGGCCGATGATACTCACATACACCAGGCTGCGCTTGTTGTCCCGCAGCGCCAGGTCCCACAGCAGCACCACCATGCCCAGCACGATGACGATCAGTGGCGATGCCAGCGCAGTAATATCTGAAACGGATTGATTCACAGTGTCCTCATCTTACCCGGATTGTCCGACGCCTGCCTCCACGGCCTCCTTGATGGCATGAAGGTTCGCTGGCGGCGTTTCGGTCGGCACGGCGCAGCCGGGAGCGATGATAACGCCGCGCCCCCCGGTTTGCGCCAGTGCATCGGCCACTTCGGCCCGCACCTGCTCCGGCGCGTAGCCGCCGATACGCCGCTCATTCACCCCACCGACGACACACCTGGCGGTTCGCTGTTGAAAGTGGGCAAGCCCCGGCCCGGCGGCGCGGTCGCTCCACGAAACGGCCTGAGCCTGTTCTACCAGGGGCAGCAGCATCTCGGCGTGCAGGTCGTCGCCGTGCAGGTGGACGATATTGCACCATCCCCCCGCCGCTCCGGACAGCGCCAGCCGGTCGAGGGGCAGGAACAATTCTTCGTAGCGTGCGGCGGGCATGGTCTGCGCGTCCGCGCCGGAGACGGCCAAAAAAACGCCCGCGCACCCGGCGTCCTCCACGGCTGCCTTCGCATATCCGGCCAGCGCCGCCGCCAGCCGCCGCAAACCTGACGTCACGACTTCCGGCTCGGCATCCAACTGCTCCAGCACTTGCCCCCCCGTGATCTTCTGCGCCACGGCAAATACGGAATAGAGGGTGTCGAGCATCGGCGTATCATCGTTCTTGTGTTCGGCGATATGGCGCAGGGACCGCAATTGCTCACCGAAAGCGCCCATGTCCGGCGGGTTAACCCCCAGGAGTTTCCAGTCTTCGGGCTGCTCGAACACCGGCATATCCACCGGCAGTTCGTAGGGGGTATCGTGCATCACCTTCAGTACGTCCGGCTCATAGGCTCGGTAAAAATCCAGGGTAGCCCGCACGAACCCTTCACCGCTTTCCGGTTCGTGGCGGAAGTGGTACCAGAGCGAGAACGGCGCGCGGTCCGGCGCTTCCCCCGCCAACGCCGCCCGGACTCGCTCTGCTTTTGTCATCGCGAAGCCACCCCGGCGCGCCCTGAGGCGGCAGGCAGGCGCTGCTGCTGCGCCGCCGCCGCCGCTGCCGCTGCCTCAGCGCCTCCGTAAGACAGGGGGCGCTGGCTCCGCGTTTCGCCTAAGACAATCTGCAGGGAACTGTTCATCTTTCGCGTGAACGCGGTCGGGTAGATACCCATCCAGAAGATTACCAGCACCAGCGGAATCATGATCGCCTTTTCACCGAAGCTCAGGTCCCGCAGGCGGCGGTTCTCCGGCTTGTCCACCGGCCCGTACATGACCCGCTGAAACATCCACAGCATGTAGACGGCGGACCAGATAACACCTGTGGTCGCAATCACGGTCAATACCTGCGCAAAGGGAACCTCGCTCTGGAAGGCCCCTACCAGAATCAGAAACTCGCCGACAAAACCGTTCGTGAGCGGCAGCGCAATGGACGACAGGGTAACAATCAGGAAAATGCGCCCGAAGACCGGCATCTGCTCCCACAGCCCGCCGAAGTCGGCGATCTGGCGCGTGTGCCGCCGCTCATAGATCATGCCGACCAGCAAAAAGAGCGCGCCGGTGGAGATGCCGTGGTTAATCATCTGAAGCACCGCCCCGGACAGCGCCTGCGGGGTGAAGGAGAACAGGCCCAGCATTACAAACCCCAGGTGGCTGACCGAGGAATAGGCGACCAGCTTTTTCACGTCGGTCTGCATCGCCGCCACCAGTGCGCCGTAGACGATGCCGATGGTGGACAGGATCAGAATCAGCGGGGCAAAGACGGCGGCGGCATCCGGGAAAAGCGGAATGCAGTAACGGACGAAGCCGAACGTGCCCAGTTTCAGCATCACGCCCGCCAGAATGACCGAGCCTGCCGTCGGGGCTTCGACGTGCGCATCCGGCAGCCAGGTATGGAACGGGAACATCGGCACCTTGATTGCAAAGGCAAGGGCGAATGCGCCGAACATCAGCATACCGATTCTGCCCGTGATAGGCGTGGCCGCAAGCGCCGTCTTAATGTCCAGCAGATTGAACGTCCAGACACCCGTCTGGGCATGGACATGGAAAAACAGCGCCATAATCGCGACCAGCATGAGCATGGAACCGGCCATTGTATACAGGAAGAACTTCAGTGCCGCATAGATGCGCCGCTGGCCGCCCCAGATACCGATGAGGAAGTACATCGGCACCAGCATCACTTCCCAGAACACATAGAACAGGACGAGGTCAAGGGCGACGAACGCCCCGAGCATGCCCGTTTCCAGCACCAGGATCGTAATGAAGTATTCCTTGAACCGCTCATGGATGGTGGTAAACGAGATGGCGACGGCAAAGATTTGCAGGAAGGTCGTCATCACAACCAGCAGCATCGCGATGCCGTCGACGCCCACATGGTACGAGATACCGAACTCCGGCAGCCAGTTATGCCGCTCCAGGAACTGAAAATGGCTGCCCGCGTTCGCTACATTTCCCGCGCTGAAGAGCGCTTCCTGGTTGAATGCCAGGAGAAGCAGTGAGACAAAGAACGTGAGCAGGGAGAATACGAAAGCCCATAGCTTCGAATTCGCGCCGCCTTTGCCTGTGGGCAAAAAGCCGACGAAGAGCGCCCCAACCAATGGCATGGCAAGCATAATGCTCAGTACGGGAATCGTTTCTAACTGTTCAAGCATAGTGTTTTTTACCGCCCGCCGCCGAATGTGCCGACGCCGATGAGACAGCCCAGAACGACCAGCACGACGCCGACCAGCATGGTCAGGGCGTAGTTCCGCACATAGCCGCTTTGCCAGCCGCGAATGCTGTTGGCGAAGTGGGCAATGCCGCCAGCGACGCCGTTGACCATCCCATCAATGACCTTGACATCCATATACCTCCAGAGGAAGTTCGAGAATGCCTTGCCGCCGCGCACGAAGATGCCGTTGTAAATCTCGTCTACGCCCCATTTGTTGTACGTCCAGCGCCACAGCGGGTTGGCCTGCTTCTGCTGTTCGGTCAGCCTTTCACCGCGCGGCGCTTTCGCATAGGCGCTTCTTGCCCATAAGCAGACAGCGATTGCCAGAAGCGCGGAGGCTGCAAGCAGAATCAGTACCGTCGTATTCTCCACGCGCAGCGGATAGTTCACCCGCTCCCGCCAGCCGACCGTATCTCCTAGGAAGTGCTCGAAGGCGTGGATTCCCAGCGGCGCAGCGTTCATAAAGCCGCCGACCGCGCTCAGGAAGGCAAGCACGATCAGCGGGAACGTCATGGACGGGGGCGACTCGTGGACATGCGAGCCGACCTCCGGCGAGAAGCGCGGCTGCCCCGCAAACGTCTTCATCATCATACGGACCATGTAGAACGCCGTCATGCCCGCTACGATGAAGCCGCCCGCCCAGAGCAACGGGCTGCCCAGCCCGTTCTCGTTCGGCCCGGCAAAAGCGTGCAGCAGAATCTCGTCCTTTGACCAGAATCCAGCAAAGGGCACGATACCGGAGATGGCGAGCGTCCCGATCAGCATCGTCCGCCATGTCGTCTTAATTTTCAGACCCAGCCCGCCCATGTTCCGCATGTCCTGCTCACCACTCATGGCATGGATGACCGAGCCGGAGCCGAGGAACAGCAGCGCCTTGAAGAAGGCATGCGTTGTGACATGGAACATGGCGATTCCGAATGCGCCAACGCCGCAGGCCAGGAACATATAGCCAAGCTGCGAAACGGTGGAGTAGGCCAGAACGCGCTTGATGTCCGTCTGCACCAGCGCAATCGTCGCCGCCATGAAGGCCGTCGTCAGTCCGATAACGGCAACGATTGTCATGACCGTCGGCGAGAGCAGGAACAGGCTGTGCGCCCGGCAGACCATGTAGACACCCGCCGTTACCATCGTCGCCGCGTGAATCAGCGCGGAAACCGGCGTCGGGCCTTCCATTGCGTCCGGCAGCCAGACGAACAGCGGGATCTGTGCCGACTTGCCCGTTGCCCCGATGAACATCAAGAGCGGGACCAGAGTCACCGCGCCCAGGCCCAGCGCCAGTCCACCCTGCAGGTAGCCCGCCGCCTTCGCGCCTGCGATTCCTTCCGCCGTCAGCACGCCGCCGGGGCCGTAAAACTCGAACGTTCCAAAGAACTTGAAGATCAGGAACAGCGCAATCAAAAAGGCAAAGTCGCCGACACGGTTGACGATAAAGGCTTTCTTGCCCGCATCCGTCGCGCTTTGCCGGGTGTACCAGAACCCGATCAGCAGGTACGACGCCAGTCCGACCCCTTCCCAGCCGACGAACATCACCAGGAAGTTCGACCCCATCACCAGCAGCAGCATGAAGAAGACGAACAGGTTGAGGTAGGAGAAATAGCGGGCGTACCCCTTGTCGTGGCTCATGTAGCCGGTCGAATACAGGTGGATGAGCGTCCCGATGCCGGTGATAATCAGCAGCATCAGGCTGGTTAACGGGTCAACGGCGAGCTGGAAGTTGAGGTTCAGTCCCTTCATCACCTCACTGCCCAGCGGGTCGGCGAACGGCGGAACGTTCATCCAGGTAAACGCCGGGGAAAAGACGCGGGCCGTTCCCTCGCCGTGCGCGCCGAGCAGCGAGAAGAAAACCAGAAGGGAAACCAGGAACGATAGGAATACCATCAGGGTGGCGAGACCGCCGACAAGCTTCGTGCCTCCCGGCTTCAAATGGGCCTCATCATGCCCGCCATGGCTGCTGCCGTGATCGTCGCCGTGCGCCGTGGGGCCGTGCGGGTCGTTCGCGCCGTGACCGGAAGCGACACCGGACGCGGCGGCTGCGTGGTCGGCGGCGAATTCGGGCGCGTCGGACGGCCCGGCGTTATGTGCGTGGGCATCCGTGGCAGCATGGTCGCCACCATGGTGATCATCATGCCCTCCCGCCTCGACGACCGGCAGCGGCGACCCGGTCAGCCGTTGGCCCAGGAAGGCGATAATCAGGTAACCCAGCAGCGGGAACGCCGGAATGAGCCACAAAAGCGGATTGATGGTTGCGGAAGCCCCGATAAACCACCCATCTTTTTGAAACGCGTCCTTCGGACGCGCCTTACGCCCGACCGCAAGGCCGTTTATTCGGGAGACGGGTCGTTTAGCGGCCCGGCTATTCTAACCCTGCATGATATTGATTTCGTCCACGTTGATGTTCTCACGAGAACGGAAGATGCTGATGAGAATCCCCAGACCCACCGCCACCTCGGCGGCGGCGACGGCCATCACGAAGATGGTGAACATCAGGCCCCCGGTATCGCCCAGGTAGCGCGCGAAGGCGATAAAGGTGACGTTCACCGAGTTCAGCATCAGCTCGATGCACATAAAAATGACGATGGGATTGCGCTTTATCAGCACACCGACGACGCCTATGGTGAACAGTACCGCCGAAAGCATCAGGTACCAGGACAGCGGCACAGCGGCAGCAGCGGCGGTTACGGCTTGAGACTCAGGCATTATTCGCTCTCCTTTACAGCCGTCGCTTCGCCAGCACGACCGACCCGATTACGGCAATCAGCAGCAGGATGCTCGTCACCTCGAACGGAAACAGCCAGGGCTGGGCCGGGTCGAACAGGTTTCTGCCAATAGCTTCCACGGTGCCCAGTCGGTCGTCACGCAGCGTCGGCGACGGGTTCGGAAGCGGCGACAGCACCACACCGCCGATAATCAGCGCCAGCACCAGACCCGACAGCACCGCAATCGGCTGCTGCGGTCTCAGCCGGTCCGCTTCCCGGTCCGGCGTCCCCAGGTTCAGCAGCATGATGACGAACAGGAAGAGTACCATAATCGCGCCCGTGTAGACGAGTACCTGCACGGCGGCCAGGAACCACGCGTTGAGCAGCAAATACAGCACGGCGACGCAGAACAGGTTCAGAACCAGAAATAGCGCGGAACGTACTGGATTGGTTTGCAGCACCATGACCAGCGCGGTGGCGATGGCGGCAGCCCCGAAGATAATAAACAGAATCATTTCCCCGGTCACGCCGGGCGAGGTGGGCGGCATGTCGTTTCCTCAGCTACCCCTTCCCTTTAGGGAGGGGGCAGGGGGTAGGTTAATCCACGCGCTCCCGATTCGGGTCGGGGACGAGCAGCATCTCTTTCGTAAAGATCAGATCGTGGCGCGTCGATTCGGCCATCTCGAAAACATCTTTCAGTTCGACGGCTCCGGTCGGGCACGCCTCCTGGCAGAAGCCGCAGTAGATGCAGCGGATCATGTTTATCTCATAGCGCACCGCGTAGCGTTCGCCCGGCGAAAAACGCGCCTCGTCAGTGTTCTCGTCGGCAACCACAAGAATGGCATTCGAGGGGCACGCACCCGCGCACAGCGAGCAGCCGATGCACTTTTCCAGCCCGTTGTCGTAACGGTTCAGAACATGCCGCCAGCGAGCGCGCACGCCCATAACGCGCCGATAGTCCGGAAACGAGATAGTCGTCTTCCGCTCACCCAACTGGCCGAAGGTGATGCCCAGCCCCTTGAACGGCGCGACCACCTCCCGCGCTATCTGTTTTACGTCCTCAAAAAAGTCGGACATATCTTTAGTAATTAGACCTCTCGTGTTCTTCGCGCGGGCACGGGCAGCGCCGCAGGTTCCCGTCGGATCGGGGAAATCGTGGTCGTTTCGGTATCCAGTCGCCGCTTGCGATACGTCGCCATCTTGATAACGAACAGGACGAAGCAGATACCCAGGCCCACCGCTACGGCCATCAGGTGTCCGCGCAGTCTGCCGAACGACTGCTGCAGGGCCATCGACAGCGCGATCAGGACGACGTTCACCAGGCCGATAGGCAGTATCCCCTTCCAGCCGAACTTCATCAGCATATCGTAGCGCAGGCGCGGCAATGTCGCGCGAAGCCAGATGAAGAAGCAGATGAGGAGGAACAGCTTGATACCAAACCAGAACGGCGCGATGACGGCCATATTCAGCGTGTTAATCAGCCACGCCGGGAGATACGCCCCCGCCGACGCCGGTATCTGGCTCAGCGCGCCCCACGGTGCAAGCCAGCCGCCGAAGAACAGCGTGATGGCGATTGCGGAGACGATCAGCATGTTCGCATACTCGCCCATGAAGAACATGGCGAACTTCATGCTCGAATACTCGGTGTGGAAGCCCGCCTCCACTTCCGTATCCGCTTCCCGCAGGGCCAACCGCGCGCGATTCGTTTCCGCAACCATCGAGATCAAGTAGACAACCGCGGCAACCAGGCCGAACGGGAAGAAAGCCAGGAAATGCCAGTGCCAGAAGCCGGAGTTAAGCGAATGCGGGTAGACCGTGTAGGCGGTGTTTCCGATATTAATTGGGTCGCCGATAATTCCCTGCTCGCCGACGATGCTCTGCGTCGCCAGCGTGCCGGTCATCAGCAGCACGGCGATGATGGAAAGGCCCATGCCGAGTTCGTAGGAGATAACCTGCGAACTTGCGCGCAGGCCGCCCAGCAGCGAATACTTGTTGTTCGACGACCAGCCCGCCAGTATAACGCCGTAGACCTCGATGGAGGCGATGGCGAGCAGAAACAAAATGCCGATGTTCAGCCCCGGCGCGACCGCGCCCCAATCCGGCGAGCCGTTCCAGGGCAGCACGGCCACCGACATCAAAACCGGCGCGAGCGCTACGCCCGGCGCGAGAATATACAGCGACCGGTCCACGTTCGTCGGGATGATGTCTTCCTTAAAGAACAGCTTGATGCCGTCCGCGATAGGCTGCGCCAATCCCTGCCAGCCGACGCGGTTGGGGCCGAGCCGTCCCTGCATCCAGGACAGCAGCCGCCGTTCCAGCCAGATCAGCCCCGGCACGATGGTCAGGATGAATCCCAGACCGATGCCGATACGCAGAAGGGAGCGGACGACGTGCGCCCAGACCTCGATATGGTGAGCGGGGTCCGTCACCGAGTAGACGAAAAGCTGCTTCCAGATTTCACTGCCGAAAATGGCGTCCATACAATCTCCGAGCCGTCAGCGGGCAGCGACAGCTTCCGCCTTCGGGATAGACCGGTTATATTCACGATAAATGTCGCGGGCCGAGAAGTAGGGCACGGGCGTTCCCAGACGGCCCATCAAGTCGGCGACGATACGCCAGTCCGGTCGGGCGTCCCCCTTCACCGGCATCGCCTGCTTGATCTTCTGCTCGCGCCCCTCGATATTGAAAAACGTCCCATCCTTTTCCGCAAACGACGCGGCGGGCAGAACGATGTCGGCGCGCTTCGCCGTCTCGGTCAGGAAAAGCTCCTGCACGACCACGAACGGCGCGGCTTCTAATGCGCGCCGCGCTTTTTCCGTGTCATGGAACCGCGTGGCCGGGTCCGACCCCATGATGTACAGCATCTGCACGCGCCCCGCGCTGACGGCATCGAAGATACCGTCAGAATCCAGGCCGGACGCGGTGGGCAGCGGCGTCTTCCAGAAGCTGTCCAGGTGCGCCCGCCCCTCGCGAAAAGCCGTCAGGCCCGGAAGCCGGTCCGGCAGAATGCCCGCGCGGGCCGCGCCCCAGGAGTTGCAGTCCGGCAGGAGCACGTTCAGCTTCGCGCCGGTAGAAGCGCACAGTTTTTTCGCACGGTCGATCTGATCCTGCGGCAGATGGTGCGGCAGAAGCAGCACCGCGTCTGCCCCGCCCGCGCGCAGCGCCTCGGTCACGGTATTATCCACCACGTCGGCCTTTATCCAGTTCGCGCCCTTTTTGGAATAGGCTTTAAAGACGCGCAGATAGACGATGGGCTGATCCCAGTCCAGCTTCATTCCGACCGAAACAATCGTCTTAAAGTGCTCGATCTCAGCAATCGTCGTCTGCATCGGCTCGAAGCCGTGGGGCAGCATCCGATGGTCAAGATTGTTGGTGCCGACAAGAGCACGCAGCATTTTGCCAAACAGATAATTATCTTCGACCGTGCAGCGCGTGGAACCGATACCCGCGATGGCGTCCGCGCCAAACTCGGCTTTGGTGCGCGTGATGCGCTCGGCGACAGCGGCCAGCGCCTCATCCCACGACGCCGGATGCAGCGCACCGTCGGCGCGGCGCATCAGCGGGTGCTTCAGGCGCGATTCGTCGTTCACATAGTAGTTGCCGAATTTGCCCCGGTCGCAGGTCCACTCCTCGTTCACGTCCTCGTTCGTGCGGCCATTGACGCGCACCAGCTCGCCCAGGCGGGTTTGCAGGGCGACGTTGCAGCCGTTGCCGCACTTCGAGCAGATGGAGTCGGAACTGCTGATTTCCCAGGGCCGCGCGGCGAAGCGGTAGGTACGCGACAGCAGCGCGCCTACCGGACAGATTTCGATGGTGTTCCCGGAAAAATTCGACGTAAAATCATGCCCGAAGAACGTCCCTATCTCGGTGGAAGAGCCACGATTCAGCAGCGCCAACTGGCCGTCGCCGCTTATCTCCTCGCAGAAGCGGGTGCAGCGCATGCACTGGATACACCGCTCCCGGTCGAGCACGACATAGTCGGAAATCGGATACGCCTTCGGGAAGTGCCGCTTTTCCTCGATGAAGCGCGAAGTCGGTGGGCCGTAGGCGACGGTCATGTTCTGGAGCGGGCATTCGCCGCCCCGGTCGCAGATCGGGCAGTCCAGCGGGTGGTTGGCGAGCAGGAACTCCAGCATCCCGTTCTGCGCCTTTTTTACCTCCGGCGTCCGTGTCTTAATCGCCATGCCCTCGGCGACCGGCACCGTGCAGCAGGTGAAGATGCTTTCGCGCCGCGCCCCGAACATCTCCAGTTCCACCGACACCAGACACATGCGACACGCGCCGATACTGGTCAGCCGGGGATGGTAGCAGAAATAGGGAACGTCCGCGCCCGCCCGGAAACACGCCTCGATAACCAGCGTCCCCTTCGGCACCTCAACCTCGACGCCGTCCACAGTGACTTTCGTCATCTCCACACCGGCGGCCTTAGCGGCCTCGGCGTCGGACTGCACCTTGACGGCGTCGGCCTTTTCGGCGGGTGTCCGGTCACGCTCGGAGCGAGGCGTGTCTTCCACCGTCCGCGCGCCGCCATCGGCCTGCGTCGAAGAGACCGGCGGCGCGGTCGGCTGCGGGTCGGCTACCCGGCCCGCTGCCTCGGCCTCCTGGGCGGTCGTCGCGCTCGCGGGCATCGCTCCCGCTTCAGCAATCGTCTGCTGTGCCGCCTGCTGGTCAGTGCTTTCCTTGGGCGCGTTCGCCTGCTCTTCCGTATTCGTCTGCGCGGTGTGGATTTCGGTATTTTTGTCGTTTTCGCTCATTAACCTGTTCTCAGAAACAAAACCGTCATACCATGACGAGGTCGCGTCCGGACTTGATGTAGGACATGTACTCGTCGCGGAAGTACTTGATCGAGGTCATCACCGGCACGATAGCGCCCTCGCCCAGACCGCAGAACGACTTGCCGCGCACATTATCGCAGATGTCCCAGATCAGGTCGAGGTCCTGCGGGCGTCCCCCACCGGCCAGAATCCGGTCGTAAATCTTCGCCAGCCAGTTCAAGCCTTCGCGGCAGGGCGTGCATTTGCCGCAGGACTCATGGTGATAAAAGTCCACCAGACGCTTCGTCACCGGCACAATCGGCGTCGTCTCGTCCATGACGATCAGGCCGCCCGAACCCAAACCGAGCATCGCGCCCGCCGTGACCACGCCCTCGTAGTCCATCGGGTAGTCGAGCGGTTCGGGCATCATGAAGCCGGTGGACGAGCCGCCGGGAATATAGGTCTTGAGCGTGTGGCCGTCACGAATGCCCCCGGCGATGTCGTAGATCACCTCCCGCATCGGGGTTCCCAGCGTGATTTCGTAGACTCCGGGTTTCTTCACATGCCCCGAGATAGAGGTCAGCTTGGTGCCGCGCGAGCGCGGGCTGCCGTAGCCGATCTTGGCGTACTCCGCGCCGCCCATGTTGATAATGGGCACGACGGTGGCGATAGTTTCGACGTTATTGACCGGAGTCGGCTTCTGCCACGCGCCACTGACGGTGTAGAGCGGCGCGGACGGCGCTTTCAGGCGCGGCATCCCGCGTTCGCCCATAAGCGATGATATCAGCGCGGACTCTTCACCGCACTCGTAGGAGCCTGCGCCCAGGTGCGTGTAGACATCGAAGTCCATGCCGGAACCCAGCACGTTCTTCCCGATAAACCCGGCCCGGTACGCCTCGTTAATCGCGCGCTGGACATTCTGCCACGGCTCCGCGTACTCGCCGCGAATATAGATGTAGCACTTGCGGGCGCGAATCGCCAGCATACCGATCAGGCAGCCTTCGACCAGCAGATGCGGCAGGTTATTCATCAGGTCGCGGTCTTTGGCCGTGCCCGGCTCGCCCTCGTCGGCGTTGATAATCAGGTAGTGCTCCTGATCGGTGTTCTTGGGGACGCTGGCCCATTTGATATGGGTCGGGAAGCCCGCGCCGCCGCGCCCGCGCAGGCCGCTCAGCTTGACCTCGTCGATAATCGCTTCGGGCGTCATCGTCAGCGCCTTGCGGAACGCCTCGTAGCCGCCGTGGTTCCGGTAGACATCGATGCCCTTGATGCCCTCGACGAACCGATGCTTATACAAAATCTGATGCTGCTCGTGCATTTTTGTTCTGGTTTCTACTCCGACAGGTCCAGACCCAGGTGCGGCTTGAGCGCGCCGGGGTGAATCTCTTCCGCCGGGCGCTGATACCGGTTGTCCGTGGACAGGCGCAGACGGTTTTCCGTCCGGTTCGGCAGCGCCTTGTGAATGGTGTACGCGTGGAAAAACAGAGCATCGCCCGGCGCGAAATCGCTGCTGTGCCACTCAATAGATTCATCGGTGGGGACGCCGCGACCGCCCACCGCCGCCGGGAATCGCTCCGTATGCTCGATAAAACCCTGTTTATGGGAACCGCGCGCGACGGCCAGGCCGCCCAGAGTAATCGGGCAGTCGCCCAGCGGTACCCAGCAGGAGTAGGTCGCCACTGTACCGCGAATATAAAAGTGATCCTGGTGCGCGGGCGTCGTCGCCTCCGGGTTGTTCGGGAACGTGATACGCCCGATGCGGCGCGGGTGCACCAGCACCTCTTCGCTTTCCAGCAGCGCCCGCGCAACCGTCAGCAGGCCCGGCTGTTCGGGAAAGGCGTCGAAGCCGGGGTGCTTCAAAATCTTCCGGTAGACGGCATTGTAATCTGCCCGTCCCTCCGTCGTCGGGTTGACACCGGGCGCGACGATACCCTCCATCAGATCGCGGCTCGTGTCCAGCCAGCCCGCCTCAGCGCAGAATTCCAGCATAGCACGGCGCACGGCCAGCACTTCGTCTTCGTGCACCAGACCGCGAAAGAACAGATAGCCGTCCGTTTCCATGCGGGCGCGCAGCGTATCGGCGTCCGCCGCCGGGTCGGACTCGTTAAACGGTGCGTAGTCGGTTTTTGGGGCGCTTGCAGTCATCATTGTTTTCCTAAAATTGACCCTGTTCGGGCATCTTCGCCTGCGCGGGGTGCGCGACTTCGCTGGGGGCTGACTTCAACTGCTCGATAATCGTGTCCAGTCGCTCTTTGGTGACGTTTTCATGATAAGTTGCGCCGATTTGCACCGCGGGAGCGTTCGAGCACGCGCCCAGACACTCTACTCGCGACAGCGTGAACATCCCGTCGTCCGTGGTTTCTCCGGAGCCAACGCCCAGCCGGTGCTCGCAGTGGTGGATTAGATCATCTGACCCGAGGATCATGCAGGAGATGTTCTGGCAAATCTCGATGTGGTGCCTGCCGACCGGCTCCTTGTTGTACATCGTATAGTACGACGCAACCCCTTCGACCTCGGCCCGTGACATTCCCAGGTGGTCGGCGACTTCTTGCATGGCCTCTTCGGGAAGCCAGCCGTCGTACACCTCCTGCGCCACCCACAGCGCGGGCAGCAGGGCCGAGCGCCGGTCCGGGTAACGTCCGGCTATCTCGTCGATTCGTGCTTTCGTTTCGCTCGTAAATCTGGGCATAATCGTTTCTTATTCACCGTCGCTAACAACGGCGTCGGCCTCAATCTCCACCAGCATTTCCGGCGCGATCAGGCGGCTTACCTCTACCATGCTGGCCGCCGGGCGAATGTCACGGAAGAACTCGCCATGCGCCCTGCCAATATCTTCCCACCGCTCTATGTCCGTTACGTAGATGCGGGTGCGGACAATATCTTCCAGCCGCGCCCCCGCCGCGTGCAGCGCCTTCTCAATATTGTTAAGCGCCTGAACCGTCTGCACGTAAGCATCACCGACACCGACGATAGTGCCGGTTTCGTTCGTCGCCGTCGTGCCGGAAACGTAAACGAAAAGCCCGACGCGCACGGCCCGCGAGTAGCCGACCTTCGTTTCCCACGGTGCGCCGGTGGCAATGTTCTGTCTGTCCGGCATGCTGACCGCCTTCGTTAGCGGTCGATGTCGCCCAGCACGATGTCTATCGAACCTATAACGGCGACGACGTCGGCGAGCATACGGCCTTCGACCATCTTGGGCAGCGCCTGCAAGCTGTAAAAGCTCGGCCCCTTGATCTTCGAGCGATAGGGCTTATTCGAGCCGTCGGAGACGATATAGTACGCCTTTTCGCCGCGCGGCCCTTCGACCGCGCCGATAGCCTCGCCGACCGGCGGATGGAAACCTTCCGTATACAGCTTGAAGTGGTGGATCAGTGCCTCCATCGACGTGTCCAGTTCCTCACGCGGCGGCGGCGCGATCTTACGATCCAGCGTCCGCACCGGCCCATCCGTATCCCGCACCGCTTCCCAGGACTGCTGGCAGAGCCGCAGCGACTGCCGCAACTCCTCGATGCGCACCCGATAGCGGTCGTACACGTCGCCGTACTTGCCGACGGCAATATCAAAATCGAACTTCTCGTAGCTGGAGTATGGGTTGGTCTTCCGCAGGTCGTGGGCGATTCCCGATGCGCGCAGGTTCGGCCCGCCCATGCCGAACGAGATAGCGTCTTCGGCGGAGATGATGCCGACGCCGCGCGTCCGCTCGATCCAGATCGGGTTGTTCGTGAGCAGATTCTCGTACATCACGATACGCTCGGGGAAGTAATCGATAAACTCCTTGACGCGCGTCATCCAGCCGCTGGGCGCGTCGCCGCGCAGCCCGCCGGGACAAATCCACGAGGTCTTGGTGCGGACGCCGGAAAGATGCTCTTTTATCTCCAGAATCCGGTCGCGATCCTGCCAGCAGTAGAAGAAGACCGACATCGCGCCGATGTCCAGCGCGTGCGTCCCCAGCCACAGCATGTGCGAGGCGATACGCTCGAGTTCGTTAAGAAGAACGCGCATGTACTGGGCACGCGGCGGTATCTCCACACCCATCAGCTTCTCGACCGCCATCGAGTAGGCGAGGTTGTTGCACAGGTTGGACAGATAGTCCTCGCGGTCCGTTAGCGGCAGCGCCTTGTAGTAGCTCAGGTTCTCCATCGACTTCTCGATGCCGGTGTGGAGATAGCCGATATGGGGGGTGCATTTGCGGACGGTTTCGCCGTCCAGTTCCAGCACCAGGCGCAGAACGCCGTGCGTGGACGGGTGCTGCGGCCCCATGTTGAGGACCATGTTCTCGGTATCGGTGAGCGGGTCGATATACCGCTCCAGTTCGATACCGGCGGGAATGCCGTGGGCGCGCGTCAAATCCGAGGTGGTGGACAACTGAACCGTGCTCATCGGGAATGCCTGTCCTTATCGCGGACGTTGTGGGAAAACTCTACTTCTTCGCCACCGAGCGGGAAGTCTTTTCGCAGCGGATGACCGATCCAGTCGTCCGGCATCATGATGCGCCGCAGGTCCGGATGGTTGTTGAACTCGATGCCGAACAGGTCGTAAATCTCGCGCTCGGCCCAGGGCACGGCCTGCCAGACCTCGTGCGCAGAGTCGATAGTCGGGTCGTCCTCGTCCACCTGCGCCTTGATGACGATGCGCCGATAGGTAGTGAGCGAATACAGCGAGTAGATGACCTCGAAGCGCGGCTCTTTATCAAAACCGAGCAGATCGACGCCAAAAATGTCCGAAACATAATTATAAAGACACTCGGGGTGGTCGCGCATGAGGGTCAATATCTGGACGATGCAATTCTTCCGGACGATGATAAAATCCTGCCCCTGAAACCGCTTCGAAGCGACAATCTCGCCCTCCAGACCGGCGTCAACGAGCGCCTTGAACTCCGGGGAGTTGTCGGGGGTCAGGCCCATCTCTTCCAGACTGGCCAGATCCTTCTTGAACTGGCGGTCGCGGATCATCAGGTCGGAGCCGGTCAGCCCTAAACGAACGTCTGTGTCTACCATTGTTTTGCCTGTCCGGCCCCTTTACGCCCGATCCGCGAACGTCTCCTGGTCAACCATCTTTTGAAGCTGCATGACCGCGTAGATCAGGCCGTCCGGCGACGGCGGGCAGCCGGGAACGTAAACATCCACGGGAACGATCTGGTCGACGCCCTGCACCACCGCATAGTTGTTGAAGACACCCGCGCAGCTTGCGCAGTCGCCCATCGCGATCACCCATTTCGGCTCCGGCATCTGATCGTACACCTGCCGCACTACGGGGGCCATCTTTTTGCACACGCGCCCGGCCACGATCATCACATCCGCCTGCCGAGGGCTGGCGCGAAAAGCCTCCGAGCCAAAGCGCGACATATCGAAGCGGCTGTCGGTCGAGGCCATCATCTCGATAGCGCAGCAGGCCAGACCAAACGTTGCGGGCCACAGGGAGTTGCGCCGCGCCCAGTTTACCAGCTTATTGAGCGAAGCGGTCAAAACACCGGCCTGAGATTCTAATCCCATTCGAAGGCCCCCTTTCTCCACACATAAATGTACCCGACAAAGAGGATCGCGACGAACACCGCCATCTCCACCAGATTGAAAATCATGAGTCCGCCCGAATGTCGGTAGTTGACTGCCCAGGGATACAAGAAGACGGTTTCAATGTCGAAGATGATGAACAGCATCGCAATCAGATAAAACTTGACGGGAAACCGCTCACGTGCCGACCCGATGGGCACAACGCCGGATTCATACGTCGCGAGCTTTTGCGGCGTCGGCTTTTTCGGCCCGAGCACCCAGGAAAGGATGGTCATCACAGCGGCGAGGCCGACAGCGAGGATGGCAAGGACGAGAACCGGAATGTAGGTATGCAGCAGCGGCGTTGCCGTCTGAGCCGCCTGCACCGCCGTGGACTGATCGGGCATATTCCCTCCGGGAAGGCACGCCGCGTTTCGCCCGGCGTCCGCCTTTCCTACATTGAGAAGTTTATCACAATCGAAAAGCCTGTGTCAATCCCCAGGATCGCAAACAAAATGCCCCGGCGGGTGCCGGGGCATTTTGTTTGTTCGTTTATCGCTTGCAAAACGCAATCAACAGCGCGAATGATTACTCTTCGGCGGCAGCGGCAGCCAGGACGTTGGCAGCCTGAGGCCCCTTTGCCCCATCCACGATCTCGAACTCCACTTCCTGTCCCTCGACGAGGGTCTTGAAGCCATCCTTCTGGATTGCGGAGTAGTGGACAAAAATGTCACGTCGTCCTTCTACCTCAATGAAGCCATACCCTTTGGCGTCACTGAACCACTTCACTTTACCGATCTGCATTTCTTCCTCCTACAGGAACCAGCCGAACAACCACGGGCGAAACTCCTCCCGATTGCGGGAGATTATAGCCTAAGCGAGCAGACGTGTCAAGCAAAATGGGGACTTTTCCCGATTTTTATGGTCGCTAAACGCCCCGCAAAACTACGAGGTCAACGCGCGTGGAAACGGGCGATGATTCCGGAGGCGTTTTCCCCGCCGTCGGCGGTGTACCGGGGAACTGCGCCACGCGGCGGAACCTGCTTCAGAAACGGCTCCCAGTGCGCGGCCAGAAAATCTTCTGCCGAGGCGCGCAGGCCGCCGGGCCAGGCCGAAAGCGCGGCATCAAGCGCGGTGTTTTCCGCGAAATCCGGGCGGGGACAGTACAGCAGCGGCGTCCCGGCGGAAAGGCACTCCCCCACCAGGCCATAGCCTGCCTTGGAGATCACCAGGTCAACCGAAGCCACCAGATCGGCGTGCGGCAGCGCGCGGCGCGGCAACACTGTCAGGTTGGCGACGGAAACCGGCGGCGCGGCAAGCGAGACGAAGTGCCAGTCCGTGAATGTCTGCAAACGCTCCCAGGGCAGCGGCAGACCCCAGTTTCCCGCGTAGACGAGGGCAAGCCGCTTCGTCTGCTCTACACCCAGCAGCGCGACCAGCTCGTCCCGGCGTTCCCGGTGCGGGCGGGCCACCAGTCCGATGCGCTCGCGGTGCGGGAAATAGGGCATCGGCAGCGACAAATCAGCGTCCAGAAGCAGCGTCGCGAGCGCATATTCCCGTTCCAATTCCACCACAACAGGCATAAAACGCGGCTCGGCATCCACCAGTCCGGCGTAGATGTCGGTCCAGGTGAAGTTGGCAACACACAGGCCGGGAAGGCCCAGATGCGCGGCGATGGTAAGGGGAAAGGAAGGCACATCGGTAATGACCACACGCGCCCCCCGGCGGCGCAGATCGACCTCTTCCTCACTGCGCCGCGCTTCGTTGCGCGCCGCGACTTCCCTGTAGGCATCATAGGTTGCGGCGGCGGCCACATCCAGCGAATTGGTCTGAAGGCATCCGACATCGTACGCGTCGGGGACTAATTCAAAAGGGCGCTGCACTTCCTCGCGCCAGAACCACTCGGGCGCGGCGGTTTTGACGACCAGCGGAATCTCCGGAGGCAGGCGGCGCAGTACCTCGACCTCGCGGGCGGAGTGGCCGAAGCCGTGGCCGGAAACATAGGCGACGACGCACACAGCGGTCAGTAGCCGATGGCCGCGCCGTCGCCGCGCGGATCGCTGGCTCCCAGACGCACGCCGGTTCCCGCCTCGATCATCACCCCCTGCGCGTTACCGAGATACGGGGTGTTTTTGCGCGCCGTCAGCGTGTGCCCCCGAGCGCGCAGCACCGTCATCGTATCGGCGGACAGACCGTTCGTTTCGTAGTTGATCGCGTCGGGCAGCCACTGGTGATGAATTCGCGGGGCGTCGATGGCCTGCCGAAGGTTCATGCCGTGGTCAATGACGTTGGTGATGACCTGTAGCACCGTGTTGATGATGGTCGGCCCACCCGGCGACCCGACGGCGAACCAGAGCGAGCCGTCCTTTCGCAGCACGAAGGTCGGCGTCATTGAGGAAAGAGGGCGCTTGCGCGGTGCGATGGCATTGCGCTCGCCCTGAATCAGGCCGAACAGGTTGGGGACGCCGGGCTTCGCGGCGAAATCGTCCATCTCGTTGTTGAGCAGGATACCTGTACCCGTCGCCACCACGCCGGAACCGAAATTTCCGTTCAGCGTATACGTGTTGGATGCCGCGTTCCCGTCTTTATCCACAATCGTGAAGTGCGTCGTCTCGTCCGCTTCCGCCCCGGCAGGTCGGCCCGGCTTCACCTGTACGCTGGCTGACGCGCGCTCCCGCGAAATGTCGCCGCGCAATCGCGCAGCATAGGCTTTATCGATCAGACCGGCGACCGGCACGCGCACGAAATCGGCGTCACCCATGTATTCGGCCCGGTCGGCGAACCCACGGCGCATCGCCTCGGCAAGAAGATGATAGCGACCGGAGGAGGACGGGCCGAAGGCGCGCAGATCATATCCCTCCAGAATGTTCAGCATCTCCAGCAAAACCGCTCCGCCCGATGAGGGCGGCGGCATGGAGACGATGGGATAGCCGCGATAGGTTCCGCGCAGCGGCCTGCGCTCCTTTGCCGCATAGCCCTTCAGGTCGGAGAGCGTGATCAGCCCGCCGTTTCGCTTCATCGCAACGGCGATGCGCCGCGCTGTCTCGCCCTCGTAAAACTCACGCGGCCCACGCTTTTGCAGCCGCGCAAGCGTCGCCGCTAATTCCGGTTGGCGCAGACGATCTCCTTCAGCATAACGTCTGCCTCCCTTCAGGAAAATACGGCGGCTGTCCGGGTAGCGCGCCAGAAGGTCCCGCTTTTGCCCCAGCGCGCGGACCAGTGAATGACGGACGACAAAACCATCCGCAGCCAGGCGTCGTGATGGTTCGATAAGCTGCGCCCAGGTAAGCCTGCCGGAGCCGTACTTTTTCCAGGCCAGGGCCATACCCGCCACCGTGCCCGGAACGCCCGGTGCGCGCCAGCCCTCCAGTGAGCCGCCTTCTCCTTTGATCGGGTTCCCCTGAGGGTCCAGATACATATTGCGCGACGCCGACGCCGGGGCGGTTTCGCGGTAGTCGATAGCTGTTGTTTTGCCGTCCCGCAGGCGTACCATCAGGAAACCGCCGCCGCCCAGGTTTCCCGCTTCAGGAAACGTCACCGCCAGCGCAAAGGCTACCGCCACGGCAGCATCCACGGCGTTGCCACCCTGCCGCAGTATGTCCACCCCAACCTGCGACGCCAGCGGCTCCGCCGACGCTACCATGCCGTGCCGGGCGCGCACCGGCTGCGGCGCGGCACGGACCGGGCCGGGCCGGGGCAACGTCAGCAGGACAAGGAGCAGGCAGGAAAGCAGTCGAAAGCGGCTCACTCGAATCGCATCCCCTCCGCGCCTTGGGCGGCCACCGTAGGCAGCAGCCCAGGGTCGCGCCCGAATCGTACCCGGTACTCGCGCGTCAGCGTTTCCGATAGGCTCTCGGTGACGTCCGGTTCGTGCAGGATAACGGCGCAGCCACCCCATCCGCCACCGGTCAGCTTCGCGCCGTAGACCCCTGGATGCGCCTGCGAAATCTCCACCAGCGCGTCCACTTCCGGCGCGGAATTCTCGAAATAGGTGCGGCAGGATTCGTGGGTATTGCTCAGCATCTCGCCGAACGCGCCCAGATTGCCTCCCTGAAGCGCCTCCACCCCCATCAGCACGCGCAGATTTTCATAAACCACATGATGCGCTCGCTTCAAAAGTATGGGGTCGAGACCGGGAGCATTATCCACCTGTTCCGGGCGCACATCGCGCAGTGTCTTTATCGGCTCGCCAGTCTGCTGCGCGAACCAGCGCGCCGCCTCCTCGCACTGGGCGCGGCGCTCCCGGTAGCCGCCACCCGATGCCAGCGAGTGCTTGACATGGGTATCGGCGATCAAAATGCGGGCCTGGTCGGCGGGCAGGTTGTGGGCGCGGTGCTCCAAAGTGCGGCAATCCAGAAACAGCGCGTGCCCCTGCCTGCCAAAGACGGACGAGAACTGATCCAGCAGTCCGGTCGGTGCGCCGACGAAGTCGTTTTCCGCGCGCTGGCACAGCTTAGCCAGCCCCATGCGGTCGCCGACGATGGGGTGTGGATACAGCGTGAGCAAAAACTGCGCCGTGGCGACCTCCAGCGCCGCCGAAGACGACACGCCCGCCCCAACCGGCAAGTCGCTCACAATAACTGCGTCGAAGCCGCCGATGCTTGCGCCCGCCTCGTTCAGTTCGTGGACGACGCCCTTGACATAATCGGCCCAGCGAGCGTCGGGGTCGTGCTCCGGGCGGGCCGGGTCGAAGGAGACCGCCGGTTCCCGCTCCAGCGACGCAACCCGCGCCTGCGGCGCTTCGCGCGCGCTGCCCACCACCACTACCGAGCGGTCAATGGCAGCGGGCAGGACGTAACCCTCGTTGTAATCCGTGTGGTTGCCGAGCAGTTCGACACGTCCCGGCGCGATGCCCGCCGCTTCCGGTTCGCGCCCGAAGCGCGTGATAAACGCCTGCCGCGCCTCATCGATCAATGCGTTGCGTCTCATGCGCGTATTGTACCCGCCGTCCCTGCGCGGCGCTTACACCTTCTTGGCGCGAATGTGGAGAATGTCGCCGTCCTTGACCGGATAGTCCTTCATTTCCAGATGGAGAAGCGGCTTGGCGGCCTCCCAGGAACCGACCTCCATCAGTTTCGGGAACTCCAGCACCTCGGCGCGTATGAAATAGCGCTCCAGATCGGAGTGAATCTTACCGGCGGACTGGCCCGCCGTCGCCCCTTTTTCGACTGTCCAGGCGCGTACTTCGTCTTCGCCGACCGTAAAGAAGCTCATCAGCCCCAGCGTATCGTAGGCAAGCTGTATCAGCCGTATACGCGCCGGTGCTTCGATGCCGAGCGCGTCCAAATATTCCCGCTCCTCGTCGGGGCCAAGCTGAGAAACCTCTTCCTCCGCGCGGGCGCAGAGTGCGACACAGGGCAGCCCCTCCGCCGCGCACGCCTTCACCGCCTCATTCAGCAGCGGGTCGTTTACCTCACCGATAGCGTTTTCCCCGATATTGGCGACGACCATAACCGGCTTCTCGGTCAGAAACGCGAAGGAACGGGTCGCGCGGATTTCGTCGGGGGTGAGCGTGAGTGTCCGCAAAGGCTTCCCGTCGTCCATATGCGCCTGAAGCTTGGCCAGTATCTCTTTTTCCAATTGCTCCGGCGCAGGAGCGCCCGCCTTGCGCGTTTTCAGCGCCTTCTCGATTCTCTCTAAACGCGTCTCGATCAGCGACATATCGGCCAGCAGCATCTCTTCCAGAACAAGCTGAATATCGCGGCCCGGATGCAGACCGCCCTCCGGCGCGGGCGGATAATCGCTTTCAAAGGCGCGCACCACCAGCGCCAGCGCGTCCACCTTCCGCAGCCCTTCAAAGAAATCCGCCCCGAACTTGCTCTGCTCGCCGGTGCCGAAGGGAGCCGCGTCATCGACGAACTCGATGGCGGCGGGTGTCTGCTTTTTGGGATGAAACAGGTTGACCGCAAAATCGAACCGTTCGTCCGGCACCGGCACCGTTGTGACCGCGGCTTCACGGCGGCTTCCCCCGGTCGGAGCCGTGGAGCGAGTCATCCGCGTCAGCGCATTGAACAGCGTCGTCTTCCCAGTTTCCGGCAGCCCAATAATTCCAACTCGCACGTAAAAGTCTCCAAAAATGCGATTGGGGCCACTGCTGGCGGCCCCTACGCATTATACCATTCCTCATTCCGGCACCGAAGAACGCAGGGCCGGTCCTATATCGCATCCGGAAGATGTTTAACAACCGCACCTGCACGTCGATCAGCACCCGCCGCCACAAAGAAAAAGGCTGCCCTAATTGCGGGCAGCCTTTTCCTGATAACCGGCCAGACGATTACGACTGGACGCCGGTGATAACCGCCTGCTTGGCAAGCGGGCTGATGCGCGGGAACAGTTTTTTTGCCGTGGCCTCTTCTTCAGCCTGAATCTCTTTGGCCAGGGTCGCCGTCTCGGTATCGCCCGCCTCGGTGGCGGCGGCGGCCAGCGACTCGTACATCGCTATCTCCAGGTTCTTCATGGCATACGCCTGGATGATATTCCGGGTGGCCTTGTCCCCGGCATCCTTGCCGCCATGCAGAACGTCGGTCGCCGCGACGCCGATTTTGTTGATGAAGTCTTTGATCTTGTTGCTGGACCCGCCAAGAGCATGCAGACGCGCCTCCAGCCGCTCTTTCTGACGCTCCGTCTGGGTCAGGTGCTGCTGGAAGAGGGCGGCATCCTGGGGATCGTTCGCCTCGGAGATCATGTCCTTGAGGCCGGTAACCTGGGAGGCCTCGATGGCAATCGCGTCATCGATATAGCGCGCGATGCGGTCCTGAATGTCGTTTCCCACTGGCATTTTAGTCGTTGCTCCAATTCTTAGATTGACGAAGAGCTTCGCCGTCTTCTGCGTTTTTCTACCCGCCTGCTTCCCGGCGTAAACGCATGCCTCCCTGGTAAACTGACCGGTTTGTCCGGGTACAATCAAAACAGCGTCCGAACCATACGTTCCACAGGCGCTGGGCGCGCAGTTATACAATGACACTTCCGGTTCAGCCTTTTCCGTGGGAAGCAGTGCTGCTCGCGCTGTTCCTCCTTTTGTTCTGGCTTGCTTGGGGGCGAATCCGCCGCCGCCGCGCCTTTGCGCCGCTGGCTGCCGTCGCTGCCTTTCCCCAACTTGCCACCGAGCAGCGCGTGACCGGCACGGTGCGGCGAACGCTGCGCGATCCGAACCAAGGCGTGTGGCTGATAACCGTGGACGTAAACCGCTCCCGCTTCACCTTCTGCGCCACAGACTATGAGCGCCAATCGGAGCGGTACGAAAGCCTGCTGGGGAAAAAGGCCGACATCGCCCTGTTCGCGCTGGCGACGCTTGCACCGGGAGGGGTCGAGGCGATGAAGCACCAGATCAAGAACATCGACAAGATAGAGATGCGCCCTGATCTGGTGACTTTGACGCAGGCGGGAGAATTTCCCAATGATTATGCGGTTATCGCCCGCGTTTTATCGGCGCGCCACGATGCCTGGGAGGAGATGGCCCTGACAGTTTACCGGGCGCAGGTCGTGCGGCAGAATGATCTGACGCTGGTCATTGATCTCGCGGTTGCTGAAAACAGCGCGGCGGTGTTCGCGCCGCAGACCATGGTTCACGGCTCCGCCCGCCTGTTCGGTTATCTCGCTTCCTGAGGCGGCGGTTCCGCCCTTCAGGAAGTAGGCAACAGCACCGCCGCCATCGAGTCCCATTCCGCCGGGAAGCCCCCGCTCGCCGCTGGCTCAGCTTCCGTGCGCGGTTCTGGCGTCAACGACAGGGCGCTCGCTCCATAACGGCTACCTTAAAACCGCCGGTAGTTTTAAATTTCACCTCAAGGGACTGCTTACGACAACATATTAAGAAGTGGAAGCAGGGAATTCTCATGAGGACGCCGGACTGTACCCAAGGGGAATATTGATTATGAATCTGATTGCATTCAAGGCGTCCTTGGGTCAAGAGACGCCACCTGATTTGCCTGTCCCACTGAAGGCTTTTGGCACGATGGCAAGGGCGATTGGACCGCCGCGCACGATCTGTTACAGGGGCACGAAAATGGTGATAGGGCCTGGGTACACGCCTATCTGCACCGGAAAGAAGGTGAAATCTCCAACGCCTCCTATTGGTATCGGAGAGCAAGGCAAACCAGTAGCAAGCGGCACCTTGCAAGAGGAATGGGAGGCGATGGCCGAGGCGCTATTAAACCAGGGTCAGCCATAGGGCGGTGGCAAACAGAATTCGGGAAGCGCTGGTGGAAGATGCCGCGTGCGGCGAGAGGAATGACCAACGTTAGAGTTGGCCGTTTCCTCCAAAAGCCGGATAGATGTAAAAGGAGGCAGGACGGTGAAGCCGGTTAGGGCGCTGCGAATCCTATGGTTCGCAGCGCGGCGATAACGTCCGTAAGGTGTGCGCGTCGCTGGAGCCGGACAAGCCCATGTGCTGCGTCTCGAGGTCGTACGGGTACTCAGTGAGTTCCTCGTCAGAGGCGCCGCGTACCAAAGAGCGCAAAATGCCACTGACATACGCATCATAGCTACCCCAGGCCTTGGGATCCTCATGAACGCCCAATGGGTCCCATTGTCCCCACAAAATGCGGCCCACCTGCGTGCGTATCTGCTGTCGTGTAAAGTTGGCCATGGCTTTGATGGCAGGACTCTTTGCGCTGCTCGGGTTTCTCTCTGCTCTGATCGGCAAGAGCCAAGATGTCTGAACCTCGCGGATGGGGGGCCAAAACAGCAATTGCCGATTCAAAAGTTTCCTTCCTAGACAAGAATAATGAATAATCCCACTCCGCATGAACTGATTCTCGCGGATGCCTGTCTGGCCTCCAGAAGCACAAAAAGCGCACGGGCAACATGCCCGTGCGCCTTCAAACAGAAACGCCGTTTCAGCGAGCCAACTTCTGCTAACGATATCAAAGTTTCCTTCCTGACCGCCGCAGAGAGCGCACCTATCGCCCGTGCAGGTGGATTATGCCATGCGGGAAGCGGATACTGTCGCTGTACCTCGGAATAATCCACGTTGTGACGCCCCATCTCGCCGTCGATGATCCTGACGGCATGCCATGTCGATGAGTTGCACGTCTTTGTCTCGAAAAAAACCCTTAGCACTGCTTAGCGGCGTGGGCTGGGCGGTAGTCGAAGAACGCACCTTCGATAGCAAAACTCCTGTGTCTGCCGTGCCTCCAGCAGAGCGCATGAAGACAAAGCGCGTGGAGGCGGTCAATGCAACATGCCCGTGCGCTTCTGCCGCAAAGTCACTAGCGTTTTGGCTCTTAGTATACCACAGACGATTGCGGTTGCCGTTTCACGCTCGGGCGCAACTTCTGCGGCTGCCGGCCCGTGTTGAAATACAGTCACTTCATCGGAAATACAGGCTCGAGTTCGGCACTCTTTACCATCATGAGGATTGCCGTACAGCGTTCAGGAGAACTATCTGTCGGTGACAGGGTGTCCCCCTTCTTGCGATGCAGACGGGCGTGAATCCAGGTACCCGGCCTGCGTTCTTCACCTTGCAGACGGTCATGCGCCGCCGTCTCACTGCCCTTCGTACCATAGCGCCTGCAACGCCGTGTTCAGGGGCATTTTCCAGACTTATGCCCCTTATTTCGTGCTGAAGCGTGTCTTGACCTGCCATGGGGAAGAGTGGGGCAAGCACCTTCTTGTTCTAACACAGCCAGGACCGTGTGTAATCGATTGACATCACCCAACGGGTTTCGTATAATGTTGTGTCCGCGCGCGGGGGGTTCCTGTTGCGCGGCCCTTGTTTAAGGAGGAATCCACCGCGTGAATTTTAGCCTGTCGAAGCCCCTATGCGCGATGCTGCGCTTACCGACGACTCCGGCAGACACCGCCCGTTCTACTCGTACTCGCCTGCGTACGGCAGCGTGGCCGTCTCTGCTCCTTTCCCTGCTCTGCCTGCTTTTGTTCGCCCCTGCCGCCCATGCCAGCGAGGCGGATTTAAAGCTCCCGGACTTCTCTTCCGTCGTTTTTCTCGGCGTCAACGGAAAAACGCTGCTCCTGATCGGTATTCTGGTGTGCCTGCTGGGACTTGCATTGAGTCTCGCTTTTTATATGCAGCTCAAGAATCTGCCGGTCCACCAGTCCATGCGCGACATTTCCGAACTGATTTATGAGACGTGCAAAACGTATCTCATTACGCAGGGTAAGTTCATCCTCCTGCTGGAAGCGTTCATTGGGGCGATCATCGTCATTTACTTCGGCGTCCTGGAACACTTTTCCGCGTCGCGCGTTCTCCTCATCCTTTTGTGGAGCGTGATCGGCATCGCAGGCAGTTACGGCGTGGCCTGGTTCGGTATCCGTGTCAATACCTTCGCCAACTCGCGCTCGGCATTTGCCAGCCTGCGGGGTAAGCCGTTCCCGACCTACGCCATTCCACTCAAGGCGGGTATGAGCATCGGCCTGCTGCTGATTTCGGTCGAGCTTATTCTGATGCTCTGCATCCTTCTCTTCGTCGACCGCGCCAGCGCCGGGGCCTGCTTCATCGGCTTCGCCATCGGCGAATCGCTGGGGGCGAGCGCGCTACGTATCGCGGGCGGTATCTTTACCAAGATCGCCGACATCGGGGCCGACCTGATGAAGATCGTCTTCGGTATTAAGGAAGACGACGCCCGTAACCCCGGCGTTATCGCGGACTGTACGGGTGACAACGCGGGTGACTCGGTCGGTCCCTCGGCGGACGGCTTCGAAACCTACGGCGTCACCGGCGTTGCGCTTATCACTTTCCTTCTGCTGGCGGTACCGGATCAGGTTATTCAGGTGAAGCTGCTGGTCTGGCTTTTCGTGATGCGGATTGTGATGGTCATAACGAGTGCGGTGGCTTACTTCCTCAACGAGTCCGTCGCCCGATCCCGCTATGGCAATGCGGATGCGATGAACTTTGAAAAGCCGCTCACCAGCCTGGTCTGGGTGACGTCGCTGCTGTCCGTCGCCGCGACCTTCGTCATCTCCTACCTGCTTATCCCGGACCTGGGCAACGGTCAGGCGTGGTGGCAGCTATCGGCGATCATTAGCTGCGGCACGCTCGCCGGGGCGATCATCCCGGAAATGATAAAAATATTCACCTCCACCGAATCGGGTCATGTGCGCGAGGTGGTGACGGCATCGCGCGAGGGCGGCGCTTCGCTGAACGTGCTTTCGGGGCTGACGGCGGGTAACTTCAGCGCGTTCTGGATGGGGATCGTCATCGTCTCGCTGATGGGCATCGCCTACCTCATCAGCGGTCAGGAGCTTTCGCAGGTCATTTCACTGGGCGCGGGCACGGCGGCGGCGGTATTCGCCTTCGGACTGGTAGCATTCGGCTTCCTGGGTATGGGGCCGGTCACTATCGCGGTGGACTCCTACGGCCCGGTTACGGACAACGCGCAGTCGGTCTTCGAGCTTTCTCTGATCGAGAAGGTCCCGAATATCGAGTCCGAGGTGCAGAAGCAGTATGGCTTCACCCCCAACTTCGCGCTCGGCAAGCACTTTTTGGAAGAAAACGACGGCGCGGGCAATACGTTCAAGGCCACCGCCAAGCCGGTGCTTATCGGCACCGCCGTCGTCGGGGCGACCACGCTGATCTTCTCGATCATCGTGCTGCTGACCACAGTAATGGACCCGGTGACGAACGTGCTCGCGTTCGATCCGGTGCGGGTGACGAATCTCTCGATTCTGCATGCGCCGTTCCTGCTGGGTCTGATTACCGGCGGCGCGGTCATCTACTGGTTCACCGGGGCATCCACGCAGGCCGTCACGACGGGCGCGTACCGCGCGGTGGAGTTCATCAAGCACAACATCAAGCTGGCGGAAGGCGTCGAACGGGCATCCATTCAGGACTCGAAGCGGGTGGTGCAGATATGCACCCAGTATGCGCAGAAGGGCATGGTGAACATCTTTTTCACCGTGTTCTTCATTACCCTGGCCTTCGCCTGTCTCAATGAATACTTCTTCATCGGCTACCTGATCTCGATTGCGGCGTTCGGCCTGTACCAGGCCATCTTCATGGCGAACGCGGGCGGCGCATGGGACAACGCCAAGAAGCTGGTCGAGGTGGAATTACAGGAAAAGGGTACGCCGCTGCACGAGGCGACCGTGGTCGGTGATACTGTCGGCGATCCCTTCAAGGATACGTCGTCAGTCGCGATGAACCCGATCATCAAGTTCACGACGCTGTTCGGTCTGCTGGCGGTGGAACTGGCAATTACGCTTTCCGCCAGCCTTCGTATTGGGCTGGCGGCGACGTTTTTCGTTATCGCTCTGGGCTTCGTCTGGCGGTCGTTCTACGATATGCGGATTTCGCCCGGCGTGCGGTCGGTCGAGGAGACATCGGCAGAGAAGGCGGCGGCATAGTAAATCAGGTCCGCCTGGTAATCGGCCCCGGAACAAGCCATTACGGCATCCGGGGCTTTTTTACGCGTCATGCAACGAAAAGCAAAACGACGGCTCGCTTGTGCGAACCGTCGTTTTAATCTGGCGGGAGTGGCAGGACTCGAACCCACGACTTTCCACTTTGGAGGCGGACGTTCTACCAGCTGAACTACACTCCCCGACCTCTTGTTTTACTTCTGCTCGCGGTGCGGCTTATGCAGGCGGCAGCGGGGGCAGTACTTTTTCAGTTCCAGCCGCCCCTGGTCGTTTCGTTTGTTCTTCGTAGTGACATAATTATGCTCTTTGCACTCGGTGCAGGCCAGCGTAATTATGATCCGGTTTTCATTGGCAGCCATTGTCTGCGTTCCCTTCCCTCAGTCCGTCGGGACAACTACTTTTCTATTTTAGCGACGACTCCGGCTCCCACCGGGAGGCCGCCCTCGCGGATGGCAAACCGCAGACCCACTACCATGGCTATAGGAGCGATCCACTCCGAGCTGATCGTCACGTTGTCGCCGGGCATCACCATCTCCACACCTCCCGGCAACTGAAGGCTCCCCGTCACGTCCGTGGTCGGAAGTAGAACTGAGGACGGTAGTTGTTGAAGAAAGGCGTGTGGCGCCTCCTCCTTCGAGAGCACATAGATCTCCGCCGTGAACTTCGTGTGCGGCTTGATGCCCCCGGTTTGGTACACCTGGCCCCGCTCAATGGCTTTCCTGTCCACACCGCGAAGAAGAACGCCTGCGTTGTCACCGGCCTCGACGTAGTCCAGCGTCTTGCGGAACATCTCCATGCTGGTGGCAACGGTGTTCGAGGTCGCCTTCAGACCAACGATCTCCAGAGGCTCGCCCGCCTTCAGTTGTCCTCTTTCGACTCTGCCCGTCGCTACCGTGCGCGACCGGTGATCGTGAAGACGTCCTCCACCGGCATCAGGAACGGAAGGTCCTTGGGACGCTCCGGCGTCGGGATGTAGGAATCCACCGCTTCCATCAGCTTCAGGACCGCGCCCTCGCCGATGTCCGAGGTGTCGCCTTCAAAGCCTTGACCGCAGAACCCACGATGATCGGCGTGTCGTCGCCGGGAACTCGTACTTGCTAAGAAGCTCTCGACTTCCAGCTCCACCAGCTCGATAAGCTCGGGGTCGTCGACCATGTCGGCTTTGTTCAAGAAGACGACGATGGAGGGAACGCCGACCTGGCGCGCCAGAAGGATGTGCTCTCTGGTCTGGGGCATCGGGCCATCCGCTGCCGAGACTACCAGAATCGCGCCGTCCATCTGGGCCGCGCCGGTGATCATGTTCTTGATGTAGTCGGCGTGACCGGGGCAGTCGACGTGCGCGTAGTGGCGCTGGTCCGTCTCGTACTCCACGTGCGCCGTGTTGATCGTGATGCCGCGCTCCTTCTCCTCGGGAGCCGCGTCGATCTCGTCGTACTTCTTGGCCTGCGCTTTGCCGCTCTTGGCAAGGACGCTGGTAATGGCCGCCGTCAAAGATGTCTTGCCGTGGTCGACGTGACCGATCGTGCCGATGTTTACGTGCGGCTTCACCCGCTCAAATTTTGCCTTCGCCATCTTTCCCGCTCTCCTGACGCCGGTTTTCGACCGGCGGTATCGTCATCGCAATGTTTGCCGTCAAATGGAGCCCACGATGGGAATCGGACCCATGACCTCTTCTTTACCAAAGAAGTGCTCTGCCACTGAGCTACGTGGGCACGTTGCGCTCGTTTTGCGTTTTGTAATCGGTTCGATTACACAGCTTTTGAGTATACCCTATTACTGGTTATTGCGCAAAGTATAACCGCCGCTGAAAAGCGTGCAAATCACTGCCGGATCTGGTTCAGGCGTTTCTGCGCCTCTTTGGCTAACACTTCGTCACCCATCTGAAGAACTTTCTGCCAGGCCTCACGGGCCTCTGCGTTCTTTCCAAGGTGGACCAGACTGTTCGCCAGATTAAACTGAGCGGCTACATGGCCCGGGTCCAGGCGCAGCGCCTCCCTGTATTCGGCTATCGCTTCGGTCCGGTGTTCCTGAAAGCTCAGCAGGTTCCCGAGAATGAAGCGAAGCTGCGCCAAATCCGGTCGCAGGCGTACCGCTTCGCGAAGGGACCGGGTCGCTTCCTTAATATGACCTTTTGCCTCCAAAAGCTGTGCTATACCCGCATGCACCAGCGCCGCATCCGGAATCAGGCGGGCCGCCGCCCGATACTCCGCCAGTGCGGCGTCGCTCTGGCCTTTGGCCGCTAACGATCTGGCCTTGTAGAAATGGTCTTCGCCTTTTTCTCTGTCGGAGCGTACGCGCGGCAGCAGGCGCACCGTTTTCATCATCGTCTCGAAGACCGCGACCGTACTGGGGAACGCCTTGCGCTCTGCGGTAAAACTAAAGGTATACCCGCATCTCTCATGGAGGAGGATGATCTGCCGGTTGCGGAAGTGGCCGGGTACCTCATCCAGGAAAAATGTCCCGGTTGTGCTGTAGGCATCAATACCGGCGACCTTTAACTTCGCTGTCCCCAAAGCCTCGTATCCTTGCAGACGCGACCGCTCAATGATTACCTTAGAATAATCCTCAAGCGGTTTTATTTTAAAGCCCGGAGCCAAGGAATTGGCTGCAACCTGGATGTTGACACGGTAGCCGTTGATGGCACGACCGAAGGAAGCAAAGACAATGTCAGGGGAAAGCCGGGACGGCGGGAAGATTTCCCATCCTGGCGGGGAAACGAAGGCAACCGCCCCGTCGGGGGTAACGAATCGCGCCGTTTTTTTTTGCCGGTGGGAAGGCCAAGGCCATGCTCACCGATAAGAAGACACAGGCGTTTAACATGGCGGTTTGCCGAAGGATAGGGGAAAGCATGACGCGCATTTATCTTCTTCCTATCTAAGAGGCGCAAAAGGGCGCGGATTTTATTCCGCGCCCTTCTTTATGGTGGGCAGGACAGGATTCGAACCTGTGTAGGCGTTGCCAACGGATTTACAGTCCGTCTCCTTTAACCACTCGGACACCTGCCCGTGAGAAAGCACATAATGATATACCACACGTCAGGCCGCTATGCAACCAAACGGAACCGGGCGCAAACCCAAAATTATTCGCTCTATTACATCTACATCGGGCGGCGCGGGGAAGGTGGCTGTCTTCGCTCAAGGCGGGTTGCGGAACCGTGCGCTCCTATTCCAACGCCGCCCACGGTCCCGGCCATTCGCTCCGGTCCGGTCGCACCGCTCGTCTTGACATCGTTAATCGCTCCGTGGTACTATTGGGTCGGTTGCAGCCAGGAACAGAAGAAGTCACGAGCGCGCCTAACACCGGCGCGTTTTGCGTTTGACAGCCGCTGTTACCGGTGTCACCGACGCGCAAAGCGGGCGTGCGCCCACCCTCGGGCAGGGGAGGCGCAGGCTGAGAAAACCAGGAGGAACGAACTTTCCATGCCCTTGGCGAATGAACCCAAGACGAAGATTATCGACGAGTACAAGATCCACGAGGGGGACACCGGTTCACCCGAAGTCCAGATTGCAATGCTGTCGGCGCGAATCAACCAGCTTACCGACCATCTGCGGACGCACAAGAAGGATCACCACTCGACGCGCGGGATGATGCTGCTCATCGGCAAAAGACGCCGGTTGATGAACTACCTTAGCAAGACGGACATCGAGCGGTACCGCGCACTGGTCGCGCGCTTGGGAATACGCTCTAAGATTTGACGAAACGGCCCAATGGGGCGCGCCCGCAGCACGCGGCAGCGCGCCCTTGTTATTTTGGGGCGGAATCAACGGACGCAGTGACCTTCCCCTCTTCCCCACACAGCAGCGGGCCACGATTGCCGCGCTTTATCCCCGAAAAGATACCGCGCGAGCCGCGTACGCGAAGAAAAGAAAAAATCCAATTATGCCACACACTGTAGAGATGACACTGCCCGGCGGGCAGGTCGTATCCATCGAGACCGGTCGGGTCGCCAAGCAGGCGGGCGGCGCGGTTACTGTCCGAGCCGGAGACACCATTGTTCTCGCTACCGCTACGATGGGCAGCGAGCCGAGAACCGGGATCGACTTTTTTCCCCTGACCTGTGATTACGAAGAGCGCAAATACGCTGTGGGCAAGATTCCCGGCGGCTTCATGAAGCGCGGCGGTCGCCCCGGCGAAAAGGCCGTTCTGACCTCGCGCCTGATCGACCGTCCGCTGCGCCCGCTTTTTCCGAAGGGGGTGCGCAACGAGGTCCAGGTGATCGCCATGCCGCTGTCGGCGGACATGGACCATCTGCCGGATGTTTACGCCGTGCTGGGCGCGTCCGCCGCGCTGACGATCTCCGACATCCCGTTCGCCGGACCTATCGGGGCCGTGCGCGTCGGTATGACCGCCGAAGGCGAGTACCTCATCAACCCGACCCAGGCGCAGGTGGCCGAATCCCGGCTCGATCTGGTGGTCGCCGGCACCGCCAAAGCCATTCTGATGGTCGAGGCGGGCGCGAGCGAGGTTTCCGAAGCGCAGATGCTGGAAGCCTTCGACCGGGCGCACGAAGTCATTCAGCAGCAGTGCGCGATTATCGAGCAGCTGGCCCAGCAGGCCGGGAAAGAAAAGCGGACGCCACCGCTGCACGATTACAACGCCGAGATTCTCGAAAAGGTGCGCTCCGGCTTTGCCGCCGAACTGCGCTCCGGCCTTCAGGACCCGGACAAGGCGGCGCGCGAGGCGGGGCTGACCCTGCTGGTCAACGGCGTGGTCGAAAAGCTGTCGCCGGAGTATCCCGACAATGTCGCCGACATCCGCGAGGTCGCCGACAAGGTGGTCAAGGAGCAGTTGCGTGATCTGATCCTGACCGAGGGCAAGCGTCCCGATGGGCGCGGCACGAAAGACATCCGCGACATCTCCTGCGAAACCAGTCTGCTTCCCCGTGTTCACGGCTCCGGCCTGTTCACTCGCGGCCAGACGCAGGTGCTGACGACGCTGACCCTTGGCTCCGGCGACGATGCGCAGACGGTCGATACGCTCGAAGAAGACGGGGAGAAGCGCTACATGCACTTCTACAACTTCCCGCCCTACTCGGTCGGCGAGGCGCGGCCCATGCGCGGGCCGGGACGGCGCGAGATCGGCCACGGCGCGCTGGCCGAGCGCGCTTTGCAGGCGGTCGTGCCGGGCGTGGACACCTGGCCCTCTCCCATG
>JAUJOK010000008.1 GCA_030447685.1 Armatimonadaceae bacterium
AACGGCGGCACGAAAGAGAGTTTATCATCGCTGCTATAGAGTGTCAAGGGGGACCGAAAAGAATTTTCGAACCCGTGATTTTGCCTGCTTATGGGTTGCCTGCCCCGGCGGGTGCTGCCGTGATGCCACTGGAAGTTAGCGCCAAACCCGTTCCCTGAAACATCTGCTGGCGTTGCTCCGGCGACAACTGTCCCATCGCCTGCGCGAATACCGACACCATTTGCCGCATCATCTGGTTACGCAGCGCTGGATCCATATTCACTATTTGCGCGGCCTGCTGCTGAACCTGCTCTGGCGTCATCTGAGCTAACTGGACTAAGCTGTTGGAACCTCTGGATGCTGCCAGCCGAGCCTGTGGATTGCTGATCACATAAACCGTCCTTAGGTTTAAGCCCACAATATATTCCCTGGCTCTTTCTGCCGGAAGACGCTGTCCCAATATCTCCACTATACCGGCAGGCATGGGCGCGGCAGAAGCGAACAATCTGGACTGCGCCTGAGCATAGGCGGCCAGATCATCCCCGTTCCAGCGACCGCTTGTCGGCAGGGGCAGATACAGTTTCGTCCAGGTTGTTCCCTCCGGCAGCGCCTTCACCACCTCGATAAGCTGCTTCTCGACATTTTGAGCCGTCGGAGCACCACTCAGCAGCGGGACGCGAAGGCGCTGAACAGTGGAATCTGCGACCGCGACCACACCGGTTCCCTGGCTGATTCGCGCCAGTACATCGGCTACGGGACGCATCCCGGCACGCGGTGTGGCGGGATTGGTTTGCGCGACAGCCTTGGTAAGACTCACTCCCATGACAGCAAACAGAAAAGCAGTGGCCACGAAAGCTTTAGAAAATAGCTTCATCTATCTATCCTCCTGAATCATGTCAGACTCCCCCTGGCAGAAAAGGTTTCTTTCCTGCTCCTCAATACCGTGGGGTAAAAAGAATATCCTGCCACTCCTTACCCCTTTCTCGCTTACCCGCACCCGCGGGGCGCTTGGCCGCAGCGCAGGTTGCACAGACTCTGATTTTGAACCGGCGGGTTTCGCGCGTTACCGATCAGCCACAGGGTTGCTCCGGTTGACGTAAACATCCGTTTGTGATATAATTTCTTTAGTATTTCCCTGCAAAAAGTGTTATTTGTTGTTTGTGAGACTCAGACAAGGAGCAAGGACTTTGGCAAAAACGGCTGTGGCAGAAACAGAAGAAACTAAGAACGATACGACAGGATCGAATGGACATGCTCCTTCCGATAATGGCTCTGTGACGGAGGCAGGTAAAACTCCGTCTCTTCATAAAGTCGTCACGGATTATGATGCCAATACAATTGGCGTTTTAGAAGGCTTGGAAGCCGTACGGATGCGCCCGTCCATGTATATCGGCGACACGGGCATACGCGGACTGCACCATCTATTTATTGAAATTTCGGACAACTCCATTGATGAGGTGCTTGCCGGTCACTGCGACAAGATTTTGGTGACGCTGGGCAAGGACAAGGTCGTCAGCGTCACCGATAATGGGCGCGGCATCCCCGTAGATGTGAACGCGCAGACAGGTAAGACCGGTGTCGAACTGGTTTTGACGGAACTGCACGCCGGGGGTAAATTTGGTGGCGGCGGCTACAAGGTTTCCGGGGGGCTGCACGGTGTGGGCGCTTCGTGCGTCAATGCGCTGTCCGAATGGCTGGAGTGTGAGGTGCGCCGCGACGGCAAACTCTATCGGCAACGGTTCGAGCGTGGTGTCCCGGTGACAAAACTGGAAGCCGTCGGCAAGTCCACGAAGACCGAGCGCGGCACAACGGTTCGTTGGCTGGCTGACGATACCATCTTTGGTCCGTTGGAGTACGACCCGGAACGGTTCCTGCGGCGCATCCGTGAACTGTCTTACCTCAACAAAGAGGTTGCGATTACCTTCCATGACCAGCTCCACGATCAGGAGCCAGTGACATTTCATCATGAGCGCGGCATCGCCGAATACGTGGCGCACCTGAACGAGACCAAAGACGAGCTGCACAGCAAGGTAATCTATTTCTTTCGAGAGCGGGACGAGGCCCAGGTTGAGATCGCCCTCCAGTACAACAAGGGTTACCAGGAGAACTTGTTCTCGTTCGCCAACAACATCAACACGCATGAGGGTGGCACTCACTTATCGGGCTTCAAAACGGCGCTCACGCGCGTCATCAATAACTATGCGCGTAAGAGTGGCTTCCTGAAGGAAAAGGACCCGAACTTTTCCGGCGACGATGTGCGCGAGGGCATGACGGCGGTTATCTCCGTGCGCCTGCCGAACCCACAGTTCGAGGGGCAGACGAAGACCAAGCTCGGCAACTCCGAGATCGAGGGTCTAGTCAACTCCATCGTCGGCGAGGGGTTGGCGGAGTTCCTGGAAGAGAACCCACAGGTCGGCAAAGCGATCCTGGACAAGGCGTTCCTGTCCGCCAAAGCGCGCGACGCGGCCCGACGCGCGGCGGAGTTGGTAAAGCGCCAGTCGGCACTGGAATCGAACTCTTTGCCGGGCAAGCTGGCCGACTGCACCGAGCGCGATCCCAGCAAGTGCGAAATCTACCTCGTGGAGGGCGACTCGGCGGGCGGTTCGGCCAAGCAAGGCCGTGACCGGCGCTATCAGGCGATTCTGCCGCTCTTCGGCAAGATCATCTGCGTCGAAAAAGCCCGCGTAGACAAGGCGCTGGATAACGCCGCCGTGCAGGCGCTGATCACCGCGCTCGGCGCAGGTATCGCGCTGAATACCAGCGGGGAAGAGGACGACAAGGAAGCGACTTCCAAATTCGATCTATCGCGCCTGCGCTACCACAAGATCATTATCATGACCGATGCCGATGTGGACGGCGACCATATCCGCACGCTGCTTCTGAACTTCTTCTACCGGTACATGAAGCCGCTGGTGGATGAGGGGCATATCTACCTCGCGCAACCGCCGCTCTACTCTATTCGGGTCGGTAAGGATGAGAAGCGTTATGCCCGCAACGAAGCCGAGCGCGACAAGATACTCAAGGAGATCAAGCGTAAAGACGTTCATATCGGGCGCTTCAAGGGCCTGGGCGAGATGAACCCGGAGGAGCTTTCGGAGACGACTATGAATGCCGAAAAGCGCGTTCTGGTACAGGTCATGGTCGAAGAGGCGGCGGAAGCTGACCAGATGTTCGCCGTGCTTCTGGGCGAAAAAGTGGAGCCGCGCCGCGCGTTCATCGAAAAGTACGCCCGCGAGGTCAAAGAGATCGATGCCTTCTGATCCCTCCCCCCTTTCCTGCACAGGAAAGGGGGGACACCGGTTACTAAGGCGGCAGTGCAGGGCCGTGGCTCCTTTATGGGCTGCGGCCCTTCTTTTTGCCGCGCAGTTTATGGGCGGCTGCGGGCAACAGGCACAGCAGCGCCCACTGGTTTCTGTCGCACCGGGCATCGCCTTCCGGCGTGACAATGCGGCAGGCGTCCAAACGCTGGACGTAGACCTGGCGACGGCGCAGGTTCGCCCCATGGTCGTAGCCGCCAACATCGAGCGGCGGCGCAACAACTTTATCGGCGACGCAAAGACGGTGCGGGAATGGGCCGAGAAGACGGGCGCGCTCGGCGGACTGAACGGGGGCTTCTTTGGGGACACCTACGACGACCTGGGCAGGCGGAAGCAGATCGTACAGATGGCAATGACCGGCGGGAAAGTCGTCGCGCCCGGTGACGCAACACCAGCGCCTTCACAGAGCGCGCCGGAGCGGTATCTTCGCGCCGCCATCGGAGTTCACGCAGAACGGCATGCCGGACATCGCCTGGGCGGCGGGCAGCGCGCGGGTGGGCGCGCGGCGATACCCGGAGCCGTTGAACCCAAAGAACGGTACGCCGTGGGATGTCTACTCAGCCGTAGCCTGCGGGCCACGCCTGTTCGTGCGCGGGCAACGGCAAATCACCGACCGCGAAGAGCGGCTTGTCAGTCCGGGGGCGTTGCCTCGCGCCTTCGCCGCCTACGATCTCGTTAATGGGCGACCCGGCCATTTCATCCTCGGTCGCGCGGATGCCATGGAGTTCACCGAAGTAGCGGATTATCTGGATGCCTACTTTCGGCGTGTCCACGGCACCGCTCCCCACGACGCTCTGTGCCTCGATGGCGGCCCTTCCGCACAGCTTGTCTACCGCGACGGCGAAACCCTGCTCGATGCCGAACCCACCGGCGTCCTCGTCCCCACCGCCATCCTGCTCCTGCCGAAAAACAGACCCGCCGAATGAATCCGGCGGGTCTGCTAACGGAATAATATCGACGGTTTTGCCGCCGAGCTACCGGACTACTTGATGTCGACGCTCGCACCCTCGGCGGTAAGCTGCGCTTTGAACTTCTCGGCGTCTTCCTTGGTCACGCCTTCCTTCACGGCCTTCGGCGCGCTTTCCACCAGATCCTTGGCTTCCTTCAGACCCAGTGCGGTGATCTCGCGGACAACCTTGATGACCTGAATCTTCTTATCACCAGCCGCCGTCAGTACCACGTCGAACGCGGTCTGCTCTTCGGCTACCGGAGCCGCCCCCGCACCGTCGCCGCCCGGCCCAGGGCCAGCCGCCATGGGAACGGCAGCGGAAACGCCATATTTGTCCTGAAGCATTTTGACGAAGTTATTCAGCTCCAGGATCGTCATCGAGTCGATTGCATCTGCGATTTCTTCTTGAGAGACAGGCATGTATCTGTTCCTTTCAGTCTGTGTAATTTTCTACGAGTCGGCTTGCGCCTGTTTTTGGTCTGCAATCGCTTGCAGCGTAAACACGAAGTTGCTGACAATACCATTCAGTGTCCCGACAAAGCTGGTAAGCGGTGATTGAAGCGAACCGAGCATCTGCGCGATCAGCACCTCGCGCGGCGCAACTTTGGAAAGCGCGTTTACCTCATCGGCGGTAAAGAAGCGTCCCCCGACCACGCCGCCCTTCAAGGTCAGCGGGGTGTTGCGGTTGTCGCGGATATAATCGGCAAGCACCTTGGCGGTGGCCACCGGGTCTTTCATCGCGAAAGCAATCGCCGTCGGGCCGTTCAGCGTCTCATCAAGCTGCGGGTTCGGGTCGATCACCCCTTCTGAGGCACGCTTGAACAGCGTATTCTTCACGACCGCAAACTGCGTGTCCGCATCGCGCAGCTTCTTACGCAGATCGGACATCTGCGAAACGGTCAGGCCGCGATAATCGGCGAGAATCGCCGCCTGTGCGTTGCGCAGTGTCTCCGCCACATCGGAAACCGTCTCTTCTTTCTGTGGTGTGGGCATATATGTTTCACCTCCCTGGGCCGCCGCCCCACGGCGGCAAAGAATGAGCACACAAACGAAAAGGCCTCCGACCCGAAGAAGGTCGAAGGCCCGCGCGATGCGTGCGACAGGGGCGAAACACGTCCCGTCACAAAAGGGTCTCTTCAACACCTCGGCAGGCGGGCATAGCGGCCCTTTAAGCGCGGACATTAGGTTCCCGCGCACCGGCTGTCTTCGGCGAAAGGCAAAAACGTTGCTGGACGTACTGTACCATGCGCCTAAATAGGTGTCAAGCGCAAAATGGACTGAACTTGCCATCGTCGCGCGCGTCTACGGGAAGGATGACGCCGGTAAAACAGACGGCAGCGCCCGCATCTTAAGAACAGGAGCACTTTCGTAACCATGCGCGGAACCCTTTCAACTGCAGCATCAGCAGTCCTCGGAGCGGTGATTTTTCTTGCCGGTGGGGCGTCGGCCCAGACCGAGACGGCCCCGCCGCCGCAGGCAGAAAACCAGCAGAGCCAGCGGCAGAATCGGCAGCGTGGCGGCCAGCGACAAAACCCGCTCTTGCGCGCCCTGGGAACACTTGACTTAACCGCAGACCAGAAAACGAAGATTGACCCCATAACCGAAAAGTTCCAGACTGATGTTCGGGCGCTGCAAGGCATGCCTCCGGCGGAAAGGCGCACGAAACTGCGTGACCTGACCCGAAAGCTGATGGAGGATGTTAACGCGGTCCTGACACCGGAGCAGCAAACGAAGCTGCGCCGTGAAATCACACGCTCCGGCGGCGGCCCCTTCGGCCCAGTACTGCGCACACTGAACCTGACGACGGAGCAGCGGGCCAGGATAGACCCCATCGTCAAGGATGCCAACGAGCAGATGGAAAAGCTTCAGGACGACAAAAACCTGAAGGCACGCGAGTGGCGCGACAAGATGCAGACCATCATCCGTGACACGGTCGCCAAAATCCGCCCGAACCTGACTACGGAGCAGCAGACGAAACTGGACGAGGCGGCTTCCCGGATCGGTCAGCGCGGCGGTGGTCAGCGCGGCAACGGCGGCAATCGGCGCAGACCCGGCAATGGGAACGGCGCAAACACAGGCAATCCGTAAAACCTTCTTGATCGGGGCCTATCCTGCCGCCAGGTGGCAGGATAGGCCCTGTTTTCGTATTTGGCGCCTCCCTTTATGCTTTCCTGAATGCACCTGATTCTCTCCGGCAGGAATTCGCCCCGATACCAGGGAAACTCGCAGTAGGATCAAGACAATCAGCCGGAGGAGCGACGAATGGTGAAGACATACCGGGTAGGCGTGGCGGCGATGGTGCATGACCATGTGTGGGGCGAGCTAAAGCATTGGAAGGCACAGCCGAACGTAGAGATTGTGGCAGCGGGCGATGTGAACCAGGATTTGCGCGACCGGATAAAATCCCAGTACGGCGTCGAGCGCACCTACAAATCGTGGCAGGAGATGCTGGAACGCGAGGAGATGGATATAGTGCAGGCGGCCTCCGAGAACAATGTCTGCGCCGATATCGTCGAGGCATGCGCCGCACGAGGCATCCATGTGGTTTCCGAAAAGCCGATGGCCGCACGCCTTTCCCAGGCCAATCGTATGGTACAAGCGGCACAGAATGCCGGAACCTATCTGCTGATTAACTGGCCCACCGCCTGGCACGCACCCTTTCAGGAGATGGAACGGCGAATACTCGCGGGCGATATCGGGACGCTGCGCTACTTCAAGTACCGGTCCGCCCATAACGGCCCCAAAGAAATCGGCTGCGACCCGCACTTTTATGAGTGGCTGTACGATGAAGAGAAGAACGGGGCAGGGGCGCTGATGGACTACTGCTGCTATGGCGCGGCCATGTGCGCCCGCTTTCTGGGTCTGCCGCAGACGGTCATCGGCATGCGCGCCGTGCTCGCCAAAGATTACCCCGTCCCCGATGACAACGCCCTTATCGCTATGCGCTACGCCCACGCCTTCGGAGTCGCCGAGGCGTCCTGGACACAGGTAACCGGCTACGCCACTGCTAACCCCGTGGCCTACGGTTCGGAAGGCGCGCTGTCTCTGGACAAAGGAAAGGTGGTTATCCTGCGCCCCGGAAAGGACACGGAAACGATCACGCCCCCGCCGACCGAAGCCCCCTACCGCAACGCCGCCGAGTATTTCCTGCACTGCCTGGAAACCGGCGCTCCCATTGAAGGCGTCTGCGCCCCGGCAGTTTCCCGCGACGCTCAGGAGATTCTGGAGGCAGGAAAACGCGCCGCCGACACCGGCCAGACACAAACAATGCCTTTAACAGGGTGAGAATCACTGTCCCTAAAGGAACGGGCTGCTTCGTGGGGAGAAGCCGCATAAATGCGGCTGAACCCCTGAAGGGGACTATAGCTTCCCTCAGTGCTACCCAGCCCCATTTATCGGGCTTCTCCCTGCGAGACAGCCCGTTCCTTTAGGGACGGCGGGCTTACAGCTTCGGCGCAGGTCCGCGCTCGCCACGGATGTCAACCAGATTACGCATGACAGCCATGGTGGACAGCGATTTGTTCAGCGTGTAGAAGTGGATTCCCGGTGCGCCACGCTGGAGCAGGTCACGGCATTGTTCTGTGGCGTACTCGATACCCGCCTGAATCACTGATTCGTCGTCGGTGCATTTGTCCAGGCGGGCGCGCAGCGCCGGGGCAATGCTCGCGCCGCACATCCCCGTGAACCGCTCCAGTTGCGCCACATTCGTCACCGGCATGATGCCGGGAATGATAGGCACAGTGATTCCTTCGGCGCGCACGCGGCGCACAAAGTCGAAGTAACGGTCGTTATCGAAAAAAAGCTGCGTGATCAGAAAGTCTGCGCCCGCTGAAACTTTGGCTTTCAGGTGCTGCAATTCCAGCGATCTGTCGGCGCTCTCCACATGCCCTTCGGGATAGCAGGCGCTGCCCAGACAGAAGTCGAAGTTCTCGCGGATAAAGGCCACTAACTCCGATCCGTAGCCAAAGCCATCTTCCGCACGGACAAACGTGGTAGTACCCTTGGGAGGGTCGCCGCGCAAGGCAAGGACATTTTCCACACCAGCGTCCCGAAGCCGTTGCAGTACTGCCGCTATTTCCGTCCGGCCATGCCCGACACAGGTCAGATGCGCCATCGCCTCCAGGCCCGTTTCGCGCTTGATACGCTCCACCAGAGCAATTGTCAGATCGCGTGTGGAGCCGCCCGCTCCGTAGGTCACGGAAACAAAGGAAGGGGCCATCTCCTGCAGATTCGCAATCGTTCCAAAAAGCGTCTCCACCCCCGCCGTGTTCTTGGGCGGGAAAAACTCGAACGAAAACGAATGGCAATCCTGCGACAGGCAGTTCGCTATACGCATTCCAACTCCCCTTCTTTCGTGCTCATGTGCCCCCAGCACAGTCCAGATATTGTACCATTCCTTCCTCCTCCTGCAAAGGCGAGGCTTGCCCTGGTCGCCTCCATCCTCCCGTCTCCGAAGGCGGACTTCATGCCTTCAATAGCCGCAACTGCGCATCGCTTACCATGCACCGGGAGCGCGCGCACCGCCGTTTGAAGTTCCTCCGGGCCGGTAGGGTCGGAAGAAGGCGAAGGTAGTTGCTATTGCCGGGAGCCGCACTGAAACCATGTATCCGCTGTCCGGCAGGAGATAACTGATGAAAAAGCTATGCTTGCTGACAGGAGCCGCCGCCGCTGCGATCATCGCCGTCGGCGTCTCCAGCGTCGCCGCGACGCAGCAAAGTGCGGCGCAAAACCAGCGTCGCATCCCCCGGCCCATGCCGCCCATCCACCCGATACCGCCGCCCCCGAATCGCTTCGGGGTCGTCGTAAAGCAGGTCACGGTAAACGCGGCCATCCGGGAAGGCGTCGCCGAAACGGAGGTTTCGCATATCTTCGAAAACCGCACCGGCTCGCCGCAGGAAGGCGACTTCATCTTTCCCATCCCCGCCGGGGCGTCCGTGTCGTCTTTCGCCATGTATGATGGCGAAAAGAAGATGGAGGCACGCTTGCTGGATCGGGACGAGGCAACGCGGGAATACGAAGAGATCGTGCGGCGGCGGCGCGACCCGGCCCTGCTAACGTTCCAGGGGCGAGGGGCGCTGCGGGCGCGTGTCTTCCCGATTGCGCCCCATTCCGAGCGGCGAGTGACGCTCAAGCTCGTTCTGATGCTGCCGCGTGAAGGAGATGCGAAGAAATACGCCTGGACACTGGCAGGACCGCATCTGCCCGGCACGGGGCCGGAGCGCGTCTCCGTGCGCGTGGTCGCTACCTCCGCGCAGGCCATCGGCAATGTCTATTCGCCGACCCACGAGGTCCGCCTGCGCCGCGACACCGACAAGCGGATTATAGCGACCTGGGAATCGGACAAGAAGAACTCAGACCTGCGCGGCGAGAACAGTGAGTTCGCGCTGTATATCGCGCCCGGCGACTCCCGCAACGTAGCGCTGTCCGTGCTGACCTATAACGCCGCGCTGCCCCAGGTGGCAAGCCTGGGCGGCGGCGCGCGCCAGTCCGGCTATTTCCTTGTCGTCGCCTCGCCCGCCGTCATCGCTGCGGAAAAAGTAGCTCTGCCCCGGCGCGTCGTTATCGTCATGGACCGCTCCGGCTCTATGCAGGGCAAAAAGATTGAGCAGGCGCGAGGCGCGCTGCGTTTCGCTCTGGGACGGCTTCGCCCGCAGGATAGCTTCAACCTCGTCACCTTCTCCGACCGCGTTGAAAAATTCGCGCCCGCCCCGGTCGCGGCCAGTGCGGAGAACCTCAAGCGCGCGGGCGCGTTCGTGGACGATATTATTGCAGACGGCGGCACCAACATAGACGCTGCTTTGCGCGAAGGGCTGGAGCAGTTCCCGGAGCGCGGTTCCGGTAATACTCTGCTGTTCTTCACCGACGGCCTGCCCACTGTGGGGAACACGGATAGAAACACTATAGTGCGGCGCGCTCTGGAGGCGAACGGCAAAAAGGCCCGTGGTTTCGTGTTCGGCGTAGGCTACGACGTGGATGTGCCGTTCCTCGACCGCGTCTCCCAGGCGCTGCGCGGTGATGCCGATTATGTGCGCCCGGACGAGGACATCGAGGTTAAGGTAAGCCGCTTCGTCGCCAAGACCAGCGCGCCGGTTCTGGAAAACCTGAAGCTGACCGTTTCCGGCGTCAACGCAGGCGAGATTTACCCGAAGCCCGGCGATCTGCCCGACCTATTCGACGGTTCGCAGTTGGTGCTGGTAGGCCGTTACACCGGCGGCAACACGCCCGTGAACATCACCCTGACCGGCGAGGCGAACGGAAAGCCGCAGCGATATAGCCTGGCGGCACGCTTCCCCGCCGTGGATACGGATTCCGACTTTCTGCCCCGGCTCTGGGCCACTCGTAAAATCGGCTATCTGATGGACGAGGTGCGCCTGCGTGAAGGCGGCGCTGCGAAACAGGAGATGGTGGATCAGATCATCGCCCTGTCCAAGGAGTTCGGCGTACTGACCCCCTACACCGCTCTGTTCGTCCCTGAACCCGGCACGGACGGCCCGCGCCCCCTGTTAAGGACCGAGGCCGCTCGTGACCGTGCCTTCGGACTCGGCGCATCCGGTGGTGGCGCAGGCGGTTTGTCGGGAGGAGGCGGCTTCCCCGGCGGCGGCGGTTTCCCCGGCGCGGCGGCGGCAGCTCCCCGAGCGAGAATGGGCGAATCCGCTGTGAATCTGAGCCAGGATGCGCGCGGCAAGCGGGGGCAAAACCAGTTGGGCAACGCCTATACCTACGCGAACAAAGCGGGAGCGGAGCGTAAAATGGACGAGGACCTGGCAAAGCGTGTCCAGAACGTCGCCTCGCGCACCTTCTATCAGGTGGGTCCGGTCTGGACCGACGCTACCTATGATGCCCGGAAGCAGAAGCAAGTGATTCGGGTGAAGCTGTATTCTCCGGCATACTTCGCTCTCACCCGGCGCAACGCGGACCTGGCGAAGTGGGCCGCGCTGGGCGAGCAGGTCGTCGTCGCGGCGAACGCGACGCAGGCGCTACAATTCGGCTCCGAGGGCCGTGAATCTCTGACCGAGGCAGAGGTTCGGGCGCTGGCAGGCAAGTAGGCGAAGTCATAAGGGGCTGATTCTGACCTTCCTCAAACAATGCCTGCTTGACAAAACCAGCTATATCCTGTAAACTATTGATAGCAATACCATGTGGGGCAGGGCTTCCATCAACCGTGGAAATCCTGCCCCACACGAACGTAGTTCCTGCTCCTGCATGTTACGTGTAGTGACACTTTGACCCTGTTTTGGAGATATTGCAGACAATGATTAACGACCCTTCCCTGCCCGAAGACCCTGCTCTTGGCCTTGCTGTGGCCGACAGCGGCGGTCCGGGCGGCCCCGGCGGCCCTGCCGACGGTGTCGGACTTGACGGTGGCGCACCTATGGGGCCACGCATCGAAATTTCCGAGGAGATGCGCACGTCGTACATGGGCTATGCGATGAGCACCATCGTCAGCCGCGCCCTCCCCGACATCCGCGACGGCCTGAAGCCAGTGCAGCGACGCATCCTGTATGCCATGCGCGAACTGGGCCTGTCCCCGAGTTCGCGACACCTCAAGTGCGCTAAAGTCGTCGGCGAGTGCATGGGCAACTATCACCCGCACGGTGACCAGGCGCTGTACGGAACGATGGTGCGTATGGCCCAGCCGTTCTCGCTGCGCTACCCGCTCGTCGACGGGCAGGGCAACTTCGGATCGGTGGATGATGATCCTCCGGCGGCAATGCGATACACCGAGGCACGCCTGACGCCGCTGGCGATGGAGATGATGGAGGACATCGAGAAGGATACCGTCGATTTCGTCCCCACCTATGACAACGAGCGCCGCGAACCGAGCATCCTGCCAGGCAAGTTCCCGAACCTGATCTGTAACGGCGGGTCGGGCATCGCGGTCGGTATGGCGACCAACCTGCCGCCGCACAATCTTCGTGAGGTGTGCGACGCCGCAGGCTACCTGCTCGACCACCCCGAAGCCACCTTCGAAGACTTAATGAAGTTTATTCCCGGCCCGGACTTCCCCACGGCGGGATTGGTGCTGGGTACGAAAGGAATCAGGTCCGCCTACGCCACCGGGCGCGGCTCGATAACCATGCAGGCCAAGACGACTATCGAGCCGATGGACAACGGCAAGAACGCCATCGTCATCACCGAGCTTCCCTACCAGGTAGTCAAGTCGCGCCTGATCGAGCAGATCGCCCAGCTTGCCAAGGAAAAGAAGGTGGAGGGAATTACCGACCTTCAGGACTTCTCGGACAAAAGCGGCATGCGCGTGGTGGTGGAGTTACGCCGCGACGTAATGCCGCAAAAGGTGCTCAACTTCCTGCTGAAGCACACGCCGCTGCGGCTGAACTTCGGCGTGATTCTGCTGTCGCTGGTGGAAGGGGGCCGGGGGCCGCGCATCCTGCCGCTCAAGGGGCTGCTTCAGGAGTATCTGGAGCACCGGCGACTGATTATCACGCGCCGGACGCGCTTTGAGCTGAACCGGGCCAAGGCGCGCGCCCATATCCTGGAAGGGCTTCAGATCGCGGTCGAGTTTCTGGACGAGGTTATCGCCATCATCCGCGCCAGCGCCTCCACGGAGATCGCGCGCGGGCGGCTGATCGAGCGGTTCGTCTTTTCCGGCATCCAGGCCGAGGCGATCCTGAACATGCAGCTTCGGCGGCTTACCGGGCTGGAACAGGACAAGATCGAAAGCGAGTATAAGGACCTGCTCAGGGAAATTGCACGGCTGGAGGATATTCTGTCCGACCCGCGCCGGGTGGCCGCGATTATCAAGGCCGACCTGAAATACCTGCGCGACAAGTTCGGCGATGACCGGCGCTCGCGCATCATTCCGACCGAGGCCGAAGAGATCAATCTTGAGGACCTCATCGCCGACGAGGAGATGCTGATCACCATCACCAAAGACGGCTATATCAAACGGCTCGCCTTAGACACATTCCCGTCCCAGCACCGGGGCGGCAAGGGGCGCGTCGCCGGGCGCACCAAGCAGGAGGACACGTTCGAGCACTTCTTCCGCGCTTCGACGCATGACTACCTGCTGTTCTTCACGGACCGGGGGCGTGTCTACCGGCTCAAGGCGTTCGAGGTGCCTCAGTCCAGCCGTCAGGCGATGGGCACGGCGATTGTGAACCTGATCCAGATTCACCCGGATGAGCGCATCACCGCAACGGTTCCGATTCGCGACCTGCGCTCCGCCGAGGGCTACCTGCTGATGGCGACCGAGCGCGGCGAGATAAAGCGGACGCGCATCAGTGAGTTCGCGAACCTGCGCGCGAACGGCCTGATTACCTTCGACCTGGAGCCGAACGACCGGCTGAGCTGGGTGCGGCACACGAAGGGCGACCGGCATATCGTGATGACCACGGTCAAGGGCATGGCAATCCAGTTCCACGAAGAGGGCATCCGGGCGTCGGGCCGGGCATCGGGCGGCGTGCGCGGCATTATGCTGGATGGGTCGGACGACCGCGTGGTGGCTGTGGACCTGGTTCCCGGCGATCAGGCCGAGCTTCTGGTGGTCAGCGAGAACGGCATGGGCAAGCGCACCCCGATGTCGGCCTATCGTACCCAGTCGCGCGGCGGCAAGGGTCTGAAGACCATGAACCTGACCGACAAGACCGGCAGCCTGATCGCGGCCACGGTTTTGTCGCGCGAGAACCAGAACAACCTGCGCCTGGTGATCGTCACCGAGCAGGGAATCGGCATCCGCATGACTGTCGGCGAGGTTAAGACGACCGATGGCCGCTCCACTCAGGGCGTGCGCCTCATCAACCTGGCCGATGGCGACCGCGTCAAAACCGTGGAAACCATCGATGTGTCCAAAAAGGATGCCGAAATCGAAGAATAAGGCATCAGCCGACGGTAAAAACGAGCACGGGCGCGGCTTTGTCGCGCCTTTGCTTTTTCTGTGAGGATAGCCATGACGGACAAACAACGAAACCATTTTCAACAACTGCGCGAACGTGAGGCCGCAGGCTTGCCTTTAACCGAGGCGGACACGGCGGAGTTAGTGGCTTTTATCCAGGAGATAGAACAGCAAGAGGCGGCGTATCTGGCTCCCGCCACGCAAAGAATCCACGCCGAGCGCCTGACCCTCGCGGAACAAAACCGTACCCTTGAAACGCTGGCACAGCGGAAAGAGGCTCTGGCGGAACGGCTTCAGCAGGTTCTTCAAGAGTCACGGGCGGAGCGTCAAGAGATCAACAAGGAAGCAGCCAGAATCCTGGGGAAGCCGGTGAATGCGGCGCGGTGAGCGGGCGGCGCTCAGAAAGCAGTACGATCTTCAATGCGGCTATTGCGGCGTTCGCGAAACGGACGCGGGCGCAGCCCTGACGATTGACCATTTTCAGCCGCAATCAAAAGGTGGCTCCCAGACGCTCGACAACCTGGTTTACTGCTGTCACGCCTGTAACGAGTTTAAGGGAGATTATTGGCAGCCGGATTCGGTGGAGCGGATTCTGCATCCGCAGCGAGACGATTTACGTGAACATATTGCAGAAGACGAAAACGGTTTGCTTCGTGGACTGAGCCAAACAGGAAGCTTCCATATCCGACACCTCAAGCTGAACCGCCCGGCGCTGGTTAGCTACCGGCGCGAACGGCGTCTTCTTGCCGCCGAGCGGGAACAGCAGGCACGTATGGCTGAGCGTTTACTGCGCTTAGAGCGCCAGATCAATCACCTGACGAAGCAGGTAGAGCGCCTGAAAGGTGAAGAATAAAGGCTGCTCGACCCAAGGCGTGTGCCTCATCAACCTGGCCGATGGCGACCGCGTCAAAACCGTGGAAACCATCGATGTGTCCAAAAAGGATGCCGAAATCGAAGAATAGGGTAAGTTACTCAGGGTAAGGGGCGCGGCAGCTTCGCCGCGCCTTTTTGCCGGGCACGGGTATAATTTCGTCCGCAGGCAGCGCAGCCGGCAGCCTGACGAGGAGGATTGTTTGGAGCGTAAGCGTTATTGTATCAAAGAGCCGTTCTGCGGCTTATCGCATGGGGTGGGCGCAGCCTTTTCCGTGGTGGCGCTGCTGGTTTTGCTGATTCTGGCCTGGGGCCGTCCCTGGCATGTGATCGCCTTCGCTATCTACGGCGCGAGCCTGGTTCTGCTCTACACGGCAAGCTCCCTGTACCATTCCCTGCATGCCTCTCCCAAGCAGGTGGACCGGCTGATGCGCTTCGACCACATCGCTATCTTCCTGCTGATTGCCGGGACCTATGCGCCGATCTGCCTGATTCCCCTGCGCGGGCCGTTGGGCTGGACCCTGCTGGCCGCCGAATACGGCATGGCGATAATCGGTATCGCGACCGTGCTGTTCTGGAAGCGCCTCCCCCACTGGCCGCGTGTCCTGCTCTATGTCTGCATGGGGTGGCTGGCCGTCTTCGCCATCGGGCCGCTGCGCGAGGCGCTTTCTCCCGCCGCCCTGGGCTGGCTGTACGGCGGCGGCATTATCTACTCCATCGGCACGGTCATCTTCGCCATAGACCGGCCCCACCTGTGGCCCGGCAAATTCAGCGCGCATGATCTCTGGCATATCTTCGTGCTGGGTGGGAGCGTCTGCCACTTTATTTTGATGGCCTGCTTTATCGCGCGAGTAATGTAGCACGCCCATGCGTGTTAACCGCCTCGAACTTTTCGATTTTCGCAACTACGAGCGCCTGCGCCTGGAGCCGGGGCCGGGACTGAATATACTCGTCGGGCCGAACGCCCAGGGCAAATCCAATTTTCTGGAAAGTCTATACGCGCTCGCTACCACCAAGTCGCTGCGTGCCGGTCGCGACGGGGAGATGGTACGCTTCGGCGCGGACGCCTGCCGTATTGTCGCCGAAGTGCATCGCAGTGCGCAGGGGGACGTGCTTCTGGAGATGGCCGTCGGCGGGACCGGCGTGACCAATATCAGCGAGCGCAAGATGGTCAAGGTAAACGGCGGGCGGCACGCCAAGATCGCCGACCTTATCGGCAACCTGAACGCCGTCCTCTTCTCCTCGTTCGATCTGGCTATCGTGCGCGGCGAGCCGGAAGAGCGGCGGCGTTTCCTCAACTACGAAATCGCCCAGGTATCGCCGCGCTATGTTTTGGCGCTGGCGGCCTATCGGCGCGCTCTGGAGCAGCGCAACCGCCTGCTCAAGGACGTGCGCTGGGGGCATGCGGATGCGGCGTCGCTGGACGCCTGGAGCGGCCAGATCGTGGAGCATGGGGCGCGGCTTGTCGAGCGCCGCCGCGCCTATCTGGAACAGCTTGCCGTCCACGCCGCCGATATTCACCACCGGCTTTCCAACGGGGCGGAGACTCTGGTGGTAGAGTACGGCCCCTCGTTTGCGCTGGACGGCGCGCGGGGCGGAGACTCTGGTGGTAGAGTACGGCCCCTCGTTTGCGCTGGACGGCGCGGTGACGGCGGAGGAGGTGGCAGAGGTATTCACCAAGGCGCTCGCGGGCGTGCGGCGCGATGAGATACAGCGCGGGACCACGCTGCTTGGCCCCCAGCGCGATGACCTTTGCTTCCGGGTGGGCGCGGACGGCGAGCGCGCCATTGACGTAAAGACATTCGGCTCACAGGGGCAGCAGCGCACGGTCGCGCTTTCGTTGCGCCTGGCCGAGCGACGCCTGATCGAGGAGATGGTCGGTGAGCCGCCCATTGTCCTCTTAGACGATGTGCTGTCCGACCTGGACGAGCGCCGCCGCGCCCAGATATTCGCCCTTGCGCTGGGCGGCGGCCAGACCTTTCTGACCACCACCGACCTGGAGGCATTGCCGCCGGAGGCGCGGGCGGAAGCGTCGGTCTGGTCGGTGAAGGAAGGAACCGTTACAGCGGGAAGCGACACCTCCCAATAAACTCGAAGGTGCTATAGAATGCAGTCGGCCCGAATCAAGCGGTGGGCGGAAGCGACTGCCGCAGAGGCTTGAGGAACTTATACAGCCGGGGGCTGTAAAACACCATCAACAGGCGGAACAGCAGCCTGTTCGACAGATGTTTCCTCAAATGAGGCTGCGTCAGGCATTTTCGAAGATAGACTTTAGCCTTTGTCAGGTCCCCACACTCCAGATATATCATCGCCAGGTTATAATGGCAGCCGGATAGCCGGACGCTGATACGGTCGGCGTATTCATTTCCCAGATATTCGCGAAAATGATTATAGGCTTCTATGTACTCATGGAATGCCAGGGCACGGTTTTGACGGAAAGCAAACCATGCTCCGCCGTTATGAAGCCGGTATGCCCCCATGTTTTCGTTAATGTAGCGAATATTCCCATGCCGCGCGTTGAAGATATGAAGCGGCCAGTCCCCCATTCTCGATGTGTGGAACCAATCGGGGAAATCGCCAAACAGACCCCGGCGAAACATCGTTGAGCAGGTGGGAATAAAGTTCTTGACCAGCAGGTCATCGAGCGTGGAGACTTCTTTCTGGTCGGGGTCGCAGTATTCGTAGGACGGCAGGCTTTCATCCTGGTAGAAAGCCTTGACGTTATGAAAGCAGATCACGCATTCGGGATGCGAATCGAGCAGATCGACCTGCTTTTGCAGTTTGTGCGGCGATGTCCAGTAGTCGTCGCCTTCCAGCAGGGCAAGATACTGCCCCCGGCAGGATTGCAGAGTCTCCACAAAATTGTGGCTCGCACCCAGGTTTTTCTCCCGCGGCAGCAGGCGGATCTTATCGGGGAACCGCTCGGCATAATCCGCGATAATGGCGCGTGTCCGATCCGTAGAGCAGTCTTCGCCGATGACCAGCTCAAAGTCGAAGTTTGTCTGCTGCATGAGAACGCTTTCGATTGCCTGGGCAATGAAGTTCTCATGGTTATAGGTGATCATCGACACGCTGAGTTTCATTGCTTTTAACCCTGTAACCTGGTGCGTGCAAAGCCTTTCTACCCGATAAGGGCTGGACGGGCGGGAAGAGCAAGCCGCGCTTCCGGTGCGGGAGCGGGTTCCGGCTCTTCGGCGGGCCACATTTCCGCGGCACTGTCCAGAGCGTCGCGCGGCACAGGCACGGCTTCACCGTGTCCGAGCAGGCGGGAAAGCGCCTCCCCCTGACAGACCGCCAGCCGAACGATCCCGCAAATCCGGCGTATCTGCTCCGGCTCCACAGCGGTTCCCGTGGGCAGGATAAGCACGCGCCGTACCAGATGCTCCGTGTGGGGCAGGTTCTGCCCGGCGTCAGGGAAAAGAGAGCGATACGGCTCCATACGGTGGCAGCCCGGATAAAAGTAGCGGCGGGCCAGCACGTTCTCCGCCCACAAAACAGCCGCAAGCTGATCCCGGCTTATCCGCGTCACCGCCTCGTCGATCTCCAACACGATGTATTGGTAGTTGGATTCATCCGCCGCATCATAGTTAAGCAGCCGCACGCCCGCCACGCCCTCCAGTTCGCGCCGGTACTGCTGATAATTGCGATAATTGACGCCGATGAACTCTTCCAGGCTTTCCAGCCCCGTCAAGCCCATGGCCGCCGCAATTTCGCTCATCTTGCCGTTGGTTCCGCTGCAAACCACATCATCGTAGCTGCGAAAGCCGAAGTTCTGCATCAGGCGGATTTTATCCGCCAGCGCCGCATCGTTGGTGACGACCGCGCCGCCCTCGAACGTATTCAAGAATTTCGTGGCGTGGAAGCTGAAGACCTCCGCCTCGCCGAACTGACCGATGCTGCGCCCTTTCGAGGAGCACCCGAACGCATGGGCGGCATCGAAGAGAAGCTTCAGATGGTGACGCCGCGCGACCGCCGCGAGAGCATCGACATCGCAGGTCCGCCCCCACAGGTGCACGCCGATGATACCGCTCGTGCGCGGGGTGATCAGCCGCTCCACCTGGTTCGGGTCGATCTGATGGGTCTGCGGGTCTATATCACAGAAGACCGGGGTGATCTGCTGCCATTCCAGCGCGTGCGCCGTGGCGATAAACGTAAACGACGGGACGATAACCTCACCGGTAAGTCCGCAGGCGCGGATGGCGATTTGCAGGGCGACGGTGGCGTTGCACATGGCGACGGCGTGCCGAACGCCCGCCTTCTCAGCAATTCGCGCCTCGAACTCTTCTACATAAGGACCGCTGTTGCTCAGCCACCGCGTGTCCAGCAGATTACCGATACGCTCCATCAGGCGTTCGCGGCTGCCGATGTTAGGGCGGCCCACATGGATTTTTTCTTCAAAAGAGGGAATGCCGCCCAGCACAGCCAGGTCGTTCAGTGTATTCTTTTTCATCCGGATTGTGTGCTTTCCCGCAGTGTGCGTTTCCCGCTTCGCCCGCAGTTGTATCGTCTGGCATCAGCCCTGCGATAAGCAGGACCGCCGCTGGTTTTCAATGCGCCCCTCTGTTTTCAGGCGGGCAAAAGATTCCTCATTGACCAGCACCTCTTCAATAATACGGTAAAACCTGCCGCCCGTAACCGCCGGGCGCTTTACCGCTTCACCCAGAACGAAGTGACGCAAACACATTGCCACATCATTGTAGCCGAAATGGGTGCGGGCGGATGTCGTACTGGAAAACCGCGGATTGATCTCGAAGGCCACCGGGCCTCTTTCCGTGCGGCGAAGCTGCACGTTGCAGGGGCCGATACAGCCGCTGTCTTCCAGCATCCGCTCGCAGTACGCGCCCAGATCGGATTCCGGCAGCACCTCCGCCTTCATCGTCATGCCCAGACCAAGCTGCCGCTTCATCACGATGCTGGCGGCGGCTTTGCCGTCTAGGCCGAGAAACACGCCCACCGTGTACTCCTCGTCGTCCGGGTAAAGATACTCCTGGATAACTGGATTGGGAATGGTTTCGACAAGATAGCCAAGCTGCCTCCTGTCGCCAGCGATGGCTACGCCCTGTGAACCGGCCCCGAACCGATCCTTGACCACATAGGGGAAAGCCACTTCGTCCAGGAACCGCTCCAGGCTCTTATCTTCTTCCGGCAGGACGGAACGGGGGTAATCAAAGCCGATTCGGCCCAGATAGCGCACGGTTTCCCACTTGTCTTCCATCCGCCGCAGCGTCTCATAGGGGGACGTTACTACGAACGCGCCCGTCTCTTCCTCGACACGCTCACGGTTCTGCGCCAATACGCGCATTTCGGCCATGTTGCCCAGAAAAACGATATGGATGCGCTCCCGCCGGCAAATCTCGATAATACGGGGCAGGTAGGCCGGGTCTTTGGCGGGAGGAACCACGTAGCCGGTATCGAACTGATACAGCCCCACGCCGTCATGGCTGTAGTTACAGCCGACGACATTGACCTCCAGCCCCGAACACATCAGCGCCTTATAGATAAAATGAGCCAGATTTCCCGCCGCTCCGGTAACGAGAACATTGATCGGCATCGTATCCCTCTTCTTTGACCGCGCCCTTTATCCCAATTCGCCTTTTCGATAGGCGGGGAAATAGTCCGTCGGCGGCAGGCGCCGGGCATCCACGATCTGCGCGTATCGCGCCCGGTCAAGAATTCGTCCGCAAAAATAGGCGGTCCGCGTGCCGTTCGCCCAGCCGCGCTTGAACTGGCTCAGGCCGTCCGTACCGTCGCTGCTCGCCACGCCCGCCCCCGCCCCCAGCCCAAGCCGTTCCACCTTGTCGGCGAAGTATTGCAGTCCGTACCATTGCAGCGCGAATGAGGCCATCAACTCATACCCCAGCGCGCTGAACGCGGCCAGGTGGCAGTAGGCGACGCTGCCCTGCACATAATATAGATGCGCTCCCACCGTAACGCCGCCGTCGTGCGTTACCGCCCGAAAGGCCACCATCCCCGGCACGCTCAGTTGCCGGGCGAAGGCCGACCGTGAAAACGCTTTGATACCCTTCAAACCGTGCGTCTCGACCAGCGCCGCGTATAGGGCCGTCCACTCGTCCACGAACTGCATGGGTTCCTCGCACTTTTCCACGCGCAGCTTTTCGAGCGACTCACACGCACGCCGACGATGCCGCCGCGATACGAATTCATCGACCGGCTGCGTAAACTCGGCGACGAAATGCTCCTTGAAAGGGACCACCACGTCAAAGCAGCCCTCCAGGTCGCTGACGGCATAGGTGCCATACGGATCGGCGACCAGGGCGACGCTTACCAGATTATCGGTTAATTCGTCCAGATCCGCAGGAAGCTGTGACCAATCCCGGCAGGAAAACAGCGGGTAACACCCCATTGCGTCCCGATAAGCGAATCCAGCGATCTCCCGTTCCAGAAGCCACCCGCCGCAGCGCGCCAGTTCGCGCGGCGTACCCCATTCCGCGAAGGACTGCGCGTAGCAAGGATGTTGGTATCCCGTTATCCTGTCTGCTTCGGAATGATACGAACTCATGGTCTTTCTCACAATAGGACTGAGCGCGCAACTTGCATGCCGCCGCTCGCAAACCAGCCTGTTTTTTTACCGGGCCGACAGTGGCGGCAGCGGCGGCAATACACGCACGACCCGGCCCTCTACCACAAGACGCCCCTCGGCGAGCCACTGGAGGGCGTCCACAAAAGCCGCGTGCTCCTGGGGAAGCACGCGCGCCGCCAATGTTTCGGGCGTGTCTTCCTCCAGAACGGGCACGGCGCGCTGCGCGATGATCGGTCCGGTATCGTACTCCTCATCGACGAAATGAACGGTGCAGCCGGACACCTTCACGCCGTACTCCAGTGCGGCGCGGTGGACATGCTCACCGTACATCCCCTTGCCCCCGAAAAGCGGCAGCAGCGCCGGGTGCGTGTTCACGATACGCAGCCGGTAGGCGGAAACTATCGACGACGGCAGGCGGCGAAGATAGCCCGCGAGCGCAATCGTATCCACCCCGGCTTCCCGAAGCGCATGGAGCAGCGCGTCCGCGTAGCCTTCCTCACCGGTCTTCTTCGAATCGACCACGGCAACGGGCAAGCCCAACGCCACAGCGCGCTCCAGTGCGGGCGCGCCTGCCCGGCTGCCGACCACAAGAACGATGCGCGCCTTCAAACGATTTTGCTGCGTCGCCGCGTGCAGGGCGGCCAGATTCGAGCCGCGCCCGCGCGCGCCGACAAACACGGCCAGCGCGAGCGGAGGACGGGAAGAAGCCATTTATGAGGCGGTCTGTGCGTCCGTGGTAATAATGCGCTCGATCTGGGGGGCGAAATCGCGCATGAAATCCTGCTGCGCCGCCATGGCATCTTCCGGCGTGGTGACGGTCGGCGACTGCAGGCGGATGAACGTCCACCCATTCTTGTTCGGGATCACCCGTTCCAGGGCCATCCACAACTGCTGCTGGATAAAGTTCTCCTCGGTCTTTTTCCCGGAGGCGAAAAAATAGGCTATGTTGGTGTTCGCCCCGTTCTTGGCGGTGGCCGTCATGTGGACGGCGGGAACGTCGCTTCCGGCCCAGGAAAGCGTCGTCGTGCCCTTTTTGCTGATCGTGTAGCCCGCCGCCGGAAAGCAAAGCTCAGGCCGATGCGCGAACTCGCGCCGCCCATAGCGCCGGTACACCACCAGTAGCTGCACCTGCTGCCCCTGCGGGTTGACATACCAGCGGTCTACAAAGGAGTCGGCTTTTAGCTGCGCCACGACGTTGGTGTCCAGAGGCTCTTCGTGGCTCAGCATCCAGTCACCGGCCTGCTGGGGAATGGCGGTCACGTCCGCCTTTGCCGGATTCGGTTCGGGTCGGCGCGCAAAGGCGATGCTTCCCGCCAGCGCCACGACCATCATGACGATGACGACGGTGTAGTTCGGGGTACGGTGAGCCATTCCAGAAGCCTTCCTATCGAAATCAAAATAGCTATAGCGATGGGATAAAGAATAAACGGCGAATAGGTATGAAACAAGCCGACGGCGATGTCACGGCTCCCATATGCGCCGATAAGGATGATGCCGACAATGCGTGTCAGGTTGGACAGCAGGGCGATGGGCAGGGCGCAGAAAAAGAGAAACCACTTCCATCCGATCTTCAGCCGCGTGGTGTAGGCGAAGATTGCGTGCAGCGCCTTGATCGCCATGACCGAGTGCAAGCCCGAACAGGGATCCGCCACTTCCAGAGCGATCCACTCGTTTCCGTTGGGCTGGCCGAACTCGATGTGCATCCCTGAGCCGTATATCTGAATTCCGAACCAACCGGCCACTACCTTGGATAGATTGGTTGCAAGCAGCCGCAGCGGTGAGGAAACGAGTTCGGTAAAGCCGCCGGGAATCGGGATCATAAAGCACAGATAGGCAATGGGGAACGACAGCTCCTTCAGATACTCCCATCCAGCAAAGTACAGCACCGCGCCCGCCACGAACACCGGAATCGAGAGCGGCGAAGGGCCGTTCAGGTCCACGGCCTTTTCAAAGAGGTGCATTAGAAGCGCCAGACCCATTACCCATGCGCCCGCCGGGTGGCTGCGTACTGGAAGCGCTTTAAGCTTGTCCTGCCGGAACCAGACGACGGCCAGCGCAATCGGGATCACCAGCCAGCCGTGCTGGTAGGCTTCATCCCTTTGCCAGCGATCCATCATAAAGGCGAACGTCGGCGCGTACAGCGCGACGAACAACGCCCCGATTATCGCCAGGGGCAGGTACGAAAGTTTTGTTCCGGCGGCGCTGCTGCTGGGCGGCGCGGGCCGGGCAACCACGTTCATCCGGTCTCCTTTTCCAAAATCAGCACAAGAGTCTCCTATTCCGTTCTCACGGTCTCCGCCACCGGGGACGCGCCGCGCCAAAATATCAGCGAGGCAGCGGACCCGTCTTCTTCCATAACTGCCGGAACCTGTAGCTGAAAGCTTCTTAATACCTCGTTGATTTCCGGCGGATAATAGACACGCGTTTTTTGCAGCAGACTGATCTGTGTCGGGCGGTCCAGGTGAATCGCCGTCACCAGCACGGCGGACAGCCGGGAAAACGTCGCGCGCCAGGGCGTCAGAGCAAAATCGGCGGTATCGGCGGTACCCAGAGCGCGCGTCAGAACTATGCCGCTGATCGGCTTACCCAGACGCTCCGATACCGCAAGAAATTCATCCGAATTCATCGGAAGCCACACCACCGGCACATCCAAGTGGTACGCTATCTCGCGCGGCACATCGGAGGCGATCACCGCATCGCGCGCGGCGCGCATCGCCGGAACCTGCGGCGTCGTCGTATTCAAAGCATTATACACGGAGTACGGCGGTGCATCCATCTGCCGGTCCGGGGCAACAAGCTGCGCGACTCCGGGAATGCAGGCGAGGATCACCCAGGCGCTTGTCGCCAGTCGCAGGTAGAAGGGCGGCAGGTTGCGCGCGCGCAGGTAGTTCAGGAAAAAAACGGTAGCGATGATGGCGGCGAAGGGCAGATACATCAGCAGAATCGGCAGCCCTTCGGTGTAGGGAACGAACAGCGACAGCGCAAGCACCTGTACCCCCAGCAGCGCCCACACCAGCGTCCGCATCCGATTGACGCTGGGGCTGGTGAACCGCGTCAGCGAGGCCACGAGCGCCAAAGGAAGAAGAAAAACCCCGAACGCAAACGGAATCTGCTGATAATAACCCAGAAGGTTTACCGCAAGTTTTCGCCCTATCTCGGCCATTCCGCCCTGTGCGAGAAATTCCAATACTCCTCCCGGCAGATTGGTTGCTCGATACAGACTGTCTGCCGGATACCAGTTCGTGTGCATCATGAACTCCAGTAGACGCGCGTTGAAAAACGGGTTTCCGGCGACCTGCGCGTTCCGCAGGAGGTACGCCAGAGTGAGCGGGTTCAAAAATGCCATTCCCAGAAACAGTAAGACGGCCCGATAGTCCCGCTTGGTAACGACGAACAGATACCAGACCAGCGGAACAACGAGAACGAGAGCGGAGTAGAGCGTCAAAAAAAGAAGCCCGAAAAGCGCGCCCGCGCCCACGGCCCAGAGAGCGGGAGCGCGCCGCGCCGTGCCCTTCACATCCAGCGGGTGCAGCGCCAGCAGCAAAAGCGTGAACAGCGCCGTGGCCATCGTGGCGGGATGAACGGTGACGGCGAGGGTAAGCGCGTTCGCGCCGAATGCATACAGGGTGCAGGCGAGCAGTGGCGCGCCGCCGGAACCGAACAGGCGCAGCGCCAGCAGATAACAGGCACCCAAACTAACGGCGAAACAAGCCAGCGAAAGAAAAGCGGTGACCCGGTCACCCTGCCCCGGCCCGTTGCTATCGGCCAGTTTCATGGCGGTCCCGGCAAGAACCGGATACAGCGGGGCGTGCTCTATATCCGGCACGGAGCCGTCGGGTCGGGCCGCGACGTGACGCAGGACGAGGGGGCGCACGACGTTTGTGGAAAGCCGCCGGGTATTGACGGTGGAGCGCGCCGCCTGAACGATCTCCATAGATTCCGGGGAGAGACGGCCCGAAGCCACGTTTCGGGAAAAGTGCAGGTAACACCCGCCCACCAGAAAAAGGAGAAACAGAAGTCCGCTGACGAGGCGCTCGAAGGAGGTTGCGGCGCGCGCGGTGGCAGGCGATTCAGCAGCAGTGATGTTGGTAGTCACGAGATTACCTCGACAGTTCGGGTACGGGCCGGGACGCGATCAGTGGTCCCAACGGTCGAGGTTAGAACGCGCCCCGGCGCTGCACCACGCACTTGATGGTACGCAGAAGAATCTGAATATCCAACAGCAGAGAGCGGTTGTCGATATATTCCATGTCCAGCCGCACTCGCTCCGGGTAGGAAACATCCTGCCGACCGCTCACCTGCCACAGCCCCGTCAGCCCCGGCTTGACCGCCAGCAGCTTGGCGGAGCAGTCGCCGTAGTTTTCCAGTTCCGGCGGCGAGATGATGCGCGGCCCGACCAGGCTCATCTGCCCGCGCAGCACATTGAAAAGCTGCGGCAGTTCGTCCAAGCTGGTTGTCCGCAGTTTGCTCCCGAACGGTGTGATGCGCGGGTCTTCGCGCAGCTTGTAATCCACCTGGAATTGGCGCATCAGGTGCGGGTTTCGGAGCAGGTAATCGTCCGCATCCACAATCATGGTGCGGAACTTGAACGCATCGAAGGAGTGGGGCGTTCCTCCATGGTAGTTCTGCTGGCTGAGCACCCGGCGGCGGTGAAACGCGGGGCCGCGCGAGTCGCGGCGAACCAGCAGCGCAAGCACGGCGAACAGAGGCAAAAGAACCAGAATGCCGAAAAGCGACCCGACAATATCGAGAGCGCGCTTCGCCACCAGATAGGCAGGCGACGTGCGTGTCAATGGTGTTTCCAAAACTCCGATACTTGTCACCAATGCACTCCGCAACGGTGTATCTCCCTGTGCCTCCGGAGACGTGTAGACCGGCTGTTCCCCATCGCTCCGGAAGGCTACAGAGGAGGTAATCGCAGGCATCCCCAGCCCCGGCGCATCGTTGCGGCGAAATGATTTTCCCCAGGAATAGCCGGAATTAAACGGTTTCTGATGCATTGCTTGTTACAACCTGCCTGTCTGGCACCGCGCCTCTTGGTAAACGTCAACCAAGATTTGGGCGGCATGCGCCCACCGATGATATTCCTCAACATAGCGTCGGGCCGCCCGGCCTGCCTGTTCTGCCTCATCGGGGCGCTCCAGCAGCGATGCGCATTCCCGCGCAAAGTCGTCCGGGGTGTCCGCCAGACGCAGCGCGCCGGTCTTTTCGGCGCAGGCCATCGCCCGACGCACCAGGGACGTACACACCACGGGCCGACCGACGGCCATCGCTTCCAGAGCTTTGTTCTGTATCCCCACCCCGATACGCATGGGGCAGACCGCCACCCGCGCGCCCCGCAGATAGGGCCTCAGGTCCTCCACGAATCCGGTGACGGTGACACCCGGCTCCTGCTCCGCCAGTGCTCGCAGCGCTGGAGTAGGGCCGCTGCCGACAATCGTCAGGCGCACACCGGGACGGCGTTTCCGAAGACGCGGCATGACTTCGGTTATCAAAAATCGAGCGGCATCGTCGTTGGCATGATAGCCCATCTTGCCGGAAAATACCAGGGTATCCTCTTCCGGTTCGGTCGCGTCCGGGCAAAAATAGTCGAGGTCCACGCCATTCGGAATCACGCGCACGGGCTTCGGCACGCCCAGGTTTATAAGAGCTTCGGCATCGTGCGGCGATGTCACCGCTACCCGCGCGTAGGCCCGATAGGCGCGCGGCTCATAGCGGCGCAGCTTCACCCACTCCTCATAGGCCAGCAGGCGTCCCACCCTGCCACTGCCGGGCTGATCCAGCATCTGCCGCCGCAGCGCGGTAATGCAGTCCACGGCATCGAAAACGGTAGGCACCTCCCGCAGCGCGGGCGCGAAATGCGCCGCCCGCAGATGCTCCACATGGGCCACATCGAAAGTCTGTTCCGCCACCAATTTCCGCAAGAGTCGTGCCATCGCCTGCGAGCGGCAGTAGGCGGCCCACAGCGGCGTCGGCGTCGGAAGCGCCAGCAGGCACTGCGCGGCGGCGCGGGCGCGCGAATGGGGCACCACATGGACGGTGACGCCCATCTCCCGAAGCTCATCAACCGCTTCCAGCCCCGGCTGACCGTCCGCCAGCGCCGCCACGGTGATCGTGTGGCCCGCCTGCGCCAGATGACGGATGAACTGGTAGGGACGCACGCGGATGCGCGACGGCACATACGGCAGCACAAATAAGATTCGCAGGCTCATCGCAGCGCTCCCGCTTTTTCCTGCGGCACGACCGCCTCGTAGACCGACAGCAGACGCTCCCCTACTCTATCCCAGGAATAACGCTCCTCCATTAATTGCCGCCCGCCCGCCGCGATCTGCCGGGCCAGGGACGGGTCGGACAGCAGCCGCAGCGTCGCTTCGGCGAATGCCTGCGCGCCGTCCGCTATCAGGATGTCCTTTCCGTGCGTCACGTCGATTCCTTCCGCTCCCAGTGTCGTAGAAACCACCGGCAACCCCATCGCCATTGCATTGAGTATCTTGACCCGCATCCCGCTGCCCGACCGCAAGGGCACGATGAACGCGCCGCAGTCCGCCGCCCACGGTCGCACGTCCGGCACCAGTCCCGTCACAGTCACGGCGGAATCCGCCTCGGCCAGCGCCCGCACCGCCGGGGTCGGGCGCGCTCCCACGATGTTTAGGCGCACGTCGGGAACGGTCTCTTTTATCTTTGGCAGAATGTCCGCGCAAAAATACGTCATCGCGTCCACGTTCGGCGGCCAGTACATCGTGCCGATGGAAAGCAGCGTCTTCGAGTTCTCCTCGCGCGCCACCGTCCCAAAATAGTCCGTGTCCACCCCGATAGGCACGCTGACAAACTTCTCGTCCCGATCCGCCCCGAGCAGCGCAATCAGCCCGTCCCGGTCCTCGTCGGAGACGGTCAGCACCCGGTCGGCGCGGCGGCAGGCTGCCACCTCGAAATCCCGCAGCTTCGGCCATTCCCGCGCGGCGTACCAGCGCAGAAGCGGATTGTTGCTCGCCGTCTCGGCCATGCGCTTCGGAATCCGATGCTCGATATTATGCTGGTCCAGCACGATGCGTGCCGTGGCGCTTTCGGGCACGAACGGCATCATCTGAAGATGATCTACATGGATAGCGTCGTAGCGCCGCTCCCCCAGCGCCTGCTGCACGGCTTCGCGCATGGCCGGTGCCTCGTCACGCGAAATAATAAACGAGCAGCGCTGCGCGAGCGCGGTCAGGGCTGCCATCGCATTACTCGCCTTCGAGCGGGGCAGCAAGACCGTCTGAACGTCGCGGCAAAAAGCCTGCAAGGGCGCGATGTTTTCGGCCTCCTCCGGGCGGCGGATAAAGGCCAGCAGCGTCACCTCATATTCCGAGGAAAGGATACGCAGCGTGTGGTAGGACTTTATCTGCCCGCCGCCGTCGAGGGGCCAGGGCAGCAGGTGCGCCAGAAAAAGCACTGAGGGCCGCGCGCTCACGACAGCGCCTCCTTCCAAACGGCAACCGTCTGTTCGGCCATGCGTCGGCAGGTAAATTGCGCCGCATGCGCCCTTCCCCGGCGTCCGGCTTCGGCGCGGCGCTCGGGGTTACTCAGGAAAGTCTCCAGCCCTTCCGCCAACTGGTCGGGGCTGTCCGGGTCGAAATACAGCGGCGCGTCCCCCAGAATTTCCGGCATTGCCGGGGCCGAGGAGCTGAGCACGGCACAGCCCATGCGCATCGCCTCCAAAGGCGGCATTCCGAACCCTTCCAGGCGCGACGGCCAGACAAAAACGGCGGCGGCGGCATAGGCTTTCGTCAGCGCCTCATCGCTCAAACGGTGCAGGATCTGTATCTCCCCCACCCCATAACGCTGCCCTGCCTCTTCCACATAACGGGCGGACGTTTCGTTGGTGCAGACAATCTGAAGACGCGGCGGGATCGAAAAACGTCCGCGCTTATGCGCCACTGTCCGCAGCAGCAGATCGAAGTTCTTGCGAAGGTCGGTGGAGGCCAGAGCAAGAACGCCGTCGCAGGAGCGGGCAACCGGCGTGACGGGCGGTGACATAAGGATGCCGTTGGGAACGGCGACGATGCGCTCTGCGGGCAGCTTGAGGGTCGCGCCGATTTCCTGACCGGAGGCGGCGGACACGGTGACGATGCGACGCGCCTTTTTCGCCGAAATACGCGTCAGCGTCGCCTCATACCGTCCCATTAAGTAGGCGCGCAGGCTTTTGGGCCGGGGCATGAACGGATACCGCTTGATCTGCATGGCGTCGTGTACCGTCACCGTCGTCGGAACGGCGAGGCCCAGAAGAGGCGGCAGACAGTTCGTGGTACCGTGAACCAGATCGGGGCGGTCTGCGCGAACCTGGTTGCGGAAAAGCAGGAAGTCCGTCCGCAGCCGGTTCCGGTCAAGAATACGGATGCTCATATTCGGCGCGAGCGGCGGGGCGTCTTCGGGCAGAGGCCGATCCAGATACAGCAGGATTTCATCCTCCCCGCCCACCTCGGACAGCCCCTGCACGAGCGAGCGGACATAGCTGCGAAAACCGCCCACCTGCGGGTGAGACAGAGGACGGGCATCAATCACGACGCGCAGGCGGCGGGGCGCGGTCATGCCGGCACATCCGAGGAGCGCCGCGTGCGCAGCAGCAGCCCCTTCCAGAAAGCAGGCAAAATCACGTAAGCGCCCGCCAGCCGAACCAGCCAGGTGAGACGGCTCAGAGCGGCCCACACCTGCCCCCCTTTCAGGTTCAGCGCGCCCGCGAAAAGGCAGTGGCGGCAGGCTCGCCCCCGCAGTATGACACTGCGGCGCACGGAATCCTGGAGACGCCGCAGCGCGCTCGGGCTGCTCAGTATCCGGTCGCGGATCATGCGGCTGTAGGTTCCAATGGTACGGAAGTCAAACGCGCTTCCCGGACTCCCGGACACCCGGACGCAGGCAACCCGCGCCGGAGTGGAATGCACATCCCAGCGCAGCGCCAGACGCCAGCACAGGTCGCGGTCTTCGTAAATCCGCATGATCGGGTCGAAGCCGCCCGCCTCCATGAACGCTTCCCGCTCCACCAGGCAGTAGCTCATGTGCGGACACTCCCCCACCAGGAGTTCCGCCAGAAGGTTTCCCGTCGCCCCGGACGAATCTACCTCGGTCAGCGGCTGGCCCTCTTCATCGACTACCTGCGCCGAGCCGATTGCCCACCGGCAGCCGCTGCTCCGCGCCGCATCTACGAGCGCGCACAGACCGCCGGGAAGCAGGTAATCATCGTCGTGGAGGAAGTTGACGTAGCGGCCTCGCGCCGCCGCCGCGCCCACATTGCAGACAAAGGTGACGTTGGAGCGGTTGGTGTCGATGACACGGACTTTTTTATCCTGCATCCACTCCTGCGGTTCCAAAGGCGTGCCGCCGTCGTTGACCACGATCACCTCATGCCCTTCGATTCCCTGGGCAAGCGCGCTTTCCACCGACCGCGCAAGGGTAGAGCGCCCGATAGTGGGAATGACGGTGGAACAAAGCAGAGGCGCTGCGGGAGATGTCGTATCTGTCATGATAGTGATCTGCTTTTCTTTTAAGAGCGGCGCAGATACAGCGCGCTCAGCGCCCGCGCCTGCCACACGTCCCAGATGCGCCCGTGCTGCCGGAAATAGCGCACTTTGCTGGCTGCCAGACGCTCACGGGTAGCGCGCGACACCTGACGGCTGCTGCGGCCTCCTAGGTGGACGATGCGCGCATCGGGCACGAGCCGAACGTGCCAGCCCTTGCGGTGGAAGCGCAGGCACCAGTCGGTTTCCTCGCAATACATGAAATAGCCCTCGTCCAAAAGACCCACTGTTTCCAGCGCCGCGCGCCGCGCCATCAGGCACGCGCCGCTTAGCCAGCCCACTTCAAAGGGTGCATACGAATCTTCGGGCGGCAGGGACGCGTTTTGCAGGGGGCGCGGCGCTTCCGTGCGGTCATGCCGCCCCAGAAATTCGCGCAGCGGCCCGACAAAGCGCGACCACGACAACTGGACCGTGCCGTCCTCGTTCAGCAGCAGCGGCCCCACAACGCCGATTTTCTCATCGGCATCCCCGGCGCGCGCGAGCGCGGCGAGCGCGCCTTGCTGCACCACCGTATCGCTGTTCAGCAGGCACACCCAGCGCCCGGCGCAGCGCCGGATAGCCTGATTGTTGGCGCGGGCAAAGCCGACATTGTGTCATCCGACGAGGCATTGTCCACCACCCAGACTTCGAGGAGAGGCCGGGCGAAGCCGCCGCCGCCGCTGCTGCGGCATCGGCGAAAACCGATGCCAGACAGGCGTCCAGAAGCTCGCGCGTGTTCCAGGAGACGATAACAACGGACAGATCGGGCGCGTCGGGTGTGTGCTGCTGCTGCTGCTTGCCATATCGCGGCTAACCCTCCCGCTCGGTGATGCGCGCGGGCACGCCCGGCCCGGAATTGGCATACGGCCCGCGATTATAGATCGGCGCGGGCGTCGGCCAGCGCGCGGCGTCCACTTGCTGTTTCGTTTCGCGCCACACAATACCGTGCTCGCGCGCCATCGCCATGACGACACCGACCATCAGAAACACATACACGCAGGAACCGAACGTGGACATGCCGCCGTTATGGTAGGTCGGAAACATATAGTCGCCTAAGATGGAAGACACCGCGATACCGATAAGCCCGCCCAGCGCACCCAGCGCATAGGATTTGCTGTACCCTTCCGGCAGCACCCGGTAGTAGCGATACAACATCCGTCCCATCACCGCCAGAAGAAACAGCAAAGCGAACAATCCCAGCCAGCCCGTCTCCGACAGCGCCTGCGAGTAGGTTCCATGGGCGGACGTGTATACGGTAGTGTTCCAGACATCGGAGCGGCCATAATAGGTGTTATACGAGCGGTAGTTGCCCAGGCCGATACCGAGCGGGAAGTGGGTAGCGTACTTTACCGCGGATTCCATCATCTTGAACCGGTCGAAAGAAGACGATTCCTCGTTGGCGACATACACCTTTTCATAGATCACATCGAACTTCCACAGCACCAGAACGACAGCGGCGGCGCAGCCTACCCAGAACAGGCGACGATTGCCGACGAAAGCGATTACCGCGAGCGCCGTGATCGCGGCCATCCATCCGGAAGACCATTCTGCCGCCGAGATAATGAAGTTCGCCAATATCGCCAGCGCGATGAGAGCGGCGACGACCCGAAGCCACAGCTTGCCACAGTTCGTCAGCACAAAGGCCGCCAGCAGCGACATTGCCAGAACCTGTGGGAAGGCGTTAAACTGCGAAGCGGGAAGAAAGGGCAGCAGGCCGGTAAAGGTCGCCACACCCGGCAGCAGGATCGCCAGTGATGTCCAGCGCAGCTCGCGCCCCTGGAGCGAGTTTCCGATCATCAACAGCCCGCCCAGTGAAAGCACCCGAATCGCTATCTCGAAGACATTCACCTGGACATATTGCTTGAGCGACTGTGACGCCACACGCGGGTCGGGAAAGACAAAGGCGTTGACCGTGGACCAGACGGAAACGGCCAGAAACAACGCGATGGGCGCGGCCAGCGGTGTCGGGTACAGCCGGAAGTCGCGGCGCAGGAAAAGCCTCGCCAGCCAGACAAGCATGAGAAAGGCCAGACCCGCCTGACTGACCAGCAGCCGCTTCCCGACACCCGATCCGCCCGTTGCTACCGACGGCGTTCCAATGGCGACCCAGCAGACACTGACAAACAGCAGGATGCCGATTTCAAACTTCCGGAAAAGCAGCATAAGCCCCGCCAGAAGAACGATGATAACCAGCAGCCAGCCCGCGTTGCCCGCGCCGCTTTGAGTGGCAACAAGCCCCAGCACTCCCAGAGCTACGCCGGACAGCAGCGCCAGCGTAATGCCTGCCGCCCGCCGCTGAAGGTCAATCGCGCTATGGTGATCATCGTGGCCGCCGCCGCTGCCGGGTGTCCAATCCCCCAGAAACGGCCCGCCCCCATCATGTACGACGATCTCTTTGTTTTCGGTATTTCTGCTCATGATACTGCTCGTTCCCGTTTCGCCGCCGCTACCGCGCAAAGAAGGTTGGAAAGCCTTTCGGCAATCGCATCCCAGTCATATGCTTGTTCGACAACGCATCTCGCCTGTTGTGCCAGCATTTTTGCCGGGTCAGGTTCGCCCAAAAGCCGCACCACCGCCGATGCAAACGCTTCCGGTGTGTCCGCCAGGGCCACGTTTTCCCCGTCGCGCGCGCCCAGGCCCGCCGCGCCCAGGGTTGTGGAAACGACGGGAAGCTCCGCCGCCCACGCTTCCAGCACCTTCAGCCGTGTCCCGCCGCCCGCGCGCAGCGGCACCACACAAAGCGCCGCCTCATCCAGCGCGGGCCGCAGGTCGGGCAGAAACCCGGTCAGGTGAATGCGCGGGTTCGCCCGCAGGTCATCGATTGCCAGGCCGTCGTCGCGCCCGGTAACGACCAGATGCGCCTCGGGAACCTCGGCAGCGATTCGCGGCAATATCTCTTCGGCGAACCAGCGCACGGCATCCAGATTCGGCGCATAGGAAAGCGAGCCATTATAGATCAGCCGCCCCGGAACCACACGGCCCGGCGCGCGGCGATAGGCGGACACATCCACACCGTTGGGAACTACCGAGACCGGCGGCGTGCCCGCCGCTGACGCCCCCAGCACCCGCCGCACCGCCTCGGCCTCCTCCTCGGAAACCGCCGTCACCGCCTGATAGCGGCGCATGGCGTGCCGCCAGTAGCGGTTTGCCTTCCATAATGCCAGCCCATACCGACAGCGCGCCATGCCGCGCGCGGATCGCCACGTTCTTTCCGGCCCCGTTACCTCCACCTCTTCCAGAACGGCGGGCGGCGTGGATGTCGGAACCAGCGGGGCTATTCCCTGCTGCAGCACCAGCACCGCATCGGTCGGCTTCACAAGCTGCCGGGCGATAGCCGCGCGCAGGGCCGGATTTTCCATCTCCGCAATCGAGCGCGGCGTCAGCGACAGCAGCGAACGCCATGCACCACCGCTGTCCCCCGCATACCAGCGCCAGGGAACCAGTTCCACGTCGTCGCAAAGCGCGCGCAGCGGCTCCGGCACGCCGTCGCCTACATCAGCGGCTACATCTTCCTGCAAACCCGCCACCAGACGCACCCGGTGCCGGGCGGCCAGCCCGCGAATCAGATGAAACGCGCGCAGCCGCGAACCGTTATCGGGCGGGTAGGGGCACCAGGTCGACAGGACCAGCAGATTCATTCTTTTCCGGCCCGTTGCCGCAGTCGCGTCTTATTATACATTCCTTTTTATACAAACCCTTGAGCGGCGCCCGACGAAGCAGTGGCTATTTCAGGGAAACGCGCACCGGCGGCCTCCGTGTAGATCGTGTCCAGTTCCGCCAGATGCTCATCGTAGAACTTGGGTGGGTGAATATTTGCGCGCAGCCGCTCCAGCAGGCCCGGCTCCTGCGCCAGCCGCCGCACCGCCTGCGCCAGCGCCGGGGCATCTCCGACCGGAAACAGCAGCCCATCTATTTCGTGCCGCACCGACTCCGCCATCCCGCCCAGGTCCGAAGCAATTACGGGCTTATTCCGGGCGAAGGCTTCGCGAATTACGAACGGGGCATTCTCGTACCAGATCGAGGGCACTATCAGCACGTCGAAGGCGGCGAATACCTGCTCCAGTTCCTCGGCGGTGTAGCGGCCCTGCGCGCGGCAGTTTTCCGGCAGGCTCCCCTTTAAATTATCGGGAAGCGCGCCGTACAGCAAAAGGGAGGCGGGCGTATCCGCAACCTGGCTAAATGCTTCGACGGCAACGCCAAGCCCCTTTAGTCGGTGCGTACCGATGACACCAAAGCGAACACCGTCTTCCAGGCTCCTGCCCTGAACCGGAGCGGGTGTGGGGCCGGGAACGGGAATCCCATAATCGGTGACGATCAGACGCCGGGGGTGAAGACCGTTTTGCAGGATATTCTCCGCCAAAAACCGGGACGGGCTTATCACCACGTCCAGATGATCGAAGCATGCCTGCGAATCCTTTGCCCAATCGCGCAGCATCGCCGCGCCCGGCAGGAAGGCAAGAGCCGCCTTCTCGGTCACTGACTGACGCGCCAGCCGCGCGACAAGTTCCGGCGAGATCAGCGTCGCGCGCCGCCCTTCCCAGATACAGGGAAGGCACCCGACGCCGGGAGCGCGGTCGCAGATCGCGCCGCGATAATCGATGCGTTGCACCTGCGGGCAGGAAAACCAGAAGTCGTGCAGTGTCATCACCGTCGCCGCTCCCGATTCGCGGGCGATGCGGGGATAGTCCAGAGAGTGATAGATGAGGTGCTGGAAGTGAACCACATCGGGCCGCCATTGCGCCAGGAACCGGCGGAACCGTTCGGCCTGAGGCTGCCGAAAACGCTCGTGCGTGTGATGGTGCCCCGGCCCCAGCGGCACGCGAACGGTTAAAAACTCACCCGCCTCGTCGCGCTCCTCGGTGTCCGAGTCCGTTCGCAGCCCGCGCGCGTACACGGCGACCTCGTGGTGTTCGGCCTGGTGACGCGCCATCTGGACGGTATAGTTTTCCACGCCGGTATTGGCTTCCGGCGGGATCGCGTGGGATACGTGCAGCAGTCTCATTTCACTCGTCTTGTCGGCGTTTTGTCCGTCAAACTCCACACGCCCGGCTAAATCGATTCGGCGAACTGCGGCTCGTAGCGCTTGAACACCGCATAGCCGACGACGAACACGAATACGGAAAGTACGGCGTCAATCGCGAGATAATTCCAATGGACAACACCCAGATTGCGAAAGGTAACGTTTCGCGCCGAGTCGATAATGGCCGCCATTGGGTTCAGCAGATACAGCCACTGCCAGTTTTCCGGCACCTTTTGCAGCGGATAGATTATAGGGACCAGATAGATCCAGGCGGTAATAACCAGGGCGACCACATAGCGGATGTCCCGGTAAAACAGATTCGCACAGGCCAGCAGCATCCCCAATCCCGCCGTAAAGATCATCTGAATCAGAATCATCGGCACGATAAGGATCATCGTCGGGCTGGGCACTACCCGGAAAATAATCAGCAGGGGTATCAGCCCGATCATGCCGAAACCAAAATCCACCAGCTTGCCCACGACGGTCGCGATGGGAAACACCTCGCGCGGGAAGTAGACTTTCGTAATCAGGCTGATGTGAGTGACCAGACTTTCCGTGGCTCCGAGCACTCCCTGGGCAAACAGATTCCAGAAAAGCAGGCCGAAATACGAGTACACCGCGAACGGCACCCCGACGTCCTGCTTTAAAATCGTCTTCCCGACGAGCGAATAGATGAGGGCCATAAACAGCGGACTGAGAATGGCCCAGGCGATGCCAAGCGTCGATTGTTTATAGCGCGATTTTACGTCCCGCATCACGAGGTTCTCGATCAGCTCGCGGTGGGTCATTAAATTGGTCAGGGCAGACACGTTTCGTCGTTCCTTTCACGGATGGTGGCACACCGCCGCCGCCCGTGTTCAAACAGGTAATCCAAACAGAGGCAGAGCAATTTACGTACCATTGCCGAGGGGAAAGAATAAAAACGCTTTTACAGCGTCCCGTACAGGCGGTCGCCGAAATCTCCCAGGCCGGGGAGAATGTATTTACTGGCGTTGAGGGCGCGATCCAGGGCAGCGGTGATAACAGATACATCGGGGTGACGCTGGTTCACCGCCGCCACGCCTTCCGGCGCGGCCACCACGCACAGCAGATGGATGTCGGTTCCGCCCGCCGCCTTGACCTCCTCGATAGCCTGGCACGCCGAGCCGCCGGTAGCAAGCATCGGATCGACAATCAGTGTCCGGCGTCCCGCGACCTCCGGCAGCTTGCAGTAATAGGCAGAGGCCACCGCCGTTGTATGGTCGCGCGCCAGCCCGATATAGCCGACGGATATTTCAGGGAACAGGTCCACGAATGACGGCAGCATCCCCAATCCCGCCCGCAGAATGGGCACCACAACGAACGGCCCGCCCAGCAGCAGTCCCTGCGTCTTTTCCAACGGCGTTTCCACGTCCACGCATTTCGTCGGCAGATCACGCGTCGCTTCCAGGGCCAGAATCAAAGTAAGGTGATTGGTAAAGGTGCGGAAAAGGGCGGGCGGCGTGGAAACGTCGCGCAGGCAGGTAACGAGATGATTCGCCAGCGGATGGTCGAGGACGCGGATGTTCAGAATAGGAAGCTCCTTGCGGCGTCAGCAATCCAGATCAGCAGTAATACGAAGAACGCTGCTCTTCGTGCCCGGCCCGACGCGTGTCGCCTCGGACTGCGCCAGGCCGACAATCCACCATACCTCGCCGCTATCCCGCCGCACAACCAGCGGGGCCGAGACGCGGCAGGGGGCGGGCCAGCCCGCATCGGCCATCATATCACGAACCAGTCGTGTTTTGCCGCCCATGCCCAGCGGCGCAATTCGGTCTCCGGCACGCAGTGAGCGCACTTCCAAAACCGGCGGTCGTTCGTCCCCCATTGTACCATAGGCCGCTTCGATAGCGAGAGCGCGGCGCGCGCGGGGATACGTCCCCGGCGAGTGTGACCACTCCGTACGCAGATACAGAGCGGCAGGGCGCAGCCAGATTCGCCCCGGCACGGGCAGCCTCACGGCATAGGGCGCGGGAGACGCCCACGCCACGGCGACAGTAAGTGTCAGCCCCGCCACCGCCGCCGCTGCAGCAACGCGTGCGTGAATGCCGCCGGGCAGGTCCGCCGCGCCCTGTCCGGCCCGGAGCAGATCATCCAGGATTTCCACATTCGACTCGGTAACGGCGTTTTCTCCCGCCGCCGCTGCTGTGTCGCCCACGGTCTGCTGGAGCGCCCGCAGCAAGACACGACGCCGCAGGGCCGGGTGTTCGTTCCTGAGAGCGCCGCCGTCCAGATGAACCCGGCCCGGCGCGGTCACGGCTGTCCGCTGCCACAAGGCGTCGGTGAGACCTTCCATCAGATCGGCATCCAGCGCGGCGGAACGGGCCAGACGCTCCAGCGCCTCCGTTAAACGCGGGTTGAAGTCGCGCGCCAGTTGGGGAAGCAGGGCGCGCATCCGTGCGCGCGGATAGCTTGTCTTTTTGTTGGAAGGGTCACGGCGCGGCGTAACGCCACGGTCGCGGCAGTACGCTTCAATTTCAGCGCGGCGCGCGCGCAGCAGCGGACGCACCACGGCAAGGCCGGGGCGCAGCAAACGCCGCGCGGGAATACCGGAAAGTCCATCCGTACCGGTGCCGCGAAGCACGCGCAGAAGAACGGTTTCGGCCTGGTCGTCGGCGGTGTGACCGGTGGCTATCACGTCGGCTCCGGCCTCCATCGCGGCCTGTTCCAGAAACGCGTAACGGGCATGCCGCGCAGCGTCATTGGGGGCGCGGCGGTTTTTCGGCTCGGCGCGCTCGGCGGCAACCGCCCCCAGACCGATGAAGCAGGGAACCGCGAGGCGAGCGCACAGGGCGGCGGCAAACGCGGCGTCGGCGTCGGCGTCGGCCCCGCGCAGGCCATGGTGGAAATGTGCGGCGGCAGCCGGGAGCGGTAAAAGTCCCTTATCCGCCGCTTCCCGCAGAGCAATAAGAAGCGCGCAGGAATCGGGGCCGCCCGATAAAGCGATCAGCACCCGCGCGCCCGGCGCAATCAGCGCGTGTGCCTCGACGAAGTCTACGACCTGGCGCACGAACGGGTACATGAAAGAAACCGGTGATCGTCTTTGGTGTCAGCGCAGGACCGGAGGCGCGGCAGCAGCAGGTCGGACGAAAATACCCTGTGCGGAAGGCAGCACCTGAACTCCCTGCCCGCGCAGCGCCCGACGCAGCGCCTCGGTCGCCGTCTGCTCGACGGCGGTCAGCGAGAGCATGCGCTTATTTGCCGTGTCCTCCAGAATGACCGGCTGGCCGTACCGCACCGCCACTTCCCGCGCGATTTCCGGCAGGGTTCCGACCGGCAGACCGAACGACTGACGCTCCGGGGGCAGTGCGTCGTTCCGGGGAATGGGCACGAACAGGTAGGTGGTCCGAACCACGCCGTTGGCTGTCCAGGAAGCAAAAAGATTGATGCTTTTGCCCTCGACCGCCGTGAACGGAACGACCAGAGGCGGCGCGGGCACATCGGTTCTTAAAATTAGCCGCTGCACCGGAACCGTCTTCGCCGAGAGGGCGTTATCCGGCAGCAGATGAAGGCGCGCGGTACCCCGAGAAGCGCCTTCCAGGCGTATCATAAATTGATAGGAAGGACCGACCTCCGGGTTCACCACCGTGATACGCTCGATCTTTAAGCGGGGTACGGCGGCAGTCGTTCCCAGAGAATCTTCATCCGCCGTTCGCGGCACGGTAAGGACGCCGGGGTTTGCCTGCTGCGCCGCGTATTCTTCCGTCCCGCTGAGTGTCGGCAGCAGCAGTGTCCACCCCAGCGCAGCCACGGCGAGTCCGGTTGCCAGTGTGCTCGCGGCCACACGGCCCAGTTGGGGAAGCAGCATGCGCCAGCCGGAAAGCCGGGACGGCAACACTGCCTGCCGCTCTATGGCCGACATTACATTTTCATGGAAAAAAAGCGGCGGTTCCACGGCGGGCAAGGCATCCAGCCCGGTCCAGACCCGCTTCAGCGTTTCTAAATCCGCCGCGCAGGCAGGGCAGGACTGCACATGCGTGCGTACCGCCTGCTCCAGCGGCGCGGGCAGCATCCCCGTAATATATTCCGACGACAGTTCTTCTACTTTCGCACAGTTCATCCGAGTTTCCGTTTCCCGTACCGGCAGGCAGCTTTTTGCGCTTTATGTATTGGGACTCTCGGACACAGGGAAAAGTTCCGCTGCCGGGGCGAGTCGATTTTTCAGGGCGAGGCGCGCGCGGTTCAAACGCGACTTGACGGTGCCCATCGGCAGGTTCATGATCTCGGCGATCTCCTCATAGGAGCGCTCCTGGGTATGGTACAGCACGACCATCACCCGCTGGGCTTCGGGCAGGGAAAGAATCGCGCGCTCCAGCACTTCCTGCCGCTCGCGCATTTCGATGCGATCCTGCGGGCTGGGACCGGTGTCCTCGAACTGACGCGTCACCATATTTTCCTCCAGGGCCATCACATCTTCCAGGGAACGCTGCGGACGCGAGCGCGCCCGCTTTCTTTCGTCCAGGAATATATTTGTGGCGATGCGGAAAATCCAGGTGGAGAAGGCGGCATCCCCCCGGAAGCTGCGCAGGTTGTTCCAGGCGCGCAGGAACGCTTCCTGAGCAATGTCCGAGGCATCATCGTAGGAGCCGGTAAGGCGGTAAGCGGTGCTGTATACCTGTTTTTCGTAACGGCGAACAAGCAGGTCGAAGGCGGCCACGTCGCCGCCCCGACTGCGCTCGATCAGGTCACGATCATCCCCGGAGGCTGCTGCCACGCTCCCGCTCCCCTGTGGCCTGCGTTTCCGGTCCGCCCACGCGCGAGCGGTTGATCGCATCGCGCTCTTCGTCCGAGAGCGTGATCGGGGAGGTGCCCCCCTGAACCGGCTTCGCATAGACCCGCACTTCATTGCGCGCGTACAGCCCGGAAATTACGACGCCGTTGCCTTCGCCATCCAGAACGGCCACGGAAAAGCTCTGCTCTCCGCCCACATTGGCAAAGGCGTCGTAACGCACCAGCCCGATTTTCTGCAGGCAATAGCGCAGGGCATCGGCATTTGAGCGTCCCAGCGCGGTCGCGGTCGAGACGCTGCCGGCCATCTCGTGCAGTGTATCGCCCTGCCGCACCAATAGCTGCTCCAGATTGGTACCGTCCGCGCCGCGCAAAAGCTGCGCCTGAAGCCGCCCCAGACGCGCCAGGCGCACCAGCGCGATGACGAGCAGCGTCATTAACAATAGATACAGCCCCGCCGCCGTTATCAGGGCAATGCCCGGCTCGCGCTGCACCCAGGCCACAGCGGCGTTATTGATTATCTCCATCGGTACTTGCTTTATTCTTCCTGGGGGAAAGTCATTCCTGCCCTGTACTTTCTACCCGCGCCAGCCATAATTGGTAATGGTCATATTTCGCTAAGGGTTCCCTCAGGGAACGCAGGCATCAAAGGAAGGTCTAATCAAAGGATGGCGCTGCAACAACTGCCGCTGGATCGCATTTTAACCACGGAAAACCAGCCGCGCAAAACGTTTTACCAGGAGTCCCTGGAGGAACTGGCAGCCTCGATAAAGGAAAGGGGCGTGCTGGAGCCTATTGTCGTGCGCCCCGTGCGCGGACAGGGCCGTGACGGCAAATACGAGATCGTCATGGGCGAGCGCCGCTTCCGCGCTTCCAAGATAGCGGGCATGGAGACGATCCCCTGCGTGGTGCGCCAGATGTCCGACGAGGACGCCGCCGCCGACGCCCTGCTGGAAAACTTCCAGCGGGAAGACCTGAATGCGGTCGAAAAGGCGCGGGCGATCCAGGGACTTCTGCAATTCATGTCCTGGGAAAAGGTCAGCAAAACGCTGGGCGTCTCCGAAACCACGCTGCGCCGCTCGCTGGAGCTTTTGGAACTGCCGCCCCACATTCAGACAGAGTTGGTGACGCGCCCCGGCGAGGGCGAAGGGGCTTTCAACGAAGGCCATGCCCGCGCCCTGATCGCCTTGAACGATGATCCGGGCAGCCAGGCGCGCCTGGTGGGCAAGATCAAGCAGGAAAAGCTGAATATCCCCGATCTGGAAAAGGTTATCGGGGCGATCAAGCAGTTCCCGGCGAAAAAAGAAGCGTTCCTGCGCGTGCCGATCAGCGTCACCACGCAGATGCTCAAGTCGTTCGGGGTGCGCGAGGAGCGCAAGAAGCCTTATAAAGCGCAGACAGCGGATCAGCACCTGAAGGCTCTGGAAAAGGCGGCGTCCGCACTGGATGAGCTTCTGGACGAGCGCATCGTGGAGTTCCTTTCCGCCGAGCAGATGAACCACCTTCTGGCAGCCACCGCGACCCTGGGCCGGGACATGGAGGAGTTCAACAAGAAGGTGCGCGAGGCCGTACAGACCAAAGACTATGGCTTCCGCGAAATCTATATCCACTGCCCGCTGTGCGGTCGCGTCGAGCTGGTCGGGGCGGTACGCTGCTCGGTGTGCTGGACGATCCTGCGCCGCTGCTACGACTGCGGCAACTACGACCGCCCGTTCGAAAAATGCGGCAAGAACGGCGCGAGCGTTTATGTCTCGGAGGCCGAAAGTCCCAAGGACTACTCCAAGTCGTACAAGTGCCCGGATTACAAGCCCAAGTTCGAGGCGCAGGCTGTCAAGCTGAAAATGGCGGCGTAGCGCGCGCAGCAACGCAGATAGACACAAAAAAGACCGGGGAGACAGCCTCCCCGGTCTTTTTTCGCCTGCTCAGGCAGGGTCGCTGTTTCGTGCCCGCCGCTTACACAAGGTTATCCCACAAAATAAGCAAGCCCCCGGAGGATTCTCCGGGGGCTTGCTTGCTGCTTACGCGCCTATCGTGAAACCGGCACGCGCGGCAGGGCTTCTTCCATCGTCGCCAGCGGTTCCGGCCCTGTTGTTTTTTCCCGTTCGGTGCGCGGACGCTGGGGAACGGGAACGTAGGGCGTACTTAGCCCCTCACGCTGGACGCGGCGGCGCGACCGCCACAGGCACCAGGGACCGGCCAGGTTGCCACGGATTTCGAGCAGGATCAGTGACAGCGGATACTCGGACTGGCCGCGCAGCCAGGCTTTGAGCCGGTGGACATACGAGCGCGGCATGTGGATGGCGAGGTGCGCCAGCGCCCGCAGATCGTGATCACGCAGCAGCGTCGTCAAATGATACGAGACGTGCCCCTTGCTGTAGCTGTATATCTGACGGCGTAGCGCGCGCATGTCACGGCGGTGCCGGTGCCACACATAGGCGTCCGGCTCATACACCAGAGTAAATCCCGCCTTGAGCACCTTGTAAAAAAGATAGGTGTCCTCCCCACCCCCGACGGCATGCCGGGGCCGAGCGCCTCATCCATCAGACCGATCTCCGGATGCTCGAAGATACGCGCGCGAAACGCGGCGTTGGCGGTCGCGCCCATATCCCAGGTCCGCACCGCGTGCCGCCAATTGGATTCGAATACCTTCTCGCCGTACTCCCGCCGCGTAAAGCCGCGTCCCAGACCGCCATAGACTTCGAAGAGATGCTGCGGCATGGTTTCCAATTCCACGGGCAGCACATTGCCGGTAACGATCATCACGTCTTCGCAGGCAAAAGGCGCGACGATCTTTTCCACCCAGTCAGGCGGCATGGTCACATCATCATCGGTGGCGATCATGATGTCGCCTTTTCCTGCCGTGAACCCGGCGTTGCGGGCATAAGCCAGTCCCTTGCGCGTCTCATTTACCAGCACCACACCGGGAAACTCCGCCACGACCGGCGGGGTCAGGTCAGACGAGGGATTATTGTCAACGACGACTATCTCGATGTGCCGGGGCGACTCCTGGGCGACCAGGCACTGGAGCGCTTTACGCAGATCATCGGGCCGGTCCAGCGTCGCCAGATTAATGGAGACCGACACATCCGCAGGCAGGCTCTCCGCGGCGGCCTTATCTCTGCCCTCCAAAGGCAGGTGACGCTCGGCCAGCGCCGTGAGCGCGCGGGACCAGAGGAAGCCCTCGCCCGGCTGGTCGTTCTGATCCCGATCAGCTTTGATCCCAGTTTGTCAGCGATGGCCGCGCGCAGGCGGGCCGCGCTGATCGGCTGGCGCTGGTTCTCGATCCGCACACTTCCCAGCGGCTTACCGTTTCGCACCACGAAGACACAGACGCTGGGATATTCCGTCACGTCCATCAGGGCAGGCACGGGCTGCCCCACATCTACCGTTCGCACCGCCGTCAGCTTTTCTTCCTCCCGCTCCTTTTTGGCGGTCGTTTTGGCCTTTTTACGACCGCGCGCTGTCGCTGCGGTTCCCGGAGGGCTGCTGCCTGAGCGCCGAAGGACTGCTCGATCTCGCTTGCCGCGCGCTTAGCTTTCCCATACCGGCCCAGGCCGATGAACGAGCCGCGAAGCTCGGCGAGAATCAGTTCGCGCGGCATATGGGAGGGACGCAGAAACGAGATAACCGTGCGGCGCACGCTCCACCACCAGAGCCAGTAAAGACCCAGATTAAGAAACGCCGCCCGCTCCTCGGGATATGCCTGCGCGCTTCGCACGAAGTAGCTGTACAGGCCGATTCCGTTGTTGGCGATCTGCTTTTTAGCTGCGCGTATTCGGGGCGATGCCGGTGCCGCACCAGGGCGCGCGGCTCATAGACCAGCGTGTGCCCCTCTTTGAGTACCCGGAAAAAACATCTCCAGGTCGCCGCCGCCGTTAGTGACGGTTCCGACGTCCAGCGCCGGGTCGAAGTGGCCGATCTGCGCGAACACGGAACGCCGATAAGCCATATTAGCTCCCGTTCCGAACTGCCCGCTGCCGCCGTACAGCGCCCCCGCCGATTGGCCGCTTTCGCGGTCCACGCGAAACCACCGCCGCTCGAAGCCGCGCCCGAAGCCGTTGTACTGCTCGAAAAGAATCTGCGCCTCGGTTTCCAGCTCATGGGGCACGACCAGCCCGGTCACAGCCATTACGTCCGGGTTTTCCGTAAACACGTCAACCAGCGCCCGCACCCAGCCGGAATCTACGATCACATCATCGTCCGTATAGGCAATGATTTCACCACGCGCCTCGATTATAGCGCGGTTTCGCGCCCAATCCAGTCCGGGTCGTGGCTCGGAAACGTATCGCACCTGGGTATAGTGCTCACGCAGCAGGCGCTCCGTGGCGTTCGTACTCGGCGCGTTGTCTACGACCAGAATGTCGAGCGCCGGATAATCCAGGCGCATCAGAGCGTCCAAACAAAGGCTAATATCGGCAGCCCGGTCACGGGTGCAGACGGCGACCGTAACCAGCGGCGCGGCTTCCGGCGAGGCGGGAGGGCGCGCCGCAAGCAGTGCCTGGAGAGCATCCACGCCGGAAGCCGCCGGAGCGGCCAGATAATCCTGAAGAAGACCGCCAAGCATGGCTTCGCCGTGTTGTTCCAGAATCGCTTTGCCCAGGGCGGCTGCCCGGCAGCGCCCCTGAATGACGGGCACGTCCACCGACCCGATGGGCTTGCCGTGCAGACGAACCAGCCCTTTCACTGCCCGGTAGCTGTCCAGTCCTTCCAGGGTCACGAGCGGGCGGCTCATCTCGATGTCGATAACTTTAATAGGTTTCAGCATAGTGCAGGCCTCTGGTAGTTTACCTCGTTCAGCGGGTCAAAATCCGTGGAGGCTGTTGCGGCCCGGCTTCCTGCCGCCCTTGCTTTGCTGCCTCATAAGTAGTATCGCGCCTGCGTTCCCAACGCTGCTGCGGGCACTATCCAACGAGATTATGACTGATAATCTCAGGATTGCAAGTCTTGTGCCGTCGCTCGGTAAAAGTCCGGAGGGAATCGGTTTCAATCGGCGTGCCTTGAAAACAGTTAATGAAATTTCGCTCAAAGAAGCGGCATTTGGCACAACGAGGCGGTTTTAGGTACACTTGTTGCAGGTAAGAGGGCGGAGATAAAGAATGCACGTCTTAGAAGTCAAGAATGTATCCAAGCGGTTCCGCCTGGGCAGCGGTTCCATTAAGCATATGCTGCTTGACCGGCAGGCAAGTATAAAACGCGATTTCTGGGCGCTGAAGGACGTATCCTTCACGGTGGAACGGGGAACAGCGCTGGGGATCGTCGGACATAACGGCTCGGGCAAAAGCACGATTCTCAAGCTGCTGACGCGAATCATGAATCCCACGAGTGGAGAGATTCATACCCGTGGCCGCATCGCCGCCTTGATAGAAGTCGGGGCAGGTTTCCACACCGACCTGACCGGGCGGGAAAACGTCTACCTGAACGGTTCGATCATGGGGCTGTCGCGCCACGAGATTCGTAAGAAGTTCGATGCCATCGTAGATTTCGCGGGGATGGAAAAATTTATCGACACCCCGGTAAAGCGGTACTCGTCGGGCATGTACACGCGGCTCGGCTTTTCCATTGCGGCGCATATCGACCCGGATATTCTTCTGGTGGACGAGGTTCTGGCGGTCGGCGACACCCAGTTCCAGCAAAAGTGCATCCGAAAGATGATGGAATTTATCGGCCAGGGCGGTACGCTTATCTTCGTTTCCCACTACATGGATCAGATGGCGCAGGTGTGCAAGCAGTGCGTCTGGCTGGATCATGGCCAGCTTCTGTATCAGGGGGAGACGCAGGAAGCCGTAGACCGCTACCTGGAGCTGGTGGTCCAGCGGGAAAAGGAAGAGCTGGAAGGACTGCAAAACGTCCAGCCGGAAGACCGGGAGATTATCGAGACCGAACGGCTTCGGCTGGCGACGGCGAATCGGTCGCGCCTTATCGATGCGACGCTGCTGGATGCGGACGGGAAGCCGCAAACCAGCTTCCGCGCCGCAGAACCGATGCGGGTCCGGATTCAGTATCATCTGGCCGAGCGCACGGATAATCCCGTGGTCTCCTGCGAGATCGTGCGCAACGACGGTCTGGTGATGTTCGGAACCAATACCTATGACCACCGGCTGCAACTGGGCAACCATCCCTTGGATGGTGAGGTAGCTTTCGAGGTGCCCTACCTGTGCCTGAACGAAGGCAGCTACAGCATCCGCCTGAAGCTTTATCTGAACGCCACCGATGACAACTGGTCCTACTATCCGGAGGACATTATAGAAGATGCCGCTAAATTCCGCGTTTCGGCAAACGAAATAGCCTACGGCTGCGCCTATATGTCCGCGCGTTGGGAGGCGAGTTTCCCGCAGCCTCCCGCCGCAATGGCCGCCGCGCGGGAAATGAACCGGTAGGCAGAAAACGTGCGACTGAGCATTATCATCCCCACCTATAACCGCTCCGCGCTGCTGGTGAAGACCCTGAACAGCGTTCTAAGCCAGACACGCCCGCCGGACGAGATAATCGTGGTGGACGACGGCTCCACAGACAATACGCGCGCGGCCATGGCGGAATACGGGGACAGAATCACCTATCATTATCAGACGAACGCGTATCTGGGCGCGGCCCGCAACACCGGGCAGGCGATTGCGACCGGCGACGCGCTTTGCTTTCTGGATTCCGACGATCTGCTGCTGCCCGGAGCGCTCGCGGCGCTGGAACGGGCGTTGATAGCCGCGCCCGAAGCGTGCCTTTCCTATTGCCGCTGCCAGAAGATAGACGAGAACGATACAATCACCGAGTTGTTGTGGCGGTCGCATCTGTATAGGGAAAAATACGCGAACGACCCGTGGCGTCAGCTTCTTCGCGGCCAGTTCCTTCTTTCCACCGGGTGCGCGCTTATCCGCCGCTCTCATCTAGACAAACTGGAGCCGTGGGATGTGACGCTTCGGGGCGTGGAAGACTGGGATATGTTTTTGCGCCTGGCGGAGTCCGGACCATTCGCGTGCGTCAATAGGCCTTTGTTTCAATACCGGCAGCACGGCGGGAACATGTCGAGCGGCTACGCTGCGATGCACAAAAGCATCCTGAACCTGTACGCCAAGCATCTGGAGCGTCACGCAGCCAACGCCGAGCGGTTTCGATTATTAGAAAAGGCGCGAAAGCGGTATGTCAGGCACGGTGCGACGGAATACCGCGTGCATGTCCTGCTTTCACAGGCCTATGCCGCCCGCCGCCGAAATGACCCGGACCGAGCGCTGCAAACGGCGCTGACAGCCGCCCGGCTTCGCCCCAACCTGCTGCTGAACACCGGCTTTACCCGCTTCCTGGCAGGCACCTGGAAACGAGCGAACCCGTCCCTGAAGGAACGGATCGCTCTCTAAATAACGCCTCATAAATGGGCAAGAGAAGCCTCACTCCGCAGTACAGCCCGATTCCGGGGGCTTCTCCCCACAAAATAGACCATTGCTTTAGCGACGGGATTGGAGGCGCTTGTCCAGAAAGTCGGCGACGGCTGTCCAGCTGATGATGCGGTTCGACAGCTTCACCACGCCATGCCCCTCGTCCGGGAAAAGCAGGTACTCCACTTCACCGCCCTGCGTGCGCACCGCCTCCACGATCTGATCCGATTCGCTTTGCGGCACGCGCGGGTCATTCGCACCTTGAATCACCAGGAGCGGCGCGCGGATACGCTCGATGTGATAAAACGGCGACGCGCTCCGCAGAAATTCCGCATCGCGCTCCGGGTCGCCGTATTCCGCCGCGCGCAGCTTGCGCCGATATGCGCCGGTATTTTGCAGGAACGTCAGCAGGTTCGAAATACCGACGATGCTGATGCCCGCCGCCCACTTTTCCGGGTGGAACACCAGCGAGGCGAGCGCCGCGTAGCCGCCGTAGGACCCGCCCATCACCGCGATCTTTGTGCGGTCGGCCCAGCCCGACTCAGCCAGCCAATCCGCCCCCGCCGCGATGTCCTGTATGGAATCAAGCCGTTTCTCCACGTCATCCAGATGGGTATAGGCTTTGCCATAGCCGGTCGAGCCGCGAATATTGGGCGCGAGCACGCCGTAGCCCCGGCTTACCAGATACTGAATTACCGGATTGAAATCGGGCCGCTCCTGTGATTCCGGCCCGCCGTGAATGTCCAGGACAAACGGCAGCGTACCGTCCGCCTGCGCCGCCCCGTGCGGAACATAGACAAACGCCGGTATCTCCAACCCATCGAAGCTGCGGTAACGGATAAGCTGCGGCTCCACAAATGACTGCGTATTCACTCCCGCCGGTGTGGAGGCCGTCCACTCCCGGGCGAGTCCGCTGCCCAGATCGATACGCCACGCGGTTCCGATGCGTGTCCCGCTGGTGACGCTGACACTCAAAAAGGGCGGATCATGGGCGAATCGCAGGCCGAACGTGACGCCGCGCGGCAGATCCTGCACGGTAACGGGCATTCCGGTTGCCACATCGGCGACGTGCAGATTGCCGTACCCATCCTGATTAACGATATACGCCATCATGCGTCCGTCCCGGGAAACGGCGAAGGCGTCCGTATCGGCGTTCTCCTCTGCCAGAACGCGCAGTTCCCCGGTGGACAGATTGAGATATGCGCGGTTGATAAAATCGCGGTCTTTGTTCGTCGCCAGATACAGACCCTGGCCGTCTTCCGTCCACCCGGCGAAGCGGAACTGGGCATCCCCTTCGTGCGGCGTCAGCAGCGTTGTTTTACCGGTGGATACGTCCAGCAGAAACAGGTCATTGTCCACATTGGCGTTGTGGCGCGCGAACAGAAGCCGAGCGCCGTCGCGCGTAAAGGCGACGGGGTAATTCGCGCCCTCAGCCTCCAGAACTTTGCGCGCCTCGCCGGTTTGGGTATCGAGCAGGTACAGGTCAAAGTCACGCCCGTTGCGGTCGTTCGCGGCGTAGGCAATGGTTCTGCCGTCCGGGTGAAACTCCCCGACGGTATGTATCGCTTCATCGTTCCCGGTCAGGCGGCGCAGGCCGGAACCGTCGGGAGAGACAAAGAATATCTGGGACTTTTCGCTGCCGCCGACATCACTGGTCAGTAAAACGCCCTGTCCGTTGGGTGTCCATTGCGCCCCCATCACCCGGTCGGGAAAGAAAGTCACCTGCCGGGGCCAGGCCAGGGGTCGGTCAAGGAGCCAGATTTGCGGCGTTCCCGTCACTGTCCAGAAGAACAGCATCCGGGTGCCGTCCGGCGAAAGCACGCCGGGTGCGGCCCCCCGCAGGTTGAGGTACTGGGCGATGGTGGCTGTTGAGGCGTTGTCTTTGTGGTCCATAACCGCTTTTCACCTTACACCGAAACGAAAGGGCGGTGAGAGCCGCGAACTTCCGGTACCGTTGCGACAGGCTGTAGGCTTCGAGCAGATTCGAGGCTTTCTGCGCCACAGGCCCCGGTGCCCCGGAGTGTGGACACTCCGGGGCCTGTTCTACGCCGCCACGGCGGTTTCCCCGCGCATCTCGGCGATCTGCGCGGCGTATTTCTGGGCGACCACCTTGCGCTTGACCTTGAGCGTCGGCGTCAGTTCTCCGGCTTCCATCGAAAAAGCGGTCGGCAAAAGCGTGAACTTCTTGATCTTCTCAAAGTCCGCCAGACGCCCCGAATGCGCGTCTATCTCCTGCTTGATCTTCTTTTTGACTTCCGGCAGGGCGATAAGCGCCTCATTGCCGTCGAATTTCAGCCCCTCTTTTGTTGCCCAATCGCGCAGACGCTCCATGACGGGCACGATCAGGGCGGTAACGATGTTCTGCTTGTCCCCGATCAGCACCACCTCGGCCAGGAACGGCGACGCTTTCAGTGCGGATTCGATGGGCTGCGGGGCGACGTTCTTGCCGTTCGCCAGAACCAGGATATCCTTCTTGCGGTCCGTGATCTTCAGATAGCCGTCCTTGTCCAGCACGCCGATGTCGCCGGTATGCAGCCAGCCCTCATTGTCAATTACCTCGGCAGTCGCGGTCGGGTTGTTCCAGTAACCCTTCATCACATTGGGGCCTTTGGCCAGAATTTCGCCGTCACCCGCGATACGGACTTCCAGGCCGGGCATGGGCTTGCCGACCGTGCCCAGGCGGGGGCGGTCGTTGGGGTTGCAGGCGATTACCGGCGCGGACTCGGTCATGCCGTAGCCCTCCATAATCGGGATGCCGATTCCCGCGAAAAAGCCCGCCGTCTCTTCGCCCAGTGCCGCGCCGCCGGAAACGAAGAAGCGCAGACGCCCCCCGAATCGGTCGCGCATCTTCGCCAGCACCAGTTTGTCCAGCACGGCATGCTTGAGGGCCAGGATCGGGCTGATTGAACTGCCGTCGCGCTTGCGGTCGGCATATTCGCGCCCGACGCTGAGCGCGTTTTTTATCAATTTGCGGCGCTTTTCCGGTTCCTTCTCAATGGTGTCGAGCATCTTTTCCTGCATGGCCTCGAAAAGGCGCGGGGTGGAAACCATCAGAGTGGGTTTGGCCTCAGCCATATTGTCCCGGACTTTGAACAGGCTTTCCGTATAGGCGATAGCCGCCCCGACCCGCAGCGGCAGATAGTAGCCGGTGGTGCGCTCGAAGACGTGGGACAGTGGCAGGAACGACATAAACAGGTCCTGGTCTGTGAGTACGGCTCCCGCCTTCCCAAAAAACTCGATAGCGGCGTCGAAGTTGCTGGCGAAGTTTCCCTGCGTTAGCTGAGCGCCTTTGGGGTCGCCAGTCGTGCCCGACGTATACACGATAGAGGCGACATCATCCGGCGTTACGGCGTCTCGGGCCTGCTGGAAGGCATTGCCCAGCGGCTTTTGCTTTCCCTGTTCCATCACCGACGCCCATGTCCGCACCAGGGGATCGTTCTGAGGCGGATCGGCATCGAGCGTCAGAATACCGGTAAGTTCCGTGGCTTCCGCGCGCGCGGCCAGCGCCTTGTTGAGCTGTTTGGCATCGGAAACAACGATAGCCTTCGCGCCGGAGTTTTTCAGGATATAGGCCACCTGCGGGGCGGGGAGCGTGGTATACACCGGGACACTGATCGCCCCGAGCGCCAGAATCGCCAGGTCGGTAATTGCCCATTCCGGCCTATTTTCCGAAAGGAGCGCCACCCGGTCGCCTTTTTGTATGCCGAACGCGGCCAGGCCAGACGCCAGTTGCTCCACCTGCGCGGCAAGCTCCTGATAGGAGATGCTCTGGTACGCGCCGCCCGCCTTGTGCATCAGCGCGGGTTTGGCAGCCCATTTGCGCGCCGACTCCGCGAAAGCCGAATTGATCGTTGTGCCCGCCATAGTATTTTTGCCTCCGTGGTGGTACTGCGTTGTCACCGCCGCTGTGCGTTTGCTTGCTTCAGTATACCCGCTGCGAACACGGCAGCCGTAAGCAGCAGCGCCGCCCCGATACAAACGGTCGCGCCGCCCATCGTGATTACCGGCAAAAGCGCCGCGTGGATACTGTACAGTATCGCTTCCGTGTTTACCATCGCCGTTCCTCCCGTCGTCTAAGTTTGTGATGGCAACAGTATAGCGACAGAGCAGGCAGCGGCGCGTGAGGCATCCGGCCTGTTTTGTGGGGCCGCGAAGTCCTATGCGGTCCGGGACGTTTCAGTGAGGGATCTCTTCGTGGTGGCGGCGCTCTTCCTCGTACGGTTCGGTGTGGATAACGACCTCGACGTTGGGCAGCGTTTCCCGCATCCGATCTTCCAGTTCTTCAGTCAGGGCGTGGGCGTCGCGCAGCGACAGGTCATCGTTTACCTGGATATGAACGTCTATATGCCGCTGAGAGCCGGATTTGCGCGTCCGCAGCTTATGGAAGCTGAGCACGCGCGTATCGTGCGTCAGAATCTGCTCGACCGCCCGCACCTCGTCCTCCGGCAGTACCGCGTCCACCAGCGGATGCAGAGCGTCATGGGTCAGGCCCCACGCTGTCCGCAGGACGAAAACCGCGACCACCAGCGCCGCCAGCGGGTCGAAGACGGCGATGCCGGTCAGCTTCACCGCCGCCAGGCCCGCCATCACCCCCAGCGATGTCCAGACATCTACGCTCAGATGATGGGCATCCGCCAGCAGAGCCAGCGAATCGGTGCGGCGGGCGACGGCGAACAGGTGGCGCGCGACCAGCGTGTTGGCGACGGCGGTCGCCGCCATGACCCCTATGCCCCACCCCAGCGAGCGCGTCTCATGCCCCCCGACCAGCGCCTGCACCGCCGCGACAATGATATAGATGCCCGCCCCGAAGATAAGCAGGGCTTCCGCCGCGCCCGACACGGACTCCAGTTTCCCATGGCCGTAGGGGTGCTGCGGGTCCGGCGGCGTATCCGAAACGCGCACGGCGAAAAAGGCGATCAGCGCGGCCAGAAGGTCGGTGGCGGAATGAACGGCCTCGCTGAGAATCGCCACCGAACCGGTCCAGACGCCCACCACCAGCTTGAGCAGGGTGATCAGCGTGTTTGAGACGACGGAAAGCCGGGCAGCGCCCATCTTTTCGCCGGATACCGGCAGGTTCAAGGCCACAAAACAACTCCCATGCCTCGCCGCGTCGCGCTATTCCGCGTTCCCCAGGAACAGGTACGTTTCGCCGGGCGGCAGGTTTGCAATCGGGACAGCCGTCAGACCGCTGACGACGGAAACGGTGCGGCGAAGCCCTTCCCACCCGTAAATCTCGATGCGCGTGGTGCCGCGCGGAACGTTTCGCAGCATATACTGCCTTCCCGACTGACGGCTCCAGCCGGGACGGTTCTGCCATACCCACAGCGTTTTACCCGCGCCGCGCAGGACGTATTCCCCGCCTCGCCTGGGGTCGAGGCGGGAAAACTTCATGCCCGCCGTCAGCCGCAGCACCATTGCCAGAACCTTGCCGCGCGGGGTCGGCCTCCACGGATCGAGACCGATGTTCATGCCGTATTCGGGGTCTTTGGAAACATCGTGGAAAATATTCCACGGGAACGCGAGCGCGGTGACACTCGTGGAGCCGTCTCTGCCGACCACGCCCAGATTGTCCCAGATACCGGTCAGAAAGCCTTTCGCGGCCTCCTCCTGAGTCACCGGCTTTTTCTGCGTGTCGTTGGGGCCGCGCAGTTTGTAGTTGAATTCGGTGGCGTAAAAGCGGATGTCACGATTGATGCCGCACGCCTTTTTCACATCGTCAAAGTTAGCCTGGGCGGAGCGGTCGTAGCGGCCCTCCATCGGCGCATGGTCCACATCGTAGTAGGTGTGCAGGTCGATGCCGTCCAGCTTGCCGTCGTTCAGAAGCGGCGCGATGACCGGGCCAAGTCCGTCCAGCCTATAGTCGCGGCGAGCATTGGGGTTCTTGAAGCCGCCGGGGATGACTTTGAGCGAACGCTCCGCAAAGTGGACACCGTCCGCCAGCCCTTCCAGCGCGTCTTTATAGGCGGACGGCCCGAGGCCGGGCAGCGCCTTTTCCGCGCCCAGGCCCGTGCCTTCCGGCTCATTCATGGCCGCGTAAACGGTAATTCCCGACGCTCCCCGGATGCCTTTTTCCCGCGCCCACGCGCCGCCGGGGCGAAACCGTTCCGCGAACGCTCTGCCGAGGTTGTACCACTGAGCCTTCGTGCCGAACCCGATGTCTTTATAATAGTCCGCGTAATACTCGAACAGCAGAATCGGCGTAATCCCCTGCCGGTGCGCTTCCTCCATGACCCGGTCGAGAACACGCGGGTTCGGCTTGCCCCAATCGTTCTTCTCCAGATACACGCTCGGGTAGACGTTGATACGGCACATCTTCGCTCCGACCGTGTTCAGCGCCTTGAACTGGGCGAGAACCTGCGGCGTCACCTCGCCGTTCGTGAAGTTCCCGCCGCCCATCAGCGAAGGCACATCCGCCCCCGCCTGCGCGTTGGCCCCAAGCGCACCGGAAACAAGAACCGTGCAGAGCAGCAACCAATATAAAAAGGCTCGCTGTATTTTCATGTTGTCGACATTGTATCCCAGGTGGTGACGGGTTCATTTGGCGAAAGACCGTCGGCGTCGTTGATAAGCAGCCCGGCAGGGACGGGAAGAGCCTCCTTGAGCAGCGGGTCGGCGGTGGACTGCATCCAGCGGTCAAGGCGCTCGCGCATCTCCGTCAGCACCGACGATAGATCGCCGTCACCTGTAAGATTGTGGGCCTCGTTCGGATCGAAGAGAAGGTCGTACAACTCTTCGGCGAACACTACTTGCTCACGCCAGCCGCCGTCCAGCCAGACGTTTTTGCTGGGACTGTCGTCGCAGTTGGGCAGGACGGGACGATGCCGCTCGTCGAAGTGCCGAATATATTTCCAGCGCGCGGTGCGAACGGCGCGCTTCGGCTCGAAGGCGGCATGAAAGGTGACTTCGGCAAAAACAGCGTCATTTATGTGGTCGGTCTCCCCGCGCACGAGCGGCATCATAGAGTTCCCTTGAAGCCAGGGAGGGCGCTCGATGGAAAGCAGATCGCACAGGGTCGGAAACACCTCGATCTGCGAAACCAGTGCATCAATAACCTTGCCGCCGTCGAAGCCGCCGGGGCCGCGTAAAATCAGCGACACGCCGATGCCATGATCGGTAAGCTGGCACTTCATGCCGGGAAAGGCGATGCCGTGATCGGTGGTATAGATGACCAGGGTATTTTCCGCAAGACCGGCAGCAGCCAGCGCCTCCAGAACGACGCCGATCTTTCGGTCGAGCCGTGCGGCGGCAGCGATGAAGTCGGCCATGTCACGCCGCGTTTCGGGGGTATCCGGCAACGGCGCGGGCGGGCGGCAGTAACGGTCGTCCACCGGGTTCTGTGCAGCCTCTTTCTCCCGATGAAAGCCGGTTCCAACCCGGTGCGTCTCGTTGAACCCGACATCGAGAAAGAACGGCTGGCGCGGTGCGTTTGTCAGAAAATCACGGGCAGCTACCTCCGCCTGACCGGCGTCTTCTCGAACAAAGTCGTATCTGGCTTCGGCCAGTTGCTCGGGGCGGAAGACATGCTGAATTCCAGCCAGGGCCGTAAAGTAACCGGCGCGGCGCAGGGTGTGCAGAAGATGCTGTTCCGTGTCATACAGCCCGAAGCCGCGATGCACCAGACCGAGCATACCGCTGGAGTGCGCGCTCTGGCCGGTCAGCAAGGCGGCGCGGGAGGGGGAGCAAGTGGGCGCGGCGCAGAAGGCGCGTCGAAACAGAACCCCCTCTTCCGCCAAACGCTGAAGATTCGGCGTCGGGATGGCGTAACCGTACGGCTGAATGTAGCGGCCTGTGTCATGCGAGTGGATATAGACGATGTTCGGCGTCTGCTGCATAGGCAAGAGTTCACTTTTCCTCAGCCTGCCTCCTCCCAATCTTTGCCTCCCTGCCCCCCAGTCCCGGGGGCAGGGGGGAAACCATCAGCGCGCGGGGGCGGGGCGTAGGTCGATGGTAAGCGTATCGTCTGGTGTGATGGCGAGGCCGGTGCGAAGCTCGAAATCGGTAGTTTGCAGGGCAGGCCAGTTCACCGAGCCGCGAAGCTCCCGGTCGGACGGGTCGCCGGTTTTGCGCGTGATGCGAAGGTGAAAAACGACATCGCCGACCAGCGCGTGGGGAAGCGGATTTCGGGCGCGTCCACGCACATTGCCGTTGGGCAGACCGTGCAGCACCTGAATGTTCTCCAGAGTCACCTTCGCCAGCTCCGATTTTGTGGGGTGGGATGGCGACTGATTGACCCCGGCCCGGTTGCCCGACCCGAAGGTCGCCCAGCCACGGTTGTTCGTAAAGAACTGAACTTCGCGCGTGAGCCGGTTTATCCGTACCGCCTGCCCCTGATACTGCGTGCGCTGCCAGAGGGTTGGCCAGACCGTCAGCAGAAATCCGAGCGCGAGCAGCGGCAAAAGCAAGACCAGGGCGGTTCGCCCCCGGCGGGGCATGTTTCTATTTTCCCGCAAGGGCCGAACGAACGGCCTCGTCCAGCGCCGCCGCGCCGCGCGGGTTGACCGCAGCGATTCTGCCGTCGCGCCCGATCAGAAGTGTAAAGGGAATCGCCTGGACACCATAGCGGCGCGCGAGGCTGCCTTTTTCGTCATAGATTTGCCGCCAGGAGATCTTGTTCTCACGGACGAAGGCGGCGAGGGCGGGCTGCTGACCGGGGCGGTCGAGCGAGATGCCGACAATCTCGAAGCCACGCCCCCGGTAAGTCTTATAAGGCGCAGCGACATTCGGCAGTTCCTGAACGCACGGACCGCACCACGTAGCCCAGAAATCCAGCAGAACGACCTTGCCTTTATACTGGCTGAGGGTGAGCGGCTTGCCCGCAAGATCATTGGCCTGAATCGGGAACGGGCGCGCGCCGGGCTGGAGACTCTCGTCATAGGGAAGCGGCCCGAACGAAACCACCGGCTTCGCGCCGCGCGGCGGCGTAAAAAGGAAGGCGCTCGCGGGCAGGACGGGGTTCCTGCGAATATCCGAATGGTTTTCGGTGACGGTAAGAACCTGACTGCCGACTTTCTGCGCGAACTGCGCGCGGCGCAGCAGGTGGTCGTTTTTGCCGATAAAAAGGGTCAATGTCGCCTGAAGCTGTGGTCCTTCCACGTCAATAGTTACGGTTTCAACGGGCGTACCGGCAATGCGGCTTTCTTCCCCGAAGCGAACGCTTTTAAGGCTGCGCTGGAACTGACGGATCGGGTCCGCACCCGCGAGGATAGCGGTAAGACCCGGTCCGGTCGCGCCGGACTCCATCAGTGCCGTCACCAGGGCCTGCGATCCTGCCGGAGCGGGGCGCTTCAGGTACTTTTTCGGCTCGTCAGGAACCACGGCATACAGCGTTTTGCCGTCGCACACGGCGCGGGCCGTGCCGGAGCGCTCGGTGGTGACAACCGAAATACGATTGGGCCTTTGAAAACGCAGTTTTGCCTTCACGCTCGGCAGCGCAAACGATTCCGTCGCCGCCACCTCGATAGTGCCCGAATAGGAAGTCATCCCACGGTAGGCCGCGCGCATCCGATCCACGGCGGCGCGGGCCTTCGGCTCCACGACAGCGGTGGAAGAAGAAGCGGCGGGCGGCTCCTTATCTCCGGCGCGCGATGGGGCGCATCCGGCGCTGAAGAGAGTGAGTGTAAGCGCCAGCGCGGCAGCAGCCGCAGCGGAACAGCGCAAATCGAGAGCCGTCACTTGATTTTGCCCATGCGAGCGGGCGGCCAGAAAACGACTACTGCGCGCCCGACCACGCGCCTTCGTTCGAGGCCCTGCCAGAAATGCGAGTCCTTGGAACGATTGCGGTTATCGCCCAGCATGAAAAGCTGCCCCTGAGGAACGGTATACGGCCCATAATTGTAGCCGGGGTCTTCGCGCGTATACGGTTCGTTCAGCACCTTGCCGTCGATGTACGTGCGGCCCGGCACAATCGTAACGGGCGCGCCGGGCCGGCCCAGTTCCTGGGCCAGTTCCTCTTTTTCCATGCGGCGCTTGCCGTCGATCAAAACATGATCCGGGAAGAATTTGATGTCTTATTCCTCGTTCAGCCCCAGGTTGGTGCGCAGATAGTCGTGGGCGCTCTGGTAGCCGTCGGAGGTTATCTCTTCATTGCCGATGCTCAGGCGGGTTCCACGCACCTCGATGGTCTCGCCCGGCAGCGCGATAAGCCGCTTGATGAAGTCAATGCCCTCTTCGCCGTCGCTGGCGGCAGGCGGGGCCTGGAACACCACGACATCGGCACGGCGCGGTTCATGGAGCCGGTAGGAGAACTTGTCCACGATCAGCCGGTCACCTTTGAGAAGCGTGTTTTCCATGCTTTCGGATGGGATGTAAAACGCCTGCGCGACGAACGGACGCACCAGAAGAAAGGCAAGGATAAGAACAAAGTTGACCGTATCGCAGGTTTCGGAAACGGCGCGCGCCCACGGTTGATCGGCTTTGGCCAGCGCGACCCGTACCAGGGTGAAGACGGTGACGATCAGCACGACCCAGAGCGGACTGATGTTGGCGATCTGGTCGGTGATGGGTGTGGTTGTCGGCATAGGGTTCCTTAGGGTTGAGCGTTGAAGGTTGAGCGTTGAGAGTCAGGAAAATAGTGTCTCCCCGCTCTCAACCCTCATCTCTCAACGCTCAACCTCCTCCAGCGGCAGAGTGAAGGTGAAGCGAGAGCCGCGATTGAGTTCGCTTTCGGCCCACACAGCTCCCTTGTGTGCCTCGACTATATGCTTTACGATAGATAAGCCCAGCCCGGTTCCGCCGGTTCCGGCCCCGTCCGGCGCGCGGAAGCGGCGCGCGCGGTCGGCGCGCCAGAACCGCTCGAAGATGCGCGGCAGGTCGTGCGACAAAATTCCGATGCCGGTGTCGGCTACGGAAAGCGCCACTGCATCGCCCAGCCGCTCCAGCGTAATCGTCACCTGCCCGCCCGACGGCGTGTACTTGATGGCATTATCCAGCAGATTGAAAACCACCTGATCGATCTCTCCGGCGTCGGCGATCACGAAAAACGGCGCAGCAGCGGGCGCGAGAGTGAGCGTTACGCCCCGCTTTTCCGCCTGGACGGCCAGGCGAGCGGCAACGTCCCCAACCAGACAGCCGAGATCGAAGCGGGTGCGCTCGCGCCGTCCCGACTCGGCGCGCGACAGGTCCAGCAGGTCTTCGGACAGGCGCACGAGCCGGTCCGCCTCGCGAATGATCGTGCTCAGAAAGCGCGATGCCGCGTCCGGGTCGGAGGCAGCCGCCTCCTGAAGCGTCTCCGCAGCGGCGCGGATCGAGGCGAGTGGTGTCCGCAGCTCGTGGGAAACGTTCGCGACAAATTCGGTGCGAACCGTTCGCAGGTGCTGCAATTCGGTCTGATCCTGAAGGATGACGAACGAGCCGTTGCTGCTGCGCCGTGGCATCGCCCGCACCCGCAGAAACCGCTCTCCGGGACCGACGGTGCGCGCCTGAATCTCCTGCTCCGTTCCCGCCGCCAGAGCCTGCGCGCTGATTTCGGACACGGCGGGCAGATGTGTCGCTTCCAGCAAAGTCTGGCCCAGCAGGTCATCACCGTTCGCGCCGAGGAGGCGACAGGCGGCCTCGTTCGCGCCGCGAATGCGCCCGGCGGCATCCACGAACAACACGCCTTCGCTAAGCGCCTCCAGCAAAGGCAGCATATCCTCGGCATTGTTCGCTTCGGCGGGAGCGACGGGTGTGGACGCCCCGGTCGCTTCGTCGCGCTCGCCGCGCAGCACATGGATCACCCGATTCAGCGCTCCCGGCATCACCCTACCCCTTGAACTTATAGCCGACGCCGCGCACCGTCAGCAGGTACTGCGGCTTGCCCGGCGTCGGCTCGATCTTTTCCCGCAGCCAGCGGATGTGAACATCGACGGTGCGGTCGTCCACATAGGCATCCTGCCCCCACACCCGGTCGAGCAGCGTCTGACGGTCGAAAACACGGCCCGGATACGCCGTGAGCAGCGCCAGCACATCGAACTCTTTGCGCGACAGCGGCAGCAAGGCGTCGCCAAGGCGCGCTTCGCGCCGGGGATGATCCAGAACCAGTCCCAGCGAGTTCGTGGCAAAGGGCAAAACGGCGGCTGCTTCGCGTCCGGCGGCGCTCGCCTCGCTTGTGGAACGCCGCAGAAGCGCCTGCACACGCGCCATCAACTCGCGCATGCCGAACGGCTTCACCAGATAATCGTCCGCTCCGATCTCCAGCCCCTGAACCCGGTCCGCCTCGGCGACGCGCGCGGTCAGCATCAAAATCGGCACGCGGCTGCTTTGCCGCACCAGACGGCACACCTCGAATCCGCTCCCCGAAGGCAGCATCACATCAAGCAGGATCAGGTCGGGACGCTTGTGGTGAAAAAGACGCAGCGCCTCGTCCGCATCGGATGCCGTCACTACGTCGAAGTTTTGCTGGCGCAGATTATAGCTTACCGCCTCGATCAGCGACGGTTCATCATCCACCACGAGGATGCGCGCCGCAGAAGCGCAGGCGCTTCGGACGGCAATGCCTCTTCTTCCTTTTTCGGCAGCAGGCTTGACAAGGGCAGTTTCCCTCAACGGCTAAGAGCACGAAATTCGAAAGGAGCGGCTTCTTCGCCACGGCCTCACTGTACCATCATCGGCGGGAAGTTGTCCACGCGGAGGCTCTCTGCGACCAGACTTAGAACTGGTAGCTGACGCCGCCCAGAAGGTGAAACGTGCGTATGTCCGTGTCCGCCTTGCCCTGGCCGCCGGTGTTTACCTTCGCCTTTCCGGCGTCAAATTTGGTTTCTGTGAACAGGCTGATACGCGGGGTAAGCGCATAAGAGACGCCCCCCAGGAGGTGCAGGCCGACTCCGGAACCTTCGTACTTTTCGTCGTTGTGCTGGTTGTTGACCGTGTTTTCGGGGTGCAGGATGTAATAGGCGAGTCCCCCGCCGACATAGGGCTGAAGGCGTCCCTGCGGGAACCTTTCCATGGGCCGTCCCAGCCAGCGATACAGCACGTTCAGCGACAGCGTATTGACACCGTGCGAGATACTGAACTCCTGAACACGCTCGTTTAGCGGAGCCGTGGTGTTTACCGGAGCGCCGTTCCAGACGCCCGATACCGGTGCGACTTCATTGGGGTTGGCGTACATTTTGTAATGCGTGAAGTCAACAGCGAAGCCCAACTGTGGCCGGTTCTTGAGGTAGTGCGTGATTCGGTAGCCGTAGTAGGGAGGGTTTTCGAAGGGTCGTCCCACCCAGCCGATGTCACGAAAAACGGCGTCGGAGCCGGTGCTCGGCTGCCGCACATGCAGATCGCTGTTCTGCGTCTTCGAAAAGCCCGTATAGAGCGAAAGACTGGTCTGGGCATTCGCTGCCAAGCCGGTCATGCAAAAAACAACGCCGATTCCCATTATCCGGCTGACAAAACGATGCCACACGTAGTGAGTTCCTTCCTTATTCAAACAGGTTGTTTCTCATCCGCCGCTATAAAAGCAGCAGAAAGGGGTTTTCCAGAATCTCTTTGAGCCGCGCCAGGAACGCAGCGGCGGGCGCGCCGTCTATCGCGCGGTGGTCAAAAGAGCGACAGGCCCATCCGGGGGCGCACCGTCGGCGCACCGTCCACGGCGACTATCTGATCCTGAATCGTGCCAACGCCCAGAATCGCCACCTGGGGCGGCGGGATAATCGGGTTGAAGCTTTCGATACCGTACGCGCCCAGGTTCGTCACCGTAAAGGTTCCGCCCGAAATGTCTTCCGCGCCAAGCTGACCTGCCCGCGCCCGCGCCGCCAGGTCCTGCCGCGCCCGCGCGATATCCGCCAGACCGATGCGCCCGACGTTCTTGATGACGGGGACGATCAAGCCTTCCTCGCCGAGCGAAACGGCCAGGCCGATGTGAATGTCGTCGAACAGGGTCAGCGTGTCGCCGTCGATATGCGCGTTCATGTAGGGCATGTCGCGCAGCGCAGAGGCAGCGGCTTTGACGATAATATCCGTCGGGGACAGGCGGACGCCGGTGGTTTTTCCACGGCGGGAAGCAGATCGGCGCGCAGGCGCTGCGCCTGGGTCATATCCACGGAAAGGTTCAGGGTGACGTGCGGCGCGGTGCGCGCCGACCGCGCGACATTGTCGGCGACGCGCTTCCGCAGTCCGGTCAAGGTAATGGTTCGTGTTCCGCCGCTTGGAGAAACCGTCGCGGGCGCGGCAGGCGTGTCGGGCCGCTCCCCGGCGGCCTGCCGCACGTCCTCCGCCGTCACGCGCCCGCCCGCGCCAGTGCCGGAAACGGCGGCGACATCCAGCCCCGCGCCGGACGCTACCGCGCGCGCAAGCGGGCTTGACTTCGGCCCCCGTCCACCTGCCTGCTCGGCCATCTGTGCTGCCGCGCGCGTTTCTTCGTAAAAGGCAGTCACGTCCTTTTCCTGAACGCGCCCGTCGGGGCCGGTGCCGCGCCCGGCCAGTGCCGTGACGTCCAGACCAAGCTCATCGGCCAGGCGGCGCGCGCGCGGCGAAAGGAAAACGCGCTCGCCTGCCGACGGAGTCCCGGCGGCAGAAGCGGCGGCTCCATTAGTTCGCGAAGCAGCGGCGGCGGCGGCGGGTTGTGAAGCCGCTTCGTGACCTGCAGAGGGAGCGCCGCTGCTGCCGGGCAGAAGGTCGTCAATGGATTCGTCCGCGCTGCCGACGATGGCGACCGGCGCATTGACCGCCACGGCAGCGTCCACCGGTTCCAGCAGACGACGGACCACGCCTGATGCCGGGCTTTCCCAGGTGATATTGACCTTGTCGGTCTCCACCTCGGCGAGCGGTTCGCCTTTTTCCACCGGGTCGCCCTCGGCCTTGAACCATTGGAGGATGCGTACCTCCTCCACCGTCTGCCCCAGTGCGGGCATTTTCAGAACGCTTGCCATCTGCGATTTCGTCTCCCTAATCGTATCCCCGGTCTAATTCCCTCTGGCCATGGGCAAATCCTTTATAGAGACGCTAACGGTCGTACAGCGAAGCGGCGCGGCGGGCTTCGCGGTCCCGGTCGCGCTCGGCGATGGTCTCGCGTTTGTCATACAGCTTTTTGCCCTGCCCGACACCCAGTTCCAGCTTGGCGAATCCGCGCTCAAAGAACAGGGACAACGGCACGAGGGTGCGCCCTTTTTGCTGCGTGACACCGGCGAGGCGATCCAGTTCCCGGCGGTTCAAAAGCAGCTTGCGCGGGCGGGTCGGCTCCACATTGTAGCGGTTGCCCTGCTCATGCGGTGAAACGTGCATATTGTAAAGCCAGGCTTCTCCATTCTGGATGCGCGCGTAGGCTTCAGCAAGGTTGGCTTTTCCCGCCCGCAGTGATTTGACCTCGGTGCCGACCAGAACCAGCCCCGCCGTCACCGTGTCCTCGATAAAATACTCATGCCGCGCCCGGCGGTTCACCGCCACGGTTTTGCGCGCGCCCGATTTGTCCGCATTCGTGCCCATGCTGCTCCTTCGTGCAAGGGCCATTATACCCGACCCCGGCGCGGGCGTATCCGCTCAATACTGCTCGAGGTGCCAGCGGAAGTCGGTCATGCGAGCCAGGTTCTCCTCGACCATCTTCCGGTGCGCATCGGCACGCTGTCGGAACGTAGCCCGCTCCGCCGCCGCGCGCTCAGCGCCGGCGGGATCTCCGAGCAGACGATATACCCTTTCCAGAGTGATGTAGCCGATAGCGACGATGGCCTTGCCGACAAGGCCGGTGATAAGCAGCTTGTCTTCCGGAAACGAATCTTTAACGGGCCAGTCGCCGACGAGCTTATAACCGATGCCGATGGCGGCGCGGGCCGTGCGCTCCGCCTCGCGCCCGTTGTTTCGCTTCGCCTCCACCAGCGCATAACCACCGGCGGCGCGGGCCAGTTCGCGCAGGCGGCTACTGCTGTGTAAATCTATATCGCCCAGAATATCCGCCCGTCTGAGGTAGTCCCACGCGGCGGCGAGAAGCACCGGTATCGCCGGTCGGTAGGTAAGCTGCGAATACCTGCGCGCATTGTTGCCGCGCTCGATAAAAGCGACGGCTTCGCGTGCGGTTTTTCGTTCCGCCTCGCCTGCCTCGACGGCAATGCGCATTATACTCGCCTCCTGCTTATCCCCGCCCACCCCCAGAACCTCACCATACTGCCCTTCTCGAAATATCGAATAAGCCAGCAAGTACCAGGTAAATGCATTGGACGGATCGGATTCGGCAGCACGCCGGAGATATTCCCGCGCCGGTTCTGAATCGGTGGGCAGGCGGGGAGCCGGGGCTGGCCCTCCGATATGGGAAGGCGGGGGAAGCGGTTTCATCTCCCACCGGTACAGGCGATACCACAGCGGCGCGTTGCGCTTTTGAATCTGGAGCGAGCGCCGATACGCCGCCGTCGCCTTTTCTCTGTCCGGCAGGGCATCGCCCAGGGCTTGCCAGTACACGGCACTGCCCGGCGCAAGATCGGTCGCCGCTGTCAGCGCCGTCAGCGTTTCCTTGGGAGCGGCAAGCGATTCGGTAGGCTGCGAGGGGAAGAAGGGTTCCTCGAAACGCCGGAGCAGCCACAAGCCCCAGCCGCGAACGTTGTGAACTTCGGCGCGCTCGGTATCCGTCTGCGCCAGAACAGCGGCCTTTTCCCAGGCCGCCGCCGCCGCCGTCCGCAGTTCCTCCACGCGCCTGCTCGCCTGTGCCTTTGTCATTTGAAACGGCTTCTGGTCGTCCTTCGTGCGAAAAATCATCTTCGGGATCGGTTCGGGGCGCGGGTCGCCATACTCGTCGTCTTCCGGGTCTTTCTGCGCCTTTTTCCAGTCCGCCAGAATCTGCGAATACTCTTTGTTGTAGGCTGTCAGAGTTTGTGTGAAGGCAGCGGCATAACTCAGGGAAGCGGCGCGGCTGGCGTAGGCACAGCCGAGCGCGAGGTGGTAACGGTAGTTATCCGGCTCGCGGCGAATCGCTTCTTTAAGCTGACCGGCGGCGCGCTCGAACCATTTACCGCTTTTCAAATGGCCGGTGGCGTAGCCGTAATAGTCGGCGGCGGATTCGCCTGGGGGGGCGGCGCAAACCACGCGGGTGGCGAACAGCAGCGAGGCAGCGGCAAGAAGCGGACACAAATTGCGGAAAGCGGCGCACATGGGATGATCCTCCACAAAGGAGACGTGCGGCGCAGCAGAAAGTTACACTCCGGCCCGCTATTGCGGGCGTTTGCCTTTTGATAGAGTGAGATAGCGTCCGGTCGGCAGGTTTTTCCACGTCTCGGTAGTGCCGTCCGGCCAGCGTACGGCGACGCTTTGGGGAACATACGCTCCGAGGCCAAAATGAACGCGGGCGTCCGATGACGACAGGTAGGAGCCGCTTGGCTGGCATTGCCGCACCCAGCGCGTGCCGTCGTCGGACGTGACGGTCAGCACAGCCCCGTAGGCGTCCCGGTTCATCCGCTCGCCGCCTACGAGCCGAAAACCTATCCAGCCCTTTTTCGGCACGACGCTCTCGTTGTGAAGCAGCAAAGGCTTGCCTTCGCTGTCAACAATGAGGGCATCTACGCGCCCGTCATTGTCGTAGTCACCTACGGCAAGGCCACGACCAACGAGCGGACGGGTCAGGTCCTTGCTCACTTTGGCCGATATCTCTTCAAAGCTTGCGCGCTTTCCACCTTTATTGTGGAAGAACTGGCTTGGCTGGCGAAAGGTAAAGGGTCCAAACAAGTCCACGTAATCCTTGATGTGCCCGTTCGTGGTCATCAGATCGAGCCAACCGTCGTTGTCGGCATCGAAGAACTTGCTGCCAAAGGTGACATAGGGCCATGCAGGCTCCAGAATACCGCAGAATTCGCCGACATCGGTGAACGCGCCGCCGCCATCGTTCCGGTAAAGACTTTTGACCTCCTCCTGGAAAGTGGCAACGTACAGATCGAGGTCGCCGTCGTTGTCATAATCGCCCCAGTCGGCGCCCATGCCAGCGTGGACATCGCCATTGGGTTCACCGGACGTGCCGGATTCCTTGCCGATGTTTTTCAGCCGCCCACGCCCCCGGTTATGGAACAGGTCGCCGTAAATATTGTCGTTTGAGACGGCGAAACTGACGTTGCCCGAGTCGTCGAAATCCGCAAACGCCACCGCAAGCCCGTTCCCATGGTGCGTATCCGCGCCCCAGGCCCTGGTCACGTCGCGGAAAGAGCGCCCTGCTTGATTGTGATACAGAACCCCCTTGACGGGCGGATAGGCACCTGGGCCGCAGGAGGACAGCAGAATACGATCTTTTCCCTGGGATTCACAATGCTGGGGCTTGGATTCGGGGCCGAATTGGACGTAGTTGGCGACGTAGAGATCGAGGTAGCCATCGTTGTCGAGGTCGGCGAAGCCGCAGGACGAACCCCAGGGCTGTGGCCCAAGCCCCATTGCTTTGGTCACGTCCCGAAAGCGCTTGCCCTGCTCGTTCTTTAGAAGGAGGCCGGTGCGCCAGCCGCTGATATACAGGTCGCCCCAGCCGTCATTATCGTAATCGCCGACGCCGCATCCCAGAAAGTGGCCGGAAAGATCAGAAAGCCCTGTTTCCTTCGTTACGTCACTAAAACGCCCTTTGCCGTCGCCTTTGAACAGGGCCAGATCGCGGCTGACGAGCAGGATATCCAGATTGCCGTCGCCGTTGTAGTCCAGAAAGGCGCAGCCGTCTCCGAAGGTGGTAAGAAGGGTAAGCGGGCGTTTCGGTTTTTTGAACTCGTAACGCAGGCCAGCCTTATCCGCTACGTCTACAAAGCGCGTCAGGGAGCCGGGAAGCGCGCTGGCGGGTGGCACCGGGGGGCGGAACCCATGAAATACAAAGGGTCCCGACAGCAGAACTGCTGCCGTAAGGCCAGTTTGCCAGCGAAAAGATTTTATGCTGAACTTCATAGTTGTCGTCATTGACGGCTCGTCGGGCGTTTCCGAGGAGCGCGGAAAGGCGAAGGTTCCACGGGAATAAGAGAAGTGCCCACGCCCCGGTGTTTGGCCGAAGCGTGGGCAGCAGATGACAGACAGAGACGGCAACAAACCCGTTATATGTTGTGCCACCCGGTGTGGGGCTGGGCGTAGGGCCAGCCCCCCGAGCCCCCGCGGGTGGGGCAGGGGGCCAAGGAACCGGGTGATGGGGAAAATTTGGCATGCCCGTCGGCATACACAACATTCAGCCCCTTGTTGTGGCGCGGAACCGGACGGCGTCCCTGGTTGCCCCACTGGTCATAGTTATCGTAGCGCTTGCAGTTGCTGGTCCAACAGCCTGGCGGTTCGGACTGGAAGTCAGTTGCCCTCGCATTGCGGTTTATGGGAGGTCCGCCGATATGCTCGTTCCAGGATTCGGGATCTTTGTTGGCAGCGACAATGGTATTCTTGAGCTGCGCGGCGTCACAGATGACATAGGTGTCGGCGGGCGTTTCCATGGCCGCCAGCGGGCGTCCGCCGGTACCGGAACCATTTGTATTGTTCCAGTCCATGACGTTGATGTTGGCGCCGTAGCCGCCGGCGTTCCAGGCATCGCCGGTCGCAGGCTGCTTCAAGTCTGGGGCGCTGGGACAGGTGTTCACGTTGCGGTTCTTGATGTACGCGTGTGTCATGTCGTACCAGCGGTTGGGCTTGGGGGTGGCCCGGCCACCGGGGGGCAGGGTCTCGTCGTAGTCCTGCGTGTACATGGCGATAGCCGTACCCAGCTGCTTGGTGTTAGACAGGCAGGCGGTGGCACGCGCCTTTTCCCGAGCCTGGGCAAATACAGGGAACAAAATGGCAGCCAGAATCGCGATAATTGCGATAACAACAAGAAGCTCGATGAGCGTAAAGCCGCTCTTCAGCATCCGGCTATGTGGCCGCTCCTTCAGATACGTCATTGTCTTTCCTCCTATGGAAGGGGAGCATAATCGCTCCTTTGATTAAAAGTTTACCCGATAATTGCAGAAACAAACCAGGGTGACGGAACCGTTTCTGCGTGGGAACTACTACCTGGGCGCACCACCAGTGGGCGCACCACCAGTGGGCGCACCGCCAGTGGGCGCACCGCCCGTTGTGGGTAGACCAGCGCCAGTCGCGGCGCTGCCGCCCTGGCGCTGCATCGCCCTGGCGTATTCGGCGGCCTTCCGCTGCTCTTCTGCGGCGTTACCACCCTGTCCTCCCGTCGCCGCCTCTTCCTTCTTGCCGCACCCGACGAGGAGGCTTCCGCCAATAGCAAGCACTGCCATGAAGGCGCTGCTGCCTTGCCGCATACCTATCTTCATATCGCTCCTTTCAAAGCCGTCTTCACGGCTATCCGGTTCATCTCTTACCAGCGTTTATTCCGATTCCGCAGGATATTCCTAACCGCCAGTACAAGCGATTACGGAAGGAAGCGTGACACAACCACGGGCACATCCCGAAGGCTAAGAGCGGCAGGTAATTGCCTGACGGCGCGCGGGACGCAATTATGATACGCCGTATTAGGAGAGTGCAGGGAACGGTAACTGGGGAAATAGGGAAGGGTTCGTTCCGGCGCAGGAGCAGCCGTACGAATGAGAAATTGTCCGTCTTTGGAGAAACCGGACATCGTATGTAGAGGAATAATATAGCCTGTCGCAACACCGCGGTCAGTCATCGTCGTCCTAAGAAGCACCGGAATATGTGGAATAATACACCGTAAATCACGCCGTGTCAATAGCTACATGAGACCGAGAGCGTCAGAATAGTTTCACCCCGACTTTTGGTGCATCCTCGCTGTTCCAGTTAACCGGCATGACCACCTCCTGCCCAAGCACGCGGGTGGGGCGTCTAACCAACCGCCAGCCTCTGGACAAGCCGCCCGGCATGCAGTAAGATAAAAGTGGACAAATTCCATGCACATTACTTTCTTCTGCCGTTTCTGGTTGGCAATGACGCCCCTCCTTCTCCTGGCTCCCGCTCTTTGCGGCTGCCGCTCCGGTGAGGAGGCAAAAGCCTCACGCGCGGTCAGTAAGACCCCGGCCTCCGGTATCTTCCGCGATGTGGCGGACGAGGCAGGCCTGCGCTTTCGCTGGGGGCACAACGGGAAGTCACCGCTCGACATTCGCGATACCACAGGCGGCGGGGGTGGATTCCTTGATTTCGACCGGGATGGCTTGCTGGACGTTCTGCTGGTCGGCGACACGGTCGCGCTGTACCGGAATCGAGGGAATGGAACATTCACGGATGTGTCGGCGCAGTCGGGTTTGAGCGTGCGAGGTCATTTGATGGGCTGCGCCGTTGGAGATTTCGACAATGACGGCTTCTCTGACGTGTTTATTACAGGCCACGGCGTCACGAAGCTATACCGCAATACCCGGAAAAAGCGTCCGATCTTTCAGGATGTAACCGACGCGGCGGGCGTCGGCAGGCGCGGGCCGTACGACTGGCCTACCAGCGCGGGCTTCGTCGATCTGGACGCTGACGGCTTTCTCGATCTGGCTGTGTGCCGCTATGTGCTCTTCACGCCGCAGACGCCTCAGTTCTGCGAAATGACGAACCCGGCGGGCAAGCCGATTCCGGCGGCCTGCCCGCCCTACTATTACGAGCCGCAGAAACTGCTGGTCTACCGCAATCAGGGGAACGGCAGGTACGAGGACATGAGCGACCGCTTTCCCGAGCGGCACGGTAACAGCCTGGGGATCGCATTTGCTGACTTTGACGATGATGGCAAAATGGACATCTACGTCGCGAACGACGGCGAACCGGGCGATCTTTACCATAACCGGGGCGGCTGGAAATTCCAAAATCTCGGCACGGCGAGCGCAACCGCCTATAATCAGGACGGTCGGGAACAGGCCGGAATGGGCGTGGATTGGAGCGATTATGATGGTGACGGGCGGCTGGACCTGATCGTTGCAACCTATTTACAGGAACCGCGCAGCCTTTATCGTAACGAGGGTGATGGCCTGTTTTCCTATGCCAGCTTCAACGCGCTAATCGGTGAGGTAACAAAGACATCCCTCGCCTTCGGCGTTGTTTTGACGGACTTCGACAATGATGCTCACCCCGACCTGATCTTTACAAACGGTCATGTTCAGTCCAATATCGCTGCGATCAATCCTTCAACAAGCTACCGGCAGCCGATGCATCTTTTTCGCAACCAGGGAGACGGCACGTTCGCAAATGCCGCGAACGAAGGCGGGGCAGTGTTTCAGCGCCCGATTGTGGGGCGCGGGATTGCCCTTGGGGATTATGACAACGACGGGCGCATGGACGCTCTCGTTGTGGACTTAGAGGGCGCTCCCCTCCTGCTGCACAACGAGGACAAAAGCAGCCACCACTGGCTGGGCGTGCGCGTGCTGAACAAAGCGGGACGCGATGCCGTGGGCGCACGGATAACTCTGGAAAGGGAAAGCGGAGGAAAGCGTGTCGCCGAAGCGCAGACCTGCCGTGGTTACCTTTCCGCAAGCGATCCGCGCATCCACTTCGGCCTGGGAAAAAGTGACCGGGTGACGCGGCTGATGGTACGCTGGCCGAGCGGCAAAATCACAGCCGTAAAGAACCCGCCCACAGATCGCTACCTGACCGTTAAGGAAGAGGCGCGATGACCCCCCGGAAGCGGCTGCTCCTCATTAGTGCCCTGGGCGCAGCCGTTCTGGTCGCTGGCTGGTTTTACAGCGCACCCGCAAGGGAGACGCATCGGCTGTCGCGTATGAGCACGGAAAGTCTTTCCGCATGGACGCGCGACCACCCCGCCGACGCCCGCGCGCGACGCCTCCTCGGTGAACGGCTGCTTCAGGAGGGCCGAACCGAGGAAGCTCTGGCCCTTTTCCGGGAGGCGGCGGAGACCGATCCTGGCGCCGCCTGGCCGCTCGTGGCGCAATCCCGCGCGCTTCTTCAGGCGGGGCGGCTGGGAGAGGCCCTTACCCTGGCACAGGAGGTCCAGCGCCGCGCACCGGAAGACGCCGAGGCAAACGCCGTGCTGGGTGAAGTCTACCATTCAGCGGGCAATCGGGAAGCAGCGGAGGAGGCTTTCCGGACAGCGGCGCGGCACGACGCAAAAAATGCGGCGGCGCACGCAGGACTTGCCGTTATTCTGGCGGATAAGCAGGATTTTACGGAAGCCCGTGCGTCCGCACAGCGCGCGGCAGAGCTTGCGCCGGATACCGCACTGGCCTACCGCACGCTCGGTTATGTCGAAGACAAGGCCGCGAATCTCACGGAGGCGATCCGCTATCTGTCGCTGGCGGCGGAGCGCGAGCCGCACCGTGGGCCGACATGGGCAGCCTTTTCCCAGGTTCTGGTTCGCGCCGCCCGGACACCGGCAGAGTACAAGGCGGCCTCCGACGCGCTGGATCGCACCGAGGCGCTCCTGCCTAACATGGCCGGAGTAGCGTATTTTCGCGGTTTATTGCTTGCGAAACAGCACAAGCATGAAGAAGCGATTGCCCAGTTTCGGCGGGCGCTGGAGCGCAACCCGAAGGCCACCCATGCGCTTTACAATCTTGCCACCTCGCTGGCTTTCGCGGGCAAAAAAGCGGAAAGCGCCGCCGTCAGCGCCCATTTTCAGCGGGCACGGCAAAATGAACTGAAGATGACCCAACTGCGCATGCGCGTTGCCCGCGAACCGAAGCGCGCCGACCTATGGCGTCGCTTACAAGCCGTCGCCGAAGCCCAGCAGGACGAGGCCACTGCCCGTATGGCCCGTGAGCGGCTTCAGGCGCTGCTTGCCAGCAGCCCGTGAGCGCGCACGCGCATCCACCGGTTTTCTCGAACGTTCTAAAAGCTAAGGCGTGTCTGGAGAATGATGCGCTTAACCACATCCGGGGGCGTTCCGGCGGGCAACGGTACGTCACGCTGAAATTCGTACAGCGAGCGCACAGTAAAGCCTCTGCCGAAGTTGTAGTTCAGGCCGACGCCGACCGTCGAAGCCGCCTGCGGCTCTTCCGGGAAGTTCCACAGGCGGCGCATGGCCACCACAGTCAGGCGCGGCGTCACCGCGTAGTTTCCCTCGGCAAAATAGCCCCACACGGCATCAGGGCCGTCGCCGCCGAAGATCACCTCGCCGCGCAGCGTTATCGGCCCGAGGAAATACTGACCGTCCCCGGCAAAGCGCGTCTTATCCACGAACTGACCGATACCGGTTGTGCCCGAAGCCGGGAGGCGCGTGTTGAAACTGGTCATGGGGCCACGCCCACTCAGAAGCGAGCCGCCGACGATAAAGGTCCCCAGCTTTTTGGTCAGCACTGTCCGTTCCAGCCGGACCGTAATTACCCGGTCACCGTCGGGATCGACCCGGTTGGGTCCGGCCCCGGTCGTGACGGAGGCGAAATACAGATACGGGCCGTACTGCCCTTCCAGCATCAGCCCCAGGTCGGTACGCAGCCCGAGCGCCTTTTCATACAGCGGCTGTATCGGCTGCAGCGGGTCATAAATGGCGGTCAGGCCGAACGGAAGCGCAAATTGCCCGGCGCGCACGCGCGCTGAAACGCCGGGCAGGGTAAAGTCATAATAGACGTAGGCGTCTGACAGGCGAAGGTGGTTGGTGGCGGTGTCGCGGGGGCCATCCGTTTCCAGATAAAACTGAAGGCGCGCCCCGCCCCAGGTCGTGCCGCTCTTCGGGTCAATGCGGGTCCAGTTGCCGGTCAGCCGCGCCGCCGCGATGTACGAACCGGTCGGCTCCTTATCGGTGTCGCGGTCGCGCAGGTCTATCGCGCCGTTCCAGTCAAAGAAGTCGCCCGGCTTCAGGGGCGGGGCAGCAGCAGAAGAGGCGGCAGGCGGCGGGGCGGTCTGCGCTTTCGCGGATGAAAGCGTGACCGGAACCGCTGCTTTCACTGACTTCGCTTTGACGGGAGCGACCTTCGAAACCGGCGCGCTTGCGGCGGACGGGGCGGCCAAGGCAAAGAAAGCGACGGCAGCGGCAGAAGCAGCGGCAGTGGCGATGCTCAGGAACATGCCTGAGCGGCGTGGCGTCGAACTAAGCATGGACCCCAAGCGAACTCCTGACCCGAGGCGGCGGTGTAGCGTTTCCCTTTATTGGACGCCGCGCAGGGGGCCGGTGTTTCGCCTTTTCGCCCCGCCGCGTTTGTTGACGCCGTTTTGCCCGGTGTGATATACTTCAGCGCGAGTGAAAGGGTGATTTTGCGCTGCTGCACACACCCCCGCGCGGCATCGTAACGAGAAAGGATGTTCAGTAAGATGGCTGCAGTCGGTGAAGATATCGAGTCTCTGCGCGAACGCCTGCGAAAAGTGGAGGCGGAGCTGCGGGAACGCAATCAATATGCGCAGCAACTGGCGAAAGCCAATAAGGAGATGGAGCAGCGGCTGAAAGAAGCCAGCGAATCGGCTCAGCCTACCGCCGAGCTGTCTGAACTGGAAGAAGCCCTCAAGCGCCTTGTCGCCCGCATCGCGATGATCCTTCAGGCGGAAAAGTGCGCCTTTATGATACATAAATCCGATGACGGGATACTTTTCGCCGACAAGCCCGCCCTGGGCTTCAGCGACGACGAACTGAAGATGCTGCGCATGCAGACTACGCAGGGTGTTTCCGGCGAGGCTTTTCGTGATAACCGCCCGATTATCATCTACGATGCGCAGAACGACGAGCGCATGGTGCACGAGCATGTCAGCACGCTGAATATCCGCAATGGCGTCTGTGTTCCTTTGGTCGTGGAAAAGCGGGACGACGAAACCAACAAGGTGATGGACCGTAAGACCATAGGCGTGCTGTGGGTTTTCAACAAGCGGTACGGCAACATCTTCATCGAAGAGGATGTCAGCCTGCTGGATCGTCTTGCCCGCAACGCCGCCTCGATTATCAACACTGCCGAAACCTATCGGGCCGTGGTTCAGGAGCGCGACGAGGTTATCGAAACCATCGAAGCCCTGTACGCGGGCCTGGTCATGGTCAACAAGAGCGGGCGCATCACCCACATGAACGCCACGGCGCGCGAGATATTCGGCGTCTCCCCCGACGATCTGCTGGGCGGCAGAAGCTACGACGCCGTTATCAAGGATGCCAAGGTTTCCGACATTCTGCGCCGGGCGCTGGATGAGGAAACCGGGGTGGCCGAGGAGGTGACGCTGCCCGACCCGGACAACCCCGATCAGCAGCATGTCTTCCAGGTGCAAAGCGCGCTGGTACGCAATGAAGCGGCGGAGATTATCGGCACGGCAGCGCTGTTCAATGATATTACCGAGATGCGCAATGTCGATAAGATGAAGACCGCCTTCGTTTCCACCGTATCGCACGAACTGCGAACGCCACTCACCTCGATCAAGGGCTTTATCTCGACGCTGGTACAGGACACGGAAGGCTTTTACGACACCGACACGCGCCATGAGTTCTACACGATCATCGATACGGAGTGCGACCGCCTGCGCCGTTTGATCGACGATCTGCTGAACGTGTCGCGCATCGAGTCGGGCAAGGCGCTGTCGGTCAATATCACCGACGTGGACATCCGCGAGATTGCCGAAAAGGTGGTCCGCGCACAGCGCTCCTACACGACCAAGCACGAACTCAAGATCGATCTCGATCCGAAGATTCCCGCCAAGATCCAGGCCGACGCCGACAAGATCGAGCAGATTCTGACGAACCTGGTCAACAACGCCATCAAGTACGCCCCGAAGGGCGGCGACGTGATCGTCGGCGGCAGGATGATGAGCGACGAACTGATACAGCTCGGAGTCACCGACCAGGGCATGGGTATCCCCAAAGAGCAGATCGGCAAGATGTTCCAGCGCTTCCACCGTGTCGATAACCGCGACACGCGCGAGATCGGCGGCACGGGCATCGGTCTGTTCCTGGTCAAGAACCTGGTCGAAATCCACCACGGCAAGATATGGATCGAGTCCGAGGTGGGCAAGGGTACGACCTTCTTCTTCACCCTGCCGACCACGCAGCCGGAAGAAGAAGAGGGCGGCGACAGCAACGACCTGAACAAGCGAATCGCCGGTTAACGCCGTATTATCAACAAAATCGCTGTGGGGGCACGATGTACGTCGCGCCCCCGCGTCACTTCCACTGATGGAAACGAAACGTCCTCCTGTTTCTGTTCCGCTTACTCCGGCTCCGGGCGCGGAGGACTTGCCGCTTCCCGCCTACGCGACGGCGGGCGCGGCGGGCATGGATTTGCGCGCCGCCGTGGAGGAAGAGATTCTTCTGCGGCCCGGTGAGCGACTGGCTGTTTCCACGGGTATAATTATCGCCGTGCCGCCCGGCTATGAGGCGCAGGTGCGGCCCCGCTCCGGGCTGGCTTTGCGCCACGGAATCGGCATGGTCAATGCACCCGGCACCATAGACAGTGATTATCGCGGCGTTGTGCAGGTTATCCTTATCAACCACGGCAGCGAGTCATTTACGATCCGCCGGGGCGACCGCATTGCGCAGTTGGTAGTAGCTCCCGTCGCACAGGTTATTTGGGACGAGCGGCCTGAACTGCTGCCCGAAACCGAGCGCGGTGAGGGCGGATTTGGCCATACCGGCAGGAACTGACGACACAGGTGACGATGTTAGGCAACGAAGCAGAAACGGCACCCTTTCCAGAACCCGGAAACGCGCCCGCGTTTCCGCAGCCAGCCGCCGCCGCTTCAAACGGCGGAGGTAACGGCCACGCTGCCCCCGCGTCTCCCACACCGGAAAGCCCGGAAAGCGACGAGACGATTATCGGGCCGCTGCTGGCACGGGCGAACCTGCTGCGTATGCGCAGCCAGTGGGATGAGGCCGTTGCCGCCTGCACGGAGGCGCTGCGCCGGATGCCGGAATCCCCCACTGCCTGTTCACTTTTGGGCGATATTTACGAGGCGCAGAACAAGCTGGACGATGCCCTGCAATGGTATGGCATGGCCGTTGAGTTCGACCCGGCGAACAAAACCGACCGCGCCAAGCTGGACCGCGTTGTGGAGATTCAAAGGCGGGCGCTCCTTCAGGAAGAGCGCGACGCCGGGCAGCGCGCCCGGCAGGCTCCTCCTCGCGCTGCCGATGCGGCGCACCGCTCGCTGCAATGGTTTGATCGCGTGTTTCCGCCGGGCCGCGCCGAAAGCATGGCACGGCTCATTCTGGTCATCTGCGGGATTATCGCGCTGATGCTCGGCTTTGCAACCGTCTTTGTTTTCCTGGGTGACCGGGAAGAGGCGGAAACGCCGCCCAACGTGGTTATGGAAATGCCGCCGCCCGCCCCTGTGGTGGTGCCGCCCCGCGTACCACCGACAGCGCCGTCCGGCAGTGGCGCTCCGGTCACGGAACCGGGCAAAGGTGCCGGTCCCCTCAGCCCGAACCGCGCTTCGCCTGCACCCGCAGCGTCGCCCGCGCCCGTGGGCGATGCGGCTCTGCTGTATGCCCTCGGGCGGGGCCTCCCCCAGGATATCAGCGTATCGGCGGCGCAGGTAGACGTAACTGCCAGGCAAATGGCGCTCGCATTAACGCTGCCCGCTCCGGCCCCTGGGGAGGCACCCGCCGCAACTCGGGAACGGGTGCTGCGCGCGGCGCTTACGGCGGTCAATGTCGCGCGCGCCGGCGGCGGCTCCACAGATCGAACGTGTCTCTCTGCGCGTTTCGCTGCGCCCTCCGGGGCCGGGAACTCCCCCTCCTGTCCTGGCCTTCACCGGCGAAACCGCCGTCGCCGCCGCGCGAACGGTCAACCCGATCACCATGGACCCGGCCCAGCTTCGCGGCCTGTTCACCAACCCCTGGTGGGCAGCCCACCTCGCCCCCTGATGCGCCTTATTCGACGCGCCGCAGCGTGAGCAGAGTTATTTCGGGTGGGCAGCAAATACGCATGCGGGGCGGAAGCATTCCGATGCCGCGCGTGACGTAAAGCGGCATTCCTCCCACCCGGAACAGCCCGGCAGGATATTTACGGCCCTGCGGCGGCAGCACCAGCGGTCCGACACCAGGCACCACCACCTGCCCACCATGCGTGTGACCGGAAAGCTGAAGCGAGGCCCCTGCCAGCGCGGATTCGCCCGCACGATCCGGCTCATGCCACAGCAGCAGGCGGAACGCTTCGTCGTGCAGGCGTGCCAGAACCGGCCCCGGCGCGGTTGGGCGCTTGATGGACGAGCGCAGGCCAACCACCCACAGCGTCGCCCCACCGACGCGCAGTTTTACCCTCGTCGAAAAGCGGCGTGATTGCAGCCCTTCCCAGAGGGCACGCGAGGGATCGGGGAAGCCGCGCGCCAGTCGGGAAAATCATGGTTGCCAAAGACGGCAAATATCCCCTGCCTGGCCCTCAGCGCGGAAAGCGCCTCCACACAGGCTGCCTCATGCGCGTCGTTACCTTGCTCCTTGTCATTCACATAGTCGCCGGTAAGCGCCACGATGTCGGGGCGCAGCGCGTTGGTTGCTGCCACCACGGGCCGCAGCCGTTCGGCGGGAAACCGGGCTGCACATGCAGATCGGAAAGGTGCGCTATCGTCATACCGTCCAGCGCAGGCGACAGGCCGAACAGCGGCACGTCCACCCGCTCCACGACCGATCGAAACGGCTCCACCCACGCTCCATAGGCCGCGAGCGTCCCCGCACCGCCGCCCGCGCCCAGCAGCGCCCGCCGCAGCCAGGCCCGCCGCGTCCATTTTTTCTTTCGCTTGTTTTCAATTCCATCGGGTTGAACAAATCCGCGCCTTCTCCGATTCTATACCTGGAAAGGGGGAAATCAGTGCCCGATGCTGCTGAGCCGGAACTTCTTGAGCGCGCCCGATCGGGAAATCGCGCTGCCTTCGACGCTTTGCAGAAAGCGCTGGAAACGCCGGTTCGACGCTTTACACGGCGGCTGATCGGCCAGAGCGAGGCCGAGGACGACATCACGCGCGGCGTCTTTCTGGCGCTCTACAGAAACCTGGACAAACTTACGCCGCCGGATCGGCTGCGCCCGTTCATTTTCCGGGTCGTCCGCAACCTGTGTTACGACGAACTGCGGCGTCTGGGCCGCTTCGAGCTTGTTTCGCTCGACGATGAATCAGGCGATGCGCCGTCACCGGTGAAGTTTTTGCCCGACCATCGCCCGCAGCCCGACGAAGCCGCGCACTGGGCGTTTATCTACTCTGAGGTTCAGGAAGCGATGAACGGCCTGCCGGAGATACAGCGACAGACGCTTATTCTGTACTGCGAGGAAGACCTGACCTACGCCCAGATCGCGGAGGTGACGGCAGCCGACATCGGGACGGTAAAATCCCGAATCCACCACGCCCGGAAAAACCTGGCGGCCCGGCTGAGGCTGGAAATACGTGAGGCCATTGGCCTTTAAGGAGAAGAAAACAGATGGCAGAATCTTTTGACGACTCGCTGCGCGCCCTGATCCGGCTTATTCCGCCCGCGCGCGCCCTGAAGGAAGACCTGGAAAAAAGCCTCCACCTGGAGACATATGCCGGAACTGGCGACATGGCCGTCCGCAGCTTTCAAGGGCTTCAGGCCAGCGTCGCCGATCTCACCAACGACTCTTATGTGTCATCCCTTGGCTTGAGCGTCGCCCCGGAAGCCTCGGACAAGGAGAAGGTTTCGGTCACGCTTCTGGCCGCTGGTCAGCTTGCCGCCTATCTGGAAGGCCAGACCGGCCTGGTCGGCATGAGCGGCAGCGGCGGTAAAGGCGGCGGGAACATCACCATCCAGAAGGCTCCGACGATCAACCTCAACAACGTCGAAGGTATCGCCAGCGAGGCGCTGAGCAAAATGGCCGATATGGCCGCGCGGTACAACAAAACGGAGGGTGAAGAGAGCTAAAAAGCCCCGTCCCTCAAGGAATGGTCTGTTTCGTTCAGAGAAGCCCGCTGAAGCGGGCTGTAACACGCGATGGCAATTGCCCCGGCAGCCCCATTGATGGGGCTTTTCTGATACGGACAGACCGTTCCTTGAGGGACGGGCAGTGCTTCTTGTCCCCCTTTCCGCTTTCTGCTATACTGGCCTCAAGCGAACGCTTCGCAAGGAGAAAGAGTGTGGCAGAAGCAATCGAAGGCGATAAGTATGTTATCGGGGTGGATGTGGGAACCGGCAGCGTGCGGGCCGGAGTGTTTACGGTGGCGGGCGAGCGGCGCGGCCTGAGCGTCGAGCCGATACAGATGTGGCGGCCCCAGGCCCAGTACGCCGAGCAAAGCTCCGAAGACATCTGGCGGGCGGTCTGTAAGACGGTTCGCGAGGCCGTGATGCAGTCGGGCGCGGCAAAAGATTCCATTGTCGGTATCGGGTTCGATGCGACCTGTTCGCTGGTGGTTCTGGATGAGAGCGACCGGCCTGTCACCGTCTCCCCCACCGGGCGCGATGAGCAGAACGTCATCGTGTGGATGGATCATCGCGCCACGCCCGAAGCGGACGCCATCAACCAGGGCGATTATGAGGTGCTCCGTTATGTCGGGGGCAAGATCAGCCCGGAGATGGAGCCGCCCAAACTGCTCTGGCTGAAGCGCCATTTGCCGCAGACGTGGGCGCGGGCGGGAAAATTCCTTGATCTTGCTGACTTTCTGACCTACCGGGCGGCGGGCCGCGACGTGCGCTCGCTGTGCACCAATGTCTGCAAGTGGGCGTATCTGGGCCACGAGGGACGCTGGGACAAGGATTTCTACGCCGCTGTGGGTATGGACGATCTGCCGGATGGGCGGCGCGTCACCGACACCGTGCGCCCCCTGGGCGAGCGCATCGGCCCGCTCACGGAAGACGCCGCCGCGCATCTGGGCTTAACGACCAACTGCATCGTCGGCGTCGGTATCATCGACGCCCACGCGGGCGGGCTGGGCCTGCTGGGCGCGGCCTGGGAAGGCAGCGATACTGCCGACCCGGCGGCGCTGGAAACAGTTATCGCGCTGATTGGCGGCACGAGCAACTGCCATATGGCGGCTTCCCGGGAGCCGGTGTTCGTTCCCGGCGTCTGGGGGCCGTATTTCGGGGCGATGGTGCCGGAGATGTGGCTGACCGAAGGCGGACAGTCGGCGGCGGGCGGACTGATAGATTACGCCGTGGAAAACAACGCGGCCTATCCGGCCCTTGTGCGCGAGGCCGAGGAGCGCAGCACGACGGTCTATGCCCTGCTGAACGAGCGCGTCGCGGCGCTGGCCGAGGCGCGGGGACTGGCTCATCCCGCCTTTCTGACGCGCGATCTGCATGTTCTGGACTACCATCTGGGCAACCGCTCGCCGAAGTCCGACCCGCATGCGCGCGGCGTTGTGGATGGCTTGAGCCTGGATCAGTCGCCGGACAGTATCGCGCTGCTGTATCTGGCTACGGTTCAGGCGGTGGCCTACGGCACGCGTGATATTATCGCGGCATTGAACGCGCGGGGCTTTTCCATCAGCAAGATTCTGGTGACGGGCGGCGGAACGAAGAACCCGCTGTGGCTGCGCGAGCACGCGGATGCGACGGGGATGCCGCTCGTGCTGGGCCGTGAATCGGAATCCGTGCTGCTGGGCGCGGCCATTCTGGGTGCGGCGGCAAGCGGCGCGTATCCGTCGGTCACGGCGACGATGCAGGCGATGGGCCGCAGCGGCGAGACGATAGCCCACGATCCGGCCACTCGCGCCTATCATGACGCCAAGTTCGCCGTCTACAAAGAACTCTACGCCGAGCAGAACCGCCACCGGGAGATGATGCGCGGGGTGTAGCCCGCTGCATTGAATTGAGCAAGCGGCGGTTTTAATCGACGGGATACTGGTTTCCAGCCGCCGTGTGCTTGACACAGGCCGCTACCTTTGGTAAAATGGGACAGTTAATCGCTGGAAGAGCGTCTCGCGAACGGCGTAGAAGCCGGTGCGGGGCGCTCGCGATGTCTTACGCTGCTGCGGTTCCGAGGGAACGGGCACAGAATTTCAGGAGGCTGAGGATAAACAATCGCGACCCGCGCGGGTTTGACCGCAATCGGGATATGGGGCTTCGAATCAACGAGCGTATCCGCGTACGCGAGATACGGGTCATCGATGATGTCGGAGGACAGTTGGGCGTCATGACGCCTCGCGAGGCGCTGGATATCGCCCGCGAAAAAGGCCTGGACCTGATCGAGGTCGCGCCGAACGCGCAGCCGCCTGTCTGCCGTATTATGGACTACGGCAAGTACAAGTATGAGCAGGGCAAGCGTGAGCGCGAGGCGCACCGCAAGCAGCGGCAGTCCGAAATGAAGGGCATGACGCTGCGGCCCGGAACCGATGACCACGATCTGGACTTCAAGATCAAGAACATCGTCAAGTTCCTTGGCGAGGGCGATAAGGTCAAGGTAACGGTGCGGTTCAAGTCCCGCGAGTTGGCCCACCCGGAGTTCGCCCGCCGCGCGCTCGACCGCATCGTCGAAGCGGTGCAGCATGAGAGCGTGGGCGTTGTAGAGCGCCATCCTCTGATTGAAGGCCGCCAGATGATCATGATTCTTGCGCCCGCCAAAGAGGCTGCCGCGCCGAAAAAACCGGCGGCAGCAGCACCCGCTGCGGCGCAGAATCCGGCTCCGGCGACGCCCGCTTCGGTTCCGCCGCCTGCGCCAGCGGCTGCGCCAGCGGCTGCGCCAGCGGCGACGCCTGCGCCAGCACAGACTTCTGCCCCGCCTGCTGCCTGAGCCGCGCGGGGCGGCAGCGCAGGCAGCGAGCGCCCCGATATGTCGCGTCCGCAAAACCCGACGCCGTGATGCGCCGGGTTTGCTTTTGCTGTCCGACGGGAGAAGGAATTTTGACACGTAGCTTTGGTGGATGCCGAAGAATCAGGATAACGGTCGCGGCTTTGCTCTCGTTTGCCTTTATCGGCGCGGGGCCGGTGAAAGCCCAAACGGAAGCGGTTCCCTCCCGCACAGCGCCGGAGGCGGCGTCTACAGCGGAAAACGCGCCGGACCTTGCCCTGCTGCGAAAGGCGCTCGCTGTTTTCGCCGGGACGACGCTTCAGGCAGAGACGGAATTTCAGATCGACGCTAAAGGTTCCGGCGCGGCGTTCACGTACCGGGAACATATCGCGATTCAGGCGAAGCGACCCGGCAAGTTCCGCACCAGGATAACGATGTACGCGCCGGATGGCGGACGCGGGGCGCGGTACATGGTGGTGAATGACGGGGCGAAGGTTTTCACCTATCGGCCCGGTGCTCGGCAGTATTCCGTGACCACGCGAAAAGCCTGGGAAGCGAGTGACGAGGACCTGCCCGTGCTCGGTCTTTTCGGATCGGCGTTTATGGAAGGCTTTCTGAGCGATGTGGCGAAGGGTCTGGGCGGCAGCGACAGCAAAGCGACCCTGGAAACGCTCAAAACAATGGGTTTGACACTGACCGGTAAGCCGGAAACCGTGGACGGCACGGAGCTGTACGCCTATACGCTGGACTTCGGCGGCCCGGAAAATACGGCTTATCGTTTTCTGATAGACCCGGCGGCAGCCGCCATCCGGCAGATAGAGCTAAAAACTAAGGACCGCAGGATGGAACTGGTGATGAAGGAGAAGATCCTGCGGCTCTGGTCGGCACCGGCCACTCCCGCCGGTACCTTTCAATTCGTCCCGCCGCGCGGCGCGAAAAAAGTCAATCAGTTGACGGTGGAGCCGTTCAAATAGGAGTTAGCGGCACCTCGCGCCGCCCGAAAGGAAATTCGTTATGCCCAAGATGAAGACCAACAAGAGCGCGTCCAAGCGCTTCCGGCTGACTTCCACCGGTAAAGTGATGTTCCGGCACACCAGCCTGAAAAAGAAGAAGATCAGCAAAAGCCCCGGCCAGAAGCGCCGCCTGTACATGGAAGGCGTCATGGACGCCAGCAAGGCGAAGATGGTGGGCCGCCAGATTCCGTACGGAGCCTGATACGCCGCCGCTACTATTCGGCTGCCCGGAGAACGGGTTGGCCGTCGGGTCCTAACGGCTGTGGGGGCAGCCCCGTAGGGGCACCCCAAAGCTGCTTTGCAGCCAGCGCCCGAAGAAGGAGAAAAGATGCCACGAGTCAAGCGTGGGGTAATGACCCACAAGCGTCACAAAAACATTATCAAGCAGGCCTCCGGCTATTTCGGCGGCAAGAAGAACCTGTTCAAGACCGCTAATGAGGCCGTTGCCCGCTCCGGCAACTATGCCTATCGCGACCGGCGCAATAAGAAGCGTGATTTCCGGCGTTTATGGATCACGCGCATCTCCGCCGCCTGCCGTAACGGCGGAACGACCTATTCCGCTTTCATTGCTGCCCTCGGCGCGGCCAATATCAGCCTGGACCGCAAGGTGCTGTCGGACATGGCGATTTCCGATCCCAACGGCTTTACCGCGCTGCTCCAGCAGGTGGGTCTTTCCCCCACCACTGCGTAACCGCCGCGCCACGCATTCCTGAGGAAAAAACAAAAGGCCCGTGGCGAAAGCCGTGGGCCTTTTTCCTGCGCCCGCCAGCGGGAGAAGTCTGGGTCAATGGTTTTCGTTTTCCTCGGAGTGCCCCGGAGTGTGGACACTCCGGGCTGCGGGGCACTATGTGCCAACCGTCCTGCGGACGGAAGAAGAGGAGCGTCTCCCCCGTCCGCAGGACGGTTAGCCGCAGGCTCCTAAGCTCGGAGTATCCATACTCCGGGGCACTCCGAGGCGAATAAGGAAGAGTACATGGTAACTGAGGAACTGCAAACCATCGAAGCGGAAGCGAATCAGGCCATCACCGACGCCGGATCGTCCGAGATGCTGGATCGGCTTCAGGTCGAGTTTTTAGGACGCAAAGGACGTTTGACTGAGCTTCTCCGGGGGATCGGAACGCTTCCGTCTGACCAGAAACCCCTGTTCGGGCAGGCATTGAACGCCTCGAAGGAACGTTTGACCGGCCTGATTGCCGCACGCCGTGAAGAGTTATCCGTTCAGGAACGGGCCGAGCGCGAGCAGGCGGAGGCGATTGATGTGACCCTGCCGGGCCGCGCCCGCCCGCAGGGCCGCCTGCATCCACTCACCGCCACCATGCAGGACATTAAGCGCGTGATGATAGGGCAGGGCTTCGAGTTCGTGGACGGGCCGGACATCGAGGATTATCTATACAACTTCGACTGGCTGAATTTTCCGCCCGACCACCCCGCGATGGATGAGCAGATGAGCTTTTCCGTGGACGACACCCATCTGCTCCGCACGCAGACGACCGCTTTGCAGGGCCGTATTATGCAGCACCGGCAGCCGCCGTTTCGCATCGCGACTGTCGGGCGGTGCTTTCGCTATGAAGCGGTGGATGCGACGCACCACCACACGTTTCATCAGGTGGACGGCTTTTCCGTGGATGAGGGCATTTCGCTGGCTGACCTGAAGGGGGTCCTGGCCGAACTGGCGCGCGGGCTGTTCGGGCCGGATGTGACCGTGCGCTTTCGGCCTGACTTTTTCCCGTTCGTCGAGCCGGGCGTCGAGGTCGCGATCCGCTGGGGAAACCGATGGCTGGAGTTGGGCGGGGCGGGCCTGATCCATCCGAACATCCTGCGCCGCGCCGGGTATGATACGGAACGCTACAGCGGCTTCGCCTTCGGCCTGGGGGTGGACCGTATGCCGATGCTGCGCTATGGGATCGACGACCTGCGCCTGTTTCTGAACAACGACCTGCGCTTTTTGCAGCAGTTTTAGCCTGTGTGGGCCTCTCCTCCCTGCCCCCTCTCCTAAAGGAAAGGGGGCAGGGAGGAGAGGCCCGGAGAAGAACAATGAAAATTCCCGTCGCGTGGCTGCGCGAGTACGTGGATGTACCTGAAGAGACGGCGGCGCTGGAAGCGTTCGCGGACGCTTTGACGATGGCCGGTCTGGAAGTCGAGGAGATACAATCCACGCCTGCCGGGCCGACGTTTTATACCAAGATAACGCCGAACCGGGGGGATTGGGCCTCGGTCTACGGCACGGCCCGCGAGGCGTCCGCCGCGTTTTCTATCTCTGAAGCCGCTGCCGAAGGCGGATACGGGCATCGGGCCGGAGGCGGCGCAGCAGTCCGCTTCCGTCCAGGTGGAGGATGCTGACGCCTGCCCGCGCTATTCCGCGAAGATTATCCGTAACGTTAACATCGGGCCGTCGCCGCAGTGGATGCAGGATCGACTCACGGCGGCGGGAATGCGTCCGGTCAATAATGTTGTGGATGTCACCAACTATGTGATGCTCGAATTCGGCCAGCCGCTGCACGCTTTTGATGCAGATGCACTGCCGAACGGGAGTATCGTGGTGCGGCAGGCGCGCGTGGGCGAAACGCTGGTGACGCTGGACGGTATGGAGCGCAAACTGGAGCCGGGGATGCGTGTGCATCTGCGACCCCCAGAAGCCCATTGCCATCGCCGGTATCATGGGCGGCGGCCCGACCGAAGTATCGGAAGCCACAAAGAACATCCTGCTGGAGTCCGCGCACTTCGACCCGCTTTCCGTCCGGCGCACCGCCAAGCGCCTGCCGCTCGCCACCGATGCTTCCTACCGGTTCGAGCGTTATGCAGACCCCGCGCTTGTGCCCGTCGCCGCCGAGCGCGCCGCGCAGCTTATCGCCGAACTGGCGGGGGGCGCAGCCGTGCCGGGGCTGGATCGATGTCTATGAAAAACCCGCGCCGCCGCGCCGCATCCGCGCGCGCGTGGAGCGCATTCAACTGCTGCTGGGCGCAAATGTGGACAGGGACGCCATGATTGCCGGGTTAGAGCGACTGGGACTGTCGGTCGAAGCATCTGCGGACGTGCTGGAGGTGACCGCGCCGACGTGGCGACCCGACCTGACGATGGAAGATGACATCGCCGAGGAGGTAGGCCGAATCGCGCTGGGTTATGAGAACCTGCCGGAAACCCTGCCGCCGCAGCGCGCAGGCCGGGGCCAGGACTCGACGCGCGGCGCGTGGATGGGACGTGTCCGTGAGAGCCTGGTACGCGCGGGCCTTCAGGAAGTCGTCTCCCATTCGCTGACAGCCCCCTCCGCGCTATCGACCGAAGAGGAAACCGCGCGCCGCGTGGCGATTCGTTCTGCGCTGTCCGAGGATGTTTCGACGCTGCGGACGTCGCTGACGCCGAATCTTGCCGCCATCGCCGCGCGCGCGCATACGTCCGGCCAGCGTGATATCGCTCTTTTCGAGGTCGGGCCGGTTTATCGTAAAGCAGACGTGGGGGACGGCTATGTGGAGCCGCTGCGCGTTACCGGTATCGTTACCGGTTCAGCGGTCGGGCAGCCGTGGGCGATCAAGCCGGAAACGTTACCGGCGGACTTTTTCTACATCAAAGGTATTGTGGAAAGTCTTCTAACGACATTGGGAATTCCGACGCCGTCTTTGCTCCGGGAACCCATCCCAATACCCATCCGGGCCGCACCGCCACCGTCTCCGTGGGCGGCGAATTCGTGGGCATGATTGCCGAGTTTTCCGAAACGGTGGCCGCGCGGCACGATCTGCCGCGCCGGACGTATCTTTTCGATCTGGACGGCGAGGCGCTGCTGCGCCATTCATCGGATGGGCACGTCCGCTACGCGCCGCTTTCCCGCTTCCCCGTCGTTACGCGTGATCTTGCGCCGGTCCTTGCGCGTTCGGTGGCGTATACGCAGGTAGAGGCGACGACGCGCGAAGCCGCCGGGCCGCTGCTGGACACGCTGCGGCTTGTGGATGTGTACGAAGGCGCGAACCTGGGCGAGAACCGGCGCTCGTTGACGCTGCGTCTGACCTTCCGCTCCGCCGACCGCACTCTGACCGATACGGAGGTGGAGCAGGCGCTGGCCCACGTTCGCACGGCGCTCGTGGAGACGCTGGGCGCGGATTTGCGCGGCTGAAATGAACCGGATGACGTTTCGGCCCGTCAGTGGGTTGGCTGTGACCTTGCCGAAGCGAAAGGGGACAATGATGGTAATCCGGCGGCGAGCTTCTCTCGTGAGCGCGGCAGTCGCTATTTCAACGGCGCTGCTACTTACCCTACATGACGCGGCGCAAGCGCAGGCGCAGAAAAGCGTTTCCCCGGCTCCTGCTGCGCCGAAGAGCGTTCTTTTCTCCGAAGCGCTGGCCGGGCGACGGCTGCTGTACGCGGCCCGCGACGCCTACCGAAACGCCCCTGCCGTGCGCTTCACGGCGACATGGACGGAAACGGTTGACCAGGGCACAGGCAAAGAGACCACGACGGGCACAGAGACCGTCGCTGCCGAGCCTCGGGCGCGGCGTCTCGCGCTGACCTCGGAGACAGCGACGGGGAACGAGAAACGCACCCGGCGGGCCATTGCCAATGGCGATACGCTGCTGGTGACCCGCTTCGAATCGGGTTCCGGCGGCGAGAATACGGCCCCGACGCGGGAATTCCTCCGCCTGCCGCTGAACTCCGAAGACACCCTGCCTCGCGCGCTTCAGCAGGTGCAGTTCACGCCCCGCACACAGGCGGCGGCTTTGCTGCTGCTGGAACCGGACTGGAGCGTGCGCGGAGCGGCGGCCTCCACGAGCACGCGCGGTGAGGTGTGGGAAACGGAAACGGCGCGGTCGCAGCAATATGCGAACAATGCGCTGGTTAACGTCACCCGAACGCGGCGCTACCTTCTCGACCCGAAAACGCGCCTGCTGCGGCGTTTCGAGGAGTGGGTGTCTACCGAGCCATTGAACGGTCCCGCTCGCAACGCAAGAAACGCCTATGTTCGCGCCAGCTACCGGCGGGAAGAGTATCGTCAGGCGCGCGTCGGTGGCGGCGGCGGCGCGCTTCCCGCCTCTCTGTTTTCTCAGGCGCTTCCGGCGGGATACAAAGAAGCGGCGCTGCCCAGTGTCTCCCTGCCCTCCGCCCCCGAACCCGCGGAAATGGACGAAAATGCGCGGCGTCTGCTGCAAAAGTGGACGCGCGCGCAGGAACGCCTTCTTTCCTACTACGCGCAAATAGAAGTGACGTTCCGCCGCGAACAGAACAGTGACAATCCGGAGGAGGCACAGCAGCAGCAGCAGCAGCAGCGACCTAACCGGCGCAACGATTGGAGCAACTGGCGCATCCTGTATTCGGTCTGGATGCAGAAACCGAACCGGGCGCGGCTTACTATCGATACGACGGGGATGGCGGATCGGCGGGCGCGCTCACTGCTGGCCGTGGCCGACGGCGCGCAGGTAACGGTGCAGGATCGGCGTACCAACCGGGTCCGCACCCAGGCTCTGACGGAAAGAAACGACCTGGGCCGACGGCTTCAGCAGGCCGGTTTCAACGATTGGGCAGGAGTGCTGGACTGGCTGCTCGCCCCGCCGGTACAGGAAAAAGACCGGGTGGTTTACCGGGGCCGCACGCTGCTGGACGGCGAAGCGGTAGACCTGCTGGACATTGTGCGGACGACGATTGAGCAGGAGCGAGGCAAGGAAGCGGAGGTTACGACCACGACGACGGTCGCCCTGGGAGCCACGGACGGTCTGCCTCGGCAAACCGTGCGGCGGCGCGAGGCCACCGTTTCTGGCCTTTTCGACCGTGACCAGCCGGATGATATGGTCATCACGGCGCGGTATCGCCCGGTGCGGAAGGATGCGGAGCCGCCCGCCAATGCCTTCGCCTTTGTTGCTCCCGCCAACACTCCGTCGCAGGACGCGAACAGGAACCGGCGCGAGCGGCGCGGGGGCGGCGGGGGCGGTAGGCGGCGTAATTGATGTTCCCCACGGTCCGTTATAGGCCAGTCCTCTGCCTGCTGCTTTCCCTGGCCGCTGCTCTCCTGTTGGAAAGCGGTCAGCCGGTTCTGGCGCAGGCCCCGATGCCGGTGACGGCAACGCGGCGGGTCGTCAAGCAGGTGGCGGCGGGGGTAGAGCTTATACAGGAAGTGATCCCGGCATCGTCACCGGAGGGGCCTCTGATCGTCAATGTGCTGCGCGTAGACCCGAAAGTAAAGGGGGTACGGGTAGAGGCGGCTCTGGGTCAAGACAGGGTCTGGGGCCTGGATGCGACGTTCGGGCGTGAGATCGTTTCCACGCTGGCGGCGCGGCGCGGGGCCGTCGCGGGCGTGAATGCGGGCTTCTTCCCCTTCCTGGGCAACCCCCTGGGCATTCACCTGGAAAACGGGGACCTGATAACGGAACCGAATAATCGGGCAGCGTTCACGCTGACGGCGGACGGCACCGCCAGCTTCGACATCTTTAGTTTCGGGAGTGTCGTGCGTGCCCCCGGCGAAACTTTCTTTCCTATCAATGGCCTGAATAGGAAGCCAAGCAGGCGCGATGCGCTCCTGCTGTACACGCCCCGCTTCTTTTCGGCGACGCTGAAGGATGCCGCGCGCTACGAAGTGGTTTTGGCAGGTGTTCGCGGTCCGATAACTCCGGGTAAAGATTACGCGGGCACAGTCACACGGGCGGGCGCGGGCGGGATGACGCCGCTCGCGGCGGATACGGTTGTGCTGTCCGGCGGCGATGCCGGGGCCGAATGGCTGCGCGCGAACGCCGCTCCCGGCGCGAGGCTGAGATTTCGACTGACGGTAGGCGTAAACACACCCAAGACGCTGAACTGGGAAAGGGTGCGGGCATCGGTGGCGGGCGGGCCGCGCCTGCTGACGGCGGGACGCGTCACCATCACCGCCGCCGAGGAAGGCTTCGGCGCGGACTTCGTAACCACGCGCCACCCGCGAACGGCGGTCGCCGCCACGCGGGACGGCAAGCTGCTGCTTATCACGGTGGACGGGCGGCAAAAGTCGCTGAGCCGGGGTGTCTCGTTGCCGGAACTTGCGGCCCTGCTTTTGAAGTACAAAGCCTGGGACGCAATGAATCTGGACGGCGGCGGATCGACCGCAATGGTGGCGGGCGACGGCATCGTCAACTCGCCGTCAAGCAGTCTGGAACGGCCCGTGGCGAACGCGCTGCTTGTCTTTGCGGATGTACCGAGTTCCGCGCCTCGCCAGCCGCTTTCGCTCGGCCCTGCGCCTGCGCCGTTCGTGGTCGGCCAAAAGCGGGCGATGAGTCTTTCGAACGCATCCGGCGCACCGCTGACCGGGCATCCCCGGATCATCTGGTCAACCACGGGCGGCGTCGGCTTTGTCAGTCAGGACGGCGTATTCGTGGCGCTTCGTCCCGGCGCGGGCACGGTGCGGGCAGCACTGGGCGCGGAGCAGGTCAGCGTGCCCGTTGTCGTTGTGGGCGCTCCTGCCCAAACGCTACCGGCCCCGGTGGTACCGGTTCCTGCCAACCCGTAAACCGGCTTGACTACGCCTTGCGCGCCTGTTATAATCGCAGTATCTGGCTTCACGTAACGACCCTTCGCGGGTCGGTAAGGATTGAAACGATGATGACATTCCCCCGCCGCATTCCGGGCCAGGCAGCAACCCTTTTGATGGGCATAAGCCTCGCGCTGTTCAGCGCGCCCAGAGCGAACGCTGCGGACTGGCCGCTCCTTCGCGGCAATGTGCAGCGCTCCGGCGTTTCCGAAGAAAAAGTCACCCCGCCGCTGTCGCTTTTGTGGCGGTTCACCAGCGCTCCTCAGCCTAAAAACCCGAACGCTCCGGCAATTGTCGGCAATACCGTCTATTTTGCCTCCGGCAGCGTGGCATCGGGTGGCGGCGTGGTCTACGCGCTGGACGTGCAGACGGGCGCGCAGAAATGGCGCTATCCGAGCACCGGCGGGTTAGCCGGTCACAGCTTTCAAACCGCTCCTCTCGTCGCCGATGGCTTTGTCTATATCGGCGCGTCGGACGGCAAGCTTTACGTTCTGAACGCTGGCAACGGCGAACTGGCCCAGAGCTTTCAAACTGGCGGTTCGATCACCTCGTCCCCGGCTATCTATAACGGGGTTCTGCTTTTCGGCTCAAACGACGACACGCTATATGCGCTGAACCCGACCACGCTGGCTCCGGTATGGCGTCAGGCGTATAAGGCCGGGGACAACGTCAACTCCGCTCCGCTGGTCGCCGATAACATGGTGTTCTTCACGACCTCCGACCAGAACATCCATGCGGTAAGCGCGGCCAACGGTATCGCGAAGTGGAGATTCCGTACGCAGTTCGTGCCGCGTCAGGACAGTCTGGTGTATGCGGACAACACGCTGTACGTCGCCGCCGGGCCGCGCCTGCATGCGTTCCTGGCGCGTTCGGGCAGCTCGCGCTGGACGGTTCCTTTTGCGAACGATATCGCCGCTCCCCCGGTAGCTGCCGGAGGCGTGGTGTATGTGGTGGATCGCGAGCGCAGGATGTACGCGCTGCGCGCCAATAATGCGCGCGCGGTGTGGAAAGAGCCGATCCTGCTGCCCTATAACCCGGCGGCGGCCCCGACTATCTCCGGCGACGTGATCTACATTCCGACGGATCGCAACCTGATCCTGGCGGTGTCGCGTGAGGACGGCAAGATTCTCTGGGAATACACGGTTCAGCCCGCGACGAACCGGCCTAACGTCCTCCCCTCCCCTACACCGTGCTTTCCGCGCCGATTGCCATTGCGAACGGCGCGCTGTACGCCCTTTCCGACGACGGCAGCCTGAGCGCCTTCCGGCCCGATGCACCGGACACGACCCCGCCGCTGGCGGACCGGCTTTTCCCGCAGCCGGGTTCCATCGTATCGGGAGCGGGACAGATGACCTTTGCCGCCGAAGTAAAGGATTTAGGGTCGGGGCTGGATCGCGAATCCATTAAAATCTCCCTCGACGGTCAGGAATTGGATGCGGTTTACGACATCGCTACCCGCCTGGTCTATTACCGCACGGCTACGAGAACCGGCGCGAACGCCGCAATGGCCAACGGGCGGCATAACGTGACGCTCTCAGTCCAGGACTATCGTGGTAATGTCCGTCAGGAGAATTGGTCGTTTACGGTGGACAACAGCCTTCCTGCTGCGCGCGATTTTCAGGCTCCCACTGCGCCGCGCGGTGCCCGTCCCACAACCGGTCAGCCGGGTGTCGGACGACCCGGTGGTAACCGCCCTGGCGGCAACCGACCCGGCGGGAGGCCGGCCAGACCGCGCGGCGGCAACCGCCCCGGTCGCGGCGGGGGCGGCGGTCGGCCACTTTAACCATATCCATTCCGGGAAGGTGAACTGCCGTGGGACGCGTCGCACTGAGCATTATCTTCACGCTTCTGTTCGCGGCGGCGCTCCTGTACGCCCAGATCGAGAACCCGGAACCGATCACCGTCAACCTGGGGACGCTGGCTAAAGGCTGGCGTCCCTATCTTTTCGAGATCGCCCTGTTTCCGGCGCTGATTCTGTTCGTCTTCGCGCTGCTTCTTTCGCTTTCGCGCAGCAGCAAACAGGACACCGAACAAAAGCAGGCCCTGGAAGCCGCGCAGGCCCGGCTGCGGGAGCAGGAAGAGCGGCTGACGGCGCTTGAGGCGCAGCTACGCACGGTCGGAATGCTTCCCGTGGAGGAGACACCGGCGGCGGCGGAAGAAAGTAACGAAGAAGATCACAGCAGCAGCCACGCCGCTTCGAAACCCCCAAAGGAGATACCTGCCGATGACGCTCCCCGCGTCCGGGTTTCGCGCGCCATCCATTGAGTTTATTGCCTGCCATCGGCTCGCGGCAGCAGAACTGCCGCCTCACCGCCTGCGCGCGCTGCTCACTTTCGCCGGTTCCCCTACTGAGGCGCTGCAAATACAGTCTTCCGATCTGATGGGGCCAAAGATAGGTTTGACGGAGAAGCAAATAGCCCGCCTGGGAGCGGCCCTTCAGGTCAATCTTTCACCCAAGTTTATTGAGAAGGCGGAATCCCTTGGGGTGCAGGTGATATGCTTTGACCGCCAAGCGGATTATCCGGCCAACCTGGTCTCTTTAAAGGACGCGCCGCCGCTTTTGTTTGTTCGCGGCGCGCTGCATGCCGACGACAAATTCTCCATCGCCATTGTCGGGTCACGCCGGGCCACCAGCTACGGCCACAAGCAGGCGGAGCGTTTCGCTCGGACGTTCGCTGAGCGGGGCCTGGCCGTTATCTCCGGCGGCGCGGCGGGTATCGATACGGCGGCGCATCGGGGGGCGCTCTGGTCGGGCGGGCGCACGGTAGCGGTTCTGGGCTGCGGCGTGGATGTCACCTATCCAAGCGAGAACCGAGCACTTTTTGCCGAGATCGTCGAGCGGGGCGGGGCTATCGTGTCAGAATTCGCGCTGGAAACCAGGCCGGAGCCGTGGCGCTTCCCGACGCGCAACCGGATTATCGCCGGTATCGCGCAGGCGACGGTGCTGGTGGAAACGCCAAAAGATTCGGGCGCGCTTATCACCGCACAGAATGCCGCTGAATATGGGCGCGATGTGTGGGTAGTTCCCGGCCCGGTGGATACGGGGCGCTCACGCGGGGGCCATCAGTTGGTTCAGGACGGCGCGGCGCTTGCCGATGCCCCGGAAGACGTTTTGACGGGCCTGGGCATTCCTGTGGAACCGCCACCCGCTCCGCGTCAAAAAACGGAAGTAGTCCCTGTCCGCGCCGCTGCTCCCACACCGACAGCGGCCACGGCGAGCGCGGCGAGCGCGGCGGAAACGGCAGCGCCTGCTCCTGCTGCTCCGCCACCACCCGTACCTACGGGCTTGTCGGAGCCGGAAATTCAACTGCTACGCCACCTGGACCTGACGCCACGCCACCTGGACGAAGCGTCCGCCGCCGCCGCGCTCATTGCTCCGCAGGCGACGGTAGCCGCGACCCTGCTGGAGATGAAAGGATTGGTCCGCCGTCTGCCGGGGAACCTTTATGTGCGCGCCCTTTGAGGCTATAAAGAAAATAAAGAGAGGATATAGATTATGAAGAAGAAAAAGCCTGCGGTTTCGCCGGAAGCGGCGAAGATACTGGAACAGTACCGGAATGCCGGTAAGACCCTGCCCGCTGCCGAAGGCGGCGATGTGACCGCCGCTCCCGGAACCGGATCGGCGCAAAAGCCCAGCGCCCCGGTTCCGCCGCACAACCCGACACGGCAAAGGAGCGGTGTCCGGGGGAAGTAGTCAATTGGCCTCTCCCCCCTGCCCCCTCTCCTAAAGGAAAGGGGGCAGGGGGGAGAGGTCTGCCCGAACATCTTTAATCGTCGAAGTCGTGGCGCGCGCCGACCGGGTCCTTGAGCATCGCCAGCTTGCCGTTTTCGACGTTGTAGATGCCGGTCGCGACGGTATCGATCAGCTCCTGGTCGTGCGTCGCCATCAGGATCGTGCCCTCGTAACGGGCGAGCGCCTGGCTCAGAACGGCGCGGGCAGCGGGGTCCAGGTGGTTCGTCGGTTCGTCCAGGACCAGCAGGTTCGCCGGGCGCAGCAGAAACTTCGCCAGCGCCACCCGCGAGCGCTCCCCGCCCGACAGAACACCGACCTTCTTAAAGACGGCATCGCCCCGGAATAGAAGGCGGGCGAGCAGGCCGCGCGCCATCTCCTCCTGCTGGTGGCCCAGTCCGTACAGCGTCTCTTCCATAACCTCGCGGCTATGATCCAGCGCCTCGGCCTGGTGCTGCGCAAAGTAGTTGACGATAGTCCGGGGGTGGACGAAAACGGAACCCTCGGTTACGTCGGTCTCCCCCACCACCATCTTCAGCAGCGTCGATTTGCCCGCGCCGTTCGGTCCGACCAGCGCGATACGGTCGCCGCGCACCAGGGTCAGGTCGATATTGTCCAGGATCGTCCGGTCGCCGTAGCGCTTGGTGACATTAGTCAGCACCAGCGGCTCCGGGCTGGAGCGCGGTGATTCCGGCATCTCCACATAGATCGTCCGGGCCGCCCCCTTGGGCCGCTCGACCATGTCCAGCTTTTCCAGCATCTTTTTGCGGCTTTCGACCACGCCCGCCTTGGACTTGTTGCCCTGGAACTGTGCAATAAACTCGCGGGTATTCGCCAGCTCTTTCTGCTGGGCATCATATTCGGCCTGCTGCCGGTCGCGCTCTTCCTGCTTCAGCCGCTGGTACTCGTCGTAGTCGCCGGTGTAGTCCTTGACCTGGCCCTCTTCCAGTTCCAGAACGCGCGTGATGGTCTGGTTCAAAAAGTACGGGTCATGCGAGATAATCACAACCGCGCCCGGATAGTTCGGGATGTAATCGTACATCAGCCAGAACTTGGCGGCGTCGTCCAAGTGGTTCGTCGGTTCGTCCAGAAGCAGATAGTCCGGCTCCTGCAAAAGCAGCTTCGCCATCGCGATACGCATCTGCCAGCCCCCGGAATAGGTGTCCGTCAGGCGACCGATAGCGTCCTGCTCAAAGCCCAGCCCGGCAAGCACCCGACCGATGCGCGCATCCACCGTATGGGCTTCCAGACGATTTAGATCGTTCGCGGCCCGATCCAGTTCGGCAAGCTGCGCCCGGCTGGCGGTGTCGCCGTCGGTGCCCACGGCGGCGGCGGCGAGCGCGAACCGCTCCTCGACATCGGCGACGTTGGGTAGCGCGGCGCGCATCTCCTCACCGACAGTGACGCCAAGGCGACACTGCGACTCCTGAGACAGATAGCCGACGCTCGCATTGTGCGCGGAAACGGTGCCTTTGTCCGGCTCGGTCAGCCCGGCCAGGATACGCATTAAGGTGGATTTGCCCGCGCCGTTGGGACCGACGAGGCCGACGCGGTCTTTGGGGCGAATCAGCAGGGACACGTCCTTGAGGACGGCCTGCGGGCCGAAGGTTTTATGGATTTTTTCTGCGGTCAGCATGTTGGCTGCGGTTCCCTTTCCCGCACCTTTGTACTGGCGCGGTGCATCTCGTGTGCGCGAACCCCGGCGTCTTCGCAGGCTTTCCCACACCTCGTAAAAAGGGGCGGCCCGCTTTCGAGGGCCGCCCTGCTGTGTCAAAACTGTTGTTATTATACCGCAGCAAGGTTCGGGCCGCAACTTGCATGCCCTGAGCAGTTAGGATACAATGCCGCTTGCCGGACCGCCCGGTGACACTCCCCCTTCATCATACGTATAACACAGGGAGCAAGTGGGTAAACGGGTGAGCAGCCCGTCGAATAAATTCGCGGACTGACCTACCCCCCCGGCCCCCTCCCTAAAGGGAAGGGGAGAAGGAACCTGCGAAGGTCGCACAGCGCGTCGCTGCAGGCTTTGTACACTTTACAGCCTCGGATTCATCCGATGGTGATAAAACGGAATTTTTATAAAACATGGCTAAATCACTGATAATTGTGGAGTCACCTGCCAAGACGAAGACGCTCAAGGGGTTCCTGGGCCGCGATTTCCAGATCGAGGCCAGCATGGGCCACGTCCGCGATCTGCCGTCCTCGAAGCTGGGTGTGGATGTGGACAACAACTTCGAGCCGAGCTACGTCCCCCTGCCGGATCGTAAGGATGTGCTCAAGAAGCTGACGGAAGCGGCCAAGGGCGCGGAAACCGTCTACCTTGCCTCCGACCCGGACCGGGAGGGGGAAGCCATCGCCTGGCATGTTGCCCATGCGCTGAAGCTGAGCGACAAGAAGATACGGCGCATCCAGTTCAACGAAATCACCAAAAGCGCCGTTCAGGAGGCGCTGCGCCATCCGCGCACCATCAATATAGACCGGGTGAACGCCCAGCAGGCGCGGCGTGTGCTGGACCGGCTGGTCGGCTATAAAATATCGCCGCTGCTATGGCGCAAGGTCAAGAAGAATCTGTCGGCGGGGCGCGTGCAGTCCGTCGCCGTGCGGCTGATTTGCGACCGCGAGCGCGAGGTTCTGGCGTTCGTGCCGGTCGAATACTGGAGCGTCACCGCAAAGCTGTCGCCGCAGGCTCCCGCCAAAAAGCAGCCGTTCGATGCCGCGCTCACCCTGCGCGACGGCAAGAAGCTGGAGCTGCACAACCAGGAAGAAGCGGACGAAGTTCTTCGCAACCTGAAGGGGGCGACTTACCGGGTCGCGAAGGCCAAGAAATCGGAGCGGCAGCGGCGGCCCTATGCGCCGTTTATCACCTCTACTTTGCAGCAGGAGGCGGCGCGCAAGCTGGGCTTTTCGGCCAAGCGCGCGATGAGCGTCGCGCAGCAGTTGTACGAAGGTATCGACCTGGGTTCGGACGGCGGGCAGGTGGGTCTGATTACTTATATGCGTACCGACTCGACCCGGATTGCCGGGGAAGCGCAGGCGGACGCCAAAAAGTACATCGTCACCCAGTACGGCCCGGAATACGCGCCGGAGCGCTTCAATGTTTATAAGAGCAAGGGTTCCGCCCAGGATGCCCACGAGGCGATTCGCCCTACGTCTGTGTTCCGCGAGCCGGATTCTATCAGGGGGCACCTGTCGGCGGACCAGTACAAGCTGTACCGGCTGGTGTGGCTGCGCTTTGTCGCCTCGCAGATGAAGCCGGCGATACTGGATGTAGTAACGGCGGACATCGAGGCGAATAATTACACCTTCCGCGCGACCGGTTCGACCATCAAGTTCGACGGCTTTCTGCGTGTCTACACTGAGGGCAAGGACGATACGAAGCAGGTGGACGACGAGGAGAAGCCGCCGCTGCCGCCGCTTTCCGAGGGCCAGTTGCTTGACCTCCTCGATCTGCTGCCCAAACAGCACTTCACCGAGCCGCCGCCCCGCTTCACCGAGGCGACACTGGTCAAGGCGCTGGAGGAGCAGGGTATCGGTCGCCCGTCCACGTATGCGTCCATTATCTCGACCATCCAGGATCGGGAGTACGTCGTGCTGGAAGAAAAGAAGTTCAAACCGACCGAGCTGGGCTTCGTCGTCACCGACCTTCTGGTAAAGCACTTCCCGACTATCCTTGACGTACAGTTCACGGCAGGGATGGAAGATAAGCTGGATACCATTGAGGAAGGCCAGCAGGATTGGGTCGTCCTGATGCGCGATTTTTACGGCCCCTTCGCCCAGACCGTTTCCGCCGCTGAAGAGGGCATGGAAAAGTTCGCGAAGGAGTCAGACATTCCGTGCCCGAACTGCGGACGCATGCTGGTGGAGCGGTTCGGTCGTCTGGGCAAGTTCCTGGGCTGCCCCGGCTATCCCGAATGCAAGTACATCCATCGCGAAGCGCAGGCCGAAGGGGATGGCGCTGCTGCTGCCGCTGCGCCGGTGGAAAGTGAGATTGCCTGCCCGAATTGCGGGCGCATGCTGGTGGAAAAAACGGGACGCTTCGGTAAGTTCCTTGCGTGTCCCGGCTACCCGGAGTGCAAGTACATCCATAAGGACCCGCCGAAAACGACAGGCATTACCTGCCCCGAATGCAAGCAGGGCGAGATCGTGGAGAAACGCTCGAAAAAAGGCCCCTTCTACGGCTGCAACCGCTACCCGAACTGTAAGTTCACGCTCCCGGCCAAGCCTATCGGTCGCGACTGCCCGACCTGCGGCTCGCTGCTGATCGAGCGCGGCTTCAAGGGCAGGGTAACGGGGGTGCGCTGCTCCAACAAGGAGTGCAATTACACCGAGGGCGCGGTGGAGGCCGCCGGTCACGAAGAAGAACCGGAAGCGCTGGCTGCCTGATGGAGAAGACGCCGCCAGAGGTAGTGCTTATCGCCGGGCCTAACGGCGGCGGCATGAGCGCGGCTTGTACAATTTCTTCGCGCTCTACCAGCCGCTCGCAGATCGATGGCGGGTATACCAGAATTTCCAACTCGGTAGACCAAAACTGGTTGCGACTGGGGGTGTCTCCCTGCGTACCCGTGTAAATAACCGAATTCTTTGGTCACAGATAAAGGAACAGGCCGCCCAATGAGCAAGGGTAATGGGAAAGCCGCAACGTCAGTTTTTGATGATACGCGCGAAGTAACGCGCCGCTTCAGCCTTGCTGTCCGCGAGGCGCTGCTTGATCATAAGCGGGCAGGCAATCCGGTAGCGATATGGCGCGACGGCAAGGTCGTTATCGTGCCGCCGGAGGAGATAGAGGTATTTGAAGACGAGGCTTCTGCCGCTTCGACAGCGCCCCGATAAGCGAGCCGCGTCCCGACATATCGGTGGACATGATCCGCCCGCACCTGCGCCGCGATGCGGGACCACTCCTATCGGGATATTCAGCGTGCGAAGGCGAGTTGCTGGTGTATAATAGTCCACTGCTCTTTTTACCGGGGACGCCGGAAAATGCTCAACGAGCCGTGGGAAATCGAACTGCTGGGTGGTCTGCGCGCCCGCCAGGGCGAGCGTGTCCTGTCACGCTTCCGCACGCAGAAAGCGGGCGCGCTCCTCGCCTATCTCGCCTATAGATGCGGCCAGCCGCAGACACGCGACGTTCTGGTTGATCTGCTCTGGCCGGATGCCTTCCGGGAAGGCCGCGCGCGCCTGAGCGTCGAACTCAATTCGCTACGCCATCTGCTCGAGCCGCCGGGGACGCCGCGCGGCTCGGTGATCTGGGCGGACCGCTTCTCCGTCTGTTTGAATGCCGCCGCGGTCCGCACCGATGTGGCGGTCTTTGAAGCGGCGCTGCACCGCGCCGACAAAGCGGGCAGCACAATGGAGCGCGGCCCTTTTCTTTCGCAGACGGTCGAGGCGTACGGCGGCCCGCTTCTTCCGGGCCACGAGCAGGCATGGATCGAACCGGAGCGCGAGCGGCTGGCAAAACGGTATCTGGAAGCCGTCGCTCAACTGGCAGCGGACCTCGAACAGATCGGTGAGCGCGGTCGGGCGATTGCCTGCGCGCGGCGTGCGGTGGAAACCGACCGTCTTCGCGAAGAGGCGCATACGCTTCTCGTGCGTCTTCTGCTGGCGGCGGGGCAGCCGTCCGAGGCGCTGCTCCAGTACCGGGAGTGGGAAAAGATTCTGGCGGAGGAGACGGGTGATTCGCCCTCCCCTTCCGTGCGCCGACTGGTGGAAGAAGCGCGCCGCGCCATTAACACACCGCCCGCTTCTCCCCCCGCCACTGCCCCGGCCACCAGCGCCCCGACCACCACTGCCCTGCCGACGGGAACGATCACCCTTCTCCTCACCGACATCGTGAAATCGACCGCATTGTGGCAGCGGACGGGCAATTCTTACCTGGCGGCCCTGGAACGGCATCAGGCGCTCTTGCACCGGGAATGCCGTCAGCACGGTGGATATGTCTTCAAGCAGGTGGGAGATGGCTTCTGGATAGCGTTTGCCAGCGCGCAGGACGCCCTGGCCTGCGCTGTTGCCTGTCAGCGGGCGCTGGCGGCGGAGCCGTGGCCGGAGGATGTCGGCGCTTTATCGATTCGTATGGCGCTTCATACCGGCGAGGCGATCCTGAAAGAGGGCGACTATCAGGGGCTAACCCTGCATCACGCCGCCCGCCTGATTGCGGCGGCGCAGGGCGGCCAGATTCTTCTTTCCGAAGCCACCGAATCGCTCATACGGCAGGCTGCCCCGCCCGGCGTAAACATCCGGGACATCGGTCGTTACCGACTGCGGGACGCTCCCGGCCCCGAGCACCTGTTTCAGGCCGAGTATCCGGATATGGGGCAGCGGGAGTTTCCGCCGCCGCCCGTTTCCCCCGACCACACCCCGAATCTGCCCCTTGCGCTGGATCGCTTTATCGGGCGCGAAGAAGAGACGGCGCGTATCGAGGAGATGCTGCGCGGCGGCGCTCCGCAGATACGCCTCCTTACCCTGACCGGCCCCGGCGGCACGGGAAAGACGCGCCTGGCGCTGGAGGTGGCCCATCGCCTGACCGAGGCTTTTTCCGGCGCGGTCTGGCTCGTTCCGCTCGCGGACCTGCCGGATGCCCGTCTGATACCGGATGCCGTTGCCAATGCTCTGCGCCTGCCCCGCTCCTCGCAGGCCGAGCCGCTGGAACAGGTCATCGAAACGCTTTCCCTCCAGCGGTCGCTTCTCGTGCTGGATAACTTCGAGCACCTGACCGGCGGCGAAGGGGCCGCCGCCGCGCTCGTGCGAACGCTGCTGGTACGCGCGCCGACATTGACCTGCCTGGTGACCTCGCGCCAGCGGCTGAACCTGTCCGGCGAACGAGAACTCCCCCTCGCGCCGCTCCCGACACCGCAGGGCACGCCGTCGCTGGAGACGCTGAGCGCGAATGCCAGCGTCCAGCTTTTCGTGGATCGCGCGCAGGCGGCGCGGCCAAACTTCCAGTTGACCGGCGGCAACGCCCCGGATGTGGCCGACCTGTGCACGCGCCTGGAAGGTATCCCGCTCGCCATCGAGCTGGCGGCGGCGACCGCCTCGGTTCTTGCTCCCCGCCAGATGGCCCGCGAAATCCGCAACCGCTACGGGTTTCTGGTCGGCGGAACCGCCGACCTGCCGGAGCGTCACCGCTCGCTCTGGGCCGCGATGGATTTGAGCTACCAGATGCTTTCGCCGGAGCTGCAGCGGTTCTTCGCGCGGCTTTGCGTATTTCGCGGCGGCTGGACGGCGGAAGCGGCGGAAGCGGTCGCCCTGGCGGGAACACCGGCTCTGCCGGGACCCGCCTGGGAGTACCTGCGCCAGTTGCGCGCCTCTTCCCTGGTGCTTGCCGAGGAGAACGAGGAGGAGATGCGCTTTCGGATGCTGGAAACCCTGCGCGAGTACGGACGCTACCGCCTGGTTGAGAGCGAAGAGTACGAGGCCGTGCGCGGACGGCACCGCGCCTTCTTCCTGACACTTGCCGAAACGGCGCAGGCGGAACTTAAAGGACCAGAGCAGGGAATGTGGCTCGACCGCCTGGAAGCGGACAATGACAACCTGCGCACGGCCCTGGCCTGGCCCGAGGAAAGCGAGACGCGCCTTCGTCTCGCGGCTTCTCTGGACAGGTTCTGGCGTGAGCGCGGCCATGTTCTGGAGGGACGCAGATGGCTGGATAGCGCGCTGCTTCAGAGCAAATCCGTTTCAGCAGAGATTCGTGCCAAGGCATTCAACGCAGCGGGGATTTTGGCCTGGGCCGCCGGTGATTTCGCGGCGGCTCGGTCACAATATACCGCCAGTTTGAACGTCTATAGAACGTTGAAGGACAAACGAGGGGTTGCAAAAACATTCAATAATCTGGCTATAATAGCAAGCGAGCTGGCCGACTTCGCGAAAGCCGCCGCCTTGTATGAAAAAAGCCTTGCGGTATATCGTTCCCTCAATGGGGGCGCACCGATAGCCGCGCTTTTAGGTAATCTAGGGGCGTTGGAGAATCAGCGCGAGAATCGTCCTGCGGCACGCAGATATTTGCAGGAGGCACTGACAACTTTCCACAGCATTGGTGACATAATGGGCTATGCACAGACACTGCATAACCTTGCCGAAGTCGAATACAATGAGGGGAACTACGCGACGGCGCGGCAGCATGTGGAGGAAAGCCTAGCGATCCTGCGCGATTTAGAGGACAGGAGCAAAGTAACGAACACCCTCACTTTATTGGGAATGATCACCAAGGAGCAACACGACTATGAGCAAGCGGCACGACTCTTAGCGGCTGCGGATCGAATCCGCAAAGAAATGGGCACGCCGCTTCCACCGACATCGGCGGACGAGGTCAATAGTATCATTGAGGAGGTGCACAACGTCTTAGATGAGCACACCTTCAGGACAGCATGGGCTGACGGCCAGGCAATGTCTTGCGAAAAAGCGACTGCGTACGCATTGGAACATGCTTTGCAGCCGGTAAATCGGTAAACCTTTGAAAAGATTTAGCTGCTCTGTTCGCTTCACTGGCATTACTTTATTTCAATGGAGGTCAAGATGGATTCTAAATGGGAAAGATGGATCGCGATAACGGGAGGAGTCGCGACACTCGCTTTAGCTGCCGCAAAGATCATAGGTTCTTTACGGCAATCAGCCACGGACACCGCACAGTTCGAGGCTTCTCGTAACCCCTGGGTTGGGGTTCCTATCTACATCCCTATAAGCGTGAACACCGACCAGGATGAATACAACGCCGGTGATTCAATTGAAGTCACGGCGGAAATCGACGAATACGAGACACCGGAAGATGGTACGTTCGGTTCTATGCTACGAGCTGCGGGCGACAGACGCTCATGCGAGATATGGGCGCTTAATAGCACGGATAAGCCGGTGCATCATTACTTTGTGGGTGGGGATAACAAAAAACCGCTCGAAACACGCACCTTCAGCCGACCGGATGTCTGGGTAGAAGTTCTTGAACTGAAATCGGGATCAAGCATCCCCTCTTCTCTCGACATTCACATCAAGGTGCAAAACTCAAAGTTCCCGGTAGGAAAAAAGAAAAAGGTAAAAGTCAAGAAGTAATCAGGCTAAGGTGTGGCTATCTCAGCAGCAGTTCCATTGAGCGCGCTTCAACAAACGCGCCATTGAGAAGAGCCGAGTAAGAAGCGAGTAAGAAGAATGAGGGAGGCTAAAGTGCCTCCCTCTTTTTTTGCCTATTTTTCACGCGGGCAGTTTTGTAAGACTTCCTGAAAGAGTGGTGTAAGAGCGGGTTCGTAAAGTGGGTGCATGAACCGAAGCGCGGATGCGAAAAGCGCCTGCGCCAGCGGCCATTGGTAGAAAGGATAATACCGTGGACTCGTGCACCACTCTTCGACAGCCCGACACCCTGCTGCTGCCTTTTTTGCAGGCAGCAAACGAGACACAGGCCCAGCAATATCTGGGACATCTTTTGACACAGCATGCGGAACCCATCATCGCGGGCATTCTGCGGCGCAAGGGGCAATCCGACTTCTGCCGCACGTCCGCCTGCCGCGAAACGCCGCAGGAGCGGGACGCGCGCGACGCTCAGGCGGAGGTGACGGCGCAGTTATTGACCAAGCTGCGCCATGCCAAGAGCGACCCGGACGGCGAGCCGATCAGCGACTTCCGCGCCTATGTCGCCGTCACGACCTACCGCGCCTGCACCGATACCCTGCGCCGGAAGAACCCGCTTCGTACCGGGCTGAAAAACCAACTGCACTATCTGCTGACACACCGGCCCGCTGCCTTCGCGCTGTGGAAGGACAGCCGGGGCGAATGGCTGTGCGGCAGGCCCGCGTGGCGCGGTCAGGAGATCGCCGCCGCTTCCCCACTCCTGCTGCGTGAGATGCCTTTCACGACGGACGGCGGCGGCGGCGCAAAGGGGGCGCCGCTTGAGGAGCTGATTCAGCAAGCCTTCGATACCGTGGAGCAGCCGGTCGCATTCAACGATCTGGTGCGGTTCGCGGCGGAGGCGCTGGGTATTGCCGACCAGGAGGCGCTGCGCGTTTCCGACATCGTTTCGGAAGTCAACCCGCTGGACATGGTGGCCGATACGCGGATCGATATCGCTGCCGAAGTGGAGCAGCGGACCTATCTGGAGCGGCTCTGGAGCGAGATACGCGCGCTGCCGTCGCGCCAGTGCGCGGCGCTGCTCCTGAACCTGCGCGATGAGCAGGGACGCGGGGTGGTGGCCCTGTTTCCGGTCACCGGGGTCGCGACCGTGCGCGACATCGCCGCCGCTCTGGGGATGCCTCCGGAAGAGTTGGCGGCGCTCTGGAACGCGCTGCCGCTCGAAGACGCCGCTATCGCCGAGCAGATGAGGGCCACGCGCCAGCAGGTCATCAATCTGCGAAAGTCGGCGCGCACCCGGCTGGCCCGGCGCATGCAGGCGTATGAGCGCGAGGAATAAAGCCGCTCGCTGTGGTAATCGCTCGGCGGGCTTCGCGTCTTTACGAGCAGAGGGAACGATTCTATGCGCGGACATCTCTCGGAGGACGAGCAGGTGCGCTGGCGGCAGCGTACCCTGCTTCCTCGGGAACTATTGTCGGTGGATGACCACCTTGCCGTCTGCCCGACCTGCCGCCGCCATTTTGCCCGAAGCGAGCCGCTGGCGGCAATGATACAGTCTTTCGGCTATCTTACCGATGCCTTGCATCATCACCCATTCGGACGAAACGAAACACCCTGAGGAACGAGTGTACCATGATCACGATGAAACGCAGCAGCAGCAGCAGCAAAGACATTGGCCTTGTTTTTGCCCCGGAAACCCCCGCGTCCTGGGAAGCCGGCGGCGCCGTGGAAATAGGCCAGGTGCCGAGACCGCTTTATCTGACCGCCCAGGAGGCGGAAGTCCTGCTGTCTTTGAGCGTTATCTCCCCGTTGTTCGGTGGAGAGATCGAAAACAGCCTGTTCGCGAAGCTGGGCCAGTACCTGCGCGGGGCTTGAGCGCCCGCCGCGCCGAGGAAGGACTCAGGCAGCGCAAAAGCGAACAGCACAAAAACGGCAAAGGATTACGGCAACGCAAACGACGGAAGATATACCGGTTCATATGGTTCGCGCGCACCTGCGGGACATCCCGCAGGCTGCGTTCCCGCCAGGGTTCGACATCCGCCCGATGCGCCGGGACGAAGGGCCGCTCTGGGCGGACGTTCAGCGCGACGCTGAGGAGCTTTTTCCTATCCCGGATGACCTCTTCGCGCGCGAGTTCGGCTACGACCCACCGGGTGTGGAACAGCGCTGCTTCTTTGTCACCAACCACAAAGGGGCGGCGGTGGGCACTGTCAGTTCGTGGTACGGGGGCAGAGACAACGGGCCGGAGTGGGGTCGCATCCATTGGGTAGCCGTCAGGCCCGTTTATCAGGGGCGCGGGCTGGGCAGGGCTTCTCTCAGCTATGCGCTAAACAGAATGAGCGAGTGGCACGAGCAGGCATGGCTCGCCACCTCTACGGCGCGGCTTCCTGCCCTGAAGATGTACCTGGACTTCGGCTTCGTACCCGACCTTTCGCCGCCGAATGCGGCAGACGCCTGGCGTGCGGTTCAGGCGTTCCTGAACCACCCGGCATTATCCGCCGCGCTTTAAAGCCTTTCCAGACGCTCGCCGCGCATCACCGGCACGGCATCATAGATATTCAGCCGCGATGCGTGCCGCACATCCTCCGCGAAGCCTTTCTCGCGCAGTTCGCGCCCGCTGCCGCATTCCCACAGAACCGGCTCCAAATCGCTTTCCACATTCTGAAAGGCTCCTTCGCAAAGCCGCGCTTCGGGCGATTTTTCACCGACGATATGAGACAGCACCGCACCCGCGCCCAGATAGTCTTCGATAGCGAGGCGCAGTTCGCCGTCTTCCGAAGAGGTCTGCCAGCGTTCTCCGCAGGCGAGCACGGTGACGCACAGGCCGTCATCTTCCTGGAGCATCTGATTTACCGCTTCACCCACGGCGCGAGCGTTCACCAGCGCCCCGACGAAAAGGTGCGGCACGTCCCGTCCATAGCGGCTGCACGTTGCGCCGTTGGGCGAGGCTACCACAACGCGCGTCCCCGGCTCAATAGCCAGATACGTCAGCGGCGACAGCGAGAAACGGCCCCTTTTGGGAACGTCCTTACGGGACACGGCGACTTCGGCGTGGAAACGGACCGCCAGCGCCGCTTGATCTTCTTCCTGAGCGCAGGGATAGATAATACCGCCGTGGTGCACAGCGGTCGCTACGGCGGTGGAGAAGCTCAAAACGTCGACGACGATAAGCAGGTCGCCGCGCTCGGCAGCGGCCCGTGCGCCGCGCCGTCCCCAATCCATTCGGCAGAGAAAGCCCTGCTGTTCAAAAATCGGGGCATAATCGCGGGCGCTGGAGATGATGCTTGATCCGGATTCCATCTAACACAGCCGATTCCGAAGGAAAGTGTATTCGAGCGACGATAGGAAAGCGCGCTGCGCGTTATCCGCCGCGCCGCCGTGACCGCCGCCTTTGGCGTTCTCATAATACAGCACGTCGCGGCCATCAGCCAAGCCGTGGCGAAGAGTCGGGTCAAGCAAAAGGCCTCCGGCGGACGCCGGGGGCTTTTCTTTTTGGAATCGGGTTAAGTCGTTTGGTCACGCCAGGCCGCAATCAGTTCCGCCTCGCGCTCCGGCTTCAGCCCTGCCCGCCATTCCCGCTCCGCGGGACGCGTGGCATCCCATTCCAGAGTGGCCCTCACGGTATCGGAAAGCGGGCGGATGGTCAGACCGGAGGCCAGGGCATTGTCCAGGCTGATTGACGAATGACCCGCCTCGTTGGCCGATGCGGGTATCCACAGCGGCACCTCCATCCACGGGCCGACCTCCTTCTCCAACAGGAACGTTTCATCCATCCACACAAATCGGGCGTCGCTGCCGCTTTCCGTTTTGCACACTTCGAGCAGGCGCTGCATCGTCAGCGGATAGTCCGGGCCGGTGGCATTATAAATACCCGTCTGGCCCGCCTCCACCAGCCGGATATTCCACTCCGCCAGATCGCGCACATCGATAAACTGGACGTGCTGCTCGGGCGGGTTGGGCGCGAGCACATCGCCGCCCTGGGCCACGCGGTGCGGCCAGTAGGTGAAGCGGTCGGTCGGGTCGCGCGGCCCGATAATCAGGCCGGGCCGGATGTTCAGCACGCGCCCCGGCATCGCCCGTTCCGCCGCCTGCTCGCACAGCGCCTTCAGCGGGCCGTACGTTTCTCCGGTAATCTCTTCCACGGTTTCGTCGGCGATTGTCCCGACAGGAGCCGTTTCCGTGATATTCGTCTGGGTGAAACCTCCGTAAACGGAAACGCTGGAGATAAACGTGTAGTGGCCGACCTGGTCCGCCAGAAATTCCGCCGAAGCCCGCACGACACGCGGCACATAGCCGCAGGTATCGATCACGGCGTCGAACTGCCGCCCGCGCAGCGGCTCCAGGCTTTCTTTGCGGTCACCACGCAGCTTTTCCACCTCGGGAAACAACTCCGGGTTGTGCTGCCCCCGGTTGAACAGCGTCACCGCGTGGCCGCGCGCCAGCGCGACTTCGACCAGATGTCGTCCTAAAAAGACCGTGCCGCCGATTATCAGCAGGTTCATGGCCTATCTCCTTCAAAGGCCCCGGCGCGGCTGGGTGCGCGCGGGGCTGGTTTTGATGCCCGGCTGTTCGCCGAACAACTGGTCGGTTCCTGCTGTATAATGAACGCTATAGCAGCGGCGCGGCAGAGAGCGCGCTGAACACCTGAAAGAAGCAAAAGGATTCCCTACGCGCCGATGTTCGCTTTGAATTTTTATAATGACCTGTATGGTGATGCGCTCCGCAAAGGCCGCAAGTCCGCCACGATCCGCCTGGGCGATAAGTCCGACAAGTACCAGACCGGCCTGCTTGTCTGGGTAACGATAGGCCAGCGGTTCGGGCGGCACCACAAGCTGTTTACCGGTATTCTCGATGAGGTAGAGGTGAAGCCTATTCGTGAGCTTTCGCCGCGCGATATTCAGCGCGAGAACCCGGAGTTCCGCAGCCACGACGATGTTCTGGCCCTTCTTTCGCGCGTCTACGACCGCCCCGTTACCCCGGATGACATCGTGACGATTATCTACTTCTCGCCGGTGGATGAATACGGCCTGGAGGGGGTTGGATAAGTCATGCCCGCCCTTCCCTCCGCACCAACCCCACGGTTTTTCCGGATGTGGAGGGGTGGAACGGTGGCGCATGAGCCGCCATGTTAAGTTTAGGCGAAACATTTCTTGCGTATTGCTACAGGCAGAATAGAAAGCCTGTAGCAATTAACCTACAGGCTTCCCTTCTGAATAACTACCAGCAGCGCCGCCTACAGGGTGGCTGTTGTTTTCAGCTTACTTATTACCCCGTAGCGTATAAACCGCTTCCCCTCTCCCCTGAGCCAGTATGATCTCTTCAAAAACACGTTCTGCATCATCCAGGCGCGCAAAAAAGGCGACCATCGCATATGCGCCATTGAATTCTGCCTTGATCTGACCGCCTGGGCCAGCTTCTTCCACGACGGCGCGCGAAACGTAATTCAGGTTCAGCGCTTTCTTATCTTTTTCGAGATAAACCCACATTTTCGAATCCTCCTCGCCTCATTTATCGGCGCGCGCTTTCGATTTATCCAGCTATAAATGCGCCCTGAGCCGCATGGTAATCTCCTGCGCCTGTTCCCCGTTGATACGATGCTGCTCAAACTCCTGTGCGCCGTGCCACGGATGCTGAAGGTGATCCGGGTCGTTTTCGTAGCGCGGGAACAGATGAACATGAACATGCTGCACTTGATTACCCAGGGAAGCATAGTTCATGCGCCACGGCTGATATGCCGCTACTGCTGCCTGTGCTGCGATTCTAACTTCCCGAAACAGGGCATCGTGGACATTCGGTTCCAGATCGTGCAGATCACGAACGTGGTTTTTCAACAGCAGCAACGTGTACCCCTGGTGAAACTGGTGCGGGCTTACCACCCACAGACAATGGTCAAATTCCGCGATCACGAAAGGGTTCCCGCCCTGCCGCCACGAATCTACCTGCTGACAGATACTGCATTCTTTGTCCATACAGGCATTATTCCCCACCGGCAGTAAGGGAACGCACAAAAGAGGAGGCAACTCTATGATGACGCTTGAAGAAGCCCCGCCATCGGCGGAACCCACGCGCCTTACCGACGACCAGCGCGACCGACTGGCTGCCGATCTGGAACGCGACGGCTACGCCATGCTGCCGGAAAAGCTGCCCGCCGGGTGGATTCAGGAAGCGCTGGCGGCTATTGACCGCATTACGCGGGAAAAGCGCGCCGAAGACTCGTCGCTTACGGGTGTAAAGGTGCAGAACTGTGTCGATGCCGATCCCGCGTTCCTGCGCCTGATGATGTACGAACCGGCCCTCCAGCTTTGCTACGACATTTTCGGGCCGATGTTTCATCTGAATCAGTCCAACTTTGTCAGCCGCCCCCGTGACAATAAGACCGTGGCGGACTTCGTCAGCAGCAGTCCGTGGCATGCGGACGGCCCGCGCCCCGGCCTTTTTCCCAAGGTGGACGGTGCGATGGGCCTGCACTATTTGAAGTTCGGCTATTTTCTGACCGACCTCACCCACGGCAACGGCGGCTCCTTGATGGTGGTGCGCGGCTCGCACCGCCGCCCGGAACTGGATGGCAAAGGCGGCAGTTTTCGAATCGACGACTACGAAAAGAACGTGGTGAAGTTCGACTGCGAACCGGGAACGGTTATCGTCTTTCACCAGGCCCAGTGGCACGCCGCGCCGCCGAACCAGTCTGAGACGGAGCGCAAGAACGTCTACATCAGCTACTGCCCGACCTGGATGCGTCCCCTCGACCGCGAGTTTCCCACCGAAGCCGATCTGGCCGGACGCACGGACGAAGAACGCTGGCTTCTGGGCGAGCCGCGCCCGGCGCAGCAGTGGTGGCTTCCACGCGGCAACGACAGCGAGCGCATGGCCCGGTTCCGCCGCGATAGCCAGACCAGAGGCCCCGCCATCGTCAACTACGATTAGCTTTCCTGAAATCATGCGGGCCGGATGTGGCGGCATCCGGCCCATTTTTTCGCCATTTACTCAAACTTTTGTTTTCATTTTTAGGAACTGTTCGCGCCTAAAAAACGTAATTAACAATAGCTGATTACTTCAGGTGCGAGCAGCGCGTGGAGAAAAGAAAGGAAACACAGGATGAGAATACAGTCCGGGATGCTGGTGCATCTTGGCTTCGGCAAGTACGTCCGCTCGGATCAGGTCACGGCGGTTCTTCCGATTGACGAGGAGCGCGGGCCGGGACGGCGTACGTTCGTCCATATAGAGGGGCGGAGAGACCCTATGGTAGCCTCGCGCGCCGAGGACTCTATCGTGCGCGATCTGGTGCAGGAGCCGCGCGAAGTGACGCAGTCGCGCCAGCAGCAGGAGATTTTGCGCGACCTGCTCGGCGACCTGAGCAACGTAAACAAGACCGTTCGCCGCATCAGCCGCGACGAGGGCGGCCTGGATGTAGACCGCCTGGAGCGGCGCATCCGCGAGGTGCTTCAGGAAGAGGGCTAAGTCCCCCGCCGTTCGATAAATTCCCTTGACAAGCGACGAGGCATCCCCTCGCCGCTTTTTTGTTGCCTTCCTGCGATACAATGATGGAAATTAGGGAGGTACGCATGAGCAACCCAAACGAGCGTGAGTTGGAAAAACGACTGCGTGAAGCCGCCGCCCTGCATGCCCAGGAGGTGGAACGTTCTGTACAAACCCTGCTTGCCGAGGTAGAGGAGCGGGCAATCGAAAAAGATCAGGAGAATCCGCACGCGCTCTCTGAAGCCTTGGAGCGAATCCGCCTGACGCCCGAGAGGCTGAATGAGGGGCGTGTTCGCAGCATCAAAACATTCCGGCCACGCACCCCGCCGCCCTCCGGAACAAACGGCATGGAGCGTGTCTATGGGGGCTTCTCCACGCCCGAAACTGAGGAAGAGATTATTGCAGCGCTGGAAGCGCTGCAATGACGGCTGCCACTTCTGCGTCTCCCTTGTATTTGCTGGATACGAATATCCTCCTGCACTATGTTCGCCGTGATACGCTGGGACAGTGGGTTGAAGTGAACTACTCGCTCCTGACGACGCCGACCGTGCCGCTCATCAGCATTGTCAGCGAAGGCGAATTACGTTCTCTGGGTCTTCAAAGGGCGTGGGGGGCGACACGGATGCAGCAGCTTGAGTTTCTGCTGACCAGCTTCTCGCGTGTCTCGCTGGACGAACCGGGAATCGTGGAGGCTTATGCTGCCCTTGATGCCTATTGTGAAAGCACCGGCAATGCAATAGGCAAGAACGACCTGTGGATTGCGGCCACGGCGAATGTGACCGGCGCGACGCTGCTCACAACGGATCGGGATTTCGACCATCTGCACCCCAATTACGTCGTGCGGGATTGGATAGACCCGCGCCCGTGATCTTTCGGCACACCGGGAAGTATTGATTCCTGCGATACAATAAAGCTATGACAATGGATACACGCACGATAACGGTGATTGGGGCGGGGATGGCGGGCAGCGAGGCGGCCTGGCAGGCGGCGCAGCGCGGCGCGAAGGTGCGCCTTATAGAAATGCGGCCTGTGAAGATGACGCCCGCCCACCACACGGACAAAGCCGCCGAGATAGTCTGCTCGAACTCGTTCAAGAGCAACCATATTACCAACGCTTCCGGGCTTTTGAAGCAAGAGATGCGGCGGCTGGATTCGCTGATTGTCGGTTGCGCGGATGCGAGCGCGGTGCCCGCCGGTGAGGCGCTGGCCGTGGACCGCGACGCCTTCTCCGAAGCGGTGACGGCGCAGCTCCAGGCGCACCCGAACATTGAGTTTGTGCGCGACGAGGCGACGAGCGTGCCGGACGAGGGCGTGGTGATTATCGCCAGCGGGCCGCTGACCTCGGATGCGCTGGCGGCCAAGATCGGCGAACTGACGGGGCGCTATGACCTGTACTTTTACGATGCCGTCGCGCCTATCGTGGACGCTGCGACTATCGATTACGACAAAGTGTTCAAGGCGTCGCGCTGGGGCCGCTCGTCGGAGAGTGGCGGCGGCGGCGAAGCCGCGCTCAATTCCGCCTCCGGCGGTGATGCCGCCTATTTGAACTGCCCGTTCGAAAAGGACGAGTACCTGGCGTTTCATGCCGAATTGGTCAAGGCGGAGAAAGCGCCCGTCCATGACTTCGAGGACATCAAGTATTTTGAGGCGTGCCTGCCGGTGGAGGAACTGGCGGCGCGCGGTCCTAAAACACTGGCCTTTGGACCGCTGAAGCCGGTCGGGCTGGAAGACCCGCGCACCGGGCGCAGGCCCTATGCCGTCGTCCAGCTTCGGCAGGAGAATTCGGCGGCGACGCTGTATAACCTAGTCGGCTTCCAGACGCGGCTTAAGTGGGGCGAGCAGAAGCGTATTTTTCGTATGATTCCCGGACTGGAAAACGCCGAGTTCGTTCGCTTCGGCGTCATGCACCGCAACACCTATATCCATTCGCCGAGCCTGCTGCACCCCACGCTGCAAATGCGGGAACATTCCCGCATCCACTTCGCGGGGCAGATGGTGGGGGTGGAAGGGTATCTGGAATCGGCGGCGATGGGACTGGTGGCCGGAATCAACGCAGCCCGCGCCGTCAGCGAGGAGGCTCCCGTCGTCTTCCCTGAGGAGACGGCGCTGGGTGCGCTTACTCAGTATGTCAGCGCCTACGAGGGCAAGACGTTCGCACCCATGAACGCCTGCTGGGGGCTGCTGCCGCCGCTGCCGGAGCGGGTCAAAGATAAAAAAGAGAAGGGCCGCCTGATGGCCGAGCGGGCGCGGGCGGCCTTTGATAACCTGCTGGTTCGCGAGCACCTGGCCGCGACGGCGGGCGTTTGAGCGGTAACACAGATAGACAGGCCGCCTCTGTCCCTCCCCCATCGCCGCCCGAAGACGCCTCAGTGCAGAAGATGTACCAGCGCCTGCGGAAAAAGCTGCGCGAATTTTCTCGGGAAGAAGCGCAGGTCTGAGCCTCTGCCCCGGCCTGCGCTTTCTGACTATCTCCCGTGCCCACCCATCATGGGTATGCCTCCGGGAAGCCCCGGCGCTTGCGGCCCTTTCACCGGCACCGTATCGCGCAGGCTGGCGATAACGCGCAGAAAGGCGGGCTTTAGCTTCGGCCAGTCCGCCTCCGAACACTGGCACACCACCGACGCAATCAGCGTCGGCCCGGTCAGCGAGGCGCGGTAGCCGTGAACTTTCCCCCCGAAGCCGTACTGGTTTCCGGTTGCCGTGTACTCGGACAGGCGCGCGTCCGGCTCGAAGCGTCCCTCTTTAAAAATCATTCCGCCCATGCGGCTCTGGAACTTCGCCACCGCCGTCTCCTGATACCCCTTCAGCCGGTTCTTGAGGCCCTTCTTCGACCGCCGGTGCAATGCCGCCGCCGCAGAGCCGGTCATGGACTCAGGCACAGTCTCCTTTCCCAGCACCAGTTCCCCCATCGCCTGGCCCGCAACCGTGGTCGTGGTGATCTCTATTTTGGCATTGCCGGAGGTCAGAAAAACCCCGTCTGAATTGGTAAGCTGCTTATCGCCCGCCGCCGCGCCGACGGCGCGCGTATCCCAGCCGCCAGGCGTGTCGCAGGTAAAAGAGCCGTCCGCTGCGGTAAAGGTGGCAAACGAGGTGGGTACGGCCACGGGAGGGGGCGTACGAAAAACGAAATAGGCGATAAGGGCCAGAACGGCGACTGCGCCGCCCGCAATGATCATCCCAATCCGACGAGCGCCGCCGCCGCTGCCGCTGCCATATTCCTCTGGGACACTGTCCGGTCGCAGCGGATACGGGCGTGGTGGAGCCTGCACGGCAGCAGGGTGTGCCGCCACAGCAGGGGAACCGGTCGATAAAGACGCTGCTGGCGCGCCCGAGAAAGCAGTGACGCCGCTGCTGCTGCTGTGGAGGGCGGTTCCTTCTCCGACCGGAGCAAGCGAGGCAGGCGTGCCACCGCCTAAAGCAGACAGCCCGCCAATACTGTTTCCGGCGGAGGGGGTGGGGTTACTGCCGGGCGATGCGGCCTGTGTGTCGGGTGCAGCCGGGCGATGTCCACCGATAGGGGCGAGATCGTCATCAAGGGTATCCATACGTGCGTATCCTTTCTCCGCGTGCGACGACGCTGTGCTGAACGCATACCGCGTACAGGCCAAATCGGAGATTATCCGGCCAGGTTTACACGCCTGCCGCTCCGCTTTAGCTCGGGGTGGCGGACAGGCACGTAGGGAAGATTGGGGAGTTGTTTGCAAGGTGGGAAGCGCCGCCCGCGCCGCCCGCGGACTGATCTTGCTCACGTGTGTCTCCCGTCAATCGCCCAAGTCGCTCTGGTCGCCACTTGCAGCGTGTTTTCAATGCTTAGTCGCTTGATTCACTGTTGATGGGCAATTTTCCTGCCGTTATCAAAAAAGCCGGGTAATTTTATTTCCGTATTTGATCCCCGCCGTAACAGCAGACCTATTCTCAGGGGGCAGCGTTGTCAGGCATCCCCCGGTACCGGCCTGTCCCGGCACAGATTCATCCGTTGTGGCTGGACTTATTACGCCGCTGAAGGCGCACCAAATAGAGGATAAAGGAACCTAACCCCGCGAAGCGGTAGCTCGAATCGACATAGTGCTCGATGACATAAAAAGCGAAGTAGTAAAACCGTGCAAAACACCCTACGGCGATTGCCAGCAGGAGGGCTGCCCGCAGGCTCGGATGTTCCAAAAGCAGGGCGGCGGCGGCCAGAAGGGCGGCAAGAAGAAACAGGAAGCCCTTCAGGTAGATCAGCTTCGGATTCGTGATGTCACCATACCAGCGGCCTGGCTGCTGCTGTGGTTCTTGCGGCATCATTTACCCTTATTTCCCTGGTTCCCCCACTTTTCCCTCCCCGCAGAAAGAGCCTGCTCCATCTGGGGCAGGCTCTTCGGCGAGGATAGTGTGCAGGGACAGGGAAAGGTCAAGGAGATAATGGCCTGCCTGCATTACCGGGAACCGGTACGCGATGGGCGACCGTCTTCCCGACGCCCGGCGGACTTCTTCGGGTGCTGGCTGGGCCTCTTCTCGCCCCACATGACGTATCGCCTGGCAACGGTAACGCGGGATGCGTGGCTGCTCCGCTTGGCAGTGGCGGTGCCTGCGGCGCAAGCGGGCAGCGAAGATGCGACAGTGCCGGCCAGTAAAGTGACGAGTGCCACTACAGGCAGACGCGCGGCGCGGCAAGGATTCATTCCTGCCGATGTCCGCAACAAAGCTTGTCTGGTATATGCGCTATGGGCTTGCATAGCCAATCTATCGGATCAGGCGTGGGGGTTCCTCAGGGCACGGCGGCGGTACCAACGGAATCCCGGCAAGAATGCGATGCTCCGGCTAATGCTTCTCTCCTTACGGTGCGGTGATACGCCTGGGAATGGACTGCTGATAAAGGTGAGCGACAACCGCATTGCTGTCCGACGGCGGCCCTGAAGAAGCGAGGCCAAAGATCCGATAGTAGTAGCGGGCAGGTCGCCGCACCGTTTGGTAAGGCGTACGTAGAAGCTCAAATTTACCTTTTGCAAACGAAAGAAACGCCATGCTTTCCGCCTCCCTGAAGAAGTCCGCCCGCCGCGGCTTTACGCTCATCGAGATCATGATCGTGGTGCTGATCATCGGCATCCTGCTCGCCATCGCCGTTCCTAACTTCGTCAAAGCTCGTGAGTCCAGCCGCGCCAAAGCCTGCGTGGGCAACCTCAAGCAGATCGATGCGGCCAAAGAGCAGTTTGCGATGGACGGCAAGAAGGCCACCGGCGCGACGGTGGGCACCGGCGACATCTATGGCTCCGACAAGTACATCAAGACCGCTCCGGTCTGCCCCAGCGGCGGCACCTACACCGAGAACGCCGTCGGCACCGCCCCGACCTGCAACATTGTCTCGCCGGCTCCCAACCAGCACTCGCTGTAAGAACAGAGCCAGGGACACCGCCTGTGAGGGTGGGAGTGCCGGATAAAAAAAGGGCCAGGTCATTTACGACCTGGCCCTTCTTCACGTTCAGGCTGTGGGCCGCCGCCGCGTCCTCAGACAGGCGGGACGATAACAGCGGAGGATCTGAGGTAAGGCAAAACTGCCCTCTCCTTTTTCAGGAGAGGGCAGAATTTTTTTCGATGCCACCCTAAAGATACCTGTAAAGATTACCGATACAGGTAATGACACTAACCTACCTCGGCCCGTTCCGGCTAAAAGCTGGAGCGGGTCATTTTTCATTTCACCGGCGGCACCTGTGCGGATTATACGCTAAGTCCCATATATTGACAAGACTTTTGAAATGACCCCTATATATAGGCTGCCGTCAGGTCTTTCTGGGCCTCTTGCTGCCTCATTGCCAAAGTCAGGGAAAACACAACAGGCCGCAACGCTTTGGAGCGCCCGGCCCGTTCGAACTGTGGATTTTCACATCATGGCTTGCGGTTCAGCCAATTTCGCCATAGCCAGGCTAACGCCACCATCGCCCAGCTTATGGCTGCCCACAACGGTAAAACGCGGCGGCTTTGCTCGGGCATATCCATCGGCCAGACTAAGGTAAGCAGGATTGCCAGCGCTGTTGAGGCGATGCAGGTGATGTTGGAGTGCCTCGTGTGCTTGCCCTGGAACCAGACAATCTAAAGGGGGAAATGGTGCGCCTGAAGGGACTCGAACCCCTGGCCTTGTGCTCCGGCGTTTTCGCCTATACCGCAGGTCTAAAGACGAAAAAGGCGAGATTTGTTCCTCAATATTCACACCTCCTGCAAGTTATTCACGGGGCTGTTTAGCCGGTTCCGGGACTATCCCGAAAACAGCAAAGGGTCTCAGAATGCGAAAGCGAATCAGTAACCGAATCGAACTCGGATTCCGCGAAGCCGTCAATATCTATCTGACGCAACGCGAAGGTTCCGGGGTTCGCCCCTCGACTGTGGTGCAGGAACGTTCCCTGCTCGCCTCTCTCATCCGCCTTATCGGTGACAAGCCCGCCGACGAGGTGACTATCGCTGATATTGAAGCCGCTCTTGCCGTGCGGCGTTCCGAAGGAGTCAGCACCAACACCCTGAATCATCTGGGGCGTGTCATTAAGCGTCTCTTCAAGTGGCTGACTTCGGCTGGTCTTTTGCCGGAGAATCGAATAGTGGGCTTACGCGTTGTGCGAGTAGAACAGGCAAGGATTCAGCCAATGACGCAGGAACAGGTAGCCCGCCTTATTGGTGCCTGCAACTATGACCGCTTTAGCGCAGTACGCAACCGCATGATTATTATCCTTCTGTATGATACGGGCCTACGCGCCAGCGAAGCATTGGGGATACGCCTGACCGATGTGGATATGCCGACTCGTTCAATCAGCGTTATCGGCAAGGGCGGGCGGCCACGCCGGGTCTGCTTTGGGCGGCAGACAGCGGCGGAACTGCAAACGTACCTTGCCCGACGTGGGAATCTTGCTGGAAATCCGTGGCTGTTCACCGATGAATGGGGCCTAAACAGGCTGTCCTACAACGCCTTGCGGCAGGCAATGGAATACCTTGCTGAACGCGCTGGATTGCAGGGCGTCCGTGCCTCGTGCCATACCTTACGCCATTCTTTCGCACGAGAATGGGCACTGGGCGGGGGTGATGTGGCGTCTTTGGCCGGGCAGTTAGGCCACACGAATCTGGAGATGACATCCCGCTATGTCACCGCTCTGCTCGATGATGTCGCCAAGGTTCATGAACGAGTCAGCCCTGCTGACAAACTCGCGTCTTTAACGGCGAAGCGAAAACGCCTGTAACCAGCCATGAGAACAAAAGCCGGGGGAATGAATGTCCCCGGCTTTCCGTTCGCCATCTTGCAGATGGAGCGGTTCTCACTGGACGGCTGAATCAGGACGACATTTACAGAACGACTCCAGCCCCTTGGCCCTTGCCTCTTTATCCACAGCACCCGTAGCACCTCTACACGGAACCCATAGTATTGTACCGGCAACACCTGACAGGAACTACGTATAGATGCCCAGTCCCTGTTTAACGGCATGGGACGGAGGAAGATGTGACAGAAGGGTTAGTGTTGGTCTGGCGATCGAACCTCGGGGGCGCGAGACGAGACGGTCAGCAATGCGCTGACGCGACTGGGCGAGTGTTGTGAGCGGGG
>JAUJOK010000009.1:0-4442 GCA_030447685.1 Armatimonadaceae bacterium
GGGTGCCCTGGGAGTACCAGCCAATGAAGATCCGGTTCTGCCCCGGAATCAGCTGCAAGACGTGCGCCGTGCAGAAGGAGCCCTGCGGCTGCTCGGTCGCGATGGGAGTCCGGAAGATGGCCTTGTTGCCCTTCGGGTCCCTGGCGTAGGCGTCGAACGGCGTTGGCGCGGGCGGGCGCCGTTGCGGCGTTGGGCGTGCTCTTCAGCGGCTCGAGACTTGAAAGCCCGAGTGGGCAGTCTGCGATGACGGCCTGCCCGACGAACGGCCGCAGAACGCCTCCCATGAGCCCAACCTAAGCGCCGACGCGCCAGCAGACCCCTCCCCAGGCGGCTCGCGCGGTGAGCGCCGCGCCCGCTCGCCCCCCCGGCGTCGCCTCCCCCACGCTCACCCAACACAACACACGGGGGTCAGTTTACACCCGCGTGGTTTGTCTGGCCGGGGTGGTGGTGGCGGGGCTAGGGTCCTTGTGTTTCGTGGTGGGCGAGTCCGTCGCCCCCTCCCCCCCGTGCCGGGTCCCCCCCCCCCCCGGCGAGATCACGGCGCTATTTGCCGTCTTTAGGCGCGAACTCCACGAGGAATACCGGGTCGATCTGGCAGGTGTCGTAGACGATCATTTCGTTGTTGGCGACGCCGGACTTTCCGGCTCTGGCAAAGGTGCTGTCGTAGCCCGCCATCGGCAGGCGCTCCGAGTAGCTTTTCGGGGTGTAGGCTTTGCCCATGGCGACATTCGCCAGAAACATATAACAGGTCTCTTCGCGCGTACCGGACCAGTAGCCGTAGGCGTAGTTCAGGGATTTGGTGCTCTGGTCGCTGAAATAGCAGCCGTTGCCGAACATGCGGCCCGTACAATGCGCGGCGTTGCCGGGCGGAATAACGAAGCCCGATTTCAGGATGGAGAGCAGGTTGGACGCCTTCGTTCCGTGCCATAACTCCTGAATGTTGCCGATCTGCCGCCCGCGCTCCTCGAAGGCGCGGCGCATGGAGCCGATCTCGATCCGGAACACGCGCTTGACCTCTAAGTAGTGGCAGGCATGCATCGCCTGCTGGGTAGCGCGGTACTTTTTGCGGATGCGCGCAATCTCGGCCTCGTCCTCCACAAGATGCAGACGGGCCTCGAACAGCTTCGGCGCGGGAGCCTCCTCGGTCTTATCCTGCGAAGACGACAGAACGGTTTGCAGACTGGCGTCCAGCGAATCCAGGATGCTGCTCTGCTTCTGTACCGCTTCCAGATCGGGAAACAGCGTCTTCGGATCGGGCTTCGCGCGCCCTATATTCTGCGGCACCAGCATCAAATAGTCGTTCAGCTTGCCGACAAAGCCGCTGTTGCTATAGTCCTGCCCCTGCACAAAAGCGGCGATGTCGGTGAGCAGGCCGCGCGCCTCGGCGATGGCATCGGCGGTGACGATACCGAGCGGCGTGGAAAACGTCCCCTTGCTTTCATCGAACTGAAGGGTGGTGGCCTGAAGGATGCGATGGACATTGACGCGGGCCAGGTAGGCGACCAGGGCCATCGTTTCCGGGGAGTTGGTTTCAATCTGCGTGCGGGCAACTTCGGCCAGTTTTTCGCTGCCCAGGCTCGCTCCCCCGGCGGTATTGCCGAGTGTCTTCTGCGGCTTGTAGCCCTTGGCCGCCTTTTCGCGGCATTTGGCGTCGAATCCATACTCGCTCATTCCCGCCGCCTGCTTGCGCTGCCCGTCTTCACCAACGCGGCCCCAATGGGTTTCGCAGGTGCCGTCCCCAAACAGGCGGATGCTCCAGAACTTGTTGTTGTTGCTGGCGATGTTGGTCAGAACGTAGCGCGCCTCTTTTACGACAGTGGCCGCAGTCGTCGTTGCAGTTGCCATCTTCTCTTGCCCTCGCTAAACCTGGTCTATGTTTCAGGACGCTTTTTCGTGCAGCGCCTCACCTGCCCATTTACTCCCCTCAACCCGCTGCGCTCGGAAAGCGCGAAGACAAAATACGGTATCCTTTAGGGGGAGGCAATCCATGGCGATGTGGGAAGCGGAGCGAAATAATAATGCCCTGACGCCGTCGGAGTGGGCGGCGGGATGGAGACTGCTGTTCGATGGCAGAACGACGCAGGGCTGGCGCAGAGTCGGACGCCGGGAGCCGCCGGGCAGCGGCTGGGTGGTGGAGGACGGCGCGCTGAAGCTAATTTCGCGGCGGGAAAGGCAGGGCAGGCAGGGCGGCGATATTATCACCGTCGAGCCGTATGCGGATTTCGACCTGGTGCTGGAATGGAAGATCGAGCCGGGCGGCAACAGCGGCATCAAGTATCCGGTTTCGGAAAACCGTTCGACCGGGTTTGAATACCAGATACTGGACGACGACCGGCACCCGGATGCGCGGCACGGCGGGAACCGGACGGCAGGCGCGCTGTATGACCTGATCGCCCCCACAAACAAGGCACTGCGTCCTGTCGGTCAGTACAACCAGACCCGTCTTCTTGTTTACCGCAGCCGGGTGCAGCACTGGCTGAACGGACAAAGGGTCGTGGCGTTCCAGCGGGGCAGCGCGGAGATGAAGGCGCTTATTGCCCGGAGCAAGTACAAAGATATTCCCGGCTTCGGCGAAGCGGCGCGCGGGCATATCCTTTTGCAGGATCATGGCGACACGATATGGTTCCGTAATATCAAAATCCGTGTCCTTTAGGCCCGCAGGCAATGGCTGCTGCGGCACGCACGGCGGCTGCCCCCTGGGGGCGAAAGGCGATAGAACCGATGCGTTTCTTTTTGATGTTGGCTATTCTGGCGGCCTGTGTGACAGCCGCGCGAGCAGGCGCGCAGACCGCCGCTGATTTTTATGTCTCGCCGCAGGGCCGCGATACCTGGTCGGGAAGGCTTCCCGCGCCCAATGCAGGCCGCACCGACGGCCCCTTTGCCACGCTTATTCGAGCGCGCGATGCGGTGCGGGCGCGAACTCAGAAAGGCTTGACGCGCAATGTGCGGGTGCTGGTGCGCGCGGGAACTTATTATCTGCCGGATGGCCTGACGCTGGGACCGGAGGATTCCGGCACCGATAGATTCTCCGTCACCTACGCCGCCTATCCAGCCGAGCGGGCGGCGCTTGTCGGCGGCACACGAATAACGGGATGGAAGCCGTATCGGGAAAACATCTGGCGGGCCTCCCTGCCGGACGCGATAGCGGCGCGGCTGCCCCGGCAGCTTTTTGAGAATGGTGAGCGCCGGGAACTGGCGCGCACGCCGAACAGCGGTTATCTGACGCTGGAAGCCGCCGTGAAGGGGCAGGAGCGGACGGCCTTTGTGTATCGCGCGGGCGACCTTCCGTCCGGCCTTGCCGCCGCCGACCTGACCGACGCGCGCGTCTTTATCTGGCCCGGCGAGAACTGGTTCAGCCAGGACAAGCCAGTGAAAAGCATCGACCCGGCCACCCGCACGCTGACCATGGGCAGCGACGAAGGCTACGCCATGCACGGCGGCAACCGGTACTTTGTCAAAAACATGCTGGCACTGCTGGATACGCCGGGAGAGGCGCATATCAGCAGCCGCGAGCGTGCCGTCTACTGCTGGCCCCGGCAATCTCCCATCACCGCGCAAGCGATGGTCGTTTCCACCGCGCCCAGCCTGATCGCCCTTCAGGGGCAGCCAGCAGCGGGGAAATCCATCCGCAACGTCCATTTCGAGGGGCTGGACCTGGGCATCGCGAACGGGAACGTGGTAACGGTGACGGGCGCGAAGGATTGCTCTTTTCGCTTCTGCCGCATCGAGAACGCGCAGGCGTCCGGTGTCAAAATAGACGCCCACGCCGAGCGGATTGTTGTTTACGGCAATGAAATACGCCTCAACGGCTTTCATGGCGTTTCTTTGACCGGTCTGTCGCCGGGGCAGCCGGACGTGAATCATCATCATCGGGTGGAAAATAACCACATCCACCACTGCGGGCGGCTTGTCGGGCACGGCTACGGCGTGGAGATCAGCCAGAGCGGCCATAACCAGGTGCTCCATAACCATATTCACCACATGCCGCGCTACGGTGCCACGATCAAGGGGCTGCGTTACCAGTCGCTGCGGGAAAGCGTTCCCGGCGTCACCTGGGAAAATCGGCATAGCTTCCTGCATAGCCGGAACAACCGCATCGCCTACAACCACATCCACCATGTCAATGAGGATTCGCAGGACACCGGCGCGATAGAGTCCTGGGGTCCGGGACGCGACAACGTCTACGACCACAACCTGATTCACGATGTCGGCAACCGTCAGTTCGACCTGCAAAGCGGTCTGTATCTGGACGACGCCACCGACTATTTCACGATCACCAACAACATAATCTACGGCGTGCGCGGCGCGGGCGGCGACCAGCCGATTTTCGCGAAGGGCATCGGCAACAAGATCAGCAACAATATCCTGATTGTCGATCCCACCAACGTCAGCGCCATTCGCTCGCTGTTTATGGGCGGCGAGCGCGCGGACAACCACGAGTA
>JAUJOK010000009.1:4542-125114 GCA_030447685.1 Armatimonadaceae bacterium
CTGCGCTGGACGAATGTTCGGGGCGGCGGGCTGAACTGGGACGCCTTCGTGCTTACCAACGATCCGGCCTGGACGCCACAGAACACCACGGAAACGCCCCCGGCGGCCCCCGGAAAGCATCAAATCGTCGTGCAGACGGAATCCCACCTCGACCCGCCGGGGACAATCAGCAAGCGCCCCATTTATGACTTCAACAACTGGAGCGACGACCGGGTGGCCGTTTCCGACTTCAACCTGTTCTGGAACCCCGGCGGCCAGGTGACGATCAAGGGCGGTCCTGCCGCCGATGATTTCGCCCGGTGGCGCACGCTTCTCGGGGGCAAATTCGATAAGAACAGCGTCATCGCCGACCCGCTGTTCGTGGACCCGGCGCGGCGTGACTACCGGTTGAGGCCCGAATCACCGGCGCTAAAACTCGGCTTCCGCCCTATCGACACCCGTTCCATCGGTCTGAAAAAGGACTTTCCGGCGCGGCTTGCGCGGGAATAGGCGCAGGAATCAGTCCAGGCTGGGAAGCGTCGGGGAGGCGGGCTGGACGGCGCGATGATCCACGCGCTCCCCTTTCGGCATGGCTTTGAACTCGCGCAGGAACGCCAGAAGGTTTGCCGCCGCGCCCTCGACAGTCGCCTGCCCCTTCTCGCTGGTGGCGAGCGACGGTGCGCCGGAGACGCCGGTGGGGGTGGCGCTGCTGGTCCAGCGTACCACCTTCATCGGCCCCCACCCTTTTGTCAGGTCTACATGGAGGAACTTCGAGCCTTCCTTACCTGCCGCGCCGCCATAATGATCCTGCGCCTTCTCCATCTGCACGCGCGATGCGTCCAGGTACAGATAGGCCGAGGTTTCCAGTTCGCAGGCGTGCGCCGCGCCGCCGGGGCCGGATTCCCGCACCGCCTCGAAGCTTTCCACCGCCAGGTTTGTCCACATGGTCGAGGCGAACAGGGCATCCGTTTCCAGCGTCGCCCGCCGCGCGATGAACTCGCACAGGTGCTCGTTGGAGCCGTGCCCATCCACGATAATGACGCGCTCGAAGCCCGCGTGGGCGACGCTTTTGCAGACATCCAGGCAGTATTCGATGAAGTGGTCGTAGTGGACGTGGATGGTGCCGGGAAAGTCGAGGGCGTGCTCGTTGTAGCCGTAAGGAATGGTCGGCATAATCAGCGTCTCGCGCGGGGCCTGCTTCGCGGCGGCGATGCAGACGCCCCGCGCCAGGAAGTTGTCGGTGTCCAGCGGCAAATGATGCCCGTGCTGCTCCGTGCTCCCGATGGGGAGCAGAACGACTTTTTTCGCCAGAACCGCCTCGTTTATCTCCGGCCAGGTCAGTTGATCGTAATAGATTTTGTCAAGAGAGTCCAATTTTTTGTTTCCTTTGCCCTCCCCCAAGCCCCCTCTCCCGCCGCGAAGCGGCTTCTGAACGCCCTGCGGGCGCGGGGGAGGGGGAGAAGGAATGATAATGGCCGTGCGCTCCGATTACTTCAGGCGCGACAGGCGCTCGATGCCTGCCGGGTTCAGTTCGATTCCGAGGCCGGGACCTGTCGGAACCGGCAGCATACCGTCCGCGTCCAGTTCAAACGGCACGGCGACGATGTCTTCGATATAGGGCGACGGGGTGATATACTCCACCCATCTTGCTACCGGCATCGCGGCGGCCAGGTGCAGATCGGCGGCGAGGCCGAGGGCGGTGTTCCAGCCGTGGGAGACCAGCAGGACATTATGGTCATAGGCGGCCCAGGCGATACGGCGCGCCTCGGATAGCCCGCCGCACTTGGTGGTGTCCGGCTGGATAATATCCACCGCGCCCTGCTCGATCCACGGCAGAAACTGCTGGCGGCGCGTGAACACCTCGCCCGTGGTAATCGGCAGCGGCGCGTGTTCACGGAGTTTCTTGAACCCTTCGATGTCGTCCGGCGGCAGCGCCTCCTCGAACCAGGTCACGTCATAATCTTTGAGCATCCGCGCCGTCTCGATGGCCCATTTATAGCCGTGGGGCCAGAACTGCTCCGAGCCGCCCGCATCCACCATGATCTCCACATCCGGCCCGACCGTCTCCCGCGCCGTCTTCACCAGAAGCTCGTCGTATGCGCCGCTGACCCGCCCGAAGCCGTTCCACCCTAATTTCAGCGCCTTGAAGCCGCGCCCCGTCGCCGCGAGGAGTTTGTCTTTGAGGACGGGCGGCTCGTCGAAGAGAAGGGAACCGTAGGGCTTGATGCGGTCGCGGTAAATGCCGCCCAAAAGCCGCGCCACGGGTTGATTCGTCGCCTTGCCGAGCAGATCCCATAGGGCGATGTCGATGCCGCTGATGGTGTGCGTCACCGCGCCGCCGCGCCCCTGCCAGAAGGTCATCTGGTGTAGCTTTTCGGAGACACGCTCCGGCTCGATGGCGCACTCGCCGATCAGCAGCGGGCGCAGCAGACCCAGCGACGCATCCACCAGGGCTTTGCTGGTAAAGCAGCTTCCCCAGCCGGTCAGCCCCGCGTCCGTCCGCACCTCGACCAGCGTATGCATATTCTCCTGGGCGTCCGTGCCCTGCGCCCAGCCTGTATCCGGCGTCTCCCCCAGCAGGGGTATGGTTTGTATCTCGGTTATTTTAATCATCGCCATTGACGGAAAGCTCCAAAGACACCCCATCGAATGAATTCGAGGCTGTCACTGTACCAAGCCTGCCTGCGCAGGCTCCAGAATTGTTACCGGAACCTATCCTTCTTGAGTCCGCGCAGGCGGACTTTGTACCCTTCAAGCCTCGAATTCATTCGATGGGGTGTCTTCGAGCCGAGCCTTTCTCCGATTCAGAAGACGCATTCCTCTATCTCATTCAGGTCGAAGTGGCGGAGGACGCCGCGCAGGATGACGCTGTAGATATCCTGCGTGTCGTAATGGCGCGCGCCGACCCAATCGGCGTAGCTGTTCATGCCGTCCGCGACTTCCACCCGCCGAATGCGCTCTTCCAGCAGGGCCGCGAGACGACCATACAGGCCGTGCCGTCCGTGCGCGTAGATTTCCACGTCGGACACATCGAGGTTCGGCCACTGCGCCAGCATGTCCAGGGCGCGCAGCACGTCGTAGGTTCGCAGGGCGGCCAGATCGTCATCGAGCCAGAGAAGGTCGGTGGCGATCTTATGGATGACGCCGTAGAAGGCGGTGGGCGAGGAGGCGGTGATGGAGCGTGGCGAGAGCGCGCCCGCGCCGGAGACATCCAGCACAACGACGGCGCGGCCTGCGGCGCAGGTATTTCGCAGCCATTCCCGGTGCGGCTGAAGCCGGTTCGTCCCGCCGTCCCAGATCGCCAGCGTCACCGGCAGGTTCTGGTCGGCGCGGCGGAAGTCGCGAAAGGCATAGCCATTGCTGAAAAGCCCCTCCTGCGACCACCACAGACACATCTGCACGGCCATGTCTTCCCAGTGTCCCTTGTAGTAAAAGCGCGGGTTCAGGTCGCAGGGGCGGCGTTCGCGGTACACCTTTTCGCGCAGCCAGGCCACCGCCCGCGCCCGGCGTTCCGCTTCCGGCACGGCGGAGCGCTCCCGCGCCCGTTCTTCCAGACGCTCCCGGTTGGCCTCGTGGACAAAAGCGGCATCTGTAATCTCGCCGCGCACCTGGCCGGATGCCATGCACCATAACTGTTCCGGGACGAACGGGGCGATGCTCCCCTCATCGAAAGCGGCGTCCCGGTTCAGCAGATGGCGGGCGAAGAACGCGGCGGCGGCGCGGGCCATGTTCGCGTTGAAGGCGTGCGTGCTGTTTTCCTCGATCAGGTCCAGATAATCGTTTCTGCCGTACATCTCCCAAAAGCGTTTGCAGCGGCTTACCGTGGCGCGCGTGCCTTCAATGGGAAAGAAATCGCTCGTGACGGCGAGGACGCGCACGGGGCGCGGGGTCATCGCCAGCAGGATGTCTTCATGGTCGAAGCCGCGCGCGGAAAAGCCGGGCCAGATCTGCTCGGCATCCTGCGCGCCGCCCGCGTGGAGATAGCTGCGGCGGCTCATGATAAAGGTGGCGGGAACGGCGGCGGCGATGCGCGTATCGGCTATCATCACCAGCGAGGTCTGCGTGCCGCCGCCGGAGTTGCCGGTGACGCCGATGCGCTGCGGGTCTACCTCGGGCCGACTGCACAAGTAGTCCACGCCGCGCAGGGCGTCCTGCAGAAAATAGCGCGCAATGGAGTCCCCCAGCGGAAGGCACTGCGCCCCGGCATGGTCGTGCTCATTGGTTCCCCAGGGCACCGTGCTGCCGCCGAGGGCGGGTTCATGATGACCCAGCCGCTCGCCCTGCCCCAGCGGGTCCTGCGCCAGCACGATCAGGCCTGCCTGCGCCAGATACTGACAGACTATCTGGTATTCCTCGACATGCTTGGCTTCGCGGTGATGCCCGCACAGGAACAGCACCGCGCCGCTCGGCCCCACAAGCCCGTCCGGCAGGTAAAGGTTCGCGGTGACATAGTTCCGGGGGCGCGATTGGAAAATCACCTTCTCAATACGGAAGCCGTTCCCGGCCACGGTTCCGACCGTCCGCGCCTCCAGCGGCGTCTCCGACGCAGGCAGTCCCCCCAGCGATTCCGTCAGGTACTGGCGAAGGGCGCGCTGCCGTTCTTCCAGAGCGGCGGGGGTGGTGATGGCGTCGCGCGCCGCATCACCGGCATCGAACGCCTGCTCGGAGCGGCGGTAGACATGCTGCTTGAGCTGATCGCCGACATCGTAGAACCCGTTCCCCGGCGAATGGTTCTCCAAATCCTGGAGCGTCATGGCGAGAATCTTTTCTCTGGCGGAAAGCGTTACTGCCACTGTTAATTCGGCGGACAGAAGGACGTTTCCTGTGACGGGGTCAGCCGGGCGGTAAATGCGCCAACCTCCCGTTTAGCCGCGAAATAAGGTACCCTCACACGTAATCCCACCTGCGATAGAAAGTGCTTCCATGATTCCTGCCTCGCGCAGTGCGAACAAACCCGGCTGGCTGGTGGAGGGCACCTACACCGACTCGCCTGATGCTGCGAAGGTCATCTGTACCGGTGACCGCACTGGTTACGGCAACGTCTACGAGGTCCAGGTCGGGAAGTGGGAGGGCTTGCCGCCGCTGGAATAATATGCGGAATTCACCTGCCTCAGCCGATATATCAAGAGGATATATGGCTACGGCAACGATAACCTGGGCGCGGGAAAAACCGGAAACCGCAGAGATATTCAGAACGCAGCGGATGACGCGCATCGGATTTCTGTTCGGCCTGCTGTTCCCTGTTGTTGGGATGATTATTGAGTGCGCGCGGCTGGGCCAGTTTACGCTGAGCGCCCTGCTGACCCTCCAAAGCCGAATGCCGCTGCTCTGGCTGCTGGATGCCGCGCCGTTCCTGCTGGGCGCACTCGGCTATTTTGTTCGCGTGCCGCAGCTTCTGGAAAGCGGCCATTTCTTCCCCCGGCGCAGGCTTATCCTGCGTATCGTTGCGACGGTTTTCGCCGCCGAACTGATGACGCTGCCGCTTTTGCCCCTGCTTTTGTCGGGCGCGGGGGGCGGCGGCTGGGTGGCCGCCGCAGCGGGCGGCGCGCTGCTGGCCCCGCTCAGCGCGCTGCTCGTCTATCTGTTCGTGGTGCGGCCCCTGTGCCGCAGTTCGCTTCAGGAAATGGCGCGGACGAACGCCGTTCTGGACGCCTCGGTGGACGCCGTGTTCGTGCTGGACGCCTGGGGTGTCATCCACTCCTTTAATCCCGCCGCGCAGACTATTTTCGGCTACACGGCGGCGGAGGTGGCGGGGCAGAATGTGCGACTGCTGCTGCGGCGCGCGCGGTCGAGCGGGGCGCGGGTGGTGGGCGCCGGAGTGTCGGAGCAGGCGCAGGCGGTGGCGGTTGAGCGGGAAGTGACGGCGCGGCGTAAGGACGGCACATCGTTCCCCGCCCATCTGTCTGTCCGCTAGATGCGCCTGGGCGCGCGGTCTCTGTTTATCGCCGTTCTGCGCGATATTACCGAAGGCAAGCGCGCGGAAGAGGCGCTTCGTCTTTTCGAGGAACGGTTCCGCCTGGTGCTGGAGGGGCTGAAGGATCACGCCGTCTTTCTGCTCAGCCTGGATGGCCGCGTCGTTACCTGGAACGCCGGGGCGGAGCGCATTCAGGGATATGCGGCGGACGAGATCGTCGGCCAGAACTTTTCCTGTTTTTATCCCGATGACGAAGTGAAGCGCGGTGCGCCCGAGCACGAACTGGCAGCCGCGAGGGACGGCTCCCCGTACGAGGGCGAGGGCTGGCGCGTGCGTAAGGACGGCTCGCGATTCTGGGCGATAACGACGCTCACCGCGTTGCGTAACGAATCGGGCAAGGTGCGCGGCTTCGCCCTGGTTATCCGCGATATTACCGAGCGGCAGGAGGCGCAGGAGGCGCTGCGGCAGGCACAGGAAAAGTACCACGGCGTTCTGGAGCAGGCCGTCATCGGCTCGTTTGAAACTACGCCGGGCGGGCGCTTTATCCGGGTCAATCCGGCGCTGGCGCGTCTGTGCGGTTATGAGTCGCCCGCCGAGATGAAAAAGCGGATCACCGACATCGGGCAGCAGTTGTACGTGGAGCCGGAGCGGCGCGCGCAGTTCGTCCACCTGATGCGCGAGCACACCGCTCTGTCCGAATTTGAATCGCGCGTCTATCGCAAAGACGGCAGCATTATCTGGATCAATGAAACCGCGCGGGCAGTCCGGGACGTTCGCGGCGCACTGCTTCACTACGAAGGCATGGTGGAAGATGTCACCAAGCGCAAAGCGGTAGAGATACAGCTTCTGCATGACGCCTTTCATGATAAGCTGACGGGCTTGCCGAACCGCGCGCTGTGCCTCGACCGGGTGGGACAATCCATCGCGCGGGCGCAGCGCAGCCCGGACTATTTGTTCGCGGTGCTTTTGCTCGATTTAGACCGTTTCAAGGTTGTCAACGACAGTCTGGGGCCGACCGTCGGCGACCGGATGCTGGTTGAGATTGCGCGCCGTTTGGAGCAGTGCCTGCGCCCCTCCGATACCGTTTCGCGCCTGGGCGGGGATGAGTTCGCGCTGTTGCTGGATGGAATTAAAGATGTCGGTGACACCATTCATGTGGCCGAGCGGGTACAGCAGGAGCTGGCCGCGCCCTTCGTTTTGGGCGGACAGGAGGTATTTGCCGGGGCCAGCATCGGGATCGCCCTGAGCGCGACCGGCTATGAGCAGGCCGAGGATGTTCTGCGCGACGCCGATATCGCCATGCACCGGGCCAAGACACTGGGCAAATCGGGACATGAGATGTTCGACACGGTCATGCACGCCCGCGCCGTGAAGCGGCTGGAGATAGAGACCGATCTGCGGCGGGCTATCGAGCGGGAAGAGTTCCGCGTGTTTTACCAGCCTATCGTTTCGCTGGAAACCGGCGAAATTACCGGCTTCGAGGCGCTGGTGCGCTGGCAGCACCCGGAGCGCGGCCTGGTGTCCCCGGCGGAGTTTATCCCCGTGGTCGAGGAGACGCGCCTGATACTTCCACTCGGGCGGTGGGTGCTGCGCGAATCATGCCGCCAGTTAAAAGAGTGGCAGACGCGTTTTCCCGAGCATCCGCCGCTGACAGTCGCGGTGAACCTTTCGGGCAGGCAGTTCGAGCAGCCGGATTTGATCGCGCATATACGGCAGATTCTGGAGGAAACGCAGCTTTCCCCAGGCCGCCTGAAACTGGAAATTACCGAAAGCGTGATCATGGAGAACGCCGACTCGGCGTCCGCCCTGCTTTTGCAGATACGCGAGATGGGTATCGAGCTGGCGATTGACGACTTCGGCACCGGCTATTCGTCGCTCAGCTATCTGCACCGCTTCCCGATCAACGCGCTGAAGATCGACCGCTCGTTTGTCAGCCGCATCGGGGCGCAGGGCGAGAACGCAGAGATAGTCCGCACTATCATTGCGCTGGCGGACAATCTGTGCCTGGACGTGGTGGCGGAGGGCGTGGAGACGGCGGAGCAGTTAGCGCATCTGCGCGCGCTCCATTGCCGCCACGGGCAGGGCTACTTTTTCAGCAAACCGATAGAAGCCGCCGCCGTGGAAAGCCTTCTCGTCCGCCGCCCGACCTGGTAATGCCCCTTTACAATTTACTACATTGAGAAAAAGCACTCGGTGCGATTCGTCTTTTCGTCTGCGGTAGCAAAATCCAAGATAACTTCGCTTTTGGAGCAAAAGGCGAAGTTGCTTCAGCGAGCAGAACGCAGGTCAAGACAACGGCGCAGGCGGTATGGGCAGAGTCGCTTTGGCCCGTTAGACCCACCTGCTGCTCCTTATAGCCTTAGCCCAAAAAACTGCCGCCGTGATCCACCAGCCCGCTACGATGGTCTCTATTAGAAATGGCACTTGCTGAGGCACAGTCAGCAGTATACTGAAAAGAATCGCAGCCACGGACGTAGCGATTGCCATCTTAATCGAATCCCGGAAGCTTCTATAGTACGCCTCTCGCTTCCGTGCGCGCTGTTCCTGAATTATGAAGTCGATAGGCTCAATGGCAACCACGCGTTCTGGAAGCATGCGCGCCTGGAAAGCATAAACGCCCTTCTCGCGCGGGTACTTGTAGTCAACAACGGTGTCCGCGCCCTCTGGGAACCCGAAGCCCAGCGCCGCGCTTCTTTGAGTGCATCTCCCGGTGAATCCGCCTCAACGTGGACACTGCCGCTAACCTATATTTCATAGATGGGCATGAGTTGTACTACCGTTCCTTCGAATAAGGGAGCACCTAACGACTGTTCAACAACGGCACGGATTTGGCTCTTTGGGGAGAAAGGGAAGTCCTACTTGGCCGCCTGTTCTCGGGCGTCAAAGATGGAGTTGCCCTCTTTGTCAGTCACCTCGATGTTGCCGCCATCCGGTGTCGCCGCCAGCGTAATGGCAAGCTGCTCGCTCCCCGCATGAATAATGTCCAGCCAGCCGCCGTGCAGATCACAGCCCATCGTCACCCGCATTTTGCCGTCCAGGCTGTTTACGTGAATGTAACCGCCGTCGTTGTCGGCGCGGAGAGTTCCAGCACTACCTTGCCCTCCGTGTTGGCAATCCGAGCGGAGCAGTCGCGGTGATGCCATCAGCACCTTCGACGGCCAGGAAGGCGTTGGACAAGCGAGCTATCGTCTCCTCGGCACGCGCAAGCCGCCGCTCCAGTTCTCCGCACTCGCTCGTCCATCTCTGTAGGTCTTTCCTTCCAGGAGCGGCACTTCGCTTTTCGTATAAAGGCGACGTCATGCCTTGTGTGACCGAAGTCGGCAATCAACCGCTCGTAGATTCGCGATTGTTCACTTCATTATCGCACACGTTCTCATCAACGCGTTTTGTAACAGATGGTTAATGCCCGCAGCCGCAGTCGCACGTACAGCGTTTTGACGGCTCGCTACCGGCGGAAGCAGCGTCCACGGCGGACGTGCCTTTGGCGCGGATTTGCAGCCCGCCGTTGTTCACGTCTATACGCAGGCTGCCGTTTTCCTCCGGCGAGCGCCAGTCGCTGCGAAGCCCCTGCTCATCCACCGTCAGCGAAAACGCCTCCTGCTCCTTTTCCTGCACCGAAACCGTGGGGACAGCAGCGGCAGCGAGCGCGCGGTTCCGCCTGCCCCGGTACCGGAAGAGTTCGCCGAAACCGCCGCCAGAAAGACCAGTAAGCAGAACGTCCCCAGTCCCGCCGCGAAAAGCGTCCATTCCCTGCTGCTCAGTCGCATCGCCATTTCCTTTCCTGTCTCCCGAAGTGCATGGATAAGACCCCCTCGCGTGCATCCAGGTTGCGCCCGCGCAGGCTGCCTGTTTCTGCTCCTGAAGAAACACCCCGTAGCGAGCCGATAATACGAGAGAGAAGCGTCGAAATGGGCGCGGATGGCGAAGCAAATCCTGGTAAAACACCCGCCAGTAAAAGTGTGTGGTAATTGCGCGGGGTTATGGCACAACCAAATCAGAGACGGTTCTAAAGTTACGAAATGAGGAATATCGAATGAATACCCTTCCCGTAGGCGGTCAGTCGCCGGACGATCAGTCGGTTAAGCTGACCAAGCGTGAGATCGAAGTTCTGACCCTGGTTATCGAGGGCAAGTCGAGCAAAGAGGTGGCGGAGCAGCTGTTCGTCAGCAAGCGTACCGTTGACTTCCACCTGGCCAATATCTACGACAAGCTCAACGTCACCAACCGTGTCCAGGCGTTCCGCGAGGCGACGCGCCGTGGCCTTATCCCCTTCCATATTGTCGGCAGCAAGCAGTAGGCTCGGCGCGCTCGACATTCTTTCCAGACAGGCCGTCGCGCAAAAAGCGGCGGCCTGTTTTTGCATTGTTGCAGATAAAATAGCGGAACGAAGCCCTAAATCGGCTGTCTTTGTTACTGTCAATCGCCTTGAATGAGGCAGTTTAAGAACATACCTGCCCGGATAAACAAAGGCGGCGGACTGTACGGACGGAGAAGTTCCGATACCTGGGAGTGTCCCTGCTGACCCACGACGGTTACGTTGTTTCGGGGTCCTTGAAGCGGCCAGAAAGAACCGGCGCTTCGCAGGAACATCACAGCATCAGGAGACCTGTCCGTATGACCAATCGAAGCTTTCCGGCAATACGCGCCGACGACGCCTTTATCAATCGGCGCAACCTGTCCCTCGGTTTTATTCCTTTGCTGGTGCCATTCGCGCTTTGCCTGCTGTCTTTGACGCAGCGCCTGCTGCTCGAACCCGAACCCGGTGCGCACATGTCGCCCGTTCAGGCAAGCCTGACGGCGGGCGAACTCTGCGAGCAGATCACTGAGAGCGACGCCCAGGCGGGAAAGGCTACGTTTTCCCACGGGTTTTCGCGCAGTAGACACAAGCACATCGGTCAATGGGACGTTGTCTGCGACACGCCGCAGGGCCAGTACCTTTTTCCGCATCAACGCCGACAACCATCAGGTTTTCGGCATCAATCTGCTGGAAACGGAGAGATCTCCGTCTGCGGCGGAAACCCGCCTTTCGCGCACCGAAGCGGAAGTTTACAGCCGTCGCTACCTGAACCTGCTGGGCATCAACCCGGATGAACTGCGGCTGGCAAATGTGCTGCATGGGAAAGCCAAATCGCAGTGGCACTTTCGCTATCGCATCGCCGCTGCCCGGCCCAAAAAGCGGCCTGCTGATCGTTTCGGTGGAAGATGGCACTGGCAAGCTGATCTCCGCCTGGAGCACCGCCACCCTGTTGTAAAGCCGATCTTTTCTGCCTCCTTTCTGCACTGGCCCGGCGTTACGCCGGGCTGTTTTTGCAACCAGGCCGACGCTTCGCGTGTCTTATCGTCAATGGAAAATCACGCAGGACACAGAGGACGGCAGGGTTAAAGGGAGAGAAGGAGAGCAAACCATGGGGACGCTGGCGGATCTGCTGGATTGGTGGAATCTGGTCTTCGTGCTGCCTATCACCCTGAGCGTCCTGCTGCTGCTGGCAAGCGCCGTGGGGGGTCTGGGCGACGGTGACGCGCATGCCCATGCAGACATGGATGCCCATGCCCAGGTGGATGCAGACGGACACGCGGACCACGACGCGGATGCGGACCACCCGCTTGCCGATGCGCTGAAGTTTGTCGGCGTGGGCGTTGTGCCGATCTCGCTGCTCCTCCAGGCTTTCCTGCTTCTCTTCGGTGTGCTGGGTCTGGCGGCAAACCGATCCTGAACACGGCGGCGTCTCCGGAGAGTCTGATCTGGGGGCATTAGGCATCGCCTTTCTGGGAGCGGTGGGAGGCATGGCCGGTATCGGGGCGCTGGGACGGCGGTATCTTCCCCAGGATCTGCCCGCAACCGGCAATAAGGATTTGATTGGCCGCGTGGGGCGTGTGGTCTTCACCGTGACAGCCACAGAGGGCACCATCCAGGTGCGCGACGCTTCCGGCGCACTGCATCAGGTACCGGCGCGCGTCCCGGCCGGGCATGAGTCGCTCGAAGCGGGCCAGAGATTATCGTCGCGGATTACGTGGCCGATACGGGTGCGTTTATCATTGATGAGAGTCCCTTCTCGCTGTCACCGGAGGAGGTCCGGCGCAGCGCCTGAGGGACTGACGTAGATACCTCGGTTCAGGTCGAGGGTGTGGAGATCGCCAGGCGGGGACACGCCTGGCAGTTAGGGAGGTTACTGTGGCTCCATTTATTATGATTGCGTTCGGTCTGGGGCTTATGGTTTTGCCGTTCTTCCTGCCCCAGTTGAGCGGGAACATTATTGCATCTACGGGGATTCAGGTGTTCGGCATCGCTGTCGCCCTGATCGGGGCGGCGTTCGCCATCCTGGCGAAGTTCTACCGGCGTGCGTCCGCCAACCAGGCGTTCGTGAAAACGGGCATGGGCGGCACCAAAGTCGTCCTGGATAGAGGCACCGTCGTCTGGCCCATGCTCCATCAGATCGTTCCGGTCTCGCTGGAAACGATGAAGCTGGAGGTCGAGCGGCGCGGCCCCGATGCGCTGATTACCAAAGACAACCTGCGCGTCGATGTTAAGGGCGAGTTCTATATCAAGGTCAAGGGTCTGGAGGAGGACATCCTGAACGCCGCCCGTAGCCTCGGTGAAAAGTCCGTGAACTCGCATTCTGTCGGTGCCCTGGTTTTCGAGAAGTTGGTTTCCGCCCTGCGCTCCGTCGCCGCCACCAAAGACCTGGTGGAACTGCATACGCAGCGCGACGCCTTCGCCTCCGCCGTCCATAACTTAGTCGTCGCCGATTTGCAGCAGAACGGTCTGACGCTGGAATCGGTAACCGTTTCGCGGCTGGACCAGACCGCGCAGGAACTGCTTTCGGACACGAATATCTTCGATGCCCAGGGTAAGAAGAAGATCACCGAGATCACACAGGCCGCCCTGATCGAGCGCAACCGCATCGAGCGCGACGCCCAGCGCGAAATCGCCACCAAAGATGTTGCGACGCGACAGGAGGTGCTCGAATTGGAGCGGGCGCGGGCTGAGGCCGAGGCGACTCAGGCCAACGAGGTCGCGAACATTCAGGCGCAGCGCCGCCGCGAAACCGAGGCTTTCTCCATCGAGCAGGACCGGGCCGTGAAAGAGGCCGAGATTCAGCGCGAGCTTTCCATCCAGGCGGCGGCTATCGAGCGAGACAGGGCGCTTATTGCGCGGCAGCGGGAAAAGCAGGAGGCCGATATTCAGCGTGAGCAGGCCGTCGCCGCCGCCAATATCGCCAAGTCACAGGCTATCGAGGTGCAGGAGCGGCAAAAAGAGGTGGCGGTCGCCGAGCAGGAGGCGGCGCGCGCCCGCGCCGAGCAGACTGCCCTGGTTGCCCAGGCCGAGCGCGAGCAGGCAAGTCAGGATGTTATCAAGGTCCAGCAGATTTCGGAAGCCGAGCGCGAGGCGAAAAAGAAGCTGATTGCTGCCCAGCAGTTAATCGACCAGGACAAGATCAAGCGCCAGACGGAGGCCGAAGTGGCCGCCTTCGCGCAGATTCGGCAGGCCGAGGCGATTCAGGCGGCGGCGGAAAAAGAAGCGACCGCCAAGCTGCGGCTGGCCCAGGCCGAGGCGCAGGGCCGGGAGATGGCCGCGAAAGGCGACCGCGCCCTGCAAATGGTGGCCGTGGATGTCGCCCGCGAGCAGGTCAATGTCGAGCAGGCGCGTGTGGAGGTAGAGCGGCAGGCGCTGGAAAACAAGCAGACCTTCTCGGAAGCCGCGCTTGCGTTCGAACTGGACAAGCTGCGGGTCGAGGCGGGCCGCGACGTTCAGGCGCAGATGGCGAAAAGCATCGGCGAGTTCATGAGCAAGGGCCAGTTCACCATCTACGGCGACCCGACGACCATGGCGCAGATGATGAACCAGTATTCCAAGGGCATGGGTATCGGCTCCTTCGTCAACGGCCTGACGACGGGCACGCCTGACGGCACGAAGGCGGTTCTGGGCGAAGTGGCGCAGGAGGTAGCCCATATCGTGGAGCGGTTCACCGGCAAAACGCTCTCCTCCGAGCAGGCCCGCGAATTAGCCACCCGCTTCGCCGACGGCGTCCGTCAGGACGATGCGGCCACTATTCCGGCTGCCAGTAACGGCCTGCCCCCCACCCCACCGGAAAACGGCGCGAAATAGGCGTCTCCAAGCAAAAAAGCCTGCCCTGGCAGCCAGGGCAGGCTTTTTTGCGGGGCGGTCGTCGCCGGCCCGGTAAATGACCCGTCTCCGGGATAAGCGTCCTTCGGACGCGCCAACGCTTACCTGGTTGGCCTATTGCCCGTCCGGCAGGACGGTTGCCTTTGGAAGACGGGTCGTTTATCGGCCCGGCAGCACGCTACGGCGTGGCGTCGAGGCGGTAGATGTAGGCCAGCACCTCGGCGACGGCGCGGTAGAGTTCGGGGGGAATGGAGTCGCCGAGGTCGAGATGGGCGAGCGCGGTAGTTAAAGCTTCGTCCTGGCGGATGGCGACGCCGGTCTCTTCGGCGCGGCGCACAATGATGTCGGCGACGCTGCCCCGGCCCGTGGCGACGACGCGCGGCGCGGCGTCCTTGTTCTGGTCGTAGCGCAGGGCGACGGCGGTGCCGGTCTTAGGTGGTTGATCAGGCATATCGGTTATACGCGCAGATCCAGGGCGCGCAGCGGGCGCGTGGCGGCGGCGCGCGGCGGCGGGGGCGCGGACGGTTCAGGCAGGGTTTCGGCGGCCTGCGCCTTTGCCGTCGGGTTCACAAAGCCCGCCTGTTCCAGCGCCTCAGTCAGGTTGCCGACGCTGCGCTCGATACGACGCGTCCCTTCCTCATCGGTGGCGGCAAGGCGGCAGGACAGGCGGCCATCGGCGGATAGGTGCAGCCGCGCCGTCACCATGCCCAGCCGTGAGGTCGGAATATGCAGCGTCGCCCCGGCTTTGGGACTTGTGTCCGCGCTGCCTCCGTTTTCTTCCTCGTTATCTTCTTTTGCCTCGTCCTCGGTAATGCGCGGTTTCAGGTGCATCTCCACGTACTGCGAGCGCGCTCCGGTCGCGGCCACGAAAGCGACTAAAATCGAGCCGTCTCCGCCGGGGCGTCCTGCCCGCGCCGCATTGGTCAGCATCTGGCCCTCCAGGTGGCGCGCTGCCGCTTCGGCATCGGCATCCCCGCCCATCGCGCGGCGCAGCATGTGCGAGCGCAGGTCGGTGCGCGCGCCGTCGATGTCGCCGCGCAGCAGCTTATGTTCCACACTTTCGGTCGCCGCCTGCGCCGCCATCTGCAAGTGCGTCGCGATGCCTGCCGTATCGGGCCGCATCGGCACCGTGATCGTCAGCAGCGATGTATCCGTGCGCGCCGTGAGCAGCGTGTCCAGCGCGCGCAGCACCGCCGGAGACGGCGCAAGCTCCAGCGACTTCGCCAGCGCCACGGTTTCGGGCAGACGAACTACACGCGACGCCACCCCGCGCCGCACGTCGGACAGATTTTCGGCGGTCAGCGTAATGCCAAAGCGCACCAATGCCTGCGCCGCCTGCATGTTTCGCTCGTCCGGCGTCACCCCCAGGGCGTTCAGCGCGGCGGCCAGCCCCTGGCGCACGGCGGACGCCTGCCCCAGCGCCGTCGTCGCGCCGGAGGCTTCTGCCACATCCAGACGGCGCAGTACCAGCGACCCCGGCCCCACCGACAGCACTTGCAGAGAAAGCGTCTGCCCCGGTGTCAGTCGGTTAGCGGGCGTCGTCTCCACGCGCACCGTGCGTCCGGCCACCGCAATCAATGCGTTGCCCGCGTCCGCGCTGACCACGCGCCCTGTCAGCGTCTGCCCCGCTTCCAGCGGCGGCGCAGCCGCGCCGATATTTTGCAGCCCGGCAACGGGCCTTGCAGTAAGCACCGGGGACACGGGAGTTATGCGTGGCGAGTTTATTTCCTTATCCCCTCAGCAAAGTCCCCGGTGGAGGAAGCAGACGGCAGCGCGTCGAAATTCCCCACCGACGGGTATTACCATTATAGGCAAAAAGGCGGGCGTTTCCTATGGCAATCGCAAGTAATAAAATCGCATTCGGTACGGACGGCTGGCGCGCGATCATGGCGCGTGAATTTACCTTTGACAACGTTGCGCTTGTGGCGCAGGCGATTGCGACACATGTGCAGGGAACGGGCAAGGCGCAGAAGGGCGTGGTCATCGGCTACGACGCCCGCTTTCTGTCCGATCAGTTCGCCGCGCTGGTGGCCGATGTGCTGTCCGCGAACGGTATTCCGGCCCTGGTGCCCGACCGGGACACGCCGACGCCCGTCACGGCCTACACCGTGCGTGCCCGCGACCTTGCCGGGGCGGTGATGCTGACGGCCTCGCACAACCCGCCCGAATACAATGGCATCAAGTTTATCCCCGACTACTGCCACCCCGCGCTGCCGGACGTGACCGACGCCATCACCGCCACCATTCAAAAACTGCAGGCAGGCGACGGCACGGTACGCACAGGCGGCGGCAAGCCGGAGATCATCGACCCGAAGCCCGACTACTTCGCGCATGTGCGCCAGTTGATCGATATGGAGGCTATCGGCAAAGCGGGCCTAAAGATATGGGTAGACCCCTTGCACGCCACCGGACGCGGTTATTTGAGCGAGATTCTGCGCGAGGCGGGCTGCGAAGTGCATACGATGAACAACGAGCGCAACCCGCTTTTTGGCGGCTCGCTGCCGGAGCCGAACGAAAAGAACCTGGCGGCGCTTTCGGCGAAGGTGCGCGAGACCGGCGCGAACCTGGGCCTTTCGATGGACGGCGACGCCGACCGATTCGGCATGGTGGACGCGACCGGCCAGTACATCACGTCGAACCAGGTGATCGCGCTTGTTTTCTATCACTGGATCAAGACGCGCCACAATTCCGGCTCCGTCGTCCGCACAGTGGCGACTTCGGGCCTGATCGACGCCATCGCGGAGAAGTTCGGCTTCAATGTCATCGAGACGCCGGTCGGCTTCAAGTGGGTCGGCAATGCGCTGAACACAACGGATGCGATTGTCGGCGGCGAGGAGTCCGGCGGCCTGAGTGTGAAGGGCCATATCCCCGAGAAGGACGGTATCGTCGCTGACCTGGTGATTACCGAGCAGGTGGCGAAGACGGGCAGGACGCCACTGGAGACGCTGGCCGAGCTGCGCGCGATGGTCGGCGACTTTTTGACGACGCGGGTGGACGTGAAGCTGACCGAGGCATCCAAGCAGGCGCTGATGGCCCGCCTGCGCGACGAGACGCCTGGCACGGTAGCGGGTCTGCCCGTCCGCTCCGTCTCGAAGGTGGACGGCGTGAAGATGGTGCGCGAGGACGCCTCCTGGCTGCTCATCCGTCCGTCGGGAACGGAGCCGCTGGTGCGCTGCTACATCGAGGCCCGCTCCGAGCAGGCCGTCGCCGACCTGAAGCAGGCCGTCCACGACCTCATCCCCGATGGACAGCCCGCCGACCATTGACACCATACCGATGAAACGAATCTTTGTGAGTCCTATCCTGCGTGCGCTCTGGTTCGCTACGTTTTGTACCGCGTGGGCCGTTTATTTTTACTTTCGTGGGCAGTCCGGCAAGGTGTTAGCTCGGTTCGTTTCCTATTCTGCTGTGGGACTCTTCGCGCTCCTAAGCCTAGTGTGGTGGTGGCTCTTTATTCGCTCGCTTTCTGCTCGAAGCCGCGAACATCATAAAGAAAGCCATCTGTGAATCTCCTTCTCCACATCACTTCGCGACCGGACTGGGAACTTGCCGAACGTGACGGTATCTATCGCGCGGCTTCGCTCGATACGGAGGGCTTTATCCACTGCTCGACGCCCGCGCAGGTGGTCGGCACGGCGAACCGGTTTTATCGGGGGCAGACAGGGCTGGTTCTGCTGGTGATCGATGCCGAAAAGCTCCAGGCCGAGGTGCGCTACGAGGCCGCCGACGGGCAGATGTTCCCCCACCTCTATGGCCCGCTGAACGTGGATGCCGTGACGCGCGTTCTTCCTTTGGAGCCGGGGACGGATGGCACTTTTGCCTTACCGGAGGCGCTCACGGGTGAATCCTGATAAGACACCAGACAAAAACCTGGTGGATGCGCTCTTCGACCTGCCGTTCTTCAAAGACCTGCTCGGCAGACTGCCCAAAAGCGCCGGGCCGGTGCTGGTTCCGCTTGCCAAGCTGCTGATACTGTTCCTCCTTTTCCTGCTGGTGCGCTTCCTGTTCGGACGCCTCATCAACCGGACTGTCCAGGCAGTAGCGGAGCGTGAGGATATAGCAGGCAATGAGGGACGCGCGGCGCGCATCCGCACGCTGGGAAGCCTGATTAAAAGCATCATCTCCTACACGCTGGCGTTTCTGTTTATGGTTGCCGCGCTGGGGACACTGGGCTTCAATGTGGCGGGCGTGCTGGGAACGGCGGGGGTTGCGGGGCTGGCAGTGGGATTCGGGGCGCAGAAGCTGGTCAAGGACGTTATTTCAGGATTCTTTCTGCTGCTGGAAGATCAGTACGCGGTCGGCGACTATGTGACCATCAACACCATATCCGGCACGGTCGAAGAGTTGGGGATGCGGATCACGCGCCTGCGCGACGAGGATGGACGTCTGTATATCCTGGCGAACGGGGATATTAACCAGGTATGCAACCAGTCGCGCGGCCCCATCGGCGGGATGCTGGAGATTGCCGTGGCCGCGTCGGCGGATACGCAGCAGGCCATAGAGGTACTGACTGCCGCTTTCACCCAGGCCGGGAAAGATACCACGCCGGGCCTAACGGAGCCGCCGCGCGTGGAAGGAATTGCGGCGGCGGACGCGACAAAGACAGTGCTGCGTATCCGTTTCCGCGCCGATGAGCAGGAACGTCCGGAGCGTGTTGCCCTGCGCCTGCGCGAAACGGCGCGACAGGCCCTTCGGGCGGCGCAGATACCGCTGGCTTGAGCGCCGATGTTTGACAACCCCTCCCGGTAGGGCTATAATTTTGTATAGGCCGTCGTTCCCTGGCACGGGTGAGGCGACCGCGAGCGCCGCTCGCTCACCGCGATGCGATTCTGATGAGGCCATTCCCGAACGTATGGAACTCGACGCACGCAAACAACGCATCCTTCAGGTCATTGTCCAGGACTATGTCGCCACGGCGGAGCCGGTCGGCTCGCAGGTGCTCGTTCAGCGGTATAGCCTGGGTGTCAAGTCCGCGACGATCCGCAATGAGATGGCGGAGATGAGCGAGCAGGGCTATCTGCGCCAGCCGCACACGTCGGCGGGGCGTATCCCCTCGGATCGCGGCTACCGTTTTTATGTCAACCGGCTGATGCCCCTGCCGGTTATCCAGCCCGATGAAGCCGTCCAGGTTCGCCAGGCGGTCGCCTATGCGTCGTCCGAACTGGATATGATACTGCGCAAGACCTGCTCGCTGCTGGCATCCATGACCTCGCTGCCCGCCGTGGCGACCCCGCCCGACGCCGACGATACGGAGCTGACTCAGGTGTTCGTCTCCGCCGCCGGTTCTGATAAGCTGCTGCTGGTGCTCCTCTTTTCGACCGGGCGCACGGAAAACCGTCTGGTGGCTGCATCGGTCACGGCCTCCGACGCGCTGGTGCTGGCGAACAGCCTGAACGAGCGTTTCGGCGGCAGGTCGCTCTCCGCTTTACGCGCCCCCTCGCCCGAATCCGAAGGATCGCCCCCGGAACTGCGCCGTTTGGAGCCGCTCTGGGCGCGGCTGGCGGATGAGATCAGAGAGGCAGCGCGGGCGCTGGCGGATGAAGTCCCGATGTATGTGGAAGGGACGCACGCTGTCCTTCAGCACCCGGAGTTCCGCGACGTGGAGCGGCTGGGCCAGTTTCTGATGACGCTTCAGGAGCGCGCCGCTCTGGTAGAGATGATGGGGCGTGCGCTGGCGGAGCGTCAAGACCCCGCCGCGCCGCGAGCCGCGAAGGTCGTTATCGGCGAGGAAAACGCGCAGCCCGCGCTGCATCCCTATTCCGTGGTTTCTTCGCCTTATTTTGTCGGCGACCGGGAGCGGGGCGCAATCGGCGTGCTGGGGCCGACTCGCATGGACTACGGACGCGCCGCCGCCGCCGTGGAATTCATGGCGCGCACCGTGGGCGACCTGCTGACTCGATTGAGTCTGAGCGGGTAAACTAACACCCCATACGTAAAAAATTCAGGAGCAACAACGTTTCGATGCCGCAAGATTCGATGCAAACGGACGACGCCGAGATCGTCGCCGATATTACCGACCAGACACTCGCTGACGATGGGCCGGAGGACATTCCCGGTGCCGTCGATGACACCGTCGCCGTGACGGATGATCCCGTCACGCTTCGCGCGCAGCTGGAAGAGATGCGCCACCGCGCCAACACCGAGCATGAGGCGTATCTGCGCGCCCTGGCCGATTTTTCCAACTACAAGCGCCGCACCGAGGAGGAAAAGGAGCGTCTGCGCGGCATCGTCAACGAGAATTTGCTGCTGGGCCTTTTGCCGATTGTGGACAACTTCGAGCGGGCGCTTCAATCCGCCGGTACCACCAAGGATTACGAGAAGCTGGTCACCGGTGTGAACGCTATCCTGCGGCAGATGCAGGAGTTTCTTACCAAAGAGGGCGTCACCCCAATTGACGCGACCGGGCAGCCCTTCGACCCCAACTACCACAACGCCGTGCTGCGCCACGAAACCACTGAGTACCCGGAAAACACGGTGGTCGAGGAGCTGCAAAAAGGCTATACGCGCGGCGACCGGGTGCTGCGTCCCTCCATGGTAAAGGTTGCGACCGGAACCGAATAGCGACGAAAGAATCCTTCGACCGTGCAAATCAGCCGCCTGAGCGACCTGCGCCCGCGCACGGTCTGGGACATCGTGGACGACGCCTTCGACCTGTACCGCGAAAACTTCGCCCTGTTCGCCGGTATTTCGGCAGTGCTGATCGTCCCGTTTCAGGTGCTCCAGATATTCTGGTCGTCGCTCTGGTTTCGCTCCCTGCTGGGTGCGTCCAGCCCCGACCCAAGTCAGGCGTTCGGCTCGTTATTCGCCTTCTTCGGCGGCATGATGCTGATATTGCCCCTGAACCTGGTCGTCAGCGCCTGGCAATCCGGCGCGGTTGCCATTGCCGTCCAGGATAGGCTTTCGGGACGCGCATCCAGCGCCGCTTCCGCGTATCGCCGCCTGTTCCAGAACGCGATGCCGCTTCTGGGCGCGTCCCTGCTGGTGGGCCTGCTCGCCCTGGGGATTAGCCTCATCACCTGCGGAATCGGCGTGCTGATCGTCTCCGTGTATTATGCGTTTATCGGTCAGGCCGTCGCGCTGGAAAATCGCGGCGCGGCGGCGGCGGGACGCCGTTCGCGCGATATGGTGGCCGGGTACGGGGGCAAGGTCTTCGGGCTTATTATGCTTCTGGGCCTGGTGACGGCGACATTGACGCTGGGCATCACCGCAATAATGGAACTGGTCACGGAGATGGTTCCTTTTTTTAAGACCGGTGATCTGGCGACGCAGCAGATGCGCGAACTGGTGCTGAGCCAGGTGGCGCAGGCGCTGGGAGTCATTCTCCTTGCGCCCCTTGGTCCCATTGCCATCACACTGCAATACTACGACCTGCGCGTCCGCCGTGAAGGTCTGGACATCGAGGCACAGGCCACACAAATGGGTGTCCCCCTTGCCCCGGACGCCTTCGGCGGCATCCCCAATCCCCGTCCCCACAACGCGACGGGAAGCGTCGCGGCTGCGCCGCCCCGATGATGCGCTTAGAAGGCCGGTATCTATCGATGAGACGGCGCACCCTGTCACTTCTTCTCCTTTTCGCGCTGGTCAGTGCGCCCGGCAGCCCTGTTCGCGCGCAAAGTCTGTCGCTGCGGGAATATCGCGCTCTGATCGCTTCCGCCCGCCGGGCCGCCGAGGCGGGCCTGACGCCGGAGCAGGCGCGAACGCTTCAGGAGCGCCTGCGCCGGGTGCGCACCGTTAAGGAGCCGGATGGCCGGCAGATTGCGGTGGACAACCGGGAACTGACGCGGACGCTGGCACGCGCTGCTGCTGCCGGACGCGGCGCGGCGCGGCGCAAAGCCGGGGTGGAAGCCGCAGGCCATCTGCGTACTCTGGACCAGGCGTTGAACGGGCGCACTGCGCCGCCCGCCGCTTCGGACCCACGACAGCAGGCGCTGCGTATTCTGGCGACCTCGGAGTTCCGTCGGGCCTTTGAAACCGCGCGCCCGAAAAGCTGGCTGGAAAAGCAGTGGGACCGTATCGGCAAAGCGATTGCCGACTTTTTGGAGCGGCTGTTTGGAGGCCGTCGCGCCCCGGCGGGGGGCGGTGCGCTGCTGGGCCAGGCCATACTGTTCATTCTCTACTTTCTGGCTGCCGTCGCCGCCGCATTCGCACTGTACGGGCTGTGGACGGTGGTTAAGGACCGGCGGGCAAAAACGCGGCGAACGGCGGGCACCGGCCTGGACCTGAGCGCCGAGGATGTGCCGGACCCGCTGGGCGCGGCGCGGGAGCGCGCCGCTGCGGGCGACTACCGCGCCGCCGTGCGCCTGACCTATATCGCCTGCCTGCGCCGCCTCCATGGGGCGGGCCTGCTGTACCTGGCAAACGACCGAACGAACTGGGAATACCAGCGCATGCTGCGGGGACGCTCACCGGAAGCGGCTGATACTCTGCTTCCGGTCACGCGCCTGTTCGACCGGGTCTGGTACGGGCACGCCCCGGCGACACGGGAAGAATACGAGCGCGCCGCCGCCGCGCACGACGCGCTTCCGTCCGCGCCGGAGCAGCGGCCCACGCACCCGGAAAAGACGCCCGCAGGCGCAGGCGCGGCATCGGAGGGCCGGGCGGAATGAGACGCCGCATTTCCGCCGACGCGCTTGTTTTGTGCGGCCTGCTTCTGCTGCTCGCACTGGTATCGTTCCGGCTTGCCGGGGAAGGCTCACTGCCCGAAGATAAAGAGCGTCCGCGCCGTTCCGTCTCTTCCCCGCGTCCCGGCGGCTGGAAGGCGCTGTATCTGCTTCTGCAAAGCAGCGGCGTCGGAGTCGAAAAGGTGGAGCGCGCGCCGGAAGATTGGCCGGACACTCTGGGCGTGATGGTGGCCGGGCCGGAATACCTGATGCTCGATTCCGAGATGCCCGGCTCCGGGGGCAGATTCAGATTCAAAGACCCGAACCGATGGACGGAGCAGCAGGTAACGGACGCGCGCTGCGCTGGGTGGCGGAAAAGCAGCGGACGCTTATTGTCCTGACCAGCCGCTCCAATGCGCTCACCCGGAAGCTGGGTCTGGACACGGGCGCGCAGGGCAAAGCGAACGCAACGCTTTTTTCCGCTTCAGCCGGTTCCGGCTTTATCCGGCGTGGACGGGCTTCAGGTGCCTGCCGCCGTGCGGTGGAGCAAAACGCCCCCCGGCGCACTGCCCCTGTTCGCGGATCAGGCCCCCGCCGTGGTTCTGTTCCGGCACGGAAAGGGTACCGTCGTGGCCGTGTCTGACCCCGGAACCGTGGATAATAGGTATATCACCAAAGCGGACAACGCGCGCTTTATTACAGACCTGGTGCGCGCCTACGCAGGCGCAGGGGAACGCATCGGTTTCGATGAGTACCATCAAGGCTTTCAGGAAGCGGATAATTTCTGGGACGCCGTGGGCAGGCCGGGCCAGCTTGCGGCCTGGCAGCTTTTCCGGCCTGGCGCTGCTGATCGTCTACTCGGCGGGGCGGCGTTTTTGGCCTGCCCCGCCCGCTGCCTGCACCGGCGCGGGTGTCGTCGGAGTATGTGAGTTCACTGGCCGATCTGTACCGGCGGGCGGGCGCGGCGGACGCCGCCCTGGAAGGCGTCTACCTGCCGTTCTGGCGCGACCTGTGCCGGGCGGTGGCGCTGCCTTACGACACGCCGACGGACGAGGTGGTGCGCGGCGTGCCGCGCGAACGCTGGGCACGGGAGACAAAGAAGACCTGGAGCGCCGCCTGCGCGCCGTGGTCGGTGCGTGCGAAACGAAAATAGACGAAGGCAAGGTGCGCGACAGCGAACTGCTGTCCCTGGCGCGCGACCTGGAAGCCATAAGAAAGGAACTGGGCCTTGGAGGAGAGGATCGGGAACCTGCCGCCCGTGGCTGAGGAGGCTGCCGTCGTGGACGACAGCGCGCCACTGAGAGGGACAACAGCCGGGTAGATGAGGAGGCGGACGCGCCCACGTTTGTCGCGGGTCTGGCCGAGCGTATCACTAACGAAATCCATAAGGCGATACAGGGCCAGGAGGAGGTCGTCGAGGCGGCTCTGGTCGCCCTGCTCACCGGCGGCCACGCGCTGTTCGAGGGGTGCCCGGCACGGCCAAGACGCTGCTGGTACGTACGCTTGCCGCCGCCTGCCAGGCCGAGTTCAAGCGCATTCAGTTCACACCCGACCTGATGCCCTCGGATATCGTGGGCACGAACGTCTAAGAGATGAGCACCGGCGCGATTCACCTGCGGCGCGGCCCCGTTTTCAGCGAGATCGTCTTAGCTGACGAGATCAACCGCACGCCGCCCAAGACGCAGGCCGCCCTTCTGGAAGCGATGGAGGAGAGGAGGGTCAGCGTGGACGGCGTTCCCAACGCTTTGCCGCCCATCTTTACCGTCTTCGCCACGCAGAACCCGGTCGAGCACGAGGGCACCTATCCCCTGCCGGAAGCGCAGTTGGACCGGTTTCTGGTGAAAGTCATCGTTCCCTACCCCAGCGAAGAGGCCGAACTGCGCGTGCTGAGCGCCTATGACAAGGGGTTCCAGGCCGCCAACCTCGCCACCGCCGACCTGCGCCCGGTCGCAACCGTGGACGATCTGCTGCGCGCCCGCGCGTCCCTGCCGCGCGTGACGATGGACGCCAAGATTTTGAACTACATCAACAGCATCGTGCGGCGCACCCGCGAGCACCGGCAGCTTACCCTGGGAGCGTCTCCGCGCGCCGCCGTCGCCCTTTTGCAGTCGTCCAAAACGCTCGCGCTGATGCGGGGCCGCCCGTTCGTCATTCCCGACGACGTAAAACAGATGGCCCTGCCCGTGCTGCGCCACCGCATCCTGCTGCGCCCCGAGGCCGAGATCGAAGGCTCCAGCCCCGACCGCGTGCTTACCTCGCTCCTGGAAGGAATCGAAGTGCCCCGGTAGGCCTCCCCCGCCTGCCCCCGGAGTGTGGACACTCCGAGCTATGGGGCGGTCGCGCAGCGACATACGAACGCCCCTGCGGGGCCGCCGCCAACCGTCCTGCGGACGGGAGGAACGCTCCTCCGTCTCCCGTCCACAGGACGGTTAGCCGAAGGCTCCTGAGCCTGGAGTGTCCACACTCCGGGTGACGGAGCGCGTTGACGCTCCGCCGGGCGCGATGGTACACTGGAACCGTCATGGCGACCACCCCGACGGCTCCTCCTTCCGATTCTTCGCCTCCCACCAGCGCCCGGCGCGAACGGTTCGGACTCAAGGCGCGCATCAAGCTGCGCCTCGCGCTCGATATACCCCGTGCGGCGCGGCATTCGTTCCTGTGGGACAGCATCGCCGGGATGTGCGCCGGGGCGTACATGGGAATGACCTTCCCCTTCTTCGTCCGCATCGCGCGCGGCGAACTGAACGCGCCGGAAGCCACCATTGCCGTGATGACCGCCGCCCCCTTTATCGGCAACCTGCTTTCTCCCCTGTGGGCACGGCAGATGGAGGGAAAGAGCAAGCTCCCGTTCGTGCTCGGCTCATGGATTCCGGCGCGCGCGCTGCTTTTTCTGATGCCGCTCGCAACCTTCCCGGCGCTGTTTGTGGCTCTGGTATCCGGTCTTCAGTTTATCGGGACGATCTCGTCACCGGCATACACCACGCTGATGCGCGACATCTACCCGGATCGCGCGCGGGGGCGGCTGCTGGGATACGTGCGGGTCGGAGCGCAGACCTTCATGTTCCTGGCGACGCTGACGACGGGCCGCCTGCTCGACTACCAAATTTCGTACCGCTATCTATTCCCGGTCGCGGGCCTGCTGGGGCTGGCGGCAGCTTTTTCGTTTTCTCGTGTCCGACCACTTTCCGCCGAGGCCCATGTCACCGAAAGCACGCGCCGCCTGAGCGCGCACGAATTCATGCTGGACACGCTTTCCATCCTGCGGGAAAATGTCGGCTACCGCTGGTTTGCGCTGTCGGTATTCACCTACGGTTTCGGCAAGCCGGGGTGGTTTAAGAACGCCCTGTCACGTATTGCTGCTGAACGACAACGGCTTCGCTCTAACCGTCTTGAAACTCGCCGCTCACGCGCAATAGACTCCCCTTCGCTCTTGGTGCAGATGTTTTCGATACTCCGTAACAACATCGGCTATCGGTGGTTCGCTTCTTCGGTCATGGTATATGGATTCGCGAACCTGGCTATGGTGCCGCTTTACCAGCTCTTTCAGGTCGACGTGTTGAAGATAAGCAACACGCAAATCGCGAACCTGGCAAACTGTACATCGCTATCCGCTATTGCAGGGTCATTCTTTTGGGGGCGTTATATGGACAGGCACGGATCACCCAAAGCCGTGTTTCTTTCCATCAGTATCGTGGCCCTGATTCCCTTTATCTACCTGTCAGCGAAGTCGGTAACATGGCTCTTGATTGCTGCGGCGCTCTCGGGATTTGGCTTCGCTGGTATCGAGTTGTCGTATATGACGAGCATCCTCTACTATTCGGAGCCAGGTCGGGAAGCCCAGTATCAGGCTTTACACTCTCTGCTCGTCGGGATTCGGGGACTCATCGCCCCATTGTTGGCGATTGCGCTGTTAAAGCAGGTTGGCTATGGGCCGATGTTTCTGGCAGGTGCCATCGTTATGTTATTCGGCGCATTTTTGCAGCTACTGGCTGTCCGCATTGCTCATCGGACGCAGCCTTCCTGACTGAGCCGTACGGTCGTGCCTCCATGCCCCTTCAGTCCCTTACGCGTCCCGCCCTGCACACATCCAGCCCGCCTTGGGGGCAAGTTCTCACGGGGCGTGCGATTGACAATAGCAGATACGACTGATATACTTGCGGATATGCTGTCCCCCCGTGCTACACGCCGTTTCGCACCCGCGAAAACGGGCCTCGTTGCTCCACTCGGAGAGCTGGAACGAGCGGTCATGGCAGTTGTGTGGTCGCATCCTGCCCCGATGAACGTAAGTGATGTTCATGCCGCTCTTGCCCACGAACCGCGCGTGGCATATACCACGGTGAAAACCACACTGGAGCGCCTGGCACAGAAAGGCATCCTGGTACAGAGCAAGTCGGGGAAAGCTTATCTGTATCACGCGGTAGTGTCCGAAGCGGAACTGGAGCGGCGTATCGTGACGGCGGCGCTGGATCGTCTTGTGGAGCAGTTCCCGCAGGCGGTCGCGTCGTTCTTTGTTCACCCTGACCCGAATGTTTCGCAGGCGCAGCTCGATCTGTTGCGGGATGCTATCGAGCGGCGGCGGGAGGGCGAGGATGATGCCTGATCTGTGCCCTATCGTCGCTGCCTTCGCCTTCGCCTATAGCGCGGCCCTGCTCGGCGTCGGTGCCGCGTTGTTCACCACCGCTTGGTTCGGGCGGAGCCGCCGCGCACCGTCCGCGTTAGAAGCGGCGTGGTGCGCCCTGTTGCCGCTGGTCGCCATTGGGGTGCTGGTCACCATTGCCGTTTACGAACCCCACGCACTCGTTGGCAGTACCGCTTCTCATGACCTGTGGCACCTGTGGGCCGAGCGCCTGCACCAAATTCCCGCCTCTCATGGCACGCTGCACGCAGCGAACGCTGCCTCGCTGTGTGTCCTCGCCATCTGCCTCGGCAGGACCGCTTACGCCCTGTCGCGTGCTCAGGCATTTGGCAGCGGCCTGCGTTTCCTCAGCAGCGACCCGCTCCCAGACGTGGCTAACCCTGCCGTGTACTGCCTGCCTTCGGACAAGGCCCTGTGTTTCACCGTGGGCGTACTGCGCCCCCGCGTGTATCTGACGACGGGTTTGAGGGAGCGGCTGTCCCCGCGGGAGCGTGACGCCGTGCTCGCCCACGAAGCGGCCCATGTGCGGAGGCGCGACGGCCTCTTGAGCGTCGTTCTCGTAACCTTTTACAACCTGTTCCCGCTGCCTGGCGGATGGCGGCTTTACCACGGGTGGGTCGCCTCTACGGAGCGCGCCTGCGACGCCGAGGCAGCACGCTCCGTGGGAAGCTCCTGCGATGTCGCCGCCGCCCTGGTCACCGTGGCGCGTCTTGCCCACTCACAGACCCTGCCTGGGGCGGCCTCGTTCGCGGCGTCGCGGCCCGAGGATGTAGCGGCAAGGGTCCAGGCGCTGCTCGAACATTGCCCGCTCGCCCCGCGCGCCCTGGCGCGGCACCGCATCGGCCTGGCGGTGCTTGCGGCGCTGAGCTTCTCGGGCCTGCTCGCGGCGTATCCTGTCATCCTGCACCTTGCCGAGATGTTTGCCTACCACTGATCACTACCTTCGTATCGGAGTATCCATGACCATCATGCCCACCGTTTGTTTAACGCCCGCGACTGCTATTGACAATAGCAGACTCGGACACGAGGGGAGGCGTTGATGCTGTGCCATTGGCCCATCCTCATAGCCTGTCTGTGTACTGCCAGCATCGCCCTGGCACAACCGTCCGCCATTCGAGCGAAGAGTGATATGTTCGCTGCGGACGAGGCAGTACAGGTTGCGCTGGAGCAAAGCCCCGCTCTGGGCGCAGCACGCCGCCGTGTCGAGGCCGCGACTGCGGCGTTGCGCGGTGCGGGAGCACCGTACACGCCACGGGTGGAACTCGCGCCTGGCGCGGGCTTTACGAATGGGAACGCCCTGCTGTCGCAGCAGTTCGACATTGCGGGACTGCGCACGGCACAAACCCAACGCGCCGCAGGTGAGCAGAGTGCGGCGCAAGCGCAGGCAGATGCGGTGCGTCTCCAAGTGGTCCTGGAAACACGCACCGCCTACTTCGATCTGGTGCGGGCCAGGGCGAGCGAGGCGACGGCTCGGGACGCCGTAGGGCTTACCGAGCAGGTGCAGACCATCGTGCGACGGCGTGTCCAGCTCGGGGAAGCGCCTGCGGTACAGGCGACGCGCGCCGAGATCGAAGTCGCCCGTGCCCAGCAGGAGTTCGTCCGCGCGCAGGCCGATACCCAGGCCCGTGCTGCGATTCTCAATCGGCTTCTTGGACGGGAGCGACAGCAGCCGATTCAGCCGACGGACAGCCTGACCCTGCCCCCCGCACCACGCCCACTGGAAGAGCAGGTCGCTGAAGCTATGCGTTTACGCCCCGACCTTCGGGCGGCCCAGGCGCGGCTCGCGGCGTTGCAAGGCGAGGTGGAGGTTGCCCGCGCCCAGGGCAGACCAACCCTGTTCGCGGAGGTGGCAGCGGATACCTGGAGTCTGGATCGCGCCCCCTTTAGCGGGCGCAACCTGGGTGTACAGGGTCGGCTGAACTTTCCACTTGGTCGCGACCGCGCCCAGCGTGCCGAGGTGGACCGCACCCGCGCGGTTGCGCTCGCGCAGGAGGCCGAGGTAGAGGTGCTGCGCCGTGCGATTGCTCGCGAAATTGAACAGGCCGCCGCCGATCTTACCGCCTCACGCCAGATCGCACAGAACTATGAGCAGACGATCCTGCCCCGAACCGCCCAACTGCTGAGCGCCACCCGCGCGGGTTTCGAGAGCGGTTTGACGACCTTCTTGGAAGTGCTGGAAGCCCAGCGCGTCGCGAGGCAAACCCAGGTCGAGTACCAGACGACCCTGTTTGAGGCCGTGCGTGCCCGCACCACCCTGGACGCCGCGCTGGGGGCCGCCATTCTCGGCCCGACCCCAATGCCCCCGATCCCCGCAAGACAAATGAGGTAGCCCATGAAAGCCAGAACCATCACCCACGTTTTCGCACTGCTCGTCGGCGCGCCGCTGCTGCTTCTGTTGCCTGCCCGCGCCCAGGAGGAGGCGGGCCACATGCACGGCCCCGATGGGCGGCATATCGCCGTCGCCAGCACCTTCGGGGGCCAGGCAGCAGGGCAGCGGAGCATCCTGAGCCACCACGACCTGATGATTACCGATTTGCGCCAGCCTGGTCCCGACAGGAACGGCAAGGTGGTCGAGGGCTGTGACGTACATTCGGTGATCCACAAGAAGGGTGACCCGAAAGCGGTCATTCACCGCGAGCACAACACCTTCGAGCCTGAAAACGGTGTGTACGGCTCGCACATGATGTACCGCGAGCCAGGGGAGTATGTCATTATCGAGAAGGTCACTCTGCCCGATAAGCAGCAGGTGACTCTGGAGTTCCCGATATGGGTGCCCGCTCCCCAGGGTCAGGCTGAGCACGCCCATCACTCCCCCTGGTGGACAGTACTCGGAGTTGCCGCAATCCTCCTCGCCATACTGGGTGCATTTCTTTTGGGGAGGCGCAGCGGGCGGCGAACGGTGGCGATGCTGTCTATCGTCGCTCTGGTCACGGGTTCCCTCCCCATTGTTCCCACGGCTCATGCGCAGGAAGACGGAGAAGAAGCGGGTCATATGCACGGCCCTGACGGGCGGCACGTCGCCGTTGCCAGTACGTTCGGGGGCGGCAATGCGCAGGAGCCGCTACGGGCCTACCCCACCGCCGACCGACAGGAGGCCGCCGTCCAGACCCAGGGACACTACCGCTTCCGCCTGTCCATCGAGAACGAGGAAATGGCCCCGCCTGACCCCGATGTCGTCACCATCTCGTCCGATGCGGCGAAAACCGTCGGGCTGACAACAGTCGCGGCGCGGGCGGCGCGGGGGACGAGCGCACTGACGACAACAGGTCAGGTGAAGCCAAACCCGAACCGTGCCGCAACCGTGAACGCGCGTGTCGCGGGGCGCGTGGTGCGCGTAGGGGTGACGCCAGGAGATGAGGTGAGCGCGGGCCATGTCGTCGCTGTGCTCGACAGCGCCGAAATAGCCCAGGTCCAGGCTGATTTACGCCGAGGCGCGTCTGAGATCGCCCAGTCGGACGCCGCTGCCGCGCGCGCCCGCTCCCAAATTGCCGAGGCACAGGCCAACCAAGAGCGCGCCCGTGCCGAGGCAAGTCAGGCGCAGGGGCAGGTGCGGAACGCCGAACGTACTCTGGCACGCCAGCGGGAACTTGCGCGGTCAGGCGCGTTCGCTTCGGGTCCCGTCGAAGCCGCGCGTTCTGCCGTTGCGACTGCCGAGGGCGAACTGAACGTTGCGCGCACAGCGCTTGCAACCCTGGAAGCGCAGGCGCGCCGCCTGGAAACAGGCGTCGCCGATGGTGTGGTATCCCGCCGCGAGGCCGAGACTGCTCAGAGCGCCGCCGCCCAGGGCCGCACCCGCGTCGAAACCGCCCAGCGGCAACTAACGATTGCACGGGCGGCGCTTGCCCGTGAAGAACAAATCCAGCGCCGCGGGCTGCGCGACGCGCGCGAAGTGCAGCAGGCCCAGGCCGATCTTGCCGCAGCCCAGGCTGCGCTGCGAGCCGCGAACGCCGTGGTTCAGAGCGAGGCACGGCGGGTTCAGGCTGCCCGCGGCGGCGCGGCGGAGGCAGAGGCAACGCGCACACGGGCGCGCACCAATCTCGCTTCGGCGCGCAACCGATTGCGGTTGCTCGGCGCAACGCCCAGCGGCGGCAGTCAGGTGACGGTGGTGACACCACTGGGGGGCGAGGTGGAGGCGCGGCCCGTCAGCGCAGGCGAAGTGGTGGAGGCGGGGCAGACGCTCGCACGCATCCTGAACACGGACAGCGTGTGGGTCGAGAGCGACGTGTTCGAGAAAGACTTGCCACAAGTGCGCGTCGGCCAGGCCGTGACTATCGCCGCCGACGCCGTTCCTGGCCGCACCTTCCAGGGGCGCATTTCTTATATTGGTGGCGCGGTGAACCCTGAAACTCGCGCCGTGCGTGTCCGCACCGCAGTCACCAACCCTGGCGAGGTGCTCAAGCCCAATATGTTTGTTCGGGTGCTTGTCGGCGCAGGCCGAGGTCGTGCGATTCTCGTGCCCCAGGAGGCTGTCCAGGAGGACGGGAACGAGCAGGTCGTCTTCATCCAGGAAGGGGAAGGCTACCGCCGCCGCGCTGTTCGGATCGGCGCGACGCTGGGTGACATGGCAGTGATCGAAGGGGGGCTGAAGGCGGGTGACAAGGTGGTCACGCAAGGCGCGTACCAGTTGCTCGCCTTGGCGAAGAAAGGATAAGGGACTGCCGTTCGTGTTCAACCGCATCATCGAGTTCAGCATCAAAAACCGTGTGCTCGTCTGCGCCGCCGCGCTCATGCTCCTGGTATACGGCGCGCGGGTCGTCACACAGATGCCCGTGGATGTGCTGCCTGATCTGAACCGCCCCGTGGTCACGGTCATGACCGAGGCGCATGGACTTGCCCCCGAAGAGGTCGAGCCGCTTGTCACCTTCCCCATCGAGACGGCAATGAACGGCGCGGCGGGGGTGCAGCGGGTTCGTTCGGCTTCCAGCGCGGGGCTTTCCATCGTCTGGGTGGAGTTCGACTGGGACACCGACATCTTCCGCGCGCGCCAGGTCGTCAACGAAAAGTTGCAGACCGCGCAGGGACGGCTGCCCACGGGCACGTTGCCCTCACTCGCCCCTGTATCCTCCATCATGGGCGAGGTGCTGCTTGTCTCGCTGTCGAGCAAGGACGGCACCACGCCGCCCATTGAGGTGCGCTCGCTCGCAGACTGGGTGGTGCGCCCGCGCCTCCTGGGCGTGCCTGGCGTGTCGCAGGTTGTGCCCATCGGGGGTGGGGCCAAGCAGTTCCAGGTGCTCACCAACCCCGCCCGCCTCCAGCAATACGGCGTGACGCTCGACCAGTTGACCGAAGCCGCGCGCCAGTCCAACCTGAACACGTCGGGCGGGTTTTTGCAGACGCCGCAGCGCGAGGCGATCATCCGCATCACGGGCCGCGCCCGCTCCCCCCAGGACATCGCCCGCACCGTTGTCGCTCAGAAAAACGGCGTGCCTGTAACCATTGGGCAGGTGGCGGAGGTCCGCTTCGGGGCGGGACCGAGGCGCGGTGATGCCAGTGTAAGCGGAGCGCCCGCCGTCATCCTCAGCGTTCAGAAGCAGCCCAACGCAAATACCCTGGAACTGACCCGCGCGCTCGACAAGGCGCTCGGCGACATCCAGGCTGCGCTCCCCCGCGACGTGACGATAAACCGCGACCTGTTCCGCCAGGCCACCTTCATTGAGGCCGCCGTGGACAACGTGAAGGAGGCGCTGCGCGACGGCACCATCCTGGTGTTTGTCATCCTGCTCGCCTTTTTGCTGAACCTGAGGGCTACTTTCATCTCGCTCGTCGCCATACCGCTGTCCTTCGTAATCGCCATGCTGGTTCTGGACCGCTTCGGCATCTCGGTCAATACGATGACGCTCGGTGGGCTGGCGGTCGCTATCGGGCTGGTGGTGGACGACAGCATCGTGGACGTGGAAAACGTGGTGCGGCGGCTGCGGGAGAACCGCGCGAAGCCTGCTCCACTACCGCCACTCCAGGTGGTCTTTGAGGCAAGCGCCGAGGTCCGAAACAGCATTGTGTTCGCCACTGTTATCATTGTGCTGGTCTTCGTGCCGCTCCTGTCACTGGAGGGCATGGAAGGGCGCGTGTTCCTGCCGCTGGGCCTGGCCTTTATTACCGCACTGACCGCTTCCTTGCTCGTTTCGCTCACGCTAACGCCCGCTCTCTGCGCCTTTCTGCTCGCCCGCACGGCTAAAAAAACATCCGCCGATCACGCCGAGGACACCTGGCTGGTGCGCCACTTAAAGCGTGGGGACGAGCCGCTGGTGCGCTGGGCCATTCGCCATCCCACTCCCGTGCTCGCAGGGGCTGCGTTGCTGTCTCTCGCCGCGCTCGCCCTGCTGCCGCGGATGGGACGTGAGTTCCTGCCCCCGTTCAACGAGGGCAGCCTTTCCATCAGCGCGATCCTGCCTCCTGGTACGGGCCTAACTGAATCGAACCGAATAGGGACCGCTATCGAAAAGCAGCTCCTGTCCGTGCCTGAAGTTGTCCATACGGGGCGGCGTACGGGGCGCGCTGAGATGGATGAGCACGCCGAGGGCGTCGGCTATTCCGAAATCGACGTGGGTTTACGTGCGAGCCGACGCTCCCACGGACAGGCGGTCGCCGAGATACGCCGAAAGGTGGAGGCTATCCCTGGCGCGGTGGTCGCTGTCGGACAGCCCATCTCGCACCGACTGGACCACCTGTCGTCGGGAGTGCGCGCCGCACTTGCCGTAAAAGTGTATGGCCCCGACCTGGACGCGCTGAGGAGCCGTGCTCAGGAGGTCCGAAACGTTATGTCCCAGGTGCCTGGCGTCGTGGATTTGCAGGTCGAGCCGCAAATTGAGGTGCCTCAGGTTCGGATCGACATCGACCGAGACCAGGCCGCGCGCTACGGTCTGACCCCAGGGGAACTCGCCGAAACGCTGGAAACCGCGCTGGGCGGCCATGTGGTCGGGCAGGTCTTGCAGGAACAACGCACCTATGACCTTGTGGTCTGGTTTGACGAGGCCGCCCGAGGCGATACGGATGTGATCGGGCGGACACTGGTAAGCACGCCGTCAGGGGCGCGCGTACCGCTCGGGCAGTTGGCACGGGTTCGCAAGGCGGCGGGGCCGAACACCATCAACCGTGAAAACGTGTCGCGGCGCATCGTGGTCCAGGCCAATGTCCAGGGTCGAGACCTGAACAGCGTCGTGACTGACCTCCAGCGGCGGATGGGCGCGGTGCAGGCGGCGTGGCCCACGGGCTACTTCGTTGAGTACGGGGGCCAGTTCGAGAGCCAGCAGAACGCCATGAGCCGCATCCTGCTGCTTGGAGCGTTCACCGTCGTTGCCATCTTCCTTGCGCTTTATGTTGCCCTCCAATCGTGGCGGCTCGCCCTCCAAGTCATGGTAAACCTGCCGCTTGCTCTCGTTGGCGGTGTCCTTGCCGTTTACCTGACAGGCGGCGTGCTGTCCGTGGCCTCGTTGGTCGGCTTTATCACTCTGTTCGGTATCGCCACCCGCAACGGCATCATGATGCTGTCCCACTATGTCCACCTGATGCGCGAGGAGGGGGAAGCCTTTGGGGAACACATGATCGTGCGCGGTACGCTGGAGCGACTTTCACCCGTCCTTATGACTGCCCTCGCCGCCGCACTCGGTCTGCTGCCGCTGGCGCTTTCAGTGGGTGAGCCTGGCAAGGAACTTTTGCAGCCGATTGCCGTGGTTATTTTGGGCGGGCTGCTATCCAGCACGCTGCTCGACCAGTTGGTCACGCCCGCGCTGTTCTTCCGCTTCGGACGCGCCGAATGGGAGGGTTCCGCCGAGGGGAGCGGGAACGTTATGCCGCACGCAGGGGACGATCAGGGTACATCTGTTGCCCCGACGGGCGGGGGCGGGAGAAGCCAGCCTGAACCCGCGCACTGAATTCGTTTTTCCAGGGAGTAAAGATATGAGTGAAACAGGATGGAGCCGCCGCCGCCTCCTCGGCGCGGCGGTCGTGACGGCAGGCGCGGCGGGAACCGCCGCTGCTCTGGGGGGCGCGGACCAGGCGCTCGCTGCGACTCAGCAAGACCGTCGAAAGAGAAAGACCCCACCCATGACCGCCGAGGAGATGGCGGCAGTGGACACTGCGCTGGGTAAGAAGGGCCGCTACGTGGAAGCAGAGGCCGTCTACACCACGGCGCTGCCGCGTGCTGACCTGAAGGTGTCGGTCAAGGGTGATCCCGTCCCGACCGCACTGGGATTCGGCGGCTGGGTGTCGCTGAAGAAGACGCTGGACGGCAAGAACACGGTCCTGATGAGTGACACCGTGCTGCTCCAGGACGAAGTGAACCCGCTGATCTCGGCGGCGCAGGCGAACGGCCTGGAGGTCAGCGCGATTCATAACCACTTCTTCTACGAGGAGCCGCGCATCTTCTACATGCACGTCCACGGCATGGGCGCTGCCGCAGACCTGGCGCGCCGTTATGCCACAGCAATCCAGACGACCAAACTGTTTCCCGCCAATCAGCCACCCGCAGGCCAAGCGCCCGCGCGCACGGGCAAAGAGATATTCGACCTGCCCACCCTGGACAAGATCGTGGGCAACACGGGCAGCGTGAACGGGCCTACCTACAAGTACACCATCGGGCGCAGCGACCTTTTCATCACGGCGATGGGTGCGGAAATGACCGCTGCCATCGGACTGAACACCTGGGCTTCCTTTGCGGGCACGGCAGAAAGTGCCCATATTGCGGGCGATGTCGCGATGCTGGAGCCTGAGGTGAACCCCGTCATCAAGGCCCTGCGCAGGCATAACCTGGAAGTGGTCGCCGTCCACAATCACATGCTGGGCGAAGACCCGCGTATCTTCTTCCTGCATTACCTGGGGCGCGGCCCCGCTACGACGCTGGCACGAGGCTTCCGCGCCGCCCTGGATGAACTGGGCAGGCACGGCAGGAGCGGGATGCGGATGGGAAGGTAGTTCTCGTGGCAGAGGCGCGGCCCTGCTCTCCTGGGTGGCGACGGCACGTGCCTCTGCTCTTTGCTATCTTCCTGGACATGATGGGCTTTGGCATGGTCATTCCTGACCTGCAAACACGCCTGGAAGCCTTCGGCGCGCAGGGCTGGGCCATCGGGCTGGTGTTGTCGAGCTACTTTCTGACGCAGATCGTGGTGTCGCCGCTCTGGGGGCGGCTCAGCGATAAGGTGGGCCGCAAGCCCGTGCTGGTAATCTGCGGCACGCTCTCGGCAACCTCAATGGTGCTGGCGGGCTGTGTGCTGCTGGTGGCGGCACTCTTACCGCTGAGGGGCTATGCTACTGCGTAGGCGGCACCCGTAAGGGTGTCACTGCTTCTATTATAGCTGGCCCTTCCAGGGCCAATACCGCCCAGCGTATATGCCTTACAGTCGGGTGTCAAAAATAACCAGAATCCGCCGCACCCCCTGAGCCGAAGGTGCCAGAATCGTTTCTGTTCTTGGCCCTGCTACGCGCACCACCAAATGCGGGCGGAGCACGCTAAGCAGATACGTTTTTCGGTGGCTGGGAGATTATCGGTGGCGGGCGCAGTTGGATACCTGCCGCGCGGAGCCACTGGTCTATCATCCAGCGTGGTGGCAGTGTGTCCCAGCCCGCGACCTCGGCAGCGCATCGGGCAATGTTTCCGAACGGGCGGTGTGACTCGGCATACAGTGCCCCCAGAGTCTCACGTGACAGCGGACAGGGATGCGGCTGCGCCACCTGAAGATTTTCTCGCCGCAGGTCCAGCGGGTCGCCATTTTTGTGCAGGACGCGCCGCCGTGCCCCCGCCTGGGTAATGAGCCGCGACAACTGCACGCGCTTACGTTTCGCGCCCGCTTCCTGCGGGACTGAGGCGACGACCTTCAGGCCACCACCCAGGTTGTAAGTGCGCCACGTATACCGCTCCAGCAGCGCGGCGTCCTGGGCGTCGATCACGATGGTGTGCCCGCTGGCGATTCGGGCCGTGATGGGTTGCGCTTCGACAGCGGCGCAGCCCCCGCCTTCAGTGCTCATGGCCTGCATGAGATTCCGCCGTTGCGCCCAGGTTGCAGTCCGCGTCCTCGGGCGCGCATATGCCCCACGTCTCCACCTGGACCGTAGTGTGGGTCATGTCAAACTCGCGCTCCAGTACCTCCCGTGCGGCTTGAAGCACCTCCTGCTCGCTCTGCACCCCCGCCTCGTCCAGAACCAGATGCGCCGTCAGGCTGTGTTTGCCGCTCGTGATCGCCCAGACATGAAGATCATGAACGTCCTGCACCCCTGGCAACGCCCGCAGGGACGCGTCAATCTGCTCCAACTCGATACCCTCAGGCACGCCCTCCAGCAGGATGTTCACGCTCTCCGAGAGCAGCGTCCAGGTGCGGGGCAATACCCACAGGCCAATCAGGACGGCGAAGATCGGGTCCACCTGCCACCAGCCTGTGAACTGGATCACGAGCGCCCCCGCGATCACGGCCACCGAACCCAGCAGGTCACTCCACACCTCCAGGTAGGCTCCCTTCATGTTCAGGCTCTGGGAGCTGCCTGCCTGGAGAACGCGCATTGAGAGGAGGTTGACCATAAACCCGAGCGCGGCTACGCCGAGCATCCAACCCGACTGGATTTCGGGCGGCTCCTGGAACCGCTTCCACGCCTCCCAAAGGATATAGAAGGCGACCAGGAACAGCACCGCCGCGTTCACCGCCGCCGCCAGTATCTCGAAGCGGTAGTAGCCGAAGGTGCGCTTTTTGTCGGCGGGCCGCTTGCTGAAGCGAATCGCGACCAGCGCGATTCCGAGGGCAGCGACATCGGTGAGCATGTGGGCGGCGTCGGAAAGCAGCGCCAGGCTCCCCGTCACGAAGCCGCCCACGACTTCGGCTATCAAGTACGTGGCTGTCAGAGTCAGGGCGATCCTCAGCGCCCGCTCGTTACCTGCGCCCCCGTGAGTGTGGCTATGGCCTGACCCCATGCGCGGCCTCCTTCCCTTCAAACCAGGCGTACAGCGTGGGAAGCACGATCAGGGTCAGCAGCGTGCTGGACAGGATGCCCCCGATCACGACGGTCGCCAGCGGGCGTTGTACCTCGGCCCCGACCCCCGAAGACAGGGCCATCGGGACGAAACCCAGGCTCGCCACGAGTGCGGTCATTAGCACGGGCCGCAGTCGTGTGTGCGCCCCTTCCCGAACTGCCTCAGGCACGTCCCGCCCCTCCTCGCGCAGCTTGTTGATGGCCGACACCAGAACCACACCGTTCAACACGGCGACCCCAAAGAGAGCAATGAACCCGACCCCCGCCGAGATGGAGAAGGGAAGCCCCCGCAGCAGCAGGGCGAGGATGCCCCCCGTGACCGCGAGCGGCACACCCGTAAAGATCATTGCGGCCTGCCTGAGCGACCCGAAGGTCATGAACAACAGCAGGAAGATCAGCGCCAGCGCCAGGGGGACGACAATCAGGAGTCGCGTGCGCGCGCTCTGGAGGTTCTCGAACTGCCCGCCCCACTCGATGCGGTAGCCCGTGGGCAGTTTCACCTGCCCCGCCACCTGCGCCTGGGCGTCGGCGACGAATCCGCCCAGGTCGCGCCCGCGTACATTCGCCTGAACCACGACCCGACGCGCCCCCTGCTCACGGCTTACCTGCGCGGGCGAGGGACGGATGGCGATCTGGGCTACCTGGGAAAGCGAAACCCGCTCGCCGCCTGGGGCAGCGACGCGCAGCTCCTCCAGAGCGGTTATGTCGTTGCGCAGGGCCTCGGGCAGCTTCACCACGATGTCGAACCGGCGGTCCCCTTCGATCACCTGGCCCACGGTACGCCCGCCGATGAACGCCTCAATTACCTCCTGCACGTCGGCGACGTTGATGCCGAACCGCGCGGCGGCGGCGCGGTCAATGGTGATCTCCAGCGTCGGCAGGCCCGTGGTCTGCTCCATCGTCACGTCCTCAGCCCCCGCCACCTTTCCGAGCACCGCCTGGACGCGGTTGCCCAGGCTGGATAGGGTTTCCAGGTCTTCACCAAACACCTTCACGGCGATGTCCGCCTTCACGCCCGACACCAACTCATCCGTGCGAAGCTGGATCGGCTGCGAAAACGCGTAGCCCTGGCCTGGGACTTCCCTTTCCAGCCGCTCCTGCATCTGGGAAATGAGCTTTTCTTTGGTCAGGCCCCGCCGCCACTGCCCGCGATCCTTCAAGGTGATAATCATGTCGCCAACGCTCGGGGGCATCGGGTCGGTGGCAAGCTCCGCGCTCCCGATGCGCGTGTAGGCGTCTACCACCTCGGGGAAGGACTTGACGACCCGCTCCGCCGCCCCGACCATAGCGACGGAATACTCGACCGATACGCCGGGGGGGCGGATGGGCTGGATCGCGATGGCTCCTTCGTCCAGGCGCGGGATGAACTCCGAGCCGAGCAGCGGAAACAGCGCGGCGCAGCCCAGGAAAAAGAGCACGCTTCCCGCCGCGACTATCCCGCGCCGCCGAAGCGCCCATTCCAGGGTCGGACGGTACAGGCGGTCCGCCGCGCGCAGGATCAGGTTGTCCTTTTCCCGCGTATCGCGGGACAGGCAAAGCGCGCAGAGCGCGGGGATAAGAGTGAGCGTCAGGATCAGCGCGCCCACGAGTGCGAGCGCGACGGTATAGGCCATCGGTCGGAACATCTTCCCCTCGATGCCCGTGAGGGTCATGATGGGCAGATAGACGATAATGATGATCGCCACGCCGAAGGTAATGGGCGTGCCGGGGTGTGCCGACCTCGCGCGCCGAGGCGAGGACGTTCTGGATCACCTCGGCGCGCGTCAGGGTGCTCCCCCGATGCTCCCGCGCCTCCGCCAGGCGACGGACAGCGTTCTCGACCATGACCACCCCGCCATCCACGATCAGGCCGAAGTCAATCGCGCCGAGCGAAAGCAGGTTGGCGGAGATGCCGAAGTGCTGCATCCCGATCACGGCGAACAGCATGGCGAGCGGAATGGTGCAGGCGACGATCAGCGCGCCGCGCACGTTGCCGAGCAGCAGGAGCAGCACGGCGACGACCAGGATGCCGCCTTCCAGCAGGTTGCGCTCAACCGTACCGATGGTCTTTTCAACCAGTTCGGTGCGGTCATAGACGGTCGCGAGTCGCACGTCGGGGGGCAGGGAAGCGCGCACCTGGCGCACCTTCTCGTCCACGGCAAGCGACACGGTGCGGGAGTTCGCGCCTTTGAGCATCATCGCGATGCCCAGGACGGTTTCTTTGCCGTTGTGCGTGGCCGCGCCCTGGCGCAGTCCGCCGCCCTCGGTGACGGCGGCGACATCCCGCAGGAAGATCGGGGTGCCGTGTTCGGCGGCAACAACGATGCTCTCGATATCGCCCTTGTTGCGGACGACCCCGATACCCCGCACCAGCAGGCGCTCTGCTCCCTTGACGATGTAGCCGCCGCCCGCGTTCGCGTTGTTGCGCTCGACCGCTTCAATGACTTCACGCAGGGTCACACCCCGCGACAGCAGCCGCTGCGGGTCGATCTCTACCTGGTACTGCTTCTCGAACCCGCCCTGGCTGTTTACCTCAGCGACTCCTGGCACGGTGCGAAGCTGCGGCTTGACCAGGAAGTCCTGGAGCGTACGCAATTCGGTCGGGCTGCGCTTCTCGGAGTCCAGGGTGTACTGGTAAATCTCGCCCAGCCCCGTCGAAACAGGGGCCATTTCGGGCGCGCCGACACCTTCGGGCAGGCTTTCCCGCGCTCCCGCGAGCTTCTCGCCCACGAGCTGGCGCGCGAAGTACAGGTTCACATCGTCGGCGAAGACGACCGTCACCTGGGACAGCCCGTACTGCGAAAGGGAGCGCACCTCGGTTACATCGGGCAACCCTCCCAGTGCTACTTCGATGGGAAAGGTAACCAACTTTTCCACTTCGGCAGGCGCGAGGCCAGGAACCGCCGTGTTGATCTGGACCTGATTATTGGTCACGTCAGGCAGGGCGTCGATGGGCAGGCGCTGGAAAGCGACCAGCCCCCCGAGCACAAGGAAGACCGTCCCGATCAGGACGAGAAGGCGCTGCCGCACGCCAAATTCAAGGATGCGTTCGATCATTTTAGTGCGCGTGGCCCTCCGAAAGCTCGCCCTTCTGGGCTTCGGACTGGAGGACGAACGCCCCCGCGACCACGACACGCTCGCCCGCCTTGAGTCCTTCCCTTATCTCTACCTGCGCCCCGCGCGTTTCGCCGACCTGGACTGTCCGCCGTTCATAGCCCTCTCCCTCGGCTACGAACACGGCCCGCGCGCCTTCTTCCCCGACGACGGCATTCTGGGGAACCAGGATCACGCTGCGCTTCGGGCCTGCCGCCAGATGGACCTGAGCGAACATCTCGGGGCGCAGCCGTCGTCCCTGATTGCTTACCAGGCAGCGGGCGGCCAGCGCCCGCGTCTTCTCATCTACGCGGGTGGCGAGGGTACGCACCGTCCCTGGAAAGCGGACGTTCGGGTAGGCGGCAACCGTCACCTCGACCCGCTGACCTGCGCGCACACGGGCGACCTCCTTTTCAGGGATACTTGCCTGGACGATCACGCTGTTCAGGTTCTCGAGCAAAAACAGCGTGGTGCTGCGCTCCACGGTTTCGCCGAGCGTGGCGAGTTGCTGGGCGATCACGCCGCCGAAGGGAGCGAACAGGGTGATCTTGCCGCCGCTGCCCTCGGCGTGGCCCGTGCCCTCCAGGGCGTACAGGTTAGCCCGCGCCGCGATCAGCGCCTGCCGCGCGCCGTTCAGCGCCGTCAGCGCAGCAGCTTCCTCCTTCTGGGCGCGCCGCACGTCCTGCTGGGCACGGATGACACCCTGGCGCGCCCGCTGGACATCGCCCTCGGCGGCGCGCACCTCGGCCTCGGTCGCCTGCACGGCCTGACGGGACAGCAGGTCACCAGAGAACACGCGCCGCTCGCGGGCCAATGTCTGTTTGGCGTTCTCCACCCGCGCCCGTGCCCGCTCGGCCCGCGCCTGATCCTGGCGGTGTTCCAACTGGGCCTGCTCCAGCTCGGCGCGGGAAGCAATCCCTTCTTTGAAGAGCCGCTCCGTGCGCTGCAGCGCGACCAGATGGGTCTGCACCTCGGTCTGCGCGGCAAGCAATTCGAACTGGGCCTCGGACAGCTCGGATTGCGCCGCCTGGAGCGGGGCTTGTGAAAAGGCCCCTGCCCGCGCCAGCGCGCGCTGATTCCGTACGGCGACCTGCGCACTGCTCTGCCTGGTCTGGGCCTGCCGCACCTCGGCGCGGGCCTGTGCGACACCCGCCTGGGCCTGGTTGATTTCGGCGCGGGCGGTTTCCAGCCGTGCCTTCGCCTGCTGCACCGCAGACTCGGCCTGGTGCTCCGCCGCGTGCGCCTGCGCCACCTCGTAGCTGTCCAGGATCACGAGCGGCTGACCCGTGCGAACCGTGTCGCCCAGGTTGACCAGTACGCGCACCACGCGGCCCGCCACAGGGGGCGTGATCTTGGCGACGCGCTCGGTGCTGGCTTCTACCGTGCCAGGGACGGTCAGGATGTTCTGCACGGGCCGATAGCGCGCAGGCTCCACGCGGATGCCAGCGGTCTTCGCCCCTGCGGGATCAAGCCGCACATGGCCCTCTTCCCCATGCTCCTCATCGGTGTGCTTCTCTGTTTCCCCGTGTTCGTCCGCATGTTCGTCATTGCCGTGTTGCGCTTCTGCGCTTTCAGCGGCGACAGGGGTCGTGGAACGGACGCGCGACATCACCGCCGCCGTACCCAGCGTCCCGAATAGAAAGGCCCCTGCGACCAGCAGGGGGGTCCGTCGGTTGGTGCTCATTTCGTCCTCCTTGGTGCGGGGATGGAGATAGAGGATAGCAGGGCCGCAGGAACCGCACCTGTTGCCCGCTCCAGTTCGGCGCGGGACAGCGCCGCGGCAACCTGGGCGTCGATGAACTCGGTCTGCACCTGGCGAAAGGTGCGCTGGGCTTCCAGCAGGGCGACGATGTTCGTCCTGCCCTCCTCATATCCGATGCGGCTTGCGTCAAGGAGTCGCCGCGCCTGATCCAGAAGGCCCTGGGGATAGGCAGCGAGCACGGCGTCCGCCGCCCGCGCCTGGAGGAGGGATTGCTGAACCTCCTGACGCACCTGGGCACGGGTCGCTTCCGCGCGCTGCGACTGGGCGCGCGCGGCCTCCTCGGCCTGGCGTACCCGTCCACGGCGACCGCCCCAATCCAGAAGCGGCAGCGTGATGGCGACTCCGAACCCGTTGTCCTCCACGCCGCCGCGCGTCACGCTTCCCGCGCGGTACTGAGGAGCCAGGTCGGGAAGGCCCTCAGCGCGGGCAAGACGCGCCTCCTGCCGCAACGCCTCCGCCTGCGCCTCGTCCGCCGTGATCTCGGCGCGGTTTTCCAGCGCCTGGCGGAGCAGGGCGTTGGTGTCGGCGGGGAGAGGGACGGAAGGAGGTTCTCCAGCCGAGACAGCACCGAGCGCGTGGTCGGGGTTTCGCCCCAGCAGCGTGTTCAGCGCACCCGCGCGCACTGCGGCCTCGCTTTCCGCGAGTGTCGCCTGCTGGCGGGCGCGCGTGACCTCGATACCTGTCTGGGTCTGCTCGATGGCGGGTCGCGCTCCCAGTTCGACCTGACGGCGGGCGATGCGGTCAAGGCTCTCAACGGTTTGAAGCAGGTCGCGGGTGAGCGCGGCCCGCTCGCGGGCGCGGATCAGCTCATAGTAGGCGGATCGCGTGGCAAAGACCAGGCCGCGCAGTTCGACCACGGCCTGGGCCTGCGCGCCCCGAAGCCGTGCCGTCGCGCCCCCGCGCCGTGCGGCGCGTGCGCCGTTCACCTCCAGCGGCTGCTGCACGAGCAGCTCCGTGTCAGACCCACCCTCGGTGAGCGCGGGCACGAAGGCGATCTCAGGGTTGGCGCGCGCTCCCGCCGCGCGGACTCCCTGCTGCGCGGCGGTGACCTCGCGGGCGGCGGCGGCGAGCCGTGGGTTATTTTGGACGGCAAGGGTGACGGCCTGCTCAACCGAGAGCGGCGGCATCGGCACAGGCAGCGGCGGCTGTGCCCGCGCCAGGGCGGGCGTCAGCCAGAAACACAGAAATAAAAACGTTCGCACGAGAACCTCCTGACAATCCAGGGAGCCAGGGGCGGGCGAACAGAAAACGGGTGAAAGAAAAGGCGCGCCAACGCCCCAGGCTCAGACGACGAGGGGAATGTCAGGCGTGCGGGGGCGCGCGAAGGGACGGGGTAACAAGGGCGATGCTCGCGGTCGGGGGACCACGGCTATCAGCAGCGGGTACGGTCTGCGCGACCGTCTGGGGCGCGGCCCGAAGTACGAAGGGCGCGGGAAGCAGTGCGAGCGGCGGGACGAAATGTGCCGCTGCGGGAACCATGCCCGTGGGCTGTTCGGTGGCGGCGGTGATAACCATATCGCAGCCGCAGTCGGCAGCACAGAGCGTTGTGTCGGCCCTACTACCCGATAGCGGGCCCCAGCGTGGGTCGCGGCCCGCTGGCGTGGGGGAGGCGCAGCAGCACCCCAGCACGCTGGTGCTGCAAATCTGGCCCTCGCAGAACCATGCCGCCGTCGCCGCCTGCGCGGTAAAGAGCGACGACAGCAGCACGGTCAGCGCCAAAATAAACGCGATGGGAACCCGTCTCACAGTTACCATTATACGCCAACAAGCCTCGTTCTCGAGGCTGCTTTCGGAAAGATCATCGAACGGTTGGGACGCGCATCAGGAACCGAGCGCCTGAGCGACGGCGCGCTCGACCTCTTGAGCGGTCGGCGACGCGTATCTCAACCCGCCGAATGGGGGGCGGCCAGATACCCTCCAAGACCGCAATGCCTGGAAGGGACTCGCATTCTATATGCTCTATGGTGAGGACACGCGCGAGCGTGGTTGGCCGCACACGGGATACCCGCTTACCCTTTCGCGAGGAGGCAACGGTGGACCCCGCCAGAATGCGATCTGTCAACAAGCTATGAGACGCGACAAATGACATCGAAGTAATCGCGGCCCGCGAGGAGGCGTTGGACGAAGAGATCGCGATCCTCCGCGGGATGATCACTCCTGCAACCAAGACAACCCTTGTAGCACGCATTGGGGCAGTATACAAATAACGGATACCTCTGGCCGCGAAGCGTGCCGATCTGGAGGCTGAATTGGCCGCAGTGGGCGACACTCCGCCTGCCTCCACCGAGAGTCCTGAGGTGGTGCGGATGCGCCTGGAGTCGGCCCTGCGTGGTTGGGATGACCTTACCGTCGCTGCACGGGCCGACAATGCGAAAATGTTGGTCGAGTGGGCGGGAGTCTTGGTCGGGGACGGATTATTCCATACCGAGTGTCTTGTCGTAGTAAAGTGGAAGCGGCGAGAGAACCCCGACATCCCGGTAGGATGGTAAGGGAATACAATAGATGATCGTGACTGGACCGAGGCGGAGGATAACTATCTTCGCTCTACTTGGCCCGACAATCGTTCCTCGTGGTACGACGTAGCTGCTGGACTTCAGGCTGGGCGCACATACTTTACGGTTGCGCAACGTGTCAAGGCGCCGAACACGCAGATAGCCAACCTGGCGAGCTTCGCGTCACTGTGGGCGATTGCGGGGTCGTTCTTCTGGGGGCGGTTCGTGGATCGGCGCGGGGCAGGACGCTCCGTGCTGCTTTCCATTCTGCTGATCACGGTAGTACCACTGGTCTACCTGGTGACACGCCGCGTTGAGGTACTGTTTTTCGCTTCCGCGCTGTCGGGCTTCGGCTTCGCGGGAATCGAGCTATCGTACATGCAAAGCATCCTGACCTACGCCGGGCCGGGGCGCGCGGCGCAGTACCAATCGCTGCACTCGCTGCTGCTGGGCGTCCGGGGCGTGTTAGCGCCGCTGGTCGGGGTTCCGCTGATGCACGCGCTGGGCTATCCGCGCGTCTTCATGCTCGCGTTTCTGGTTATGGCCGTGGGTGCCATGATGCAGTGGGCGGCGACGAAAAGGGAAATACCTCTCCGCCCCCAATAATGGGGGTACCGGAAGTGTCTCCCCCAGGCCCGCCTCTTTCTCCCCCTCTCCCCAAGCTGGGGAGAGGGGGCCGGGGGGTGAGGGCAGGAGAGAGGTTACGCCTTAGCCGCAGGGTCGCGGGCGTCGCGAGTTTCCGGTGCGCCGATGATGGTCTCGACGCCCAGGAAGTCGTCCAACTGCGCGTCGTCGTGGCGGCGGATGAATTCATAGAACTCTTCGCCGTCCTGCTTCTGCGCGTTAAACGCGTTCAGCAGATTCTCAATCGCATACTTCACCTTGTCGGCGGGCACTTTGCGGTGGATAGCCCGCGTGAACGTCCGGTTCTGGCCCAGCGTTCCGCCTAAATGGATGTCGTAGGCTTCGACCTGCTCGGTCTGACCCGGAATACGCGCCTTGCAGCCCTGAAGCCCGATATCGCCGACATGGTGCTGGGCGCAGGAGTTCGGGCAGCCGTTCATGTTGATGCGGATGTTGCGGTCGAACTCCACCCGGTTTTCCAGGTGCGTCACGATGTTGGTCATGCGCGCCTTGGTCTCCGTAATCGCCAGGTTGCAGAACTCGATGCCCGTGCAGGCGATAGCGCCGCGCCGGACGGAGTGCCCGCCCCACTCGAAGCCCGCCTCTTTGAGCGCCTCCAGCGCCAGGTCCACGTTCTCATCCGGGACATTGGGCAGAAGCAGGTTCTGCATATGGCTGGTGCGTACCTCGCCGTTGCCATACCGCTCCGCGATGTCGGCCAGGCTGCGAATCTGATCCCCCTGCACGCGCCCGGTCAGAATGCTCAGCCCGATCCAGTTCAGGCCGCGCTGCTGCTGCCGGTGGACGCCGACATGGTCACGGTAGATATTGCCGGGGGCGTTGTCCGCCGCGCCGCGAACCGGATCGTAGCCGAGGTACTCGACCAGAACCTCGCGGAACTTTTCCGGCCCCCAGTCGGCCATCAGGAACTTCAGGCGCGCGTGGGTGCGCTTGGCGCGGTAGCCGTGGTCACGGAAGATAGCGGTAACGGCGCGCGTGGCATCCACCACCTGATCCGGCGTGAACCAGGCATCCAGCCACGGCGCGAAGTGCGGCTGCGTGGACAGCCCGCCCGCCGCGCGCAGGCCGTAGCCGACTTCGCCCGTCTCCGGGTGGCGCACAGCGACCAGCGAAAAGTCATGGATCTCCGGCTGGCAGCACTGCTCCGGACAGGCCGTGACGGAAAGCTTGTACTTGCGCGGCAGGTTGGAAAACTCTTTGTTTCCTTTTAAATGCTCATGAATCGCCAGGATCGCCGGGCGCGGGTCGATCAGTTCATCCGGGTGCAGGCCGGATACGGGGCAGGAGACGATGTTGCGGGGAATATCGCCGCACGCGCCCATCGTGGTGATACCGACGCGGTTCAAGCGCGCGACGATTTCGGGAATGTCCTGGATAGTCAGCCAGTGCCACTGAAACGTCTGGCGCGTCGTCACATCCGCGAAGCCCCGCGCATACTGGTCGGTAATATCGGCGATCTCCCGAAGCTGCTCGACATTGGCGAGACCGCCCGGCAGCTTGAGGCGCATCATAAAGTGGCCGACTTTGGGCAACTGCTGATACACGCCATACCACTTAAAGCGGTCAAAATCGCCGGGATCGATGCTCTCGAAGCCGGTCTTGGCGTAGCGCTCGATGTCCGCCCAGACATCCAGACCGTCCTTCTCCTGCTTCAGTACTTCCACCTTATTCATGGGAAACTTTCCTCTTAAAAGCCGATTGCAATGGTCAAGTATTGTAACATGGGGGGCAGGCAGTGTCAAGCAAGAGTGCAGGATTACCCCGGAGCTATCGCCGGTCGGAGAAGTGATGACCAGACCAGGAACGAACTATATCGCATGGCCTTACCTGGTCTAACCGCGCTGCTTATGAGCAACGTGATATCGAGTCTCTATGGTTTCAATTTCCTCCGTAGCTATACTGGCGCGCTTTCTGGTTCGCCCGCAGGTGATCCGAAAACCCCTTGTTGAAGGTACCACGCTCGGATGTCACCCGCTCCGCCGCCGCCGTTTCCCCAAGCGCCTTGTACACGTCCGCCAGCGCCTCATAACCCGTCAGGACAATAAAGCCGCCGCTGTTGAACATGCCCAAGTCGTTCACACCCAGTGGCAAAGCCTTGTTGCCCAGGTTGCCCATGATCTTGTAGCCCATAGCCACCACGGCGCGGGCGGCACGCAATGCCTCGCGCTCGTTTCGCTGCCCCGCCGCCACGCGGGCGTAGCCTGAAGCGGACAGAGAGACCGTGTGCCAGATTGTTGGATTACTGGTATCGGAGGAGGCCCCCATCAACACGCGGAGGTTCCAGGCACCTTTCAGAAGTGCCGGGACGGGAGCCTGGTAGAGCGGCGCAACGTAGCGCGGCGCTTTGTTGCCGCGCTCAATACTTGCTACCGCCTCCTGAGCCGTTTTCTCGCTTTCTTTGCTGCTTGCCGCCAGCACGCGCTTCCCGGTCTCCGCATACGTCGGCGGACGGTAACCGTTTAACCGGCGCAGGCGAACGGCTTCCTGCAACTCTTTGTGAAAGAGGCTATAGGGCGTTTCATAGAACAGAAGCCCTGCCAGCCGGTACAGGGGGTAGGCATTGCCGGGGTCACTGAGAGCCGCCTGACGCAGCGCCTCCTTTGCCTGCTCCGGGTCGTCGGTTCTTTGAAGGTCGTACAGACGGTACCAGAGCGTGGCATTGCGCTTCTGCAAAGACAGAGCCTGACGGTAGGCAGCCAATGCTGCGGGTTTGTCCCTGGCTCCCCGCGCGTTCGCGCTCTCGCCGATATGCGCATCGCCCAGCGACTGCCAGCAGCGCGCATCGGCAGGGTCTTCTTCCGTGGCCGCGAGAAAAGCCTTTGTCACCTCTTCCGCTTCCGGCAGACCCTCGATGTCTAATGGCTGGCTGTCATAGCCGATCCAGCCACGACTGCGCAGGAGGCGCACTCCCCAGCCGCGCACGTAGTGCGCCTCGGCACGCTCACTCTTTGTCGTGGCAAGCTCAAGCGCCCTGTCCCATTCGGCTATGGCCTGCTTGCCCAGCGAACGAATCTGTGTCATGGCTTCCGGAAGTGTGAGGGTAAAGGGCTGGTTGTCGTCCCTGGTGCGAAAAGACGGAAGTTGTGGGCGGGGCTTACCATAAAGGGGATCGTTCTCATCCTTCTGCGCGGCTTCCCACGCCGCCAGACGCTGCGGGTATCCGGCCTGGGCTTCGGAGAACCAGCTAAGGCGGGAAGCGGCATCTGCGAGCGAGGCGGCGCGGCTGGCATAGGCGCAGCCCAGCGCCAGCCGATACTGCTGACTTTTCGACTCCTGGCGCACCGCCTCTTCCAAATGCGCGGTTGCACGCTCAAAACTACGGCCTCGCTTCAGGAAATCAATGCCATACGCATACCGCTCCGCTGCAGAGTTGCCAGCGCCCAAGGTCGATGCAGCATTCCTTTCCTGCGCCCCTGCAGGGACAGGGAGAATGGCAATCAAGATCGCTGGAAGAACAAAGCCGGTTCTCAATACAGCCGTAACTTTCATATCCTTCTCCTTGGAGTCAGGTCAACACGCGGGCGTCGCCCTGACGGCGGATGAACTTCTGCGCGTCAAAATACTCCAGAAGCGCAGTAGTCAGGGTGTAATGTTCTTCCACTCCGCTGCCGGTACGAACCAGGACAGATGGCTGACATTCGTGGTAGCAACAAGGTAGTCCGAAGCAGAAAGTCCCAGGCTTAGCGCCTGCGCCGCCAGGATGACGTCGCCGTCCAGGGCGTCAGCAGAAGCCATAGGCCGCCCGCCGCGCCGGGCCTGTCCCCACAGACGCGCCGCCTCTTCCAGGTGCGCCGTAGTGAGCGGGAGGAAGCGTCCCGGCTGTAGACAGAACGCCTTGAGCCGTGCGATTTGGCTGGTTGCCTGGCGCTGCTCCAGCTCTCGCAGAACTTCATAATAGCAGATGGCTGGCACCAAGACCGTGTGTCCCGCCCTCTCACAATCATTCACCCACCGGTGACACTCGTCGGATAAGGAGAGCGTCTTTCCAGGCCGCTTGGCGACGCTGCTTGTCGGAAAGGAGTCCAGAACCAGAATCATCGGTCAGTCGGTCCGACATCTAACGAGAAGCGGTTTTCACGGAGTCCTTTCTCTACTTCTTCCCAGAGCCGGTCCTCCGCTTCCCGCTCCGCGTCGGTCATCGCCGTATCCGCCTCTTCCCACTGCCGGAAAAGCGCCTGGGTAGGAGTCTCGCCGGGACGGACAGAAGGGGGTGCGGCAAGGGGCGTGTTATCCTGCGTTTGCCACCGGGCAAGCAGCGCCTGCACCCGGTCCGCTGACGGCACACTGGCGATGTCGGGCAGGCGTTCGATCACCAGTCTCTGGGCCAGTTCCGCCGGTTCCAATCCCTCCCGCCGTGCCACGGCGATAAGCTGCGTCTCTTGCTCTGGGGTTAGTTCTATCGTCAGCGTCATCGGAGCGAGCCTTCACATTTCTTCTGGAAACAGGTGTATTATAGCCCCACGGGCCGTAGGACACACTATAAGAACGCCCCAGCAGCCAAAATGTCAGGCCAGCACGCGGGCGTCGCCCTGACGCCGGGTGAACTTCTGCGCGTCGAAATACTCCAGAAGCGGCAGGACATACTTGCGCGACGAGCCGGTGGCGTCCCGGACAGTGGCGACGGTGATGCCTTCCGGTGTGCTTGCCAGGCGGCGGATAGCCTCCCTGACCTCCGCCATCGCCTCGACGGAAAAAAACATATCCTCGGCGATGCGGATTACCTGCCCCTGCTCGGCCAGGATATTGAGCAGCGTGCGGACCGGCACATCGCGCGGGTAGCCGCGCTGGAGGTCGTCCAGGTTCGGCGGCTGAAGCCCCCCCCGGCGCACGGCGGCAAGCACGGTGTCGGCGTGGGGCTGCCAGCCGGGGGGCATGGTCACATCATGCTCGGGCAGGCGCACGCCGGTCGCCCCTTCGACCACCAGAACGCCTTCGTTTTCCAGGAACGACAGCAGAGCGGCGAAATCACGCACGGCAGCGGCTTTGGCGAGCGGGGCGCGCAGTCCGGCCTCCGACATGGCTTTGCGCAGCGGGTTCTGCTTATGAGAGGTGGCAAGCGTGCGGCGGGCCGTTTCACGCAGACGCTCGGCAGCGACATCGGAAAGCCAGCGCCCGTTGGGAAGCGAGGCTGCTTTGTTTTGCTCCTCCAGCGTGAGCAGAGCCGCGCGCACCGTTTCTTCCTCGATTCCGCTTGCAGCGGCAAGCTCGCCCGTACTGAAATCGGCGTGGCGGGCGGACAGGGCGGCGTAGACGTTTGCGGTAATGTCGTCGGCGCTGCGGGCGTCGAACAGGGCGAGCGCGGCCTCGTCGCCCCGACGGTAGCGGCGGGCGGGCGCGGGATCGAGCACGACACCACCGGCGACGGCACGCTGCGGGGAATAGGTACGGACGACGAACCGCTCGCCGCGCGCGGGGGCGGCGGGCGTTTCGCACAGCAACTGCACCGGCACATCCGCTGCGCCCGGTGCCATTTCATTGCCTTCGAGAAGCAGCAGGCGGGCCAGCACTTCGCCGGTGCCCAGATGCAGCCGGACGCGCTCCCGGTGGCGCAGGGCGCGCGGCGCGGATGCCAGCAGCGACAGGTGGGCGTCGAATAGCTGCGTCGCCGCCAGCGTACCCGGCGGGCACAGAACCGCTCCCCGCTCGATCTGCGTCACCTCGATACCCGGCAGGTTGACGGCGACACGCATCCCGGCTGTCACTCGCTCGACGCGCCGGTTATGCGTTTGCAGCGTCCGCGCCCGTGTCGGCAGGTTCTGCGGCTGCACGGCGATAACGTCGCCCGCGTTCAGCGTTCCGGCCACCAGTGTTCCCGTCACGACCGTTCCGACGCCGGGCAGGGAGAAGACGCGATCCACCGGCAGGCGAAACGGGGCGGACAGATCGCGCGGCGCGGCCTCGGAGGCGGCCCCGGCAAGCGCGGCGAGCAGCGCGGCACGGCCCTCCCCGGTTTCGGCGGAGACCGAGATTAAAGGCGCATCACGCAGGGGCGTCGTTTCCAGCGCCTCGCGTGTCAGTTCTACGGCGAATTCGCGCAGGTCGGCGTCGGCCAGGTCGGCTTTGGTCAGGGCGACGACGCCGCGCGCCACACCTAACAGCGTCAAAATGTCCAGATGCTCGCGTGTCTGCGGCATCGGCCCCTCATCGCTTGCGACTACCACGAGCGCGACATCGACGCCGCCCGCGCCCGCCAGCATGTTTTTGACAAAGCGTTCGTGCCCCGGCACATCCACAATGCCCGCCTCGATAGGCGGCGCGCCCGGCGCGGTGGACGGCAGCGAAAGGAAGGCGAAGCCCAGGTCAATGGTCATGCCACGCGCCTTTTCCTCGGCCAGACGATCCGTGTCCGTCCCGGTCAGCGCGCGGATCAGGGTCGTCTTGCCGTGGTCTACGTGGCCTGCCGTGCCAATGATGATATGGCGAACTGCTTCAGGCATTAGCGGGACCAGCTCGGATAGGCATCGCGCGTCGGCGACATGGTGATGCGCGCAAGTCCGCTGCCGTCGGGATTCATCGTCAGGATTCCCGCGCCTTCGGTGACTACTTGCCGCCCCCGGTTGTCGTTGAAAATACGCGAGCGTGTGAAGGCGATCTTCGTGCCATCGGGCGACCAGACCGGATAAAAGTAGTGGTGCGTCAGATCGTTGCTGATGTTGCGAACGTTGGCGCCGTCGGCGTTCATCACCGGCGGCCCCAGGACAGTGACGCTTGCCTGAGCGGTGCGGCCCGATTCGGTTTCGCGCGCCGTGATGGTGACGATACCGGACAGCCGGGCATCCAGCGCTGCCTGCCCGCCGCTGGCGCTGCCGATGGCGGCGATACGCGGGTTGGACGATTCCCAGACCCAGTTCTCGTTCGCGGTCAGCACAACGGCCCCACCGGCGTCCTGCGCGCTCGCCGCCAGGTTCAGGCCCTGTCCGCGCGTCACGGACGGCGAAGGCGGCGTCAGCAGCACGCTCGTAATCGTGGAATCCATCGTCAGCGTCACCGGAACCGACTGCCCGGCGACAATCGCGGCAGCGAACACGCCGCGCGACTGCGGGACACCGCTGCCGTCACCGGCGGGATGCGCCGTCGCGGTAAATGTCACCGGTCCGGCGGGCAGATCGGTCAGGCTGACCGTAGACGTAGAGCATCCGGCAAGCGATACGCCCAGCATGGTTACAAGCAGCAGCAACGCGCACAACAGTAGTGACCGCTTTTTCATCTTCAACTCCGTTGTGGCTCCTTGTGACGCACGCCGGAACCGCAGTTTAATTCTGCACGCACAAGCGAGCATCCTCCCCGGTCGTAGCCTTTACCGATTCCCCCTCCCAACGAAAAGAGCCTGCCGTTTCCGGCAGGAGCCTTCGTATTCATCCTGGAGGTAGTTCACTTGATACCTTGCTTGCTGGCAAAAGCGAGTTGCTTATCGGTCTCATCATAAATGATAACGATTGATTCTGCGCCCAAGTCTTCGTGAGCCTGCTCGGCAAGCCTTCGTGCTTCGAGAACTGAGAAGGTGCCGCCTTTGACCGTAATCAGCATGATATGAGTGTGGTTCGGGTCTTGTCGATTAACTTTGATGCGCGGAGATGATTCTTCAAGGGCCGTCTTTACGGCACCGTACTGTTGGGGGCTTACCGCATTTCGCCGACGCGCCTTTTCAGTTTCATTTTCTCGCGCAATTGCGCCCCTGTGCGCGCATTGTGCATAGCCGAACCCAAGTACGAGGAACAGAGCCAGAACAGGAACCACCACGAACAAAGTTCGGAGCCTGCCCGGACGATCCCGTTTGACTGCCGCCGCAACACCCACAGGCTTTCGTATCGGCGCTCCGCAGCCGGGACACTTTCCGGCTTCATCGGAAACGTATCTGCCGCATTCAGGGCACTTCGTTAAAGGCACTATTTACTTCCTGCCGAATAGTAGGAGGAGATTTCTTGCCCAATCAGGCGGAATCCTCCGGCCAACAAAAAGAGCCTGGCCTGGAGAGGGAGGCTCTTTGTGTCGCAGTGACCGGGTTTGCCCCGAAGGCAGTTCACGCACCGCCCGCTCGACTGTTGCTGCGCACGGCTGACGCCTGCAGCGCCCAGTCAATCTCTCTGGCTTTGTCTTTGTTGCTGAGGTGCCGGGCACGAACCACCTGCTTGGTTCGCCCATCCCGACGGTCTGTGACTGTTTGGGCGTTCTTGACGCTGCCGTCGGGAGCCAACTCCACCAGAATACTGGTGACGGGTCGGACGCTCCGCTTGCCGCTGCCGAACAGATGCGCGGACTTGGCGCTGAGTGAGACGGCCCACGTTCCCTGCACGGGCCACTGCCGTTTCACCCGGTAGACATCATTACCGATGTGTTCTAACCGGATGGGGGTGGAGATGCGCTTGCCGCCCACCAGTCCTTCCGCTTTGGCCGAGACCGCTGCGCCGGGGCCATGACAGCCAACCGCATGGACGATAAAAACGGTGTCGTCCGGTTGTGCCGCATTCGATGACGGCGCAGGAACCTCCACAAGGAGGACGAAGCCTCCGGCTTGCACCGGCTGTGCAAGCGAGAGGGTCAGGAGGCAGATTGCCAGGCACGACACCCGCGCGCCTGTGGTTTTCGAGAACATTTTCCTTCTCCTTTGTCCAAGCACGTTATGCGCTTCCGACGAGGCGTAGAGGCAATGCGTTCCGCCTCTCATGCATTAGACGGCGTTACGGCGCAATTTCTTCCCCTGCTCAAAACTTCCAAAAAAGAACAGCAGATTCGGCACAGGGATGTCCCTCCCAAACGCGGCGGCACTCATTTCAAGACAGCGTTACCTTCTGCCCGTGCCGCCGCCGCCTTTCTCAGGCTGTGACGCCATCTCCTCCGCGGTGAGTGAGCAGCCGCGCAGAACCGCGCCGGGAGCGCGCCCCAGAAGCACGAAGCCGTCTCCGTCCGAGGCGGCGTGGCCCCAATCCTCGGTTTGCAGGGCAAGCACGGAGTTGAGGTTGGCAAGATCATAATGGACGAGCAGGCCTGGCTGACCGGGCGCGGCCTCTTCGCCCGTTACCGGGTCTACCACACGGGTTCTCAGCCATGGCGGGCCGATTTTGCGCTCCACGCGGTGAATTCCCTGAGCCTCATCATGAAGAACGGAATCGTAGAACTGGGAAGCCATCTCGCTCATGCCGTACTCGCTGAGGCAATGGGTGCGCCGCCCAACGCCCAATCGGGACAGAAACAGAGCGTACAGGTCGTCCCGGCTGACCTCGCGGGAGCGCCCCTTGAAGCCGCCGGTTTCAATGACGCGGCTGCCGGGCGGCAGCGCGAACCGCTGCTGCTCGTCCATGACATCGAAAAAGTGGACGAAGGCAAAGGCTGTGCCGAACACAATGACCGGCCCGGTCAGCAGGCGCAGCGTCCGGGAAAGCTCCTCCTGCCAATTGCCTTCCCAGAAAAAGCGGCCCCCATAGTCCGTTATAAGCTCGCCGAGCATGAAAGAGAGCGAGGAATGCGGCAAGGCGGCGGGCGGCGGCAGGAGCGCCAGAATCGGCAGTGCCGCGCCGTCCGGCACGACGAAGCGGCGGAACCCGGCCCGCAGAGACACGCGGTACAGATCAAGTGCGGCGGCATCCATAAAATGTCGGCTGGGCGGGTCGCCGCCGCCGCCGGTAGTGCCGGACGAATGGAAGACTCGCCCGCCCGCTTCCGGTCGGCAGGCGGTTTCTTCCGCGCAGGTCAGGGCAAAGCGACGGCGGGCGCGGCGGGAATGTCCTGCCAGGAAGCGAGGTTTTCCGGCGCTGCGCCGCGCCCGTCGCAGAACGTCCGGTACGGCCCGTTACGTCGGTATTGATACGCGAAAACAGCGCGGGCAAGGCGGTCGAACGCCGCCGGGTCTTCTTCTCCACGGGTGATGAAGGCGGTGACAGCCTCGGTCAGCGGGGTAGGATCGGGTGTCACGAAACGGACTTAAGAAGGCTGATCTGACCATCGCGCCGGATGAGCAGATAGGCCCCATCCTCCGTGGTGGTGGTTTCGTGGATTCGGGCCGGTGCGCCGGTCTTGGGGTCGGCGGGAAGACGCAGCTTGGAAACGAAGCCGCCGCGCGCATCGAGCGTATACAGCGTGCTCGCCCCATCGGTGACGGTCAGGCGATCCCCGCCGGCGGAAAACGCCACCAATTCCGGCGAGAAATAGAGTACGCCCTTTTCCCAGAGCAGACGCCCCTGAGCGTCGAAGAGCGCCAGCTTGCGCTGCATGGCTGACCCGGTGCGGTAGGACAGGGTCTTTACGTAGGTCACGGCCACCAGCCGACCATCCTCGGAGGTCAGCGCTTTGGGATGGAAGCCATCCAGGTTCTTTTGCCACAACAGGCGGCCCGTTTCGGCGTTCCAGACATGAACCCGCGCGTGGGCCTCGCGTGGCCCCTTCGCGGAAACACCGATAGCGGTCTTGCCGTCGGCGGAAAAATCTACCGTGTACAGGCGCGCGGGGTCCTGCTCCTCATGGTTCCAGCGCGGCGTGCCGTCCAATGACCAGGCGGAGACACCCGCCTCCTGCCAGGTACCGGCAAGCGCCAGCGGTTCCTGGGTCGTCAAGGCCAGGGAATCGGGGATACCTTCCGCCCGCCAGCGCGGCAGTTTTTCCGGGTTCCATTTCTTTACATTCACCGGCAGGGGAAGGATGTAAACCCACCGCTCGCCCGTGCCGACGACCGCGCGATCCCCCTGGTCGGACACGGCAACGTTCCAGATTGCGCCCTGTACCTTCGTCTCCAGAGGCCGGGGACTGGAGAGAATACGCAGCGTAGATGCCGCCGGATTGAGATGAGAGTACGCCAGCACCGTTCCGGAAGGGGCAGCCGCAACACGATTGACACCGGGAAAGGGCGGCGTTTGCCACAACGTGCGCCCCCGCGCATTCAGGCGGCGGACACTGCCTTTAAGATCTACCCAGGTAATGGTGGCTCCGCCTTCGGCCACATCCATCGCGGCCAGAGCCGGAGCGGGCCGCGTCCAGAGTACCTGCCAGCGCGGCTGGGCGCTGCGGGGAGAAGAGATATCGTCCCCCTGCGCCGCTACTGTGGCGGGCCGGGGTGAAGTGGCAATAGCGGGAACGGGCGCGGTTGACAGCCGCACCGCCACTCCCAGAACCAGCGCGATTGCGCCCAGAAGCAGTATCCGCTGAATCACTCGTCGCCGTTTTTATCCTCGGCACTACTCGTGCCGATCATCCGCAGAAAATACCGATGTACGCGCGTATCCCCCGTCAGCTCGGGATGAAACGCCGAAGCGAGCAGGTTTCCCTGCCGCGCCAGCACCACCTTGTCCTCGAAACGAGCCAAAATATCCACCTCCGGCCCGCTTTCCTCGATATAAGGCGCTCGGATGAAGACACCCCGTACCGGCTCAGCGTGTTGTCCCGACGCCGGGGCATCGGTGACACAGGGCGCATCGATATTCGCCTCGAACGAATCCACCTGCCGCCCGAACGCGTTGCGGGCCACCCCGATGTCCATCAGCCCCAGAGTCGGCTGCCCGCCCTGCTTCTCGCCGCGCGCGATACGGCTCGCCAGCAGGATCATCCCTGCGCAGGTTCCGAAAATGGGTGTACCCTGCCGCGCCGCCTCGCTAATCGCCGTGTCCAGACCGTAGCGCGCCATCAGCCGCCCAATAGTTGTGCTTTCGCCGCCGGGCAGAATGAGGCCGTCCGCCCCGGCCACATCTTCGGCGGTACGCACCGGGAAAGCATCCCCGCCCGCCACCTCAATAGCCTGAAGATGCGCCGCGTAATCGCCCTGCAAAGCAACCACGCCGATTCGAGGCCGTTTTTCATTTTTCGTAGATACGGCCACGATTATCGATTTTCCTTCTGACGCCGACGCTGGCGCTGGCGCTGGCGCTGCCAATCACGCAGCGCTATTTGCGCCGAGGGAAAGGCGATCCGTTCCGGCATAGCGTCTGGCGCAAACCAGGCCAGTTCCCCCACATCGTCATTGGCCCCGGCGGTGCCCCCTGCAACCCCGCAGGCATAGTAGAAGTTCAGGATGTGCTCGCCGCCGTCTTCGCCGTAGGTGTCCATGTAGACGCCTACCAGATGCTCCACGGCGACTTCCAGCCCCGTTTCTTCACGCAGTTCCCGGCGCACCCCGTCCTCCGGATGCTCCCCCGGCTCCAGAAAGCCCCCCGGAACGTCCCACCAGCCATGAAACGGGTGAATCACCCGGCGCGCGAGCAGAACGCGCCCCGCCTCATCTTCGACGATACCCGCCGCCGTCGGCTTGGAGTTGCCCCACTGGACAAAGCCGCACGCAGAACAAACCCGGCGCTCCGGCCCATTGGGATCGGGAATACGCCGGGCTTCAAGTTCCGCCCGGCAGTACGGGCAAAAAAGAAACGGGCCGCTGCTGCTCAAGCGTGCTTACCAGCCGCGCGCCGCCAGAAGCTCTTTGTCATCCAGCAGGCGAATATCGATTCCCACCATCGGCTCGCCCAGCCCGGTCGAAATCTCGACCAATTTCTGGGGATCGTCGGCGTAGGTGACGGCGTCCACGATGCGTTTGGCGCGCTCTGCCGGGTCGCCGGACTTGAAGATGCCGGAACCGACGAACACCGCCTCCGCGCCTAACTGAACCATCAGCGCCGCGTCGGCGGGCGTCGCCACGCCGCCTGCCGAGAAGTTGGGCACGGGCAGTTTGCCGGTGCGGTGGATTTCCAGCACCAGATCATACGGAGCCTGAAGGTTTTTGGCCTCGGTCATCAGCTCGGCTTCGTCCATGCTCTGGATGCGGCGAATGCCCGCCCGCACCGAGCGCATGTGGCGCACAGCCTCGACGACGTTGCCGGTGCCCGCCTCGCCCTTGGTGCGGATCATGGCCGCGCCCTCGCCGATGCGGCGCAGCGCCTCGCCCAGATCGCGGCAGCCGCAGACGAAGGGTACCTTGAAATTGTGCTTGTTGATGTGGAACTGCTCGTCGGCGGGCGTCAGCACCTCGGACTCGTCAATAAAATCGACGCCCAGCGCCTCTAAAATCTGCGCCTCCACAAAGTGCCCGATGCGCGCCTTCGCCATGACCGGGATCGTGACCGCCGCCTTGATCTCCTGGATCATCTGCGGGTCGCTCATGCGCGCCACGCCGCCGTGCTTGCGAATGTCCGCGGGTACACGCTCCAGCGCCATCACCGCAGATGCGCCCGCCTCCTCGGCGATACGCGCCTGCTCGGCGTTGACCACGTCCATGATCACGCCGCCTTTGAGCATCTCCGCCAGCCCGACCTTAACACGCCAGGTCGCCTTTTCGGTGGTGCCCGCGCCGTTATCGCTCGCGACCGCAGTCGCCGCCGCCGCACCGTTTTTCGCTGTTCCGTTCGTTCCCGTATCCGCCATAATCTTTACGCTTTCTCGCCGCCAGTTGCCAAATATTTGCCGATTATTTATCGTTGTCGTCGGTCATTGTACCGCACAAGCGAGGGCTTTTCAAGGCAGCCGGAACCTTTAACGGGGTGACGGCCATCGGCGCTTCGCCGAGAAAATAAAAGCCCGCCGCGCTGGATAACGCGGCGGGCTGAGATTGGGCAAAAACCTATAGATTGGTGTCAAGCCGCACGGCTGTACAGCCGTCCCCCGTTCTGCGTGAGCACGGCAAGAACCTGATCCCTGCTGACGGCACCGGTGGCCGTATCCACAGCGATGAAGATGCCGCCCTGCTCGACCGCACTACCGTAATGCTGGGCCTCGTGTTCGTCATAACCGGCTTTGGCGAATAGTCCCGCCATTGCCCCGGAGGTGCCGCCCACGATAGCGCCCGCCGCAGCCGCGCCGCCCACTACGCCCAGTTCCGAGGCGAGCCAGCCAGCAGTAATAAAGGGGCCGACGCCGGGAATCGCAGCGGCAGCCAGGCCGAACAAGGCACCCGCGCCCGCACCCGCCAAAGCGCCCTTGCCCATGCGCTCGCCCGCGTTGCTCGTGTCCTCGGCGACGGAGCCGCTGCCTGTTACCGATGTATCGCCCCCGTGCCGGGCGACGACCGAAAGCTGAGCATCGCTCACGCCCAATTGCCGCAGCGCCGTAATAGCCTGCTCCGCCTGGGGCTGGCTGTCAAAAAGCGCTGTCACGCGGCTGCCCATTGCTGACATTGTCATGGATTTTCATTCCTCCTGATAGGTTTTGTCGGTTCTCCGGGACAAGCCACCTTTGCCTGACCGGAGTGTGTTTTGGGTTATCGAGAGTACGATTACTTGGATGTCGTCTTCACGATAGCCAGCGCCAGGAACATCCCGACAACGAGGCCCAGAAAAGCGCCTCCAGCCATTCCGATTCCCCAGCCTGCCGCGCCGCCTGCCGCAAGGCCGACGGTCCCACCAACGGTCGCGCCCGCCTGCGTCCCCGCAACCGTACCCGTGCTTGCCGCCTGTGCCTCGTCGTGGGCCTTGTCTTCGTCCGCCATTCTCTACTCACTTTCCGCCGCCGTATCTACTGCGGCACCAAAATCAGGGCATTGGATAATGCCTGTTCTTCTTCCGATTGCACCCGAACGGGAAGCCTAAGGCCGAGCCACCGGGTCACGATGAACCACATTGGTTGCGGGACGCCGAAGTCCCAATAGACCGGCCAGTCCCAACAACCCAAGCCACCCAAGGTCAGGCCCCCGTTCTTCCTGGGTGGTCGTAGTGGTCGTGCCGGCGGTGCCGCCGCCACCGGTGCCGCCGCCTGCATCCTGAGCCATTGCCGGGCCGAAGCTCGTCAAGCCTATGATAGCTCCCCCTGCCAGAATGCGCGAAATCCATCTCCTGCTCATAACCTGTCTCCTTATCTCCGGTCACAATGTTTTTTCTGCTTGTTAAGACCGGATTAACGAACCGCCTTTTATCAGCGTGTCCCAACTCGCCAGTCCGATATACCCTACCGAAAGTTTTTGAAAACACCTGCCTATAGCGTCGGATAACTATTAAGCAGAGGCTCTTGTAGGCTAAGAAAATGTCTTATCCGCAATGTTTCCATATAGATCCGACAGTTAGCTCTCCTCCTTCGTTAGTGGTCGGATGGAAGTCAACTTCGGGAGGCTTCCTCCAACAGTTCCAGTTCTCTTGCTGTCGGCATCAATGATCACCAGAGTCGTTTACAAGAGAACGTCTTATACGACACACAATCCTGATGCGGCAGACAAAGGACCAGCCCAGGCGCTGCACCACACAGTTTTGAGACTGACGCCGGTATCCGTTACTTTATTCCTGAAGACCCACCTTTTTTCGGTTGGCCGCGAACCCCCGAACACCATAACTGGTGGTACTATCGAGACGAGGGCATGTTGCACGCGACTGGAAGCACGGGTTCTATGAAGGATCATCACAAGACGTACTCTTTAGACAGATATGAAGCGTCCAGTTTTAGTGCTAAACAGAAGTTTTTCTTTTACTGTGAGGAGCAAAAATGCCCGGCCTATCTCACCTGAAATAGTAGCAGGGCCGCATGCGGGCGAGTTCACTATTCTGCGCGAAGTAAAAAGCGAAAACGGCGCGTGGATTTACCGGCTCAGTAAGACTGGCTCAGGCGTCAACCACGTCGTTCAAAAGACGCTGGGCCAGTAGAGAAAATAGATCTGTAAAGGAGCGTTATCATGAATCGTATTACGTCGCCTCCCTTGCTGAAAGGCATAATGACACTACTCACTGCGGCTTGTGCCCTTGCCACTGTACCGGCAACTGCACAAGAGCAATTGCTTGACTTAGAGATGGAGATTACTAAGAAAACCGTCTCTTTGGGAGAGCCTATCATTCTTGACTATAAGATTATCAACTCTTCCTCCTCTGACGAGGCGTACATCCACTTAGGGGAGTTTAGCAAGTGGTGGTTGACGATAAGTCTGGTGGACGAGGCGGGCCGTGAAGCACCGGCCATCAAGGCCATACCCCCACCGGGGAAACAGGCCCTTCAGGGTCGCGCAGCCTTCATTTCCCCGATGAGCGGCTTTCCAGGGCATTTCATAGTCAATCAATGGTTTGTTGTTTCACGCCCCGGCAACTACCGCCTTAACGTGCATGCACGATTGAATTATGTGCTGGGATCACACGCCCGGCGGGTCACTCAGGAGCAACTGGCGAAGGGTTCTGACACCGCACTAACGCGTGATTACTCGTTCCCTATCGTTGTTACGAGAAGAGAACCTGCCCGCCTGCGCGCCGTGGCCGAATCGCTTCGCGCGGCGCTATCCGAGGCTAAAGGTCATCAAACGCGGCGGCTGGTTGAAGCATTATTCACTATGCCTGCCGCCTACGCAGCACCCAGTTGGCAGGAATTAATTAATGATCCGGAACGTCCTATTGATATTCAAAGCTCGGTCACAGGGCGATTGGCGCGTTTCCCCTCGCTGGAAGCCGCTGACTTCCTTACCTGGATAGCCTGGAGTTCTAAGATACCGGAGCATACCAGACCAGGAGTAAAGAACATCTTGAGGAGGTTCCACGAAAAAGGCAACGCCAACCTCAAGCAGCACGTCGAGCAGATTTTCATAAGAATAGAGGGAAAGATGCCCCCGCATACTCCTACGGAGTACGGCTACTGAGACATAAAAAACGGGTGTTCCTCTCTACCGTGGGCAGTTGTACGAAGCGCCGGGAAGTCTCGGCGCTTCGACTTTTTCCGCCTGTCTCTTTAGCCTCCCTATGCCCCGGCAACCCAGTGTCAGGCCGTTTCTGATTATGCGGCTTTCCTGTCTCCCGGTCACAGAAGGCCGAGCAGATCATCGAATGCGCCGGATTCGATTTCGCGGCTGACTTCCGTCCAGAATACGAAGGTCGCGCCGCGCTCGTCGTGGCCGCTGACGCGGTAGGTAGCGATCAACTCCTCCAGGCGGCGCGTGACGGCGGCCAGCGTCTGCGGGTCGCGGGCATCGGAGCGGCGGGGCGACGCGCCGGGGCGCTGTTTCAGCAGATCATAGGCACGCACGGCGGCGACGGATAAACGCAGGGACACGGCAAAACCTCCGGTACAATATACGGCATGAACGATACGCCATTGACAAAAACGCGTGACGATGCCTGGAAACTTTTGACGGAGTGGACGCAGTCGGAGTCGCTGCGAAAGCACGCGCTGGCCGTGGAGGCGGCGATGCGCGGCGCGGCCCGCCGGGCGAATGCCGATCAGGAACTGTGGGGCCTGACCGGACTGCTGCACGATTTCGATTACGAGCGTTACCCCGATCCGCCCGACCACCCGACGAAAGGGGCGGAAGTGCTGCGCGCCCAGGGCTGGCCGGAGGAGATGGTTAACGCCATTCTCGGTCACGCCACCTACACCGGCGTTGCCCGCGAAACGCCGCTGGCGAAGGCGCTTTTCGCCGTGGATGAACTGGCCGGCTTCCTGACCGCCGTCGCCTATGTACGCCCCAGCAAGTCGCTGGCCGAGGTGGAGGTGGCGTCGGTGAAGAAGAAGCTGAAGGACAAGGCGTTCGCTCGCTCGGTTTCCCGCGATGACATCACGCAGGGCGCGGCGGAACGGGGCGTCGATCTGGACACGCATATCGCCCACGTTCTGGCCGACCTTCAGGCCGCCGCCCCGACACTGGGACTGTAGCCGCCCTCTCCAGTTTCCCGCGATAACCGCCGATATTTTTACCGGTATCCGGCGCATGTTTCGCGCGAAGGGGAGAGAAGGGTTATGCGGCTGCTAAACAAGCGACTATTCCTGGGTGCGAACGGCGAACGAGCGGATCGCAGCATCGCCATCGCTCTGTTCCTGCTGGTTTTCGGCGTCTACGGCGCGACGCTGTGCCGCACCCTCTATACCGGCGACGACGGCGACTTTATCACCGCCATGTCCACGTTCGGCGTCGCCCATCCGACGGGCTATCCGCTCTTCACGCTGCTGGGCCGACTGTTTATTAACGTTCTGCCTTTCTCGAACCCGGCCCTGACGTCAACGTGATGACCGCACTGTTCGGGGCCGCCTCGGTGGCGCTTTTTTATCGATTCGCCGCCCTGATCGTTCCTTCGGAGCAGCGGTTCTTCGCCGCCACTGCCGCGCTGCTTTTCGCCTTCTCGCCCACGCTCTGGCAGCAGAGCCTGAGCTGCGAGGTGTACAGCCTGACCTGCCTGTTCCTGGCTGCCCTGCTTTACCTGGCGGCCCTCTGGCACCAGACGCCCCAGGACACGCGCGAAAGCCGCGGCCTGCTGCGCCTTCTTGCCTTCGTCTATGGCCTTTCGCTGACCAATCATTTGACGATGGCGCTTTTCCTGCCCGGTTTCCTTTTTTTCGTGCTGACACGCCGAAAAAGCCTGCTGTGGCGGAAGGAAAATTGCTGTGTTCGCTGGTCGGTCTCTTCGTGCTGCCGCTGACCCTGTATGCCTATCTGCCGCTTGCCGGGATGGGCGAACCGCCGGTGTATTGGGGAGCGCCCGGCAAATGGGCCACGTTCTGGGAGCATATTACCGGCAAGGCGTACCACGGCGCGCTCGCTTCGTCCGCCGAAGTCATCTTTTATAACGCCCGGAAGTACGCGGGCTACTTTATGAGCCAGTACGGCTGGTGGTTTTTATGGCTGCTGCCTGTCGGCATGGCCTCTTTATGGCAGAACCGTGAGCGGCGCACCCTCCTGCTCCTGCTCCTTTACATTGCGGCTGTCAATATCGCCTACTCGGTTCACTATAACATCTTCGACATCTATGTCTATTACCTGCCCTCCTACCTGATCACCGCGGCGCTGCTCGCCGTCGGAGCCGTGAAAGCGATGACCTGGATGTGGGATCGCCGGGGTCTGGATGCGCCGAGTCGCCTGCACTATGCCCGGCTGGCAGCCATAGTCGCCCTGACCTATCCCATCGTCCAGATGTCACTGCACTATGCACAAACGGATAAGAGCCGCAACTTCCTGGAGCAGGACTTCAGCGCCAACGTTCTGCGCTCGGCTCCCGAGAATGCGCTCGTTATCAGCGGTTCCAATCTCGTCTTTTCCCTGTGGTACCAGCGCTTTGTGCTGGGAGAGCGGGAAGATGTCGTGCCCATCAACTGGAGCATGACGCGCGGTATGTTCCTGTACGATGCCTGGTACTACCGGCACCTGAAGCGCCTGTACCCGGACATCAAGAATACCTACGCTTCCGGCACCGCGACCATCGAACAGGCGGCCAATGGGGATTTCCTGATTGCGATGATAAAGCGCGCAGTTCAAAAAGATGTTGCGGTCATCCTGGTGAACGATATAGGCTCCCGCAGCGTCTTATTCACCGAAAAGCTGAATCGGGAATTTGACCGCGTTCCCTGGGGAATCGGCGAGCGCGTCTACTTCAAAGGCCGCACGCCGTCCGCCGGAGAGATCGTGCGGGCGAATGAGGCGCTGTATACAGGCTGGGGCCACGCCGATCCGATGCAGCAGCACATCACGCTGCGGTATGCGGACGCAGGGCTTGCTCTGGGGAAGATGGCGGAGAAGGCAGGCCGTTATCAAACCGCCAGCGAGGCCTACCGGAGCACGCTTCGTTTGTACCGTAGCGACGATGCCGAGGCGGGTTTGGCCCGCTGCTCCCAGGCGCTCTCCGCCGCGCCGCGCCAGGTGTCCCAGGCTCCCCGCAACCGCAGTGTCCAGCGATAGCGCGGATGTATATGTCTGCTTAATACCGTAGGGCTGGGCGACACATGCGCTCCGGCCTTCTTTTTTCGTCCTTTCATTCCCCGGCTGTATTCGGTGCTTATGCCACTGAGCAGGCGTGGGGGTGCGTTTCAGAATTATGAGTAGTGTCGCCAGGAGAGTATTGCCGGTTACGTCGAAGACAGGGGTAACACTGCCACGGGTTACCGATGTCAAGAAACCAGATTCTACCCCTGATGACACACCCACTGCCGATGCCGAATCGCACATCCAGAAACTGGTCGAAGAGTTCGAGAAGCGCCTGCGCCAAGAGATGCCCATGGGGCCGGTGACGCTGGAGGAGATAGAGCGCCGGGCGGACCGCCTGGGCGAGCAGGTTAAGGAAGCGGTGCAGAAGGAGTTGCTGGATTTGGCGGGAACGGGCTACGTGGGTAGCAGCGACTGCTCTTGCCAAGGCGCGCCCGGTATGTGGCTCTTTACAAGAAGCAGATGGTAACTTTGTGTGGGATAGCCACCGTCTGGCGTGGCTCAACCTGCCGCAAAGGCTTTTGCCCGCTTGATGCCCATCTTGGTCTGGGAGCTCTCAATGCACGTCGGCGGTGCGAGCACGGCTGTCTCGCTTCGCCAGTTTTCTGCCCTTTGGCACGGCGGCTCGTGAGATGGGCTTGTGGGGTGCGCCTGGGGAACGGTGCGGCGCGAGGCGCAGGCGGTAGGGCGTGCTTTGGAGCAGGCGTGGGCGCATGAGGAGCAATTAGTGCACAAGAACAACCGCCTGCGCAGCGCCCGCCGCGCTTACACCTGTCGATGGACGGGGTACTCCTCTTCGTTGGGGGCGAGTGGCGCGAGGTTAAGTGCGCGGTGGCTTATGAGACGGGCAAGGACGCGCACGGACAAGCCAACGGTGTGAAGACGGCGCGACGATGCCGACGGCGGGGTGCGCACACTGGCGCACCGGGCCGGTTCGGGCCGTTGCTCGCGGGTGGGCATAGTCGCTGACGGGGCGGCCGCGCCGCACTTTCCTCAGAGCGTGCAGGTGCTGGACTTCTATCATGTCTGTGAGCACCTATGGCAGGTGGCTCGGTTGCGCTTTGGCCAGGGCAGCGCAGAGGCCGCCGCCTGGATGGAGGAGCAGAAGGAGCGCCTTTTTGCGCGATAAGGCAGAGCAGGTGCGTCACGCGGTGGCGCAGTGGGTTCCCGTGACGCATGAGGGGCGTGAGGTGCGTCGCAAGGTCGTGTCTTATCTGGAGACCCATGCACACCGGATGGGCTACGGCAGTTTGCGTCAAGCAGGCTGACACATCGGCAGCGGGGTGATGGAGGCGGCGGTAAGGCCGTGGTGCAGGCACGGATGAAAGGGGCAGGGATGCGCTTTCATTCCCCGGCCAACAGGTGGATTTCACGGACGCGGCAAGCTGCTGCCACTGAACCACACCCCAGGCGTGGGACACGGAAGGGATTTCCTCCTGCCATGCCGAACTCGGCGGTAATCCGAAAAAGCAACGGGGCGAAAACACGAGCGCGCCTTGCCGCTTAACGCTGCCGTTAGCGGGAGAATCTCTATATAATGACAACGAATGCGTCCGTGGACGCTGCCTCGGCGAGTGAGGCAGGCGGTTATAAGATATGGCAGGTCATCGCTGCTTCGGCGGTAGGCACGATGATCGAGTGGTACGATTTCTATATCTTCGGCAGTCTCGCCACCATTATCTCGCCCCTGTTTTACCCACAGGGCAATGAAACCCTCGCGCTTATCGCCTACCTTTCGACGTTCGCGGTGGGCTTTGTCGTGCGTCCGTTCGGCGCGCTCTTCTTCGGGCGCATCGGCGATCTGGTGGGACGAAAGTACGCGTTCCTGGTGACGCTGCTGATCATGGGCGGCGCGACCGCTCTTATCGGCTTCCTGCCCACCTACGCCACCATCGGAATCGCCGCGCCGATCATCCTTCTGGTAATCCGCATTCTGCAGGGGCTGGCGCTGGGCGGCGAGTACGGCGGCGCGGCAGTGTATGTGGCCGAGCATGTGCCGGACGAGAAACGCGGCTTTTACACCAGCTTTATCCAGATCACGGCGACACTGGGGCTGTTCGTCTCGCTCGCCGTTATCCTTGCCGTGCAGAGCGCGATGAGCAAAGAGGCTTTCAGCGCGTGGGGCTGGCGCATTCCCTTTATCCTCTCGATCTTCCTGGTCGGCGTCTCGCTGTACATCCGTTTGCGGATGAAGGAATCGCCGATCTTCCAGCACATCAAGAGCGCGGGCATGACATCGGCCCGGCCCCTCAAGGAAGCCTTCACCAAGTGGGCCAATCTGAAAATCGTCCTGATCTCGCTGTTCGGGGCGACGGCAGGTCAGGGCGTGGTGTGGTACACGGGGCAGTTTTATGCCCTTTTCTATCTGCAAACGATCCTCAAGGTGAATGCCACCTCGGCGAACTATATCGTCGCCATCGCGCTGCTGATGGGCCTTCCCTTCTTCGTTCTTTTCGGCGCGCTGTCGGACCGCATCGGACGCAAGAAGATTATGATGGTGGGCTGTCTGCTTGCCGCTGTTTCGTACATTCCGATCTACAAAGCGATGCAGGCCGCCGCCGGGTCGAACGTCGTGACTACGCTGTCGCAGCGGAACCCGCTCACGGGCGCGATCAGCGTCACGCCACAAACCAGGGTGAATGGGGCGCTTCAGCCCGCCGCCGAGGTGCTTACCTACACCGATTTCGGCAGCCTGATGAGCAATCCGGCGGCGTGGAAGCTGATTCTGCTCATCTTTATCCAGGTTCTCTTTGTTACCCTGGTGTACGGCCCTATCGCCGCCTATCTGGTCGAAGCGTTCCCGGCGCGTATCCGGTATACGGCGCTGTCGCTGCCGTACCACATCGGCAACGGCGTCTTCGGCGGGCTGCTGCCGCTCATCGGCCTATGGGTCGTGGGGCAGACGGGCAACATCTACGCGGGCCTGTACTACCCGATTATCGTCGCCGGGATCACCTTCATCGTCGGTTCGCTTCTTTTGCGGGAAACCCGGAACGTGCTGATCTGGAAAGAGATGGAGACGGCTTCCCCCGGACAACCGACCACCGACACCGCCCCACGCTGAGAAGGAGAGACAGAGAGGCCATGGCAGCACCAGCGCCGCGCGTGACGGAACTGACGGTAAATGGAACACGGCGTCGCTGCGATGCGGACGCGGAGCGCAGTCTGTTAGACGTTCTGCGCGACGACCTGAACCTGACCGGGACGAAATACGGCTGCGGCGAAGCGCAGTGCGGCGCGTGCATGGTGCTTGTGGACGGAAAGCCGACCGTCGCCTGTGTGACGCCGGTCGGCGCGGTCAGGGAAAAAACCATAACCACTATCGAGGGGCTGGAGCGGGACGGGCGGCTGCACCCGCTTCAGCAGGCGTTTTTGGACGAGAACGCGATGCAGTGCGGCTACTGCATTCCGGGCATGATTATGTCGGGGGTAGCCCTGCTCAGCAGCAATCCCGACCCGGACGAAGCCGAGATAATCCGGCAGATGGACGGCCATATCTGTCGGTGCGGGACGTACGCGCGCATCGTTCGGGCCGTTCGAAAGGCGGCGGCACAGGCTGCAAAATGATAAACCGCGATTTATCCCCCGAAGCCGACCTGGAGCCGGAGCGATACGAACTGTACGCCCAGCCCGCCTATCGCTTCCAACTGGCGCGCCGTCAATTCTTCAGAGCATTGGGCGGCGGTATCGTCGTTCTTTTCGCGCTGGAGGAGACACCCGCTGCTGCTGCTGCGCAGGAGTCCGGCAGCGGCGGCAGGCGCGGCGGCGGCGTGGGCCGCCGCCGGACGCCCGGCGAGATCGGGGCGTGGCTGCATGTGGGCGAGAACGGCGCGGTGACGGTTTTTACCGGTAAGGTGGAGGTGGGGCAGGACATCCGCACGTCGCTGACACAGGTCGTCGCCGAGGAGCTGCGCGCCCCCCTGCCCTCGATCCGGCTGATAATGGGCGACACCGACCTGTGCCCCTTCGATATGGGAACCTTCGGCAGCCGCACGACGCCGATCATGGCCGCGCAGCTACGTAAAGTCTCCGCCGCCGCGCGCGAGCTTCTGCTTGATCTGGCGGCGGAACAGGGCAAAACGGATCGCGCGGGGCTGGTGGCGCAGAACGGGCGGATAACGCATCCTCCTACCGGGGAGTCCTGGGCCTACGGGCAGCTAACGAAAGGGCAAAAGCTTCTAAAAGGGGTCGGCGAGGATGCCGCGACAACACCGGTGGAGGCGTGGCATATCGGGGGGACATCGGTGCCGCGCGTGAATGGCCGCGACGTGGTGACCGGCAGGCACCGGTACACCTCCGATCTGCGACGCCCGGATATGCTGCACGGGAAGGTGCTGCGCCCCGCCGCGCTCCATGCGCACCTGGTTGCCCTCGAGATCGGCCCCGCCGAGAAGCTGCCCGGCGTAACCGTGGTGCGTGACGGTGACTTTGTCGGCGTGACCGCGCCGGACACGCACGTTGCGCGGCAGGCCATCGCCGCGCTGCGCGCGCAGTGGAAAGCCGACCCGCAGCCGTCCCGGCGTGATCTGCCGGAACTCTTCAAGAAGAATCCCGCCGAGCCAACGCCAGGCCCGCCCGCCCACGCCACCGGTTCCATGGAGGAAGGACGGAGAAACGCGGCCACGACAATCGAGCGCAGTTATAGTGTCGCCTATATCGCCCATGCGCCCCTGGAGCCGCGCGCGGCCCTGGCCGAGTGGGAAAACGACCGGCTTACCGTCTGGACGGGCACGCAGCGTCCCTTCGGCGTCCGCACGGAACTGGCGCAGGCGTTCCGCATCCCCGAAGCGCGCGTCCGGGTGATCGTTCCCGACACCGGCTCCGGTTATGGCGGAAAGCATACTGGCGAAGCGGCCATCGAGGCGGCGCGGCTTGCCCGCGCCACCGGCAAGCCGGTCAAGCTGGTGTGGACACGCGAAGAGGAGTTTACCTGGGCCTACTTTCGCCCCGCCGGGCTGATCGAAGTAAAAAGCGGCGCGACGGCGGACGGAGCGCTGACCGCCTGGGAATACCACAACTACAATGCCGGGACTGCCGGTATACGCACTCCGTATGCGATTCCCCACCAGCACATCGCGTTCCACGCCGCCCAGCAGTCGCCGCTGCGCCAGGGTTCCTACCGGGCGCTGGCGTCCACCGCGAACCATTTCGCGCGCGAGACGCACATGGACGAGATGGCCCACGCGCTGAAAATAGACCCACTCGTTCTGCGCCGTAAAAACCTGAAGGACGAGCGGCTGCTTGCCGTTCTGGAGGCCGCCGCCGAGCGATTCGGCTGGGGCAGAATGCCGTCCGAACCGGGCCGGGGCGTCGGAATCGCCTGTGGCTTCGAGAAGGGCGGCTATGTGGCGACCTGCGCCGAAGTCGCCGTGGACGGGGCGAGTGGGGGCGTCCGCATCGTCCGAATAGTCACCGCATTCGAGTGCGGGGCGGTGGTCAACCCGCAGAACCTGACCAACCAGATCGAGGGCGCGATGGTGCAGGGACTCGGCGGCGCGCTGTTCGAGGGAATCGATTTCGACAACGGCAGGATTCTTTCCAACCGCTTTTCCCGTTACCGCGTTCCCCGCTTCAGCGATACGCCCGTGCTGGAGACCGTTCTGGTCAACCGCAAAGACCTGCCCTCCGTCGGAGCCGGGGAAGCGCCTATCGTCGCGCTTGCCCCCGCTGTCGGCAGCGCCCTTTTCGCGGCGACCGGCGTCCGCCTGCGCTCCCTGCCGCTCGTCCCGCAGGCGACGCTCGCCCCGCAGGCGACGCTCGCTGCGCCGCAGGGGTTGAAGCAGCGAGACCCGGCTTCAGAAGAAGCCATCCCCACTCTTGTCAGATGCCCAGGTGCTGCCGGTGGAACGCGATGGCTTCCTGAACATGCGTGTCCCAGTAACCCCATTCGTGCCCGCCGGGGAACTCCTTGTACTCATGTTCCAGCTTCCGCCGTACCAGATGCGCATGGAAGCTGCGATTGTCCTCGATAAGGAAGTCTTCCGTTCCGCAGTCGATACGCAAGGCGGGCAGGTTCGCCGGGTCTTCGATTTTGTCCGCCAGCGCATACAGGTCGTTCCCGCCCCCTGCCGGATTCGTCCCGGTGATACGCTGAAGCTCCACACTCAATGCGGTGTTGCCCGGCTGCGGCCTGTGGCCGAAGGCGAGCGCCCCGGAGTGACTGGTGGCGGAGCGGAAAAAGATGGGGATAACGCAGCGCCAGCTTGAGCGCGCCATAGCCGCCCATTGACAGTCCGCCGATGCACCGCCCGGCGCGCTCCGCCTGCGTAGGGAACATCCGGTCAATGAAGCCGATCAAGTCATGAATAATCGCGGTTTCGTAGGCGGAGCCGCTTTCGGCATCGCTGTAAAAGCCGCGCCCGCCATCCGGCATGACCACGATAAGGGAAGGTTCTGCACATATCGCTCGATGCTGGTGCGCCGCTGCCAGATCGTGTAATCGTCCGATAAGCCGTGCAGCAGATAAAAAACCGGAAACGGCGGCTCGTATGTCTTGCTTTCCGGCAGAATCACATTCGCCGCCGTCTGCTTACCCAGCGCATTGCTGAAATAGTGCAGTTCACAAAATGCCATAACCCCTAATGCTCCCGCGTCCGATAATCTTTAGGCAGATTGTAACATAAGACGAAGAGGCTGGCGCATGGACAGTGCGGCCAACGGGTATAAAGAAGCGGCGCAGGCCTCTCATAAAGTGGTTGAGGCGGTGCCACAACGCTTGTTTTTGTTATGTGGAATGTAAAAATTAAAGACCCGGTCGCCGGGCTTTCGCACGTAATCGGGGCATGCCTTTCCCTGATCGGCCTGGTTATCCTGCTGATCGTGGCGTGGGGCAAGCCATTTCATCTGGCGGCGTTCGCGGTTTATGGGACGACGCTTTTTCTGGTCTATCTCGCCAGCAGTCTGTACCATTGCCTGCGTGTCAGTCCAAAGGTCGAAGGGCGGCTGCTGTTGTTTGACCGCGCCGCTATCTATGGCCTGATTGCGGGCACCTATACGCCGGTTTGCCTGTTAGCGCTGGGCGGCAGGTGGGGATGGACGCTGTTTGGGCTTGTCTGGGGCTTCGCCATCGCGGGTATCGTCCTGGATGCGCTTTCCCGGCGCAAGATTCCCGACTGGCTCACCGCGCTGCTGTATCTGGGCACCGGCTGGATCGCCGTTATCGCTGTCGGCCCGCTGGTGCGCGCTTTACCGCTCGGCGGCCTGCTTCTGCTTCTGGCGGGCAGCCTTATCTACACAGTCGGCGCGGTCATCTGCGTTCTGGAGCGTCCCCGTTTGCGCCCCGGCGTCTTCGGCGCGCACGAGCTATGGCACGTCCTCGTCCTCATCGCCAGCGCCTGCCATTTCGTGCTGATGCTGCGCTTCATCGCTCCCCTTTAGTCTTGGCCCCAGGGCCAAAGAACAAAGCAGTCGAGTGCCGCCAAGCATAGCTGGCTTCTGCGCCAGCCGCAGCACACGGACAAGGTACGCCGCCATCAGCAGCGCAGCCACTCGACGGGCAGCAGGTATGGCAGTCTATATAAGGAAACGTAATAGCAGGAATTATTCCCGCTTCCCCCCCACCAACATGTCGCGTCTTCAAGGAAAACCTTCAAGGCTCCTGTTTCTGAACCTTGCCTTTGTTTGCTGATAACTCATCAATATAACGAATCACAGTTTTAATGAAGTTGGTCTGTTGTATTTCACACGTTCCTTCTTCCGCTGACCAGTAGCACACGTTCTCGTTCCGGTCAAAGCAGTAGTAATCGCCTTCACCTACCCACCGCAGGAATGGGACAATCCCCGGAGCCAGCCCCATCTCGCGACGTAATTCCTCGGTTACAGAAGCAACGTCAAGATGCTCAGGAATATCACTGCCGATACCAAGAATAAGAAAGCCATAATCGAAGGACCAAGCTGGGCCGACGTCGAAGGGCTTCGGTCGCGGCCAAACATCTTCTTTGACCTCCAATTCCATAGCTCCCCATTCAGTCAGGAATGCACGATATTGAGCAGGAAAATGAACCCCTAATAACCTTTCGACATCAACGATCATCGCTTCAGAAGGTGGGTTATGACTCCCGACAAAAGCCTGGAAGTCTTCATCAAGAAGATCAAGACGCTCGTTTAATACAATTATCTCATCGGCCACAAAAATGCTCCTTCGCAGGCGGACAGTTCGCCACTCGCGTTGCCATAACTAAGGATAGGTGCAACCCCCTCATTCTCCGAGCGGGACTTCCAGTCGGATAGTGCCTGCGCGTTCGTGGCGGGCGATGAGCTTGACGCGGCCTTTTCCTTCCGGCACGCGGACAACCCATTCCACTTTCGCGCGGTCGTCGGTGGCGTCGGCGTTGGAACCGGCGTTGCCGACGGGTTTGTAGGCGCGGCCTTCTAACTGCGTCAATTCTTCGCGCTGCTTGCCCGTCACCAGTTCGACGCCGGGAGACAGGGCGATTTCGGCGATGACGGGACGCACGGCCTTGCGCTCCAGCGCTTTTTTGGCGACATACGAGGGCAGCCAGCCGGTGTTGTGCACGACCAGGCGCAGCTTATAATGGTCGTCACCCAGCGGAGTCGTCTCGACGGAGTGGACGGCAAGCAGCGGCGAGCAGAGCGCGTGCCAGATCAGCCAGTCGGCGTGCGGGGCGATTTCGGCCTCCAGGAACTGCGGCGGCGGGTTGCGGAAGGCATATACGGCATCCCAGCCGCCGATCTCGACGGGGCCGAGTTCCGGGTGGTCGAACGGACGCCAATCGTAGTAGCCCTTGCCGCCCAGCTTTTCATCCGCCCAGCGCAGCAGCTTCAGGTCATCCTCGACCGGATGATCGCGGTGCCAGCCGATGAACTTGAACGAGCCGGGCTTGGTGTTCTTGTCAAACCCCTCGGTCAGCCCCGCCTGCCGGTGCGGCGACCATATCTCGGTCGTCCAGGCGAAGATGCCCAGATGGTCGTAGCACCAGTCGTCGAAGACGCCGGTGATTACCTCCTTCGGATGATAGCGGAAGTCGTGAAACACGGAGACGTTCGGATAGCCGGTCAGTTCCGTCCCTTTTTTACCCAGTGTCTGATACGTCCATAAATCCTCGGCGGGAAAGGCATCGTCGCTTTCCGTGCCGTAGGGGCGCAGCAGAACGCCGGAATAGGTGTGGAACGTCACCGCGCCGCAGATGTTTTTGTGGCCGGTGATAAAGGCGACCAGCGCCCGCGCTTCCGGCTCCGAGGTAGGATACGGCCCCGCGCCGGGCTGCTCGTGCTCGGAGCGCCAGTGGGCGGGAAAGTTGCGGTTCAGGTCCAGCCCCTCTTTGTTACGCTGAACACCGAAGGTCGCGCCGTCGTAATTGGTAAGCCGTCCTTCGGGCAGCAGGCGGTAGTAGTCGCCGCCCTCCTCGGTCGGGTCGCGGCGCACCATCAGGCGCGCATCGTCGGGGTGCTTTTTCCAGGGGCCGTTCGGGTCGGGCACGCGCATCTGAAGCATCAGGCCGTCACCGTCGATGTCCTCGCGCTTCAAGCCGTCCAGCGGCTCCTCGTCGAACGGGTAGGGGCGGGTGGACGAGCGCAGATAGCGGGGCCGGTCGCTCAAAAACACCTCCGCGCCATCGGGATTGACACGTGGGATGATATAAAAGGCGCGCGTATCCACCACCCGCGTCACGTCCGCGTTCGTGCCGTACTCAGCGACCAGTTTGCGGAGCAGGTACAGGCACGCCGTGGTAGGCGAAACCTCGGTCGCGTGGATGTTGCCGTCGGCGTAGAAGGCGGGTTTTTCGCAGTCCGGCCCGGTGGCGGTGTTGGTGACGGTGGCGCACCAGATGTCGCGGTTTTCGTGCGACTTACCGATGCTTTCGATACGCATCAGGTCGGGCCGCGCCTCGGCCAATGCGTGCAGCAGCGCGGTCAGTTCGTCGTAGCGGATATAACGGTCAAAGGGAAAGGAGGGCAGTTCGTTCATGGCGATAGATACGACTTATCCCCCCTGCCCCCCTCCCGCAGTTTCCTACTCCTCTTTTTCGCTCTCCTCAACCGCCTGCATTGCACCTTTGAATCCCACCTTGCTATGCGTGCCATCGCAGAACGGCTTATTTACGGAACCGCCACAGCGGCAAAGGGCGACACCTTTCCGGCCCGCCGGTATCGGTATCGCGTTTCCCTGATGATCCAGCAGTTTGATCCCGTCCGCCGGTTCCACCCAGAGAGGCCCGTTGTTCAACACTTCAATGGTAACGTCTGCCATATCTTCCCCCTTACTGCCCAGAGTTTCCCGGACATTGTACCTGAGGAACGGCAGTGGCACGCCCGTGAGAAGCGGGAAGGGAGGCCGGTGCGGCAGGGAGAATCTACCCGCATGACCATAGACCTTTCGGGCAAGGCGGCGCTGGTAACGGGCGGGACGCGCGGTATCGGCAGGGCGATTTCGCAAAAACTGGCCGAATGCGGCGCGGATTTAGCCCTTTTCTACCGCAGCGACGAAAGCGCGGCGAAGACGGCGCGGGACGAGATCGCGGCGACAACCGGGCGGCGTGTCGAAACATATCGGGTGGATGTGGCCGACGAGGCGGCGGTGGAGGCGGGCGTTGGCGCGGCGCTGGCGGATTTTGGCGGTGCGCTGCCAATCGTGATTCATAACGCCGGGGGCGGCGACGGCGGGGGCAGGATGCCCGCCATCCGCACCGACCAGTGGCGCGGCGTGCTGGGGGTGAATCTGGATGCGGCGTTCTATCTGACTCGCGCGCTGCTGGCGCGGGAGGGGGCGCTGCCTCCCGGTTCGTCCGTGGTCTTTATCGCCTCCGGGGCCGGGCATGATCCTATCGAGGGGCTGGCCGCCTACGGCGCGGCGAAAGCGGGCCTGATCCACTTCGCGGCGGTGCTGGCGCAGGATGCCGGGCCGCGCGGCGTGCGTGTCAACGTGGTTTCGCCGGGCTTCACAGATACAGGCCGGGCGTCCGAAGAACGAAAGCGAGCGGCGGCGGAGCGCGCGGCCCTGCGGCGCTGGGGAACGGCGGACGATGTGGCCGGGGCCGTCCTGTTTTTCGCGTCGGACCTGTCGGGCTTTGTTACCGGGCAGTGGCTGCGCGTCAACGGCGGCGCGGTTTAACCCTTTTGCTTACAGGCGGATCTCGCTGGCTCCGAACCAGAGCGGCTCCGGCGCTTCTCGGTCCTGCTCCAGAACAATCGTGGTGCCGTTCGGCCCCGTCAGCAGCCATAGCCGGTCGGCGGTCTTAAGCATTATCCAGAAGCCTTGCCCCAGGCTTCCCGCCGTGGTGAACCCCGGTTCCAGTGTCGCCCGATGCAGACGCTCCACCGCGATGCCGCCGCCCATGTCCTGTATCCACACCTGAACCGTCCCGTTCGCGCCGCTGTGGACGCGTCCTTCGCCGCCCCCGGCGTGTACCACGGCGTTCATCGCCGCCTCGCCCACCGCGCTCACCAGGTCCTGCCGGCGAATCTCATCCAGACCCTTCTCCTGCGCCACCGTCTCCGCATGACGGCGCAGTGTGCGCAGCGAAGGCTTTGTCAGGAAGATGGGCGGCCCCACCGGAACAAACGGGGCAGGCAGATCGGCTTCGGTGTCGCACAAGCGCAGTCGTCCTTCGGTAACACCGGCAAGAACTTCCCGCAAAAAAGTCCGCTGCCGGGCCGCCGCTTCCCGCACCTCGCCGAGCAGACGCGTATTTTCCTGCTCCGCCTGCTTGCGCTCGCTGACATCGCGGAAGTAAACGGAAAGCCCCTCCGGGCCGGGATAGATACTCACCTCGATCCAGTGCCTCAGGACCGACGAGAACATTTCCAGGTTGGTGACACGCTGCTCTTCGGCGGCGCGGCGCATCGCCTCATACAGCGTTCCGCCCACGGATTGGGGAAACGCTTCCCAGAGGTTCCTGCCCTGTAGTTCGTCACGGCGCATCTGCCATATCTGCTCGGCTTTGCGATTGATATAGGTGAAGCGCCAGTCGTTATCCACCGCGTAAAAGGCGTCGCTGATCCGTTCCAGAATCTCGACCGCCTGATGGTGCGAACCACGCAGCGCCGCGCCCAGCTTGTCGAAATCGATCTCGCCGTTGGTGACGATCTCAGGAAAAAGGGCCTTCAACTGTTGGATAGTGTCCACGGATGCCCAGTGATCTCCTTTTTACCAGATTGTATTTCAGCTATCGCCGTTTTGCGCCCCGCCCGGCAGCCCGGAAGCTGTCCAGCGCATGACGTAGTGCGGGCCGATGAGCGGAAGATCGAAGACGTCGCCTTCGGTTTTCCAGCCGAGCTTTTCATAAAAACCGACCGCCGATGCCCGTGCGTTACACCACAGGTCCTGCCCTCTTTCGGCAGCGCCCTGCTGGATATGACGAAGGAGCGCGGCCCCGACCCCCTGCCCGCGCCGGTCCGGCTCAACCGCCATACCGCGCAGTCGTATGCCTCGCTCCGCAAACAGCGAGGCCACCCCGACGCATTTGCCGTCAACGAACGCGCCCAGATGTACCGTGGCCGGCGCATCGTCGCCAGGAAAGCGGCTGTCTTCCGGCGGCCTGTCCGGGCGGAGCACGCGCGCCCGCAAATCATATAAGGCGGCCATCGCTTCCGCGCCCTTTAGTTCTTGAATTATCACCACGTTTCTCAAGCGTTATACCCCGCCCGCCTTTGTTTAGCGGAAACGCCCTTTTACCGCCCGCAAAAAGTTGGGTATAGTATGCTCGCGTTTACAGGAACAGCCCGCTCCATGCCCAACACAACCCAGTCTTTCCCCCGAAATTGGCGCGACCTGCTTCACACGCCCATTGGCGGAATCGTGGCAGGCACGGTCGCCGTCGTCCTGTTGACGGTGGTCCGCTGGCTTCTTCAGGATATGACCCGGCGCGGCAGCTCCAGCGCTCCCGGCGAAGATTTCGGTGTTCTGCTGTACTTCGGGGCGGCGGCGGCGGCGGCCTGGGTGTGGGGATGGCGAGCGGCGCTCTTTACCACGCTTCTGGGCGCGCTGGCGCTGCCGCTGCCGCTTATCGAGCCGCGAATGACCGGGGCAGGCAGCGTTATCAGCATCTGTTTTCTTCTGCTTGCGATGGGACTGTTTTTTTACGCGCTGCGCCGCGAGCAGGAGGCGCGGGTGCGGGCGGAGGCGCAGGTGAAGGTTTTGACGCGTGAGCGGGACCGGCTTGAGCTTTCCGAGCAGCGGGCCGCCGCCCTTCAGCAGCGCGCCCAGGCGGTCGCCCATGAGCAGCAGATGGTGCTGGCGACGCTGCAAAAGGAGACACTCACGGCCAGCGCCCCGCGCATCCGGGGCCTGCGGATGGACCTGGTCTACGAACCGGCCAGTGGGGCGGGCCTGGTGGGCGGCGATTTTTACAATATCTTCCGTCTGTCGGAAACGCGCGCCGCCGTGATTCTGGGCGATATTACCGGCAAGGGGGCGCAGGCGGCGGCGTCCGGCCTGGTGGTATCGAGCATGCTGCGCGCCCTTTTCGCCGAGTCGCGCTCGCCTGCCGCCGTGCTGCGGCGGCTGAATAACGCGCTGGTAGAGGACCCGGATTTCACCTCGTTTACCACGCTTTTCGCGGCTATCGTGGACGGCGAAAAGAATACGGTGGTGTATGCCAACGCCGGTCAGGAAGAGCCATGCCTGCTGGGGCCGATGGGTCAGATCGCGCGGCTGGAAGTGACCGGGCCGGTGGTGGGCATGCTGCCCGAATCGGACTACGAGGAAAGGTCGCTGACGGTGCCGCCCGGCCATACGCTGGTCGCCTTTACCGACGGTTTGACGGAGATACGACAATCCGATGGAACGTTTGTCGATCCCAATCGCACCTACGCGCGCCTGTCGGAGATCGGGGGCTATCCTCCCAGCGCCATTACGCGCCAGATGATCGCCTGGGCGCGCGCTTTATCGGGCGGAAAACTGCGCGATGACGCCGCGCTGCTGGCTATCGAATTTGAGGAAAAGCCGCACCCTCTCTCCGTCCGTTTGGAGGACGAGCCGCGCGGACAGGAACAAACAAACGATCCCTTCTCCGTGGGAGAAGGGATCGCTGCGCGGTGATCTCGGTTTATCTGTTTAGTTGATGGACGAGACCAGCTTGAACATCGGGGCCATGACCGAGATGGCGATGAACCCGACGACCACGCCCATGAAGACGATCAGCAGCGGCTCGATCATGCTGGTCAGCCCCTTGACGGCGGCATCCACCTCGGCATCGTAGAAGTCGGACACCTTCACCAGCATCTCGGACAGCCGCCCCGTCTCCTCGCCGATGTCGATCATGTGCGTCACCATCGCCGGGAACAGGTTCGAGGCGGCAAGCGGGGTCGAGATGCGCTGACCGTCGCGGATAGCGTTGCGGGCATCGTTGATCGCCTTGCTGATAACGGCGTTGCCGGACGTTTCACCGATGATCTCCATCGAGCGCATCATCGGAACGCCCGACGCCACCAGCGTACCGAACGTGCGCGAAAAGCGCGACACGGCCATCTTCAGCACCAGTTCCCCGATAACCGGGAAGCGCAGCTTGAGCATGTCCAGGTGCATCCGCCCCTTGGTGGTCGCGCCGTACCGCTTGACACCGTAGAAGCCGCCCACCCCGAAGATCGGGATCAGGTACCAGTATTTAACGAGGCCGTCGGACAGCGTGAAGAGAAGCTGCGTCATCGGCGGCATCTCGACGTTCATCGACTCGAAAATCTCTTTGAACTTGGGCAGAACGAAGAAGAACAGCGCGAAGATCATGCCAACCGAGAACAGCAGCACGATGATCGGATACATCATCGCGCTCTTGATCTTGTGCTTGATCTCCATCTCTTTTTCCAGGAACGTCGCCAGGCGGTCCAGAATGCTGTCCAAGATACCACCCAGTTCCGCTGCGCGAATCATATTCACATACAGCTTGGAAAAGCAGTTGGGGTGCTTACCGAGCGCGTCCGCCAGCGACAGACCGCCCTTGACATCCTTACGCACCGCGATCAGGGCCACCTTCAGCGCCGGGTCCTTGGTCTGCCCTTCCAGAATGTCCATGCACTTCAGAATCGAGATGCCCGCATCGATCATCGTCGCGAACTGGCGCGAGAAGACCACCAGCGACTGAAGCTTGGGCGCGCCGCCCGCCTTGCCTTTGAGCGCCAGCGAAAAGCTGCCCCCCCTGCTCTCGTTTACCGACAGCACATGGAAGTTCTGATCGTGCAGCTTGGAAAGCACCAGGTTTTCGGAATCCGCATCAATCTTGCCTTTTACCGATCTGCCGACCGGGTCGATGGCATCATAAACAAACGTCGCCATGATAAATTACCTCGGAAGGGGCACTCGATGAAGCGCCCTTCAAATGTCAGTGCCCCTTTACAAGGCGGATGAAGTTCTCACGATCTATGGCACGCATGATAGCCTCGTCATAGGAGATCATGCCGTTCTTGTGCAGCTCGGCCAGCATCTTGTCCATCGGCTGCATGCCGTATTGGGTTCCGGTTTCGATGGAACTCATGATCTGGTAGGTCTTGCCTTCGCGAATCAGGTTGCGAATAGCGGAGGTGGCGACCATGATCTCGATGGCGGCGACGCGCCCGCCGCCGAGCATCGGCAGAAGCTGCTGCGCGACAACCGCTTCGATGGAGTTGGAAAGCTGGACTTTGATCTGGTCCTGCTGGTCCGGCGGGAAAACGTCCACGATGCGGTCAACGGTAGACGGCGCGCTCCGGGTGTGTAGCGTTCCAAACACCAGGTGGCCCGTTTCCGCCAGCGTCAGCGCGGCGGCGATGGTCTCCTTGTCGCGCATCTCGCCGACGAGGATAACATCCGGGTCTTCGCGAAGCACGGCGCGCAGGGCGTTATGGAAGCTGTCCGTGTCCGTTCCCAGTTCACGCTGGTTGATCATGCCGGTCTTGTGCTGGTGCAGGTACTCAATAGGGTCTTCCAGCGTCATGATGTGCACTTCGCGCTCGTTGTTGATGATGTCGATCATCGAAGCGATGGTGGTGGACTTACCGCTTCCGGTCGGCCCGGTCACCAGAATCATCCCGGAGTGCTTGCGCGTCAGGTCACGAACGACCGGCGGAAGCTTGAGCTGCTCCATAGAGGGAATCTTGTGCGGAATGGCGCGCATGGCGCAGCCGATGGAGCCGCGCTGCCGATACACATTGAAACGGAAACGGCCCATGCCGGGAACGCCGTAGGAAAAGTCCAGCTCTTTCGTGCGCTCGAACCGCTCGATCTGCTCGGAAGTGAGAATATCGTAAACGAGCCGCTGCGCTTCCCGCGCTGTAACGACGGTATAGTTTGTCGGTATCAGCTTGCCGTCCACGCGCACCATCGGGGGAAGGCCCGTGGTCAGGTGGATATCGGACGCTTTCGATTTCTGCGACGCCCGCAATATATCGTCGATATGCGCATCCACCAGCGGCAGCTCTTCCGTCGGCTCCGTCAATCCTCCCCGATCCATACGCATATCCGTCGGCGCGGGAGCCGCCGCCGGGGCCGTTGTCACTGTCGCCGCCGCTGCCGCCGGTTTATCATCCAGCTTACCGAGCAGGCTTCCCAGAACTGCCGCATCGCCTGCGCCCAGCTTATCGCCGAGGCGAGCGTCGCCTGCGGGGCGAGCGTCGCCTGCGGGGCGAGTGTCGCCGCCGAGGCGTGGACTGACTGCAAGCGGTGCCAGGTCGTCGTCGGGAAGAAGAAGGTTGGACACGAGTTAGCCTCCGAAAATCATCACTGCGCGAACGAAATGGAAAAGCGACCTACCCGCTTTCGGGCGGCTTTCTTTATCCGGCACGGTTCGCGACATCGTCATTGTCGGCAGGCAATGTGCGCGTCTTCAGGGGGAGCGCCCGCAAAAGGGAGCGGCAAAAATACTGGTAAAAAATCTGGAGAATCCGGCGCAAACATCCAACAATGGTATCGGCGCGAACAGCAGCAAGAAGAGCCGCGCCATTGTTTTTCGTTCACGCAGGAACCGGCAGGCATGATAAAAACAAGCAGCAGAGAGAATGACGTTCGAGCAAGTCGCGGAGACACACGAACACGCGACGAGCAGGTGGCGCTCTGGCTCGACGAGTACACGCGTCTGCGCTCCAGCAGCAGCGGGACCCGACCCAGCCGCGCGGCGGACGACCTGAAGGCGCGTATCGCCGAGCATTATACCGGCCTGGTCGAATCCATCGCGCGCCGCTTCACCGGCTCCGGCGAGCCGCTGGAGGATATGGTTCAGGAAGGGTTCCTGGGCCTGCTGTCCGCTTTGGAAAACTACGACCCGTGCAAAAGGGTCAAGTTTTCCACCTACGCCACACACTTCATCGCCGGGGCCATGCGCCATTGCCTGCGCGACCGGGGCAAGATCATCAAGGAGCCGGCCTGGCTGCATGAAGTCAGCAGCAAGGTCATGCGCGCCACGGACACCCTGACGTTAAGCCTGGGCCGCCCGCCCGCCCCCGCCGAGGTCGCCGCGACTCTGAATCTGACCGAAGAGGCCGTGGAGGAGATTCTGGCGACGCGGGCCGTTTTCCAGGTCGCCAGCTTCGAGGCCGACCCCGAAGAGGGGGCCACGGGCCTGGTAGACCCGGAAAAGATAAAAAGCGACAAGTACGTTACCGGCAAGCTTCCCATTGAGGATCGGATCGTTCTGGAAGGGGCGGTGGACAAGCTTAAGGCGCTGGAGCAGAAAGTCCTTTACGAGTTCTTCTATAAAGACCTGAACCAGACCGAGATCGCCAAAAAGTTCGACATCTCCTGCAACTATGTCTCCCATATTCTGAAGAACTCCACCAAGAAGCTGCGCCGCGTGCTGGGCGAGGCCGAGGTTCGCGACCGGGGCCGACAAGGCTCCATCGTGGATTCCACCACCGGTTTGTACACCTCCGCCCATGTGCAGGGGCGGCTGGAAGAGGAGGTTTCGCGGGCCTCGCGCGGCGGCTATTCGTTCGCCCTGATTGTGATTGACCTGTGGGAGCTTCCCACGGATGGACGCCGCCGCGAAGCGGTTATGGCCGCCTGCGGGGCCGCCGTCCGCGACAGCCTGCGCCGTGTGGACATCGCGGGCCGTTTTTCGGCAAAGGGCAGTGACGAATCATTCCTCATCCTTCTGCCGCATACCGGCGCGCAGGCAACAATCGTCGCCGAGCGTCTGGAAGGCGTCCTGGCGCAGGTCGCCGCGAAGGAGGGAGAATCATTCCTGGCCCACATCGGCCTGGCCCTCTTCCCGGAGCAGGGCCGCACCACCCGCGTCCTTCTCGACATCGCACGCGGAAAGACCGAAGCGCCCCTGACCATGGCCGTGGCAGTGTGAGCAGAAGTGCCCCTTCCCTGCGTGGGAAGGGGCAAGCAGATCAGGCCATCCGGGCGATAATGGCGTCGGCCATCTGGGAGGTACCCACGGCGGTCGGGTCGTTGCGGTCGGGCTTCATGTCGTAAGTGACATCCTTGCCCTCGGCGATAACGCTGGAGACCGCCTTCTCCAGACGGTTTGCCGCGTCCGTCTCCTTCAGATAGCGCAGCATCAGCAGGCCCGACAGAATCAGCGCGGTCGGGTTGACCTTGTTCTGCCCCTTGTACTTGGGAGCCGAACCGTGCGTCGCCTCGAACAGCGCCGTATCCTCGCCGATATTCGCGCCGGGAGCGACACCCAGGCCGCCCACCAGGCCAGCGCCCAGGTCGGAAAGAATATCGCCGTACAGGTTCTCCATTACCAGCACGTCGTAGTTTTCGGGCTTCTGGACAAGCTGCATGCACATCGCGTCCACCAGCCACTCGTCGTACTCCACCCGGCCCTCGTAGTCCTTCGCCACCTCGCGCGCCACCTCGTAGAACAGGCCGTCCGTGTATTTCATGATGTTGGCCTTGGCGACCGCCGTCACTTTTTTACGCCCGTTCTCGATAGCGTAATCAAAGGCATGCTTGACGATGCGCCGTGTTCCCGTGCGCGAGATCGGCTTGATGGAGATAGCCGCATCGCGCCGGATTTTGCCCTCCGCCATGTCGATGATCTTCCCGGCCTCCGGGCTGTCCACCGGCCACTCGACCCCCGCATACAGGTCCTCCGTGTTTTCGCGCACGATCACGATGTCGATATTGTCATAGCGCGACCGGACACCTTCGTACGTTTTGCAGGGACGCACGCAGGCGAACAGGTCCAGCTCCTTACGCAGCGCCACGTTCACGGAGCGGAACCCGGTGCCGATAGGCGTGGTGATCGGCCCCTTGAGCGCGACCTTATGCTTGCGGATGCTCGCGAGCACGTTATCCGGCAGCGGCGTCCCCGCCGTCTCCATAATGTCCACGCCCGCCTCCACCACGTCCCAATTGAACGATGAGCCGGAGGTCGCGACGGCGGCCTCCAGCACGCGGCGTGTCGCCTCTACCAGTTCGGGGCCGGTGCCGTCGCCGCGAATCAGGGTAACGTTATGTGTTGCCAACTTCGGAAAGTTCCCTTCTGTCGAGCCGCGCCCGTCGTGACGCGGCCAAAATTTTTACCAGAGGATTGTAGCAAGGCGCGGCAGGCATTGTCAAATCGCATGCTGTCGGTTATACGTCTGCCTTCAGGTCAAACAGGCGCTGAAACCAATCCATAAACTGGCGCGCTGGTTCCGCATTATGGAGCAGATACTTCGCCTTGATAGCTTGACCAATAGGTTTGCCTGGCTCCTTTTGCCAGGCAAGCCAGGTGTGTATTGTTGCCTTGATAACGTGGTTCTGCACGAAAAGGCGCTCGTCTTCGGGTATCTCGGCTACCACACGTTCGGCGCGCTCCCAAAGCCGGTCGTCTGGCGGGCGCAACGTCCTCGCAAAGTCTTCCAGCATACCGATAGTGAGGTTATCCGGCATGATCCACACACCGACGGCTGGCTTGTCATTCGGCTGCGGCGGCGCGATGAAGCCGCCCGCTTCCAGTCGCTCCGGTACATTCGCGTATCCAAGTTCTTCGACAATGTGGCGTAGAGAGTCCCAGCGGCTTTGTACGTTAGTGTCGGCGTCCACCACGATACCAACGCAGGAAACTTCACGGTTTTGAATCTGGATGGATAGACGAAGCACCGCATCCTGACTCTTGTCTTGTTCCGACGGTTGTTTCAGGCTTTTCTGAACTTCCGAAAGCCCACCCGCTGACTGCACTTCGAAACTATTCCGTTCCCGCACTTCCTTGACAAAGCCGTGCATATCGAGCAGGTTCCAAATTAGATGCGCGTCGTTTATTCCCTCGACCAGCAGCACCTTGTCCGCCGCCGCTCGACGCGCCACCGTCAGCGTACCTCAATCTGGTCACGGGTAATGATGGCAAGCCGCCGCTCATCAAAGACGATGGCTTCTACATCACCTTTGCTGTTCTGGCGCAGACGAACCAGCACCCCTTCTTCCTGCTCGTCCTCTGCCGCCGCCATCTGAAATGCCTCAATGCAGTCCCAGCTATGCGTCGTCGCAAATACCTGCACATTAAGGCGACGGGCAACCTGAAAAATAAAGCGCCACACTTCCGGTAGCACAGAGTAGTGCAAGCCGTTTTCTATCTCATCTAAGACAAGCACGCCATCACCGCTGTTCACAAGCGCAAGGGTGATGCCAAATAGACGGTTCATTCCGTCGCCTAATAAGCGCAAAGGCACTGGTTCAGCCGATGAATGTAACAATACGTAAGGAGTTCGCCCCACACCAATGCCGATCTCTCCTACGAGACTGATCCTTTTGATACCAGGTTCAATCAGGACTAAACTACGTCGTACTTCGTCCTCTAAGGACGTTAATGCTATCCTGTCCCACATTTCTCCGATCAGCAACCTACTCAGACCATTGGGTGTAACAAACTGAGACGGAAGGGCATCCTCTCGTTCAAACAAATGACGTTCTTTATGGTCTGTGATACGCGTCCAACTATAAAGGGAGCTGAGGCCACCCGGCACGTCGAAATCAGATGAAATTCCGAGGGGTTGTTCGGCAAGAATCAAACCATCTGAGAGAAACCGTTAGCACATCACGATATCCTTACTTGCCACGGTAAAAGATAATGGCGCACGTTGTCTTATTGATGCGGGTATTGAAGCCCATGAAATGTCTGTATCAAAACCTACAGTGGCATCTTCATCTACCTTGGGATTGATATGAGTCCCGGAAGCAATTAGCTCTCGATAATTCAGGATTTGCCAGAAAGCCTCTGGAGAACCACGACGGCTATACAGAAACAACGCTTCTGTAAGCGAGGATTTACCGACGTTGTTTTTGCCGGTGATGAGGTTGACCCAGTTTTTCTATCTGGAGGTGGCGGAAGGCGCGGAAGTTCTTGATTTCCAGCGAGGGGAGAATCAGGTTTCAGTTGCCACTGTTGGGGTCGGTTCTTGAATAGCCATCGGTTTGTCTCCGTCAATGCGTGATTGACACTTGCCGTTGCCTTATTATAGCACCGGGCGCTGACGGAAACCCGGCGGCTACATGGCGGTGATGGCGGGGCGGCGGCTGGGTCGGGTTCGGCCTGGCGCAAGACTTCGCGGGTGACGGGGGCGACATCGCCCTGGCCGGACAGGACGCAGCGGATGAGGTACAGAAGCGGGTTGCCCTCGCTCCAGTTGAAGTAGGCGTGCGGCTGCTTGCCGGTCTCATCGCGCAGATACAGCAGGAACGCGGCAATGGCGTTGGGCACGGCGATGCTTTCGGCGCGCAGAACGCGATGGTCGCCGACCTGGGTGCCGCAGACACGGAGCACGTCCGAGAATTCGGAGGCGTCACGGACATAGACCTCGAAGAAGAGGACGGGGTCGCCGGGGGAATCTGGTGGTCTTCGCGCGCCGCCGCCTCCTTCGTACCATACTCGTGGACATCGCGCTCGTCGGGGTGGTTGGGGATGACCCGAATTCCGCTGCCGCGCACCTCTTCAATAAAGCGGCGGGCCGTGTCATCGAGTTCGATTCTCTCCACACGCAGTTCCAGAGTCCGCCAGACGCGCGAGATCAAGGAAGTAATAATGATCCCGCCGATAAACAGGCCAGCGATCTTGATGCCTTCGGGCCGTTCCACGACATTGACGATGGTGGTGTAGATGAAGATCAAGGACACCAGGCTGAAGCCGAAGGCGGCGCGTCTTTCCCGCGACGCCAGGCCGAAAGGGTGACGGCAATCGTGGCCGAGGTCATCAGCGCCAGAACCCCCGTCGCATACGCCCCTGCCTGCGCTTCCACACCTGCCCGAAAGCCAAGGTGACGGCAAAGCAGATGCCGGTGAAGATCAGCACCAGAGACGCGTCGCCCGTGTCCACTCGGAGCCATGCCGTAGCGCGGCAGATAGCGCGGCACGATGTTCAGGACCTGCCATCGCCGAAGAACCGGCAAACCACAGGATCAGAATCGTGCTGATGTCATAGACCGTGCCGAAGGCGGGACCGAGGTATTCGTGCGCGACGTAGGCAAGCGCGCGTCCGTAGGCTTCTCCGGCGGGCTGTCCTCCCTTGCCTGTTGAAACTCTTGTGGCGGAATGAGCACGGTGGTGACGAGGCTGCTGGTAATCAGCAGAACGCTCATGATCAAAGCCGCCGTGGTCAGCAGCTTGCGCGTGTTCCTGATGCGCCCCTGCGGCTTTTCTGGGTGTCATCGGGATCGCCCTTTACCAGCGGCATCACCACCACACCGGTCTCAAAGCCCGACAAACCCAGCGCGAGCCGGGGAAACACCAGCATCGCCGCGCCGATCATCAGGAACGGGTTGCTGTAGCTGCCCAGCAGCGCGCTCTTCCAGTTCGCCAGCACCGAGGGGTTCTGGACAATCTGCGTAAAGCCGGTGCCGACAACCACCAGGTTCAGCCCGATATAGACGGCCACCAGCGCAACGGCAATGCCGATAGCCTCGCCAAAGCCTTTTAAAAACACCGCCCCCAGAAGAGCGATCAGCACGAAGGTGATGGCGATCTCCTGGCCGTGCAGAAAGTGCGGCGCGTAGGGGTTCTCGACGATGTGCGCGGTGGCGTCCGCTGCGGACAGGGTGATGGTGATGATGAAGCCGGTGGCGACGAAGCCGATCAGACACAGCACGAACAGCTTGCCCTGCCACCACAGAAGCAGATGCTCCAGCATCGAGATGGAGCCGTCGCCGTGCGGGCTTTCCTCTGCGACCCTCTTGTACATCGGCAGCGCGCCAAACAGCGTCAAGAGCACCAGGATCAGGGTGGCGATGGGCGAGAGCGCGCCTGCGGCAAGCGCGGCGATACCGGGCTGATAGCCGAGGGTGGAGAAGTAATCGACACCGGTCAGGCACATCACCTGCCACCACGAGTGCTGCGGGTGCTGCCCTTCCGGCTCGTGCGGCCTTCCATCTCTTTGAGGTGCCCCTGAAGAAGCCAACGCTTAAACGGGCTGGCCGAGGGACGCGGCTTTTGCTCTTTAGGAATGACGACGGTATCGGCCATACGTGTAGTTTTTCAAAATTCGTCGGATGCGGCTAAAAGTCCGTCGAATCCTCGTTGTGCGGCAGAACGTGGGTGTAGAGGACTTCGCGGCTATTGACGATATGAACGCCGTTGGTTTGATCGGGCAGGCGGAAGCGCGGCATATCCAGCTTCTCGTCTATCTCCGCCAGCGCCTTTTCCAGGGTATCGGCTTCTATCTCTTCGGTAAAAGAGTGACCGTCCGACAGGTGGTAGATGACCGTAACCCGCTCCATGACCTGCTCTCCTCCTCGGTTGGTCCCCATTTTGCGCTCCTCTTATCAGACAGTTGCAGCATGGCGCAGGCAGAGTGTAACAAAAAAGGAGACGGGCGTCAATGGGGGTGGTCGATTGCGGAAGCCTTCGCCACTGCCGCTTGCATCGTGATCCGGGCGCGCGCACGCGGTCGGAATCGACGGGACGTGAAACGATTCCTTCCTGCTTCAAGCTGGTGCCGACGATTCCGCCATCGGCGTATTCCAGCAGCGCCGGGGCGGTTTCGGCGTCCAGGCCGCCCGACCAGCACCGGCGTCGCGGGAACGACGGACTTAACACGGCGCACGTCCTCGGCAGCCGTGGGCGCACCGGTCGCCGCGCCGCTGACGATAAGCGCGTCGGCCAGCCCGCGCAGAACGGCGTCTTTGGCCGCCTCTTCCAGCACCGCCACGCCCAGCGGCGCGGCGTGCTTGACGAGAACATCGGCCCACAGCGCCACGTCCGCGCCCAGTTCCCGGCGATACAGCACGGCGGTTCGCGCCGCGCCCTCGATCAGTCCCTGGTCGGTGACGGCGGCCCCGACATAGACATTGATGCGGACGAACCGCGCGCCGCAGACATGAGCGATGGCGATGGCGGCGCGCGCATCGTTTCGCAGCACATTGACCCCGATAGGCAGGTGCGGCGGCACCGCCGCTCGCACGGCGTCCACCGCCCGTGTCATCGCCGCAATCGTGTGCGGCGGCACGGCGTCTTTGGCAAACGGCGCATCGAAAAAGTTCTCGATCATAACGGCGTCCGCCCCGCCTTCGGCCAGCGCGCGGGCGTCCGCAGCGGCCTGGGCGAGAACATCATTGAGGGACGCTTCGCCGCCGCGTGCGCTGCCGGGCAAAGGCGGCAGATGCACCATGCCCACCAGGGGCCGCCGTGCCCAAAAATTCGCTCCCAATCCGCCGTATGCTTCGCCGCCGCCGTGCGCCATGCCGCCGCCTCCCACCCACCCTGGCCCGCAGAGAGCGACTGTCAGTCGCCCCCCGGCGCTTTTCCTGTGCCATTCGGGGAAAAACGAGAACAGGAGCCGCGAACATGACCGAGGACACCCGCTCCGAGCGCGAATTAGCCGCCGCCCGCGACGAGGGCACCGACATTATCGACCGGGAAAACGACCTGCCGCCGCCCGCCCATTATCGCGCGGCGAGCGACCTGCACCGTCTTTTCACCGAGAAACAGGAAAACTTTCTTGAATTGGCCGAAGAGATCGTCCTGCCCGGCGACGACCCGGCACTCTGGGAGCGGCTGGATGTTGCGCGAGCGGCCTCCTACGCGCAGGAAAAGTACCCGGACGACTTCGCTGCCGTGGCAGAAGCGCACCCGTGGCTTCAGGAGTCCGCCGACAGCAGCGCGCACGATGCCCTCGGCTCGATGGGCGACCGGTTTCTGGGGCAGTAGCGGCGTTAAATCGGCTTTTCGGCGTTTTGCCGCTGCCGTATCGCCTCATAAAGCAGCACCCCGGCGGCTACCGTCACATTGAGCGACGACGCGCCGCCGGGGGCCATCGGCAAAGCGACGAAGTCCGTGGCGGTTTCGCGGACGGCGGGACGGATTCCTTCGGTTTCATTGCCTACCACCAGAACCAGCGGACGCGCGGCCAGGTCCGCATCATAGGCGGTATGGGTGGCGCGGGCGGATGTCGCCACAACCCGCGCGCCGCTCTCCGCTAACCGCCGCAGGGTCTGGGGAAGATCGGAGGCCAGGCAGAGCGGCAGGCGCAGCAAAGAACCGGTGGTGGAGCGGACGGCGGCGCGGGAAAACGGCTCGGCGGAGTCGGCGGAAAGAATCAGGGCCGCGCAGCCCGCCGCTTCCGCCGTTCGCACCAGCACCCCCACGTTGCGCGGGTCCTGAATACGCTCCCCGGCCAGAAAAAGCGGGTCCGGCGGCAAAGCAGTGGTCAGATCGTCCTCGGAAACAAGCCGCTGCTCCACCACGGCAAGCGCGGTTACAGCGGTTTCATAGCCGGTGCCCACCAGCTTCGCCAACAACCCCGCGCCCAGCACGTACAGCGGCACATTTTGCGCGGCGCATTGCGCTCTCAGGCCCGCCGCCGGTTCCGGCAGGGCGAACACCGCCTGCACCGGCGACGGCGCGGCGGCAAGAGCCTGTCGCACCAGATCGTCGCCTTCCGCCAGATAACGGCCTGTTTCGGCCCGCCCGCCCGCCCGCGTCAGCGCCAGCGCTTCCCGGAATGCCGGATGCTTGATGCCGGTGACGGATTGCATGGGTTAAAGCTCAGGAGCAGCCGCATCCATCGGACTGTAGGCCCAGACCAGGCACATCAGTTCCAGGAAACCGGAGCGTACGGCGTATTCTTCGGCCAGCACATATATCGTGCGAGCCTTTTCCCAGTGGCCGCACCGTTCAAAACAATGGGCATCGGACAGGAGATCGGCAACGTCTAACAGGGCCGCTTCGAAGGCCGGGGCGATGTCGGGTGACATGAAGAAAGGAGGCTCCTGTTCCTGCTCCGCCATGGCAGTAAAACGTCAAACGGGGCGGAAAACGGTCATTTCGTAATCAGCAGCAGTGAGTATACCCAGAATTTTCGGAAATGTAACCTATAAAACTTCGGCTTGTCCGGCGGCAGGGGCGCATGTTACAATTGTTTCGCGTACCTATCGGTGCGGCGAGGGGTATTTTGATCGAAGCCGTTGGCTTGACCAAACACTACGGGTCGGCGCGCGCGGGGCGGGACAGTCGCCCCGCCGTCGATAATCTGTTTCTGTCGGTTGGCGCGGGCGAGCTTTTCGGCTTTCTCGGTGAAAACGGCGCGGGCAAGACCACCACAATCAAAATGCTTACCGGTCTGATCCCGCCCACCAGCGGCGCGGCCCGTATCGGTGGCTGCGATGTCGCCACGGAGCCGCTGCGGGCCAAGCAGCTTGTCGGCTATGTTCCCGACAACCCCTTCCTGTACGAGCGCCTGACGGGCCGCGAGTTCATGGAGTTTGTCGGCGATCTGTACCAGGTTCCCCGCAGTTCCGCGCGCGATGCCCGTGCGCGCGATCTGCTCGCTTTGTTCGAGCTTTCCGCCAAGGCCGATGTTCCTATCGGCGGCTATTCGCGCGGCATGCGGCAAAAGATCGCGCTGGCGGCGGCGCTTTTGCACGAGCCGCGCGCCCTGTTCCTGGACGAGCCGACCGTGGGACTGGACCCACGCAGCACGCGGCGGCTTCAGGATGTGCTCCGTACCGTCTGCGCGCGCGGCGTCGCCGTGTTTCTTTCCACGCACGTCCTTTCGGTCGCCTCGGGCCTGTGCGACCGGGTCGGCATCCTGCACCGGGGCCGTCTGGTGGCGCAGGGCACGGTCGCCGAGGTGACGGAAAACGGCGAGCGGACGCTGGAAGAGGTTTTTTTGGGGCTGACCGGCGGCGCGGGCGCGGCCGAGGCGGTGGCGCGCCTGCTCGGCGGCGGCGGCGCGGACAGCAGCAGCCCCGAAGCGGAAGACACCGCAACGCCCGCGCCACGATGATACGCCCTCCGTGGGCACTTTTTCCGCCGTCCCGCAGTACAAGATAACGAGATGCGACGAAAGCTTTTCCTGCTGCCCATCCTGCTGTGTCTGGCCGTCCTGTTTGCCTTGGTTTCAGGATGCGCCCGCTCCATTCAGACCAGTGCTGAGCAGCAGTTCAACCAGACCGTTCAGGCTGCCGTAAACGCCTTCCGCCGGGGGAACCCCGATGCGGGGAACCGTTTTCTGAATTCGGCAGTCGCGATGACGCAGAACAGCCGCGCCGGCTACGCGGAGGTGGCGCGGCGCGTTTCCGGCGCGGGGCGGCATGCGGAAGCGGCGAACTTTCTGCGTGGCGCATTGAAAAAGCGGAACCTGTCCTGGGACCCGGTTCTGTGGGCGATGCTCGCGGACGCTTCCCGGCAGGCCGGAGATACGGCGAGGCAGCAGGAAGCCAAGGCGGAAGCGGCGCGGCGGGCCGGAGATCATGGCAGGCGCGGGGAAGGCGGAAAAAAGAGCGGCCTGTTTTCCCTGGCTCCGAGCCGGTGGAACCCTATTTGCAGGCCGGTTCCTATTACCTGGATCAGCAAAAGGATTTCGGGAAAGCTATCGAAGCCTATCGTGAAGCGGTGCGCATCGATCCGAAAAGCCCCGAAGCCTTAAACTATCTCGGCTATACGCTCGCCGACAAAGGCACCACGCCTGAGCACTTCGCGGAGGCGCTGGAACGGACACGGGAAGCTGTGCGGCGCGCGCCGGAAACGCGGCTATCCTGGACTCCTACGGCTGGGCGCTGTACCGCACCGGCGACTTGAAGGCCGCGCGGCGCACTTTGCGCGAAGCGGTGGATGCCGCGCCTAACGTTGCCGAACTCCGCTATCATCTGGGGGTCGTATACGCTGCGCTCGGCATGACCGAGGAAGCCGATACCGAGCTTACTCGCGCTTTGCGCATCGATCCCGATTACGAGGAAGCGAAAAAGCGAAAGCCGCGCTTCTAAAGAGACGGTTTGTCTTCCGGTCAGCCCGATGGCGGGATAGGCTGTGGTTATGTCACCTCCGCTGACCGACCGCCAATGGCATTGTATCAGAGACCTGATTCCTGCGGCAAAACGCCGTGGCAGGCCGCGCCTGCTGGAGATGCGCCAGGTCGTCAATGCCCTGCTGTACCTGTTGGTGGGCGGCATCGCGTGGCGACTGCTGCCCCGAGAGTACCCGCCTGGCAGAGCGTGTATTACTACTTTGGCAGATGGCGCGACGACGGCACGTGGAGACGCATTCATGAGCGGCTGCGGGCACAGGTACGGCAAAAGCGGGGCGGCACAAGCATCCCACAGCCGCGCTGGACGGCCCTCAAGACCACGCAGGTAGCAGCGTGCGCGGCTATGACAGCGGCAAACAGATCAAGGGGCGCAAAGGCACCTGCTGGTCGATACTTTGGGTCTGGTGCTGGCAGTGGCAGTCACCGCCGCCTCGGTGTCCGATCCGGCAGGAGCGCGTCTGTTGTTTCGTCGCCTGAGCGGGTCGTGCAAGAAACTGCGCCGCTGGGTAGATGGCACCTATAGAGGTCAGTTGCTGGTCTGGGTAGTGGCGCATTTTCAGTTTGTGCTCACGCCGGTGCTGCGCAAAGAGGAGCAGAAAGGCTTTGTGCTACTGCCGCATCGTTGGATTGTGGAGCGCACCTTTGCCTGGCTGTGTTGTTGTCGGCGTCTGTCCAAAGATTATGAAGTGTCGCCCCAGAGCAGCGAGGCGATGATCTACCTGGCGATGATTCGGCTCATGCTGCGAAGATTGGCGAGAAACTGAGAATTTTCAAACCGTCTCTAAGACATCTTCCCGCAGCGCGACCAGAACGCCTGTCAGTCCGCTGCGCCCGCGCACCAGGCAAGAACCTCGCGAAACGGGCGCTCTTCCCACGCCCCGAATAGCGGGTGGCGGGTTTCGCCTGCGTCAGCGCGGGACTGCTGAGGCCGCACAAAAACCGCGCCGCCTGACGGTCCTCCCCAGAGCGTTCCGGTGGGCGGCTCGCAGCGCGGAAAAGGCAGCGGTATCCAGTCCGGCGGGCAGCGGGGGCAGTTCCCGGCGCGGCGGCAGCTTACGTGGTCTGCGGGCGCGGCAGTAGGTGCAGTGCCCGCAGGGCTGGGTGCGCTCCTCCCCAAAGTAGCCGATAAGCGCATTGGTCTGGCAGCCCGGATGGGTGACAAGATCGAGGTGCCGAACCCGCGCCACCTCGTTTTCTTCGCGGCTCTGAAAGCGGTGGGATAGCTCCGCTGCCAGCGCCCCCGTCGCCTGCGGGGCGAGCGTCGCCTGCGGGGCGAGCGTCGCCTGCGGGGCGCAGGCGGGTGAAGCGCAGGCGCGCATCGGAAGCCCGCATCTCCGCCCAGCCGTGCTCGGCGATATATTCCAGCGCGCGCACCACTCGCCGCCGCTCCTGCCCCAGCGCCTGGGCCGCGTCGTCCGGGTTCAGTCCGTACCAGATACGTCCTTTCTTTGCCGCCGCGAACAGGTCGGCCACGAAGCGGGCCGGTTCACCCTGAAACCGGGCGACAATTTCCGGTACGGACAAGATCGGACGAACTTCGTATCCGGCGTAAAATGGGGTTCCCTGCCGCAGAACGCCGAGCAGCTCCAGATAGGTCAGAATCGTCTTCAGCACCAGCGGGCGCAGATCGTGCCGCCCGGAAAGATCGTGAAGGCTGACCGCGAACTCCGGTTCCTGCGCCAGCAGTTCCGTGAGCAGGCCCCGCAGCGCGCTTTCCGTCGGCGTGTCCCCGAAGGCGAAGTTTTCCAGCATCGGCACATCGTCCGGGCAGGCCAGCATCTCCACCACCGACGATTTGCCATCCCGCCCGGCCCGCCCGATCTCCTGGCTGTAGCTTTCGAGCGACTTGGGCAGGTTGTAGTGGTACACATAGCGCACATTCGCCTTGTCGATACCCATGCCGAAGGCGATGGTCGCCACCACGATCCCCCGGTCTGAGGCCATCCAGGCATCCTGCACCCGTGTCCGCTCCTCCGGGTCCATGCCCGCGTGGTAGGGCTGCGCCGGGAAACCCGCCCGCTCCAAATCCGCCGCCACGCGCTCCGCCGTCTTCTGTAAGGTCACATAAACAATGGTCGGCCCCGGCTCTCGGCTTTGCAGACGGCTGAGCAGCAGCGCGTCCCGCTCGTCCGCCCGGACGGGGCTGGTAAACAACTGAAGATTGGGCCGAAAAAAGCCGGTGACAACCGCATTTTCCGGCGTGATGTCGAAAGCGGCGCAGATGTCCTTGACCACGGCGGGCGTCGCCGTGGCGGTCAGGGCGAGCACGCGCTCCGCCTGGACATTGCGCGCCGTTTCCGCCAGCTTCAAATAGTCGGGGCGGAAGTTGTGCCCCCATTCCGAGATGCAGTGCGCCTCATCAATGGCGAACAGCGCGATCTTCGTGCGGCCCAGCAAACCCAGGAATCGCTCGTTGTTGAACCGCTCCGGCGCGACATACAGCAGCTTCAGCGTTCCCGCCCGTAACTGCTCCTCCACCGCCCGGCTCTCTTCCAGCGCCAGCGACGAGTCCAGACGCGCCGCCGCGATGCCCCGGTTTTGCAGAAAGTCGATCTGATCCTTCATCAAGGCGATCAGCGGCGAGATGACGACCGTCACGCCGTCCAGAACCAGCGCGGGCAACTGATAGGTGAGCGACTTGCCGCCGCCGGTCGGGAATACGGCCAGCGCCGAATGCCCCGCCAGCAGCGCCTCGATGACGGAAAGCTGGCCGGGCCGGAACTCGGAAAAACCGAAGTGTTTTTGAAGCAGTTCAGGAGGGTTCAAGAACGGTTATCGCTCCGGCACGAACGCGCCTAATCTGGCAAGCGCGGCGCGCGCCCTGGCGCTTACCTCATAGTCACCTTGCCGTACCGCTTCCTGCAGGACGGGAACAACGCGCTTGTCACCGGTTTCGCCCAGCGCCTCGGCGACAGCCCCGCCGAACAGATAAGGCATCACGATACACCCATTATTAGTCGTAAGGCCGTATCGGACACGTGAGCCGTCCGCCTCCCTGGCGTAGAAGTTGTTTTTCATCAGGTCGATAAGAAAGGTAATCGCCGTTTCTTCCCGGGTGCGTGCGAGCGCGGTAAGAGCGCGCCGGGTGGCGGGCGAGAGCGCCGCAAAACGCGCCATCAGCCCCCGCGGCGCAGCAGAGCCACCACGAACGATCTCCATAAGCGGAGAAATCGCCTGCGCGGGACGGGAGGCAAGATAATCGACGGCCTTCTTCGCCGCTGCCTCGTTGGGATCACGAAGCGCCGTGATCGCAGCCTCCACGCCGTTTAATTCAGGCAGCGGCGGCGGCTGCATAGCAAAGGTCACGGTGCAAGCGAGAACGGCAGAAAACAGAAGCACTATTCGGCCCATGACGCGCGTTTTCATTTTGTCAGGCTTCCTTTCTTATTTCTGACACGCTGTCCGCGCTTCCGCTTCACCCCGTCCCCTTCGGCACCCGCTTTGCCGCCTCATTCCGCGCGGAGAACCTGGTTTCCTTCCCACGGTTGCCTCCGGCCTCATTGGGCACGTATAATTGAAACGACGGAAGAATCCGGCGGGGCATCGCAACCCGGCGGCCATTCCCCGCGTCTTAAAAGCGGACGCGAACAATTCCGCGTAAAAAGGAAACGTATTTATGAAAATCTGCCCGGCGTGCCAGCGTGAAAACAACGACAACGCTGCGTTCTGCGCGCAGTGCGGGGCCGTATTGCCCGCAGGCGACGCTCGCCCCGCAGGCGACGCTCGCCCCGCAGGCGACGCTCGCCCCGCAGGCAATGCTGCTGCTGCCCCGCCGGGGGCGTATGCGGCCCCGCCGGCTCCGCCCCGGCGGCGCGGCCTTTCGCCGTGGGCCTGGGCCGGTATCGGCTGCGGTCTGCTCACGCTTCTGTTTGTCGGCGGCTGCGTCGCCTTTATCTCCATCGCGAGGACGCGCATCACGCAGGAGATGCAGAAGCCGTTCAATGAGCAGGAGGTGCTCGCCTCGCTGAAGGGCATTCCCCTGTACCCCGGCGCTCGCCTCGATCCGCAGCTAACAAAGGGGCTGCGCGCTACCTTCGGCATCTTCGGGGGCATATCCGCCGGTAAGATTCGCTTCGATGCCGGGGCGTTCCGCGCTCCCGGTACGCCGGATAAGATCATCTCGTGGTACGATAGCAAGCTTAAGGCGGGCGGCTGGAAGGGAACGGCGAAACCGCCGAGCGGCTTCAATAATCGGCAGCAGGGCATAACCGACCAGCGCCAGTACGTAAAAGGGACGCAGCAGTTGGTGGTGCAGGTAGGACAGAGAGAGCAGCAGAGCGAGGGCGGCAGCGGGAATGGCTCCGGCAGCGGCAGCCTTCTGATTTTAACGCAGGTATCGGGCCTGCCTGCGGGAAGCTAACGAGCAAGCCCCCCGTTCCTTCCGGAACAGGACACCATCGAATGAATTCGAGGCTACCAGGGTACGAAGTCCGCCTTCGCGGACTGAAGAACAAGCAAGACCCTACTTTGTCGTTACTCCGCAGCCTGCGCAGGCAGGCTTTGTACCTTTACAGCCTCGAATTCATTCGATGGTGCGCCTTATCATAAAGGGAAATCACACCCGGAAGCTTGGGGTCAGGCGCGGACGAAAGATTCCAGCGCGGCCACATAGGTCTCGAACGCCTTGCGGCCCGCGTCCGTCGGGGCGTAGGTGGTGCGGGGCTTCTTTCCCACGAACTCCTTGCGCGCGGTGATATAGCCCCGTTCCTCCAGAACCGACAGGTGCGTGGACAGGTTGCCGTCGGAGACGCCCAGCGCGCCTTTGAGAAAATTAAAATCGGCCTCGCCCGCCGCGACCAGCGACATCACCCCCAGGCGCACCTTCTGGTGGATCACGTCGTCGAGCGCGTCTATGTTTCGCAGTGTCGCCATTACCTTCTACCTACCAGCCGTATTTGCGGCCCATCCACACCCCGTAGCAGATATGAAAGCCGCCGAACGTCAGGGCCATCATCAGGGCGGGCGTCACCACAGCCCCGCGCGGCAGCATCAGCGTCAGCGCGCCCGCCGCCAGAAAAGCCCATCCCAGAATCGATACTTCGCGCACCGAGAACATCCCCACCGATAAAAGAGACACGGCGTAGCAGAGCATCCAGAATCCGTACAGATAGCCGCCGCTCAGACCCGGATAGTTGAAATAAAACAGCGACAGAGCCAGCGCGGCAAGGACGCCGGGGGCGGCGGCACGGATAAGATGCCGCCCGAGCGGTGAGCGCGTCGTTTGGTGAGCGCATAGTCGGCGGCCAGCGACAAAAGGAAAACCAGGCTCCACAGCCCCACGAAGAGATAGCGCGACAAAGGCCAGGCGGCTTCCCCGCACCACCGTCTGGGTCAGCAGGCAGCCCGCGAGCGCCAGCAGCCCGACCACGACGCCGGACAGGCCCGACAGCGTGGAGTGGCGGGTGGAAGGCTCCATCGCCTGCCGGATGACGCGCAGGTGCTCCTCGGCCTCGCCCGCCGACGTGACCATGCGAAAAACGGGCCGCTGCTCATGCTGCATTATTCTTTGCTCCGCAAAGTTCTCCCGATACAGATACCATAAGCGGCGTTCGCCTGTCAAACGGAATCAGTGGCGCGGCTCGCGCAGAACTACCGGGGCTTTCTTGTGCCGTATCTTCAGGTTCAGCATCTCCACCAGCACCGAGAAGCCCATCGCAAAATAGATATAACCCTTTAGGGATATGAACCTCGAAGCCTTCGCCGATAAGCGTCATGCCGATAAGCAGCAGGAACGACAGCGCCAGCATCTTAACGGTCGGGTGATGTTCCACAAAGCTACTGACGGGGCCAACGGAGATGATCATTACCGCCGCCGCGACACCACCGCCAGGATCATGATAGCGATCTGCTCCGGCGGTATCATCCCGACGGCGGTGATAACCGAATCAAGTGAGAAGACAATGTCCAGGAGCATGATCTGCACGATGACGCTGGAAAAAGTGACGACCTTGCCGACGGTCTTGGCCTCTTCGTCGCCTTCCAGCTTATGGTGTATTTCGTGGGTCGCCTTATACAGCAGGAACAGCCCGCCGATAATCAGGATCAGGTCGCGCCCGGAGATACCCGCCGCCTCTTCGCTGATACCAGGTATCGGCACATGGAACCAGGGCTTGGTCAGACGCAGGATCAGGGTGAGCGAGAACAGCAGCAAAATGCGCGTGATAACCGCCAGCGCGATTCCCATCTTGCGCGCCCGCTCCTGCTGGTCGGCGGGCAGCTTGCCCGCCAGGATGGAGATAAAGACGACATTATCGATGCCGAGCACGATTTCCAGCGCGACCAGCGTCAGCAGCCCGATCCATGCTTTGGGGTCGGAAACCCACGTAAAATCCATGCACACAGTCTCTAACGAACGAATGCTTTTATTGACCCACGGCGAACGGCAATGGCGCGCGGTGTCTCCCATCAACATCCAGATCGCGCAGCATCGCCTCCACACGCCCCTGCGCGAAACCCACCTCGTCGGGCCGGTGGCTGTCCGAGCCGAATGTCAAAGGAACGCGCGCCTCCGCCAGCAGACGCAGCATTTTGCGGTTGGGGAACGCATCCTTGCCGCCCATCTTGCGAAAGCCCGACGTGTTCACCTCGACCACCATCCCGGCCTCCCGCACCGCTTCGGCAACCGGCGGGTACAGTTCGTCCGCAAGAGCCTCACGGATGGGCGGCCCATACGATTCTCCGCGGTCGGATGCGCCAGAATATCGAACATCCCCGACCGCACCGACGCAACAATCAGGCGATAGTATTCGCGATACGTCTGTTCCGGATCGTCGGTTTCCCAGCGCGGGCGGTGGAAGATATTGACCCCGAAAACCCAGTGGACGGAACCCAGCGCGTAATCGAAGGGATGCGTGTCCAGCATCCGGCGGTAGTCATCCTCGGAACCTTCGACAAAGTCGGCCTCGATACCCAGCTTCACGGTTATCTGCCCGGCATACCGCTCCTTCAGCGCGAGCGCCTCCTCCACGTATCCGGCAAGCTCCGATTTCGCCATCGTCGTGCCGGGCGCGGGGTCGTCCCCGTCTTTGAAGAATGTGGGCGCATGGTCGGAAACACCGAACTCTTCCAGCCCCAGCAGCTTCGCCGCCTCGATATAGTCCGTCAACTCGCCCGCCGCGTGCCCACAGCGCCAGTTATGACTATGATAGTCGAATCGTATCGCCATGATCTTCTGCCGCCACGCCTCCTGCCGCCGCCCTATAGTACCCGTTCGCCTGCCGGTATGAACAGCCCTGGCACCGGCCCGTTCCGGTGCTGGCAGCCGGATAAGAAGGGATAGGTGCCCTTAAAGGCCAATGTTAATGGCGAAGCGCATCCCCGGATTCCTGAAAGACGCGCCCCGACCCGAGAGAGAACTGACTGTGGAACCAAAGCGTCCACTCCGCTGGACGACTTCCTGTTCGACCTGCGCGGCTATCTGATACTGGAAGATGCCGTGGAGCCGGAGCTTCTGGACGCGCTGAATGCGGCCTTTGACACCTTTCCCCCGCTTGAATACGGCCAGTGGCATGGCAACGCCCAGCGCCGTGACTACAACGGCGCGACCGGATACGAACTGCATAACTGTGTCGAAGCCGGGGAGCCGTTCCGAGCGGCTTATCGACAATCCCGGCTGGATCAACTATCTGCGCCATTACTGCGGCGAAGAAAAGTCCTATGTCCAGGGGCTTTTTATTGACGAGTGCATCGCCTCGATACGCCGCTCGGCGGCCACCACCCCCGTTCACTCGGGCGGATTCCAGGGCGCGTTGCGCGGGGCCTATCATTACCACACGGCGTTTTCCGCTGCGGCCAGTGCAACATCCTGCTGGCGCTGACCGATGTGGGCGAAGGCGATGGCGCGACAATGGTGGTTCCGGGCAGCCACAAGTCCAACTTCCCGCACCCCAATACCGGCGATTACGGTAAGCTGGAAACGATGGACGCTTTGGAAGGCCATCCCGGTGTATTTGAAGAAGGGCGACGCACTGCTTTTCGTGGATGGTTTGATGCACGGCGGGAGCAGCCGTCCCACTCTGCTCGGTGAGCGGCGCGTGATTCTCTCTCGCGCCGGGGTAAGCTGGGGCGCGACGCGCTTTGGCTATGAATAGTCGCAGGCGCTGCTGGAGCGGCTGACACCGGAGCGGCGCAAAATTCTTCAGCCGGTTGCGCCATCGCGCCCGGTATAAGAGAAAGAAGCAGGCATACCGCGCAAGGAAGGGCGGCATTATTTAATGTCATCGCGCATAGAAAACCGTCTCAGCCAGGCGCGTCAGGCGCAGTTCGTCGGCAGAACGGATGAAACGGCGCTGTTTCGCTCTCTGATAGAGGCGGCGGAACTCCCGGTCTGTATTTTGTTCCTTTTCGGCCCCGGCGGCGTGGGTAAAACGACTCTGCTGAACGCCTTCGCCGCCCATTGCGAAGAGGATGGTATTCCGGTGATCTCGCTGGATGGCCGACATGTCCAGCCGACTCCGGAAGCCTTCCTGAACGCGCTGCGACAGGCGATGGGCCTTGCTGTCGAAGAAGCAGGAGAAGACCCCATGGCGGCTCTTGCCGCCCAGGGGTCGCGCCGCCGTGTCCTGCTGGTCGATACCTATGAAGTCCTGGAGCCGCTCGACGGGTGGCTGCGCGATGTTTTCCTTCCCCGGCTCTCCGAAAATATGCTGGTCGTGCTCGCGGGGCGTCAGCCGCCGTCCGCGCTCTGGCGTGCCGACTCCGGCTGGCAGACGATGGTCCGCGCGCTGCCCCTGCGAAATCTCAGCCCTGACGAAAGCCGCAGCTATCTGCTGAAGCGATCCGTCCCGCCGGAGCAGCATCAGTCCGCGTTGAATTTCACGCACGGCCACCCGCTCGCGCTTTCTCTGGTTGCGGACGTTATCGCCCAGCGGGGCAATATCCCTTTTGAGCCGGAAGCTGCGCCGGACGTTATCCAGGCGCTGGTGGAGCGTTTCCTGCAAAAAGCGCCCAGCGCCGCGCACCAGGCCGCGCTGGAAATCTGCGCTCTGGTGCGCCTGACCACCGAGTCGCTGCTGGCGCATCTGCTGCTGGAAACCCAGGACGAAGGGCCGGAAACGCACGATCTATTCCAGTGGCTGCGCGGTTTGTCGTTCATCGAGTCGGGGCGGCGGGGGTTGTTTCCACATGACCTGGCCCGCGAAGCCCTGCTTGCCGAGCTGCGCTGGCGCGATCCGGAACGGTACGCGCAGCTTCACCGAAGGACAGGCGCGTATTATGCCGCGCGCTTCGGCGAAACGAAGGGGCAGGAGCAGCAGCGTGTTTTGCTGGACTTCATCTTTCTGCATCGGGACAATGCCGTCGTGCGCTTTGCCTTTGAATGGCAGGAGAGCCAGGAGATAGTGGCCGACACGCTCCGGGAAAGCGATGCGGATGCTCTGCACCGGATGGTCACGCAGCACGAAGGCGACGAGTCGGCGCGGGTTTTTGCCCACTGGCTGGCACAGCAGCCGCAGGGCCTGCTGGTGTTTCGAGAGGCTCACGGGGCGGCGTCCGAGCCGGTCGGCTTCGGCTTCCTGCTTTCTTTGCACGAAGCGGACGAAGCAGCGTTGAACGCGGACCCGGCGACGCGCGCGGCCTGGGAACATCTGAAGCGCCACGCGCCGCTGCGGCCCGGCGAAGCGGCGACGCACTTCCGGTTCTGGATGGCGCGTGACACGTACCAGGCAGTCTCCCCCATCCAGAGCCTGATCATCGTAGATAACGTACGGCAATGTGTCACCCTGCCTGGCCTGGCCTATACCTTTCTTGCCTGCGCCGACCCGGATTTCTGGGAGCCTATTTTCTCCTACGCGGAGATGAAGCGCATTGCCGAAGCGGAATTTTCCGTGGGCGGCAGGCGTTACGGTGTGTTCGGCAATGACTGGCGCACCCTGCCACCACTGGCGTGGCTTGCCCTGCTGGCGGAAAAGGAGATTGCCAGCAGCGCCGCCGAGCCGGCGGCACCGCGCGCCCGCAGCCAGCCGATTCTCGTTCTCAGTGAAGCGGACTTCGCCACCGCTGTGCGGGACGCGCTGCGCTTTTACTGCGACCCCGGCGCGCTTCGCGCTAACCCGCTGCTGCGCTCGCGCGTCGTCGTTGGCCGCATGGACCCCAGCGCGGGCATTGAGGAGAAGATAGCAGCCCTGCGCACTCTGGTACGCGAGGCATCCGAGTCGCTTCAGTCATCGCCGCGCGCGTCGCGGGCCTACCGGGCGCTATATCACACCTATCTGCACCCCGCACCGACCCAGGAGCAGGCTGCCGATCTGCTGGATTTGCCGTTCAGCACCTACCGCCGTCACCTGCGGGAAGGCATTCAACGGGTAACGGAGATACTGTGGCGTCAGGAGCTGGGCGAGTTGTAAAAATGAGCAGGAAATGACCCGGTTTTAGACTGGTAAGCGCGGACGAACGCTTCCATACTAACCCTATAAGAAGCCGAGGCGGCGTTCAAAGCGGAGCCGCCGCTCGGTGCCTCATCTATAGGTTCATTTCGGAAAGGGGCAGGCATCGCCTGCCCCTTCTTTCATAACCCCGCATGAAACGACCAAAAATTAAAAAGGCGCTCGTTTTCCTTGTGCTCGCTCCCCTTGCTTTCGTCACTTTGCTGCTGATCGAAGCGCTTCTTGCCCTGTCAGGAGGCACGGAACCCTTTAAAAACCCTTCGCGCCAGCCGCGCCGTCTCGGAACGCACGGGCCTGCCCTGGTTTATGTGGTAATGGGAGACAGCACGGCGGCAGGCCAGGGAGGCGCTTATGAGCGGGGAATCGCGCTCCAGACCGCCGCGTACCTGAGCCAGTCCCGCCGGGTGACGCTGACCAATCTTTCCGTGTCGGGAGCCACGACCGACGATATACTTCGTTCCCAGCTTCCCGCCGCCCTGCGCCTGAAACCGGACATCGTTTTGCTGTCCGTCGGCGCGAATGATGTCACTCGTCTGACATCGGGGACGACCTTGAAAAGAAGCCTCGCACGTATCGTGGACCGGCTGCGCGAAAGCCGCTGTGACACGCGCATCGTTCTCACCGGCGCGCCCGCTATGGGAACCGTGCGGCGTTTCGCGCAGCCGCTGCGCTGGGTCGCCGGGCTGCGGTCAAGTCGGGTCAACCGCGTATTCGCGTCCCTGATTGCCGAGCGGCAGCTTGTCTGGGCGCGCATCGCGCAGGAAACCGGCCCGCTTTTCGCGCGGGACGCCACTCTGTTCGCCCCGGACCGCTTTCACCCCAACGAGCGCGGCTATGCCGCCTGGGTTCCGGTTATCAACGCCGCTCTGGATGAGGCGCTGAACCAGCAACCCATCTCTTCTTGCTGAGCCGGTGCACCTGAGCTTTTTGTCATAAACTCTATACCGGGGCTATAATGCGCTATGGATTTCGCGTGGGACGAAACCAAAGCAGCAGCGAATGCTGCCAAGCATGGGGTTTCTTTCGAGGAAGCCGCGCAGGTGTTTCGTGATCCGCTCTCAGACACTTCGGACGACCCGGATCATTCCGATGCGGAAGCTCGTTTTCATTATTCTGGGAATGACATCAGCAAACCGATTGCTTTTTGTTTCGTTCACCGAGCGGGGCGGCAACATCCGTATTATCAGCGCACGCGAAGCGACAAAACAGGAGCGAGAACTGTATGAAGACGAACCCTGAATCGGACTTGAACGACGAATTGCGACCGGAGTATACGGCGGTGGACTTTGAAAAACCGGGCGCGCGGCAAATACGCCGACCGTTTTCCCCCCTCGACCCACCTGGTAGCGCTGGAACCTGATGTTGCGGCGGTCTTCCCCGACGCAGCAACGTTAATGCGGCGCTGCGTTTCCTTATCAGGGGTGCGTTTCAGAATTATGAGTAGTGTCGCTTTGTCAGGAGTATGTATTGCCGGTTACGTCGAAGACAGGGGTAGCTACCTGCCACGGGAGTTACCGATGTCCAGAAACCAGATTCTACCCCTGATGACACACCCACTGCCGATGCCGAATCGCACATCCAGAAACTGGTCGAAGAGTTCGAGAAGCGCCTGCGCCAAGAGATGCCCATGGGGCCGGTGACACTGGAGGAGATAGAGCGCCGGGCGGACTGCCTGGGCGAGCAGGTTAAGGAAGCGGTGCAGAAGGAGTTGCTGGATTTGGCGGGAACGGGCTACGTGGGTAGCAGCGTCCTCTGCTCGCCAAAGGAGCGCCCGGTATGTGGCTCTTTACAAGAAGCAGATGGTAACTTTGTGTGGGATAGCCACCGTCCGGCGTGCCTACTATTACTGCTCAACCTGCCGCAAAGGCTTTTGCCCGCTTGATGCCCATCTTGGTCTGGGACGCTCTCAATGCACGTCGGCGGTGCGAGCACGGCTGTCTCGCTTCGCCAGTTTTCTGCCCTTTGGCACGGCGGCTCGTGAGATGGAGATCATTTGCGGGGTGCGCCTGTCGGCAAGCACGGTGCGGCGCGAGGCGCAGGCGGTAGGGCGTGCTTTGGAGCAGGCGTGGGCGCATGAGGAGCAATTAGTGCACAAGAACAAGGCTCCCCTGCCTGCGCAGCTTTGTCGCGCTTACACCTGTCGATGGACGGGGTACTCCTCTTCGTTGGGGGCGAGTGGCGCGAGGTTAAGTGCGCGGTGGCTTATGAGACGGGCAAGGACGCGCACGGACAAGCCAACGGTGTGAAGACGGCGCGTTACTGTGCTACGCTTGCCCGCTCTGCTTCTTTTGGACGGCGGGTGCGCACACTGGCGCACCGGGCCGGTTCGGGCCGTTGCTCGCGGGTGGGCATAGTCGCTGACAGGGCGGCTTGGATATGGCAGGAGACGGGCAAGCACTTTCCTCAGAGCGTGCAGGTGCTGGACTTCTATCATGTCTGTGAGCACCTATGGCAGGTGGCTCGGTTGCGCTTTGGCCAGGGCAGCGCAGAGGCCGCCGCCTGGATGGAGGAGCAGAAGGAGCGCCTTTTGCGCGATAAGGCAGAGCAGGTGCGTCACGCGGTGGCGCAGTGGGTTCCCGTGACGCATGAGGGCGTGAGGTGCGTCGCAAGGTCGTGTCTTATCTGGAGACCCATGCACACCGGATGGGCTACGGCAGTTTGCGTCAAGCAGGCTGGCACATCGGCAGCGGGGTGATGGAGGCGGTTTGTAAGGCCGTGGTGCAGGCACGGATGAAAGGGGCAGGGATGCGCTGGAGCGAGGAAGGTGCCGAAGCGATGCTGCATTTGCGCAGCGCCTGGTGCGGCAGCCAACAGGTGGATTTCACGGACGCGGCAAGCTGCTCCCAAAGACCCTCATAATCCTGAACCACACCCCCTTATCAGGACAACGAAGGAAAACCCGCTGGTGACGGCAGCCGAACGGTAAACATTTGGAGGAGAGAGTCATGTCAGCAAGCGTGCCATCCACGAAACCTATTAATGATTTCGATAAAGCTTCAGACGAAACAAATGGATTGACGGACGAGCAGGTAAAAGAGCTGCTTGCCGTTGCAGGCCGTCGTAAGGACGATCCGGCCTACGTGGCCCGTTTATTGGAAGGTGTCGCCGAATATCGCCGAACGATTCAGGAAGAGTTAGAGCGCGAGTTGGCGGAGGAAGAAACCAAATAGAGTATGTTCCTGCTCGACACAAGCGCGCTGGGACTGTTCCTGACCGGCGAATCCAATACCCTTCGGCGCGTCCAGGAAATTCCGACCTCTATCTGGCTGAGTTCTATTGCGGCAGAGGAATTACTGGCGGGGCGTCTCAGCAGCATCAATCGCGCTCGTCGGCCCCGAACGTCTCTGTCATTGACGCAGGCGCACCAGGATTTTGCCCAGGCTCTTGAAGACATTTGCCTCTTTCCCCTCTTGGTCTACTCCGCACAGGCGGATGATCTGTATCAATCTTTCCCTTCTGCTGTCAAACGCATTGGGCCGCAGGATTGCCGCATCGCCGCGCAGGCTATCGCGCATGGCCTGATTGTCGTCACGCGCAATCTCCGCGGCTTTGAAGCGATTGGCGCACCTTGCGAAGATTGGAGCGCCTGACTTTTTTCGGTTCCGCACCGGTCTACTATCTATCCCGGCCTTTGCTATCGCTGCCGCTTTGGGCGATAATGTGCTGAGGTTGTTTTCCTATCCATGAGCATTTTGACCATAGCCAATGTCGCCAAGAGCTTTGCGGCTGATCTTCTGTTTACCGAGATCACCTTCAGCCTGGCCGCCGGGCAGAAGATGGGCCTGATCGGGCGCAACGGCGGCGGCAAGACAACGCTGCTGCGAATTATTCTGGGCCAGGAGACGCCGGAACCGAGCATCGTGGGCAGCATCGTCGTGCAGCCGCGCGTCGCGCTGGCGGCGGGGCGGCGCATGGGCTATCTGCGGCAGGAGGCCCCGGTTCATCCCGAGCACACCATCGGGGAGGAGATCGAGGCCGCGCTGGCCCCGCTGCGGGCGGCGCAGGCGCGCATCACGGACGCCGAGCACGCGATGAGCGACGCCGGAGATGATGCCGCGCTGGAGCGGGCGATGGCCGAGTACACCGCGGCGACCGACGCCTTCGAATCGCTGGGCGGTTACGAAGTCGAGGCCGAGCGCGACGCCGTGCTCCGGCGGCTGGGTTTTGGGCCGGAGACGATGGAAAAGCATGTCGGCGCGTGCTCCGGCGGTGAGCAGACGCGGCTCGCGCTGGCAAAGCTTGTCCTTACCCGGCCCGATTTACTGATCCTGGACGAGCCGACGAACCACCTGGACATCGCCGCGACGGAGTGGCTGGAGGGGTTCCTGAAGGACTACGCCGGGGCCGTGCTCCTGGTCAGCCACGACCGCTACTTCCTCGACGCCGTCACTGACTCGATTGCCGAACTGGAGAACCAACGCCTCACGGTGTACAAGGGCAACTATTCTCACTTTCGGCGACAGAAAGAGGAGCGTCTGCTGCGCCAGCAGGAGATGTACGAACAGCAGCAGGCCGAGATCGCGCGCCTGCGGGACCTGATCAAGCGCAATATGGGCGCGGATGCCAACGCGAGCAATATCCGCCACAAGACACAGGGCCGCATCGACCGCATGGAGAAGATCGAGGCCCCGCGCACCGACACGCGCGCGGTCAAGGCGCGCATCGATGCGAAGGGGGCGGGGCGCATCGGGCGCGAGGTGGTGCGGCTGTCCGATCTGTCCAAGTCCTACGGCGAGCGCACTCTGTTCGCCCGCCTCAATGCCGTGGTCGAGCGCGGCGACCGGGTCGGTCTGGTCGGGCCGAACGGGGCGGGCAAGACGACGCTTGTGCGCATCCTCTTAGGCGATGAGCCTCCCACGGCAGGGACGCTCGCCTTCGGGCATAACATCCGCCGCGCCTACTTCTCGCAGCACGCCACCGACGATCTCGATACCGAGCGCACCGTCCTCGAAACGCTCACCGATGAGGCCGTGACCTTTACCGAGACCGAGGCGCGCAACTATCTGGCCCGCTTCCTTTTCACCGCCGACGATGTCCACAAGAAAGTGGCGATGCTTTCCGGCGGCGAAAAGAACAAGCTGGCCCTGGCGCGCATGCTTTTGGAACCCTGCAACCTGCTGATCCTGGACGAGCCGACGAACCATCTGGATATCGAGTCGTGTGAAACGCTGACCCGGATGCTTTCCGAATACGAGGGCACGCTGCTCCTGGTCAGTCACGACCGATATCTGCTTAACGCCGTCACCACCAAGACGCTGGGCCTGACCGGTCATAACGGCGGCGCGGCCTTTGTCGAGGGCAACTACGCCGCCTGGCGCGAAGCCCAGGAAGCGCAGCAAACATCACCTGCCGCGAAGACGCCGCACGTTCCGAAGGCCAAAACCGTCATTACCCCGATTCCCGCGTCTCCGGTAAGCCCTTCTCTCAGCGCCCGTGAACTAAGCAAGGCCCGCATAAAAACGCGCGAAGCCGTCGAGAAGGCGGAACGCCGGGTTCAAACCGGCGAAGCCCGCCTTGCCGTTGTGGAAACCGCGCTCGCCTCCGGCGGCAAGGACGCCGATCTGGTCGCCCTGGCGGCGGAGCACACCCGCCTGCGCGCCGAGGTGGACACGGCCATTGCCGAGTGGGAGCGCGCCGTCGCCGAGCAGGAGGCGTTGGGGTAATATCAGCCCGCCTGACGCCAGGCGGCGATCTGGCGCAGGTGGTACGTGTCGTGCAGCGGAATCAGCAGCGTCAGCGTCTCCAGCGTGATTCTGCCGATTTCGGGACGATTCCCGATGCGCTGCCAATCGGCAGGATTGCTGCGGGAGCGTAAAAAATCGACCATCTGCGCGCGGCGCTCGCCGAACAGGCGGCCCTGCTCGAAGACATCCGTGCTCGCGTAGTCATGCTCGACGGCCCATTGTCCTTCGTCGTAGCCTTCCAGAAGCGGCTCGTCCTCCTCGCAGATTCGGCGCATCCGGTTCAGGAACACCGGCTCCCAGTCGGCCAGGTGCGCCATCGCCTCGCGGATCGTGAAGCGCGCCGGGTCGGGCCGCCGGTCCGCCTCTTCGTCGGTCAGCCCTGTCAGCAGATGATTGAAAAGCGCCGGAGCGGATTCTAAAGCCGTGAACAGGTACTGCTTCAGGTACGGGAACTCGATTACCATAGACACACCTCGCAAAAAATATAATGCCGCATAACCGATGCCGGGTAAAATAAAAATACCATGAGCGAGCAGGATCAGGTGATTGAGGAGTTTCTGGAAGGCAAGCCGCGCGCCGACACCTGGCGTGAGCTGCGCGAAACGCTCCAGGCGCGGCTCCAGGATGCCGTGGCGGCCCGCGACGCGGCTGCCCCCGACAACCCGCGCCGCTCCGGCCTGGAGCGCAAGGTACGCGAGCTGCGGGAGCAGGTAGCCGCGCTGGCGCAGGAGGAGGCGGTGACTCGGTTCGTGGAAGACTCCGTGCGCGCTTCGCTGTCCCGTCCGCGCCCCTTTTCCAGCGGCGGCGACGACGAAGACGACGACTTCTGACGACGACGCCACCGGATGCCACGCTGCCAGCGAACCTTTTACCGGCTGGCGGAGGGCCGCCTGGTAGCCGGGACCGGTATACGCCAGTGGACCTGCCGCCACTGCGCGGACGCGGAGGTGTATGAAACCATCCGCGACCCGGACCTGATTCAGTACCGGGACCTGGCCTATGCCTACTGCGCGGAACAGTTCGGCCCGCCCGCAGACCGTGACCGCCCGACGATTCTGCTGCTCGGCCTGCGCCCGGAATGTGTCCATGAGGCCCAGGAGCGCCATTACGATCTGTACCTTCAGCGCGGCTCCGATCCGCTGCAAATACGCCTGCAAATCGGGCATGAAATGTTCCACCGGGCCTGTTCGCAGGGGCGCATCTTTCACTGGACCCATGAAATGCTTGCCTGCATGACCTCGGTGCGCCTGCTGCGCCGCTGTGGGTCCGGCGAATACGCCCAAAAACGCGAGCGAGAATGGCTGGCGGAAGCGTGCCTGCTGCCGCTTTCGGATATGCTCAGTACCGATTTATGGACTGCCAATCCCTACCCGGCGGGGTTCTACGGGCGTGCCTACGCCACCGGAGTCATGCTCGCGCAGGCCATCGGGTGGAGCCACCTGCGCCGCCTTGCCCGCAGCCTTTCGCCCGGCGGATTACCGGATGTGGCGGGATGGCTGGAGCGACTGCCGCCCGATCTTCGCGCAAAAGCCGCTGCTATAATGAAGGGGAACGATGCCGCTGGGGTAGAATAGACGGCGTGCAGAAGCCACTTCGCGGAATCTTTTTCGATCTGGACGATACGCTCATCGGTTACGCCGATGCCGAGCGCAGCGCACTGCTTGCCGGGTGCGTTCTGGCGGCGCAGGTAAATCCCATTATCGACAGCGATACGCTGGCCGACGCTATCTACGAGGCGTATGAGCAGCGCTACACCTATGGCACACCGGGTTACGCCGAACTGGCTTCCGTGAGCGTCGCCGACTTTCGCCGCCTTTTGACCGAGGACGCGCTGGATTCTTTAGGCGTGCACGACCCCGCGCTCACCGCCGCGCTGGTGGAAGCCTATGCCGCCGCCGAAAAAGAGGCGCTTATCGCTTTCCCGGATACCGAAGCAACGCTTAGGCGGCTGCGCCCGCATTTCCGCATCGGCCTGATTACGAACGGCCCTTCGGCAATGCAGCGGGAAAAGCTCGCCGCGCTGGCCCTGGACGGCTATTTCGAGGCCATCGTCGTGGATACCGAGTTCGGCCATCCCAAGCCCGATGTACGTATCTTCGAGCATGCCGCCGCGCAGGTCGGTCTTGCGCCCCCGGAGCTTCTGTTCGTCGGCAATTCGCTCGCCCACGACATCGAAGGCGCGCGGGATGCCGGATGGACCAGCGTCTGGCTGAACGCCGCAATGGCTCCCCTTCGCCCCGCCGATCCCACGCCCGACTTTACGATTCGGCGTCTTTCCGAACTGCTTACTTTGCCGCGTGTCGCCGACGCACTGCCGCACTTCAGGGAAGGATAAAAGAGAATGTTCTCACGTGCCGCCGCTGCCCTGCCCGCTGTCTTCTGGCTTACCGCTGCCGCCGCCGCTGCCGTCGCACAGCAGCCGCCGTCGCAAAAAACCGCCGAGGCTGCTCCGCGTCGCGAGGTGCGCCTTGCCATACAGCTAACGCGCATAAATGGCGAGGCCGCCGCTGCCGCCGCTGCCGCGCCGCAGGTGATCGGCTCGCCGGTCCTGAACGCTTTCGACGGCGGCACCGGCTCCATCTCCCTTTCCGGCGGAGACATCGGGTACTCGGTTTCGCTCTCTCCCACTCTGGAGTCCGACAACAGCGTCGCCCTCCTGTATAACGTACGGCTGTCCGGCAGAGCATTGCCCGGCGCGACCTCGGTGACGCTCACGGGGGCGTCCCGCGCGGCCACCGGTCGGAGCGAGCCGGTAACGGAGGTGACGCTGCGGGAGGGAAAGACCGGCAAGTCTTCCACGTTTCGCCTGTCTGTCACGGCTACGATAAAACCAGCCCCTGACGGCGCTCCCCGCCCCTGAGGGAATAGGAGCGGAAGACGACGCCGCAAAGAAAATGTCTTCGCGCTTCTTCTTCGCATAGAAAATCTAATTTGCGGGTAATCTTGCACTATGTCGGCGTTCCTTCTCTGGAGGCCGACCGCTTGCAGGAGACACGGAACGCTGATGGACATTCATCCCGCCGCCCGTACCGAAGACAGTCGGCTTATCCACCATGCGCCGTTGCCGCGCCTGTGGACTCCCGAGCATGGGGCGTCTGGTCTCCTGGTGATTGCGCGCCCGCGCCCGCTCGCCGTTGTGGTGGGGGGCCGGGTGCTGACGCGGGCGGCGGACGAAGAAGAACCGTTTCGTGGAAGGAGACGAACCGTGACCCTGCAAGGGCTTGTTATAATCAACAGCACACGGCAAAGCGAACCGACTCGCATCATCGGTCATCCCGATCTGGCATCCGGCACCAGTGTTCGTCACCGGGACATGCTGTACATATCTATCGGTGAGGCGGTGTATCGGCAAAGTCAGGGTGAAGAGGTCGAAATCCACCTGACCCCGAACCCCGACGACGAAGAGGCCCTGGGAGCGGTACGCGCCCGTGCGCGCCGCCGCTGGGAAGGCGATCATCTTCCCGACGGCTGGACGCGCCCCCTGCCGCCGCCGCCCACCTCTAAAGAGGAGCCGCCCCGGCCCGGCGGCGATGACCTGCCGGACGAATTGCGCGCCCTGGCCGACCGTATTCGCGCCCGAAACGCCTCCTCACCCGACAGCGAAGCCAGCTAAAAACCAGGGACGCGCCACGCCGCGCCGCCGACAAGATCGCTTTATTCTTCTTCGAACAGAAAAGCGATCTCTTCGGCGGCGAACTCCGCGAGCGCGCGGATAGGGCTGGCCGGGTCACAGAGCAGCGCGCTTTCGACGAGCGGAGCCAGAGCGGCGCGTATCCCCTCCTCGCTGCCACCGAACGCTTCGCGCCACAGCGCCCCGATCTCCTCGTGCGGGGCAAGCCGCGCATGTACGTTTCCCAGTTCCCGGATAACCTGCTGGCGTGCCGCCGGATCGTTCCCTTCCCGTGCGGCATCCACCGCCGCCTGCCGGTATACCGCCAGCAGCGACCGCACCCAGACGATACTTCCCTCCGCCATATCGCAGTCCTTGCTCCTTTTCCTGCAGACTATCGTGGCCTGTTTCTCGATCTGTGCTGCCAACTCCTGCGGTTAAACCGCGTAAAATATGAAGGGCGAGGGACAGCAGGTCCCTCGCCCAAACCGGCAGTCGCTATCCGCATACGCGGATTAGCGGCTCTGTACCTGAACCTTCACCTGCTTGACTTTGGCGGCTTCGCTTTTGGGAAGGTGAATCTCCAGAACGCCGTCGTGGTAAGCAGCCGTCACCTGATCCGCGTTTACCTCGGCGGGAAGGCTGTAGCTGGCTTCAAAGCTGCCCTGCATCCGCGCGATGCCGCTGCCGTACGTGGTGAGGTTTTCACCCTCGATCAGCGGGCAGCGCTCACCCCGGATGGTGATATTGCCATTACCTACCTGAACATCAAAGGCGTCCTTGTTCGCGCCGGGCGCGTAAGCAAACAGGATCAGCTCCTCCGGCGACTCGTACAGGTCCATCGCCGGGGTATTCGCAGCAGCGCCGCCAGCGTAGGGCCGGGTACCGAACGACCGTCCCATAAACTCATCGAACAGGCGGTTCATCTCATCGAACTGCTGCCAGGGATTCCAGGCGGAGAGGGCCGTGTCACGGACGGTCTCACCGCGACGGGTCGGCAGGCCAGTGTCTCGCAAGATCGGCAGTGTCATAACACTCAACTCCTTTCATCCAGTGTTTCCCGGACATCGCCGGGTTGTTTTTTCACTTATACTATACCATATGTTTCTCGAATTTGTTTCATAATTCGCGGAAAAATTTCATGTCTCGTGCTTACGTGAAATAACGGCTAAGGCATTAAGATACGCCGACGCTTTCCTTCTTTAGCTTCTTGAAGGTGGCGTCAAAGAGGCTCAGTGCGGTTACGCTGCCGTCCGCGCCAAGGGTGAAGACTACCTCCTCATCCGCAAAGACGGGATCGCTGCCGGTCGCGGTGGTGAAGGTGTCAAAGTGGAAATGCGCCAGCTTGCTTTCGTAGCTGCTCCAGGCAATTGTCAGCCGCCCGCCTTTTTTTGTAACGGTCGCTGTGCCATAAGCCGGTTCGGCATAGGTACCCGCATAGGCGGCCAGCTCGCGTGAGGGCGTCGTTTTCTTATGACGCCCCGCCTTTTTCTCCTTTTTGCGCGCCTTCTGCTCGCTTTCCGTCTGCTTGAGCTGCTTTGAGTAGGCCGTCTTCCAGTCGTGCGCCGGAAGGTCGAGCAGGTAGTCCAGCAGGAGATTACGCGCCATCTCCGGCAAGTGGGAGGGGATGTTGGCAAGCACAGCGATACCTATATCGGCCTGTGGCGCAAGCGCGACCTGCGCACGAAAGCCCCCAATAGCCCCGCCGTGCGCCACAATCTCGTGGCCGCCGCGATAATCGAAGATAGACCACCCCAGGCCGTAGCTCATCTGGGTGGTGTCCGGGTACAGCGCGCGCGTATTCTGCTCCATGCGGATGACCATCTGCGGCGTATGGGTTTCCCGCAGGCTCGCCTCGGAAACGAGCCGCGCGCCGTCCGGCGTCACGCCCCCGGCAAGCTGAAAGCGAACCCAGCGGGCCAGATCCCGCGCACCGGCATTGAGAGAGCCTGCCGGGCCGACATTGTCCAGGTTGCGCCAGGGAATAATCTCAATCCGGTTCTTTGGGTTCCGCCGGTGCGGCGTGGCATGGTCAGCGGCCTGCTCGGCATCGTGCGTGCTGAAGTTCGCGCCGGTCATGTTCAGCGGGTCCAGCAGGCGCGACTGCACGAACGCCTCGAAAGACGGCGCTCCGGCGGCGCGCGCCACGGCCTCGCCCGCCGCCAGAAAGCAGATGTTCTGGTACTGGTAAACCGCACGGAACGAGGCGCTTGGCTTCGCCAGCCCGATGCGACGCAGAATCTCCGCGCGATCCCACGGCGAGCCGAGCCAGAGCATATCGTGACGGGGCAGGCCGGTTCGGTGGCAGACCAGGTCGCGCAGGGTGACGTTGGCGTCGGCGAGCGGATCGGACAGGCGGAACGCAGGCAGGTGTTTGCGAACCGGGTCGTCCCAGGCCATCTTCCCTTCATCCACCAGCAAAGCCATCGCCGTGGCGGTAAATGCCTTCGTCGTCGAACCGATAGCGAACAGCGTTTCCGGCGTCACCGGGTCGTCCTGTCCCGCCGCTTTGACTCCGTAGCCCTGTGCGTAAACCGTATCGCCTGCAACGACTGCAAGGGCCGCGCCGGGCACGTCGGCGGCCCGCATGGACTCCTGCAGGATCGTATCTATGGCGGCTGTGTCGATAGCCATCGCTTATTTTTTGTATCGCACGACCCACAGAGCTATGTCTTCAGTGTAGGTCGGCGCGGGAAGCGTCAGGCTGCCGCCGCCCGCGTGGTCAACCACCGGAGGCTTTTCCGGCGCGCCGGTGCGCGGGTGAAGCCATTCGGCCTCATAACGCCCGGCGGGAAGGTTCAGCGTCAGGCTGTCCGTTTTGCCGCCTTTCACATACAGGGCGTAGGCTTCGCCCGCCGCCGCCAGCGCCTGCACCGTTCCTCCCGACGGTATACCGCTCCGAACGAAGGAGACATCGGGGTGCATGCGGATAAAGTCGAAGCGGTACAGGAAGTCACGAAGCGTTTTAAGCTGAACGCGAAGCGCCGGTCCGCCGCCGCCCGGCGTGGAGGCAGGAAACGCATAGGTCCCCGTCTCCTGTCCGGCGGCAAACGAGTAATCGAGATGGCTGAACACAACGCCGCCCGCCAATAGAAAGTCCCACGCCTGCATCCGATAGGTGGCGTCGTCCGTGCCTTTAAATCCCGTCTTGTCAAAGGCGATAACACGATTCAGGGCATAGTTGACGCGCACGGCGTCCGGCGGACTGGCATAGTGGAAGTTGAACACAGAGATAGGCTGGGATTCTTGATCTCCGCCGAGCCGTTGGCGATGTTCTGCGCGATCAGGTGTTTTGCGGGCCGGTTGCGCTGGGCATCCTGGATCGTCTCCGCGATGTGGGCCTGCCAGTCCATAGTCACGCCGCCGAAATACGGCTCGTTGCAGATTTCGTAGTAGACATTATCGAACGACGCCGTGGCTTCCACCAGTTTCCGTGTCAGCGCGTCCTGAACGGCAAGGAGTTTCGGATGCCGGAGCGTATACACCTCTGTCCGCGTAACATCGCCGACATCGTTAACGTTGTTTTTCACGTTCATCGGGCTGACGTTCCACATATTTTCTTCGTAGAACGGGCAGAACAGCACCAGTTCCACGACGACGCCGTGTTTGCCCGCCTCGCGGCAATAGTCCTGAAGGCGGCGGAAATACTCCTCATTCCAGCGGCTCAGGTCAAACTTTCCCAGGCCGTCGGCAGCGGCACCGGGTGTCGCGCTGCGGGGCCAGGGCGCGCAGAATCGATCCGGCGGCGGGGCCAGCGTGTTGTTTTGAATAGCGAAGTTGCCGGGCACCTCCCGATACGCCCCCGAAAAGGCGCGTGTCTGGTTCAGCCCCTTCGACTGAAGTTCCTTCAGGTAGGGTCGGTAATCGAAATCCTGGTTCAGCACCGCGCCGTAATGCTCGGCAGAGGTGACAAGGATCGTCGGCTTATCGCGAAACAGAAAATAATGTCCGTTATCGGGGTGCAGAGAGATAGGTTTCATCAGGTCCTCGCTGCTGTTCAGGGGGCTTCGCCAAGGCGGAGACGAGCGCTGCCCTGCTCCCCATTCCGCAGCACAGTCACGCCGACCTCCTGGCCTATCTTCAGCGAACGGAGCAGCCGGTGGTAATCCGCCTCGTCCTGAACCGGCTTACCGGCCATTTCGAGAATGACATCATAAGGACGCAGACCAGCGCGGTCGGCAGGCGAGCCACGGTAGATACCACGCACAGCCACACCGCGCGGGGCGGGAAGATTCAGCGCCGCCGCGATACGCGGGTTGACACTGACGACGACCAGGCCCGTCCAGGGGCGGCGTACCTTGCCGTAGCGCTTCAGCTCGTCCGCGACACGCAGCGCGGTCGCGATGGGGATGGCGAAGCCGATATTCTGCGCGTCCGCCCGCACCAGGGTATTGATGCCTACCACTCGCCCGCCCAGATCGATCAGCGCGCCGCCGGAGTTGCCGGGGTTGATGGCGGCATCGGTCTGAATCAGGTTCTCGTACATCCGGCCCTCCATCGCGACAGGCCGCCCCAATGCCGACACCACGCCCGACGACACGGATGCGGACAGTCCGACCGGATTACCGATAGCGATCACCGTCTGGCCGGGAACCAGCGTATCCCCTATGCCGAACGCGGCGACGGGCAGATTCGCGCCTGTTACCTTTATCAGCGCAATATCGGTGGAGCGGTCCGCGCCCACGGCGGAGCCGCTGAGCCGCCGCCCATCAGGCAGGATAACGGTAATGCGCCCCTCATTTTCCACCGCCCCCTCTACCACATGCTGATTGGTCAGCACATAGCCGCCTGCCAGCAGAACGCCGGAACCGGCTCCCGTGGGCACCTCGCGCCGCTCAATGCGCCCCCGGCCCATAAACTCGTCGAACGGGTCATCAAAAACCCGGTAGCCGACCTGCGCCGTGGTGTCTATCGAGACCACCGCCCGCGCCACCTCCTGAACCGCCTGCACAATCGGCTCCGATTTGGCGTCATACGGCGGCGCGGCGTTTGCCGCCGTGGCAAAGTCCAAGCCTTCTCTTGCCAGCCCTTCGCTTCTATCAAGGCTCTGGGTGACGCACGCGCCGATAACCCCACCGATAGCCAGCGTCAGCGCCCAGAACGGGGTCTTTCGCAGCTTAGACATCGTGACTCTGCCTTTCCACTTCGTCAGGCGCTCTTTTTGCGGGAAAGAATAACGCCGTCATCTATGGGAACCTCCACCGATTCGAGTTCCGGCGACGAAAACGCCAGGTCTACGTATTCTTTCATCTGCGCCCGCAGCGAAATGGTATCGTCCCCGACGATCAGGCCGCCGGGGCGCACCAGGGGCAGCGCGGCCCGCAGGTAGTCCACATATTGCGGCTTGTCGGCATCGAGAAAAACGAAGTCGAAGGGGCCGGACTGCGCGGGAATCAGCGCGCGGGCATCGCCTTCCAGCAGCATAATTCTATCTTCCAGACCCGCACGGCGATAGTTCTCCCGCGCCAGCGCCGCGCGTCCGGCATCATATTCCATCGCTACCACCTCTCCTTCGCCGCCGCCAGTTTCCGCCAGCGCGCGGGCGAACCACAGCGTCGAATAGCCGTTGGATGTGCCTACCTCCAGCACGCGCCGCGCGCCGATAGATTTTATCAGCAGGGACAGAAACTGCGCGTTGTCACGGCCTACGTTCCAGAATTTGTCGGCGGTGCGCTCCAATTCGCTCAATAGCGACTCGAAAGCCTGGGATTCTACCATATTATGTCCTGTCCGTCAGATCCAAATCCACCTCGAAGGTGCGCCGCCAGGGCAGGCGCACGGAGCCGCGCGCGAGCGTCAAGCCTGCGCCGATACCCCGCGCCTGAAGCCGGGTCAGTACGCCGGACAGTCCCTGCTCGATAGCGTCGCGCGCAGCCTGCTGTTCCTGAGGACTGTCTGGGTCGGGGTCGCGGCGGCCAAAGGCAGACTCAATAGTGTTGCGCGCCTCGGCGCGCACGATGGTCTGATACCCGAAGTCTTCCAAAAAACGGTGTGTGAGGAAGCGATGCTGTGCCGCTTCGCCCGCCGGGTCGCCGCCCATCATCAGCGAACAAGCCGCCTGCGCGACAACCACACCGAGCGTATTGCCCGCCGTGTTCCATGCGCCGAAGGCGGCGAGCCGGGCCGGGTCGAGGGCGCAGGCCGGGTCGAGCATCATCTCCATTGCCAGCGGGTCCGCGCCATTGGGATAAGCCACATCGCCCAGAGCAATAGCCTTCCCGGCCTGCTGCCACACGCCCAGCCGCTCGAAAAACGCCTGGTAAAACGGCGCGCGCTCCTGCCGCTCCGCGTCTGCGAACCGCGCCTGGAACTCCGTGCGGCGCGGCGAAGGCGGCAGCACGCCCAGCACGAAATCCGCCTCGTCCAACGATGTGGCCAAAACACAGCCGCAGGCGCGTATCTGCCCCTCCACCGTAATATAGACGGCGCGGTCTTCGTAGGGCGCGACGATTTGCTCGCCGCCGGGAACGGCATAGTCCACCCAGACAGAAGGACGACGCCCCCGCTTCTCGTTGACCAATCGCGCCACCAGCGCCGAGCCGACTTCGTCCGCGCCGGGGTGCACCATCATGCGGCTTGCCGCTTCCGGACCGAGCAAACGCAGCCACTCCTCCAGCCATGCCTTTTCGCGCGACGGCATGCCCCACGGCGACGTGTCATCGGAGGTAAGCAGCAAAAAATGGAGCCGCCCGCGTGCCAGAAGGTCGATCAACGCCAGGTTTACCGCGTGGTTGCGAAGGCGTCGCTGAAGCCAGTCTGCGACGAGATCGGGGGGGAGTTCGGCTTCCAGGGCGGCGAGCGCCCCTGCCTCCTCCTCCGTCAGCGGGCCGCGCTCGCGCCGGTGCAGCAGACCCGAATAACGATAAAAACGCGTTCCCCACTCGGCCCAGTACAGCGGCTCCTCCACGGCGTTATCGGCGTTGGAAACGCGCGTAATCAGCGAAAACGCATAGACCGGCTTTCCCGCCGCCCCGATCTCCTCCAGCCCCCTCAGGCGCGGCAGCACGTCCGCCGCGCTTTCCCCGGATATGCGCGAGTTGATGAGGTTCCCGTACAGCAGGTATTC
>JAUJOK010000076.1 GCA_030447685.1 Armatimonadaceae bacterium
GCGTGTATCGCTCCGGCTATTGCCTCGGTTCCTGCTCCAAATGCTGTCATTGGTTATTGTCCTTTCTGCTCCACGTCACCGGCAGCCATTGCGCCGGTATTCGTCCATCCGTACTTGTCTCGATAATAGGCCCGCCAGAAGTCGGCGGGGTCCGGGTGATAGATCACGGTCGGCATAGCGCCAGCGCCCGGTTTTGGATCTTCAGCAGGAGCGGGTGAAATGGTGGAAAGATTACCACCATTTTTTGCCTCGACTTCCTGCGATTTCGGCGTAGGTTCCGGGGAAGAAATAGCGTAATTTTGCGCTGGTTTCCCCTCCGTCGCTTCTGCCGGGGCGTGGGGAATCTCCCCACGCAGGAAGGCAACCACGGCGGGCTTCTGCTTTTTCAGGTAAGCATCCACCTTCGCCGTTTTCCAGCCCGCAGGCCCGCGCACGATAAGCCGCCCGTCTTCGCTAACCGAGATCGTCACGCCGCGCTCGACCATGCGCGCCAGGAACACCTGCGGCGGCATCGGGGCGGGTGCGTCGGCTGCGGCGGCGGCAGGCATCAGTACGCCGCCTCCTCGACCTCTACGGGGGGTTTTGTCGGTTTTGTCAGTTCGCTATCCGGCGCGTGGTGACTTTTTTCTGCCCCGTTTCTACTTTCCGGCGGGGTTTTGTCAGTTTTGTCAGTAGTCTCCCCCGTATGCGTGGAGTTTTTTTCTCCCTGCTGTAAGTCCGGGTGTATGTAAACGTGAACCGTAGGGCGTCCGCCTTTATCGCCGGACGGAACTTCCACGGTCTTGACCCAGCCGCGATCTTCGAGCAAACCGACTGCCTTTTCAACGTCCTCCGCAGCGGTAAGACCTGACCAGCATTTACGCACCACCTGCCGGTACGTGAACGGATTGGGCAGGGACTGCTTGATGCGCTCGGCAAGCCGCTGCGCCGTTTCCGGGTCGCCATCCATTGCCGATTGATAGATGCGCCGCGCGTGGGCTTCGAGGAAGTCACACCAGGCCGCCGCCTGCTTCGCCGATGTCAGGGATACCGAGCCGTAGCCGGTATCGATCAGGTGAAAGAGCAGCGAAAGCGCGGGCATCAGCTTGCGGTACTTCGATAGGTGCGCCTGCATGAGCGGCACGTCAAACCCGGCCAGCAGCCGATTCTCCAGGCCGGTACGCCACTCATCAAAGAAGGTTTGCGCCTCCGGGGTGAACCGCAGGAAAGGCAGGTTCCCCTCCTCCGTTTGTGCCGAGACACTGGCGGGCGTCAATGTGCTGAGCCGCTTAAAGACAGCATAGGCGGTGTTTTTGGCGTCACTGTTCGGCCAGCGGTCAACGCTCACGAACTTACGCGGCGGGTCCGGATAGACCATCATTTGAAGCCGCTGGGGAAAGCCGTCCGCATCGTCCCCGCTCGCACCGCTGCGAAGGTAGCGCGCAAGCGGTCCCGGCTGTATCGTGCCGAACAGCGACAGGCACACGCTGTCAATGACGACCGTTCCGCGCCCGATTCTGTCGTAAACGAAGGAGCCTGTCCCGTTCCATGCTTCAAGGTAGAAAGCGCGGTCGCCTTCATGCCCGGAGCGTTCCAGCGTCTTAAAGAATCCTGTCAATTCGTCACGGTTCAGGAGCAGCCCGTCAGGGTTATCTCTGAGCAGTTCGCCCAGCTTTTCGACCGTCACATCGTTGACGGTATACCGCTTCCAGACAGGCGGATCACCGGCATTGTCACCGGAAGATGCTTCCCGTGCATGGCGGCGCATTTCTTCCTCGTTCCCTGGCTTGCGCGCGGACTTCTTCAGGTTCTCGCGGGCAGCTTCTGCGCGGGCTTTCGCCATTGCCTGCTCGACCTGGTACTCTTCAATCGCCGCCTCATACTCGGCGCGGGCCTCGACCTCCAGCCGTGCCAGTGGACGCAGCGCCTCCTGCGCGGCAGGCGTCTTCAGCGCACCAGGCGGGCCGACGATAGCGCCCCATTGATTCGGCACGATCAGCCAATCATCGAACTTTTTCGGCTTTATCCCTATGCGCCGTCCCACAACGGTAGAGAGTCCGATCAAAGCAGGAACCGCCACATATTCCAAGGGGAAAGAACCGCGCGCTGCAATATCCTCTATCCATCCGCGCAGACCCTCGGGAAGCATATCGGGAGTAAGGGACGGGACCGGCAACAGGTCAATGGTGAGTGTGTCCGGTGGTGAAGAAAAAATTGGGGATTCTTCACCACTGCCACTGACAAAACTGACAAAACCCCCTGCTTGCGACGGTTCCCACAGCGGCGTTTTGGCGACGATCTGCTCCAATTCCGGCCCCGTGCCGCCTGACTTTAGCCAGTCGCTAACGTCGCCTTTGGCGGGAAGCCCCGGCAATTCCACCACGCGAACGGACGCGGCCACCGGGTGAAGCGCCGCCGCAACGGAGTGGTGCGCGTGGCTGCGTCCGGCGTCGTCATTGTCGGGAAGTACGGCCACCTTCGCCCCTTTGAAGAGGGGTGCGAAGGTTTTCCATTGTCCAGCACCGCCGCCGACGCCGCCCATGTTGCTTGTGGCCGTCAGGCCCGCCGCTCGCAGGTTGTCGGCGTCCTTCTCGCCTTCCACGACGTAGACGGTTCTACCCGCCTGTATCGCCTCGATCACTTCGGGCAGGGCATACGGCACGCGCCGCACACCCTGCATGTTGTTTATCCAGCCGCCGCGCCCGTCCGGCCGGCGCGGCCAGAACTCTTTGTTATTGTCGCGCTCGACTTGATAAAGCAGCTCCGCGTTTTCATCAACGTAGCTGTAGACAGCCACCACGCGCCCCTTGACGCGCCGCTGCTGTTTCTCTTCCTTCGGCTTGGCCGGAAACAGGTCGCTCATCTTCAGGCCGATGGCCGCGACGATCTGCTCATTGGGGCAGCCCGCAAAGCAGCGCAGGATGGCTTTGCCATCGTCGCCGGGGTCAATGCTCAGGGACTGGCGCTTATCTTCGTGTGCGGGACACCGGGCCGTAAAGCCGCCGCCTGGCTTCGGCTTGACGCCCTGGAGCCGGTCCACAACGTTCTGCACCGGGTCGGCGTTCATTGTGCGCCCCCTTCCGGCTGGAAGTATTCCGGGGATTCGTCCATAGCCCGCCACGTCTTGATATTGATCTCACGATTAAGTATCAGGTCGGCGTAATCCGTCGCCTCCTGGGGGAACGCTTGCAGGGCGCTAAGAACAGTCACCAGTTCATCACGGCCATAGTACAGATTTTCGGAACCGTTGACACGCATATCGTTCAAGCGGCTGTTTATGTCCCTCGTTACCCATGCCGTTAATTCTTCCGGGTCTGCCCAGCAGTCACGGCAGGCCATGTGGAAAAGGTCTTCGGTAATCTTCCACAGGCCACGGGGCAGATCGTTAAGAAAACGGTACGGGTCAGGGCACGGGGTCGGCTCAGGGCGCGGGTTGCGCGCCCTGGTGAAGTTGTTCATCGGGCAGCGCCTCCTGCCGCCAGAGCGCGGGCCGTCGCTTCGAGGTAATCAGCGGCCATGTTCACGATCTGCATTTTGCGCGTGTCGCCGCCTGCGTCGGGGTGCATGCGCTTGGCGAGTTGCTGCCTACCTGCGGAGATGATCTGAAGGACTACATCAGGGGTGACGCCTGCGGGCAGTTTTGCCGGTGGGGGCGTCGAAGGCGGCGGGGTGTAACCGCTATAACCGTGCCGGTTGCGGGACTGCTCCTCCCGCGACATAAGCTCGATAGTAACCGCCGCGCGCTCTGCGCCGGTCATTGCGTCCAATTTGGAAAGCATCCATCTGAGGTAGCTGGTGTCCACCGCAGAAAGCCGCTTACCTTTGTGAGAACCGAAGGTCAATTCACGAAAATACACATCAACGTACACACTCTTTGGCCTCCCAGCCGTTGCCGCCAAAAACAGACACGCCCTGTTCATGGGCTGGGAGGCATGAACAGGGCGTGGTCATCGCAACTTCAAAGCTGACGCGGCGGCGGCGGCGAGTTGCGACGGCGTTACAAGTTGTCTTTTGGATTCCCAGCCAAAAGTCGGTATTCGATTGCAGGTGATTGGGAAGCCGTCAATGTGGTAAAATGAAGCGTTCCGTCGCAAGAACAACTTCGCAGCGGGGTGCGAACTCGCTGCAATCCACAAGGCGCGCGGCCTCTCGAATGAGAGCCGCGCGTTTCCTTTTCGGCCTGGTTAGGTAATTATAGCACACTTCGGATTATTCTAATCCGATACGTTTTCTTTTTTCTCCGCATAACGCCGACGTGCTGATACCCGATCAGCGCACCGATGTGAGCAATACATCTGCTTTGCGCGCGTCGTTTCAAAAAGGCCGTGACACTCCTCACATTTAGAGATCAGGATATTGCCCTCAAAGGCTTGTTTTATGACAGCATCCATGCTCGTCATAACATGAAAAAGCGGGGTAAAGACTTCACCAGATGCCACATAGACAGGCTGTATTTGCTCCACCGGCAGGAATCTTGCGTCCGGGTCAAACCCCGGCTTTACCTCATATCCGAAGGTGAAGCGGGAGCAAAGGTCGTTCCATTTTTGGAAGTCATCGCCATTGAAGCCCTGCGTGTGATAAAGGCTGTCCATTATGCGTTGGACTAACTGAATGGTGTCGATAAAGTATCTTGCTTTTGCTTCTTTCTTCAGCGCGGGCGCATGCTGAACAGTCCATCGCACCCACTCTTCCGTCAAATTCACCTTCTCGGCAGGGTTATCAGTCGCATCCATCTTGGCTAAAATCTCATGCTCTCGCAATGTAACATCAGGTACCAGGAACGCGCCTATATCTTCAGCAGCACCCGGCCAACGCCGAAGCAGGTGTAAAACTTCTTCTGGCTTGCTGGTATCCACCTGCGCTATCCATGTTAGCCTGGGCAGGTCTGCGTCCGCTTTTCCGAATATCGCCATTACTTCGCCTCGTTTCGCTTTCCGCCGAACAGCCGCGCAAAGAAACCGCGCTTTTTGCCTTCCGCTGATGTATTAGGCTGCGAGTGCCCGCCTTCGGCCCTATCGCCCGTAGAATCGCCTTCTAAGGGGCTTTCCGGGGCATTTCCGACCGGGGGCAACGCCGCTATCAGCTTCGCGTTCTGCGTTTCCAGTTCCAGCGCCCGCCGTCGCATCTCCTGAAGCTCACCCATCGTGCCCAGGTGGAGTGTCTGCGCCCGCTCCAGCGCCTTGTTCAGCCTGTCCACTTCGCCCCGGCGCTCGGCGCGCTCATGCGCCAGGTCCGCCTTTAGCTGCTCGATCAGGTCGGCAGCGAACAGTGGCGCGGTGCCGGTGTTGTCCGTGTTCTCGCCTGCGTCCTGCCGCTGTTCTGCGCCACTGTTTTCCTCTGTTGCTTCTGGCTCTCCCTTGTGCTCCAGGGCCTCCTGAAGGTCGCAAAGCAGATCCGGGGGAACACCGGCATAGGTCCGCGTTCCCGTCCGCGTTGTCCGTGTTCCCGTCCGCGTCCTGCCGGTGTATTCGGGCCGGGCCAGCAGCCGCCGCAGGTGCCGCTCCGAGATGCTTAATCGAGCCGCAGCATCGGGCACGGCCAGCAGGTCATTGGCAGCCGGATCACTCATGGTCATTTCTCAAATGTTGCTGCTCTCGCCAATCCTCTGGCTGATACACATCAAGCGCCATGCCCGTAAAGAGAGGCGGTTGGGATACCCAGTCGGTTCCCTCATAAGTCTTTTCAACCAGTTCCGCCGCGTGCGAAGGTGAGGAGGCCATGACAACGAACTCCCGATTCCAGACCGGGTGAGCCAGGAAGCGCATGCGTACGGCATAAAGGCGCAGGCCAGGCCCCAGATCGAGCGGCTTCCAGGCGTGTTTCCTTCCTTCCTCTGGCTGCCCCTCTGCGGCCTCCGCGCCCTCGGCAATGGTGGCAAACTCCTGGCCGCTGCCGTCCGGCGCTTCGCTCACGGTATGACCTCGAAAGCGCCGCCGTCCGCCGTGCGGTAGGCGTAAAAGTGCCGGTCCAGCGTGAAGACGCGCCGCTGTCCCAGCACTTCGGCGGCGGCCACGAGTGCGGCGTCGGCGTAGTCCATCGGCGCATCCCGAAAGGTTTCCATCAGAGCGGCCCGGCGCGCGTACTCCGCTTCACCCGTGGAATGGACGCGCAGCAGCCCCGTTCGCCAGACCTGCCACAGCCGCGCCTGCAACGGATAGCCGCCTGCCCGAAAGAGCAGGTGCATCGCCTCCGTCACACACGCATCGGGCGTCAGCATCCCGCCCGGCGGCAGGGCGTCCACCACCTGCCAGCACCGGGCATGGTGCGCGTCCTGGGTGTGGATCAGCGCCACCAGCGGCCCGGTGTCAGTCAGCATCGCAGGCCGCCTCGACCTCGGACAGGCGCGAATCGCCGCCCGCGCCCGGATAGCCCGGCCCCAGCGCCGCGCGCAGCTCATCGCCTAAAGACAGCCCCCCCGTGGCGACGGCGTACCGCTGGCGCAGCGTTTCCAGCGCGGTTTCGGTCATGTCCTTGCCCTGCGCTCGTGCATCGGCTTGCAGCCGCTCGGCCAGGTCTTCAGGCAGTTCTAACGTTATGGTCATGGTTGCTACTCCCGGCCCTTCTGCGGCCCTTCAGCGAACGTCCGTAGCGTCTCCTGGAAAGCACTGTCCTCGACATTGGCGCGTGCTTCGGTAACGTAAATCTCGGTTTCCCAGTAGTCGGCTATCTGGCCGTTGACGTGCGTCACCATAACCTGTACGGTAGTTCCCGCGCCCCGCTGGAAGATACTCACCACCTGCGCCTTGCGGTAGCGTGGGTCATGGCGCTCGATGAACGCTGCCAGGGAGTCGGCTTCTGCGCGGGTCATGCAGACATACCTGTGTCACTCCCGTCCCTGTTGCCCTGATAGCCACTTCTCCAATGCCGATTGGAACTCAGCACTGTGTTCCTGGCGGGCAGACTGGACATAATCGGCGATACTGTAATAAGAGACGGAGTTGCCTTGTGCCCGTAGCCCCATGACACAGGGATGAGTACCATAAAGGGGCCTGGCTTCGTAGCGCGGGTCATGGGCGTTGATGAACGCGGCCAGGGCCGCCGCCTGCTCTTGCGTCATGATGCTTCACTCATTCCTGGCCCTGCTGTTCTGATAGCCATCGTTTCAGCGCCAACTGGAATTCGGGATTGTCTACTTTCTGGCACGCTTCGTCGGCATAATAGGCGATGCTGTAATAGGTTACACCCGTGCCGTCTGCCGCCTGTGCCCTAACGCAAGGAGCAGCACTATAAAGCGGCGTGCTGGTTTCGTACCGAGGGTCGAACTCTTTAATGAACGCGACAAGTCCCGCAGCTTCTTCGCCGGTCATTTCTTATGTTCTCACCGCTTCGCTCATTCCCGGCCTTTCACACCTTCGCCTGCGGACACTTCATTCAGCCATTCCTCCAATGTGTCGTGAAACTCATGCGTTGCCACGTTCCTGCGGCCCTCGTCGGCATAGTCGGAGATGTTGAAGAACGCTTTCTTTGTCCCATCAGTTCGGGTGAAGATAAGGTAATTCACGGGGGCAATAATCACCTGGACCCCTGCGTACCGTGGGTCATGCTCCTCGATAAAAGAGGCAAGTGCTGTCGTTTCCTGACTCGTCATAACTTCACATTGGCCTTCCCGCTCCCACACGGTTATCGCCTCAGATAGCTCAATCCCTGCTTGCTGTAGTCGTTCACCAGCGGCATGTATCACCCGCATTTTCTGAGAAGCATCCCAGAGAGGGTGATCTTCCGCCTGATCAAGACCTTCGCGAGCATTTTTATACTGGAGTGCTACTGCCTCTAAGCGAGTCCTCTGTTCATCCACTGCTATCGCCTCCTGCCGAGCTTTCTTGCTCGCTCGGGCGTAGTGGTTCTACTGTCTCTTCGCTCATTCCCGCCCGCCGCCTGCAGGTCCCTCGACCTCCAGCCGTAACCGTTCGGCCATATCGCTGATCGTTTCCGACAGGCCGCAGGGGGTGCCGTCGGCCATAGTCCAGCCGCGTTCCTGGTCCACTGCCTCGGCCAGATCAGCAGCCTCCTGCAAAGCGCGCAGCAATCGGCGGGCGTTCAAGGTGTCCAGAAGGTGCAGAGGAACGGGCGCGGAAACGCCGGCGCCGTTGGACGGAGCAGCGCCTGCGTCCACCATCGCGCGATAGGTGGTAAAGACGGTTTCACGGGCGCGCGTCACGTGCTGGAGCGCGCCGAAGTCGCCGGCATCGATCAGCAGCAGCTCGGCCTGCTCGCACTCCGTGGCCGCGCGCTCGCAGGCAGCGGCCCATCTGTCCAGGTCGGCGCTGGTGCTGTTCACGCTGCAGCCTCCTGCTTCGGCTGCTCCGCCTCGCTTAGATCAATGCGCTCTCGCTTAGCAAGATTGCGCACGGCAAGCTCAATAGTGGCGGCCTGAGTCATCCCCATGCGCTCAGCAAGGATGTCCAGGGCGCGCCTGCCTTCTGGTGTTAATCGAACGGTTGTTACTACTCGCGGCGGCATCGTATCCCCCTCCTGTGCTGGGATTATATATCAAAATAAAATACATGTCAACCCCTAAAAACCCTTGACAACGTATTCGATATGATATACAATAAGACATACCAAACGGGGAGAGACGAATCATGAAGTGCAGCAGTAAAGTACAGGCGGAGAGAGTAGCCAACGCGGGAGCCGCGAAGATGATCGGCGAGTACGTCTTCAAAGCGTTTCCGATGAGCCAGGTGGCGGGGCATGTGGTCAAGGCGGACGGCACCCGCTACACCGTGAACACCCACACCAGCACCTGTAACTGCGCCTTCTACGGCGAAAACCGCGCCTTCCAGACGTGCAAGCATCTGGTCTTCGCAAAAGCGGAGATAGCTTGGGAAGCGGCCCGAATCGAAGAGTACGAACTGAGCGGACGGTAAGCGAACCGGGAGAGGGCAGCCCCCTCTCCCCAGCCCCTGCCCAAAGGAGATACCCCCGATGAAAACCGTTCCCACCGTCACCGATCTACCCGCCCAGGCGCTGCTGCTGTCCGCCCTGCGCCGCGCCGCCCGTATCCCCCTGTGCCCTCTGTGCGCTCAGCAGCGGGAGGAGATCACGACCCCGGAAGGGCAGGCCGGCTTTTCCTGCCCCCGCTGCGGCGACTTCGCGCCGCACACCGCACCGAAAGGAACCAACCGATGAACAGCACTTTCGCTACAGGAACCGGCAGCAGCAAGGAGGGCTGCCCCGTCCTGCTCACGACCTGCGATCTGTGGACGCTCCAGACCGCGCTCACGGAGTACAAAGACAAGCTGCTGCTTGACGTAGAGCGCGAGCCGGCCTGCCCGACCTATCGCCAGCATCTGCGGGAGGCGGTTAACCTGCTCGATTACCTGAAGCAGTTATGACAAAGCCGGTGCAGCAGGGGGCAATCCTGCTGCACCGGCCCACCGCCCCTGACCAGGGCGACAACAACGATTATACAGCCGCCGCAGAGCGGACACCAACCCTGACCAGGAGATTGCACGGACACTTAAACCAACGAAGGAGAAGGTTCCGTGAACAAAAACACAGACACCGCGCAGCCGCAAAGAGGTTGCCAAAGCAAGCCGGTGGGACGCCCTGTTCCCGGCGAAGGGGAATGCCCCTACGACATAGACCTTACCGAAACCGAGTACCACGTTATCGAGGTGCTGCGCGCGGCCGCAAGCGCGAACAAAGCTGGGAACTGTATTTCCAGTGGGAAGCGGCGGACCTGCTGCAAAACATGGTGGAAGGCGTCCAGAAGGGCATTACACCGGAGGCGCTTTCTCAATGACGGCTACTGCGACCCCGACCACCCGAGCCGCTGTATACCGCCGCCGTCGCCGTCGCCCGCTGCATCCGTGAGATTTCCGCGCCCAAGATCGCACGCCGCAGCGAAGGAGCCAAAACCAATGCCTGAGATCACCGGAGCGCATGGAGCATACCGCCGACGTGTTGACGGAGAACTTCCTTCCCGCCTATCGGCGATGGTGGCGGAACTGGACAGCCATGACAGCCGCCACGACCCGACCGGGGAGCGCGGCCCGATGCCGCTGTTCGGCCTGTTCGATGGCCTGGTAAGCCGGTTCAATGACGAAGTGCCTTCGCCCAAACCCTGCGGCGGGCGGACCTGCAAGCGCATGCCCTGCTGGGTTCGATGATCTTCGGCACGGACTTGGAAGCGCGAGCAGGACGGCTCCTATGTTGAGGATGCTTTGACCGTCGCCAATGCCGCGTTGACCGCGCCGCGCAGCAGGGGCATGGAGTATCTGTTCTTTGCCGTCGCTATCGTCGCGGCCCGGCTCACCGAGCAGCAGAAGGCGAAGGACGCAGCGCAGGAAGGAGGCGAGCCGTGCCCGTCCTGACACCCTCTGCGCCCGTGCAGGACGCCGTAGAGCGCCTGCTGCTGCGCGCGAAGCTGACACCGGTGAATGGGAGGCGCTGCGTCCGCTGTGCCGCCGACAATGCGCTCCACGATCTTCGGCGCGCGGTATCGCTATGCGGCTGTCACGTTCCCCGATGGCAGCTACTTCAACCTGGTCGAGGGGCCGAACGATGCACCGGGGGCATTGGCCTGGTGGAGTCGCTGTCTTCAGGTAACAGCGGAGGAGTAGAATAGGGCAGGGCGCGTCAGATTTGCCAACGCGCAGAAAAGAGAACGCAAACAATGACACTGGAGGCGCTTATCCGAGTGGGGAGATCATCGCAAACAGGACGCGCCAGCCGTTTTTGCGATGGTAAAGGAAATGGAGGCAGACGGCGAAGACTGGCACGACGCGCTTCATCAACCGACCGAACACTACCGCCGCCTGCTGCTTGTCTCGGTCGGCGGGCCGGTCGTTGCCGAGGAGCTGACGCCAACCGAAGTCGCCATGCTTCAACTGGAGGCGCGTTTTTTCTCGCCACAACAGCTTGTCGCCTGCTACGCCGCGTTTCACCGCGCACACCACACACCGGCGGGTAAGGAAGGTCGCTTTGCTGGAGATCTTCGACACTGACGGGAGAACCTTTTGCCACCGCTCCCATTGTGTTCCCTACCACGTCTGACGACCCGCACGCGGAACTACGGGCGCGAACTGCCACCTGGCCGCCTGACGACCCGGCAAGGACCCGGACAAAGGGCCGTCGCTGTTCGATGAAGGGAAGGCAGGAAAGCAGGGCGATGATCTTTCGGACGAACTTGGCCAACTGCTCACGCCTGGACCAACCCCGATGTGATTGACAGCAGCCTGAGCCGCCTCGAGAAGCCAGGGAGAACGCGAAGACAGCGGGCAATAGCTGACAAAAAAGGGCCGGGGCAATGCCCCCGGCCCTGCTCTGTTACACGCGGAAAGTAAAAGGAGATCACGCGCCGAAAGTATACCCGCGCTGCGAAAAATAAGCGTTCAAGGAGCCTATTTATCTCAGTTAACTTGGGGCTTTTTCCGTCAAACGCGCCAGCCATTCCTCGGCGGCCTGGGGCGAGCGCAGATGAACCCGGGTCAGATGCCTGCTCCGGCGCGGCCAGCAACGCGGAAAATTGACGCCTGCGCCGTCGGTAGGTCTTGAGCATATACCAGATAAGGGAGTCGCGGGAAAAGAATGCGTTTGACAGCCGCTCCCGGTTGCCGTTCCAGAGTCCTGCCTGCGTCACGATAAGCCCGGCGGTCCGCCTCACCAGCCGCCGCAGGATGACCGGCAGCGAATAGTCCAGCCAGATCACCGTATCGGCCCGGTCCCAAACGAGGGAACGTACAGCGCGATAGTTTCCATCCACCACCCAGGCATCGTCGGAAAGCGCCTGGACAGTCTTCTCCCGGAAAAGATCGTCCGAAGCCTGTGTCCAGTTCCGCCCCCAGAAAAGCGCGTCTAACTCGACGTGGGGAATGCTCAGCGTCCGCCCGATCTGTTTCGCGAGCGTCGTCTTCGACCCGGAGGTGCCCACCACGCTGATACGTCGCAATGCAGTGCTCCTTTACTCGTGCATAGAATCGGCAGCGGGGCCAACCGAAGCCGCCATTTCCACCACAGGCCGCTCGGTGCCCAAAGAGATTCGAGCAGCCAAACGTCGTCGGCCCACCTGACGAGCGCCTGGTCTTCCAATTCCCCTTCTTCGGGATTCACTACCGTACACTTTTTTCTGCACCGGGGTTCAGGCACCACTCAGCGTAACTGGTATCGGCCATCCCTGGTTGAGACACTGCTCGATCCAGAGCAAAACCGATCTGAAACAGGCTCCGTTCAAGTTTTGTACCAGTTTTGTACCGCCTGGCCGCGCACTCACATACCCGCTGCAATGCCGTTTTTTGGCGATTCTACGGCACTTAGGGCACCAGGTCGCGACTGCTTTACCAACGCGCTTTTCTTTCGGCTGTCGGCCTGCTATACTGGACACAGAGCGCGCAAGAGCCTTCAGATTGCCTATTGGGTCGGTAAGAACGCCATGACAGGCGAAACCCCCTTTAATTTTGAAGACTTTCACCGTGAGCATGAAAGCTTGTTATATGAGTTCGTCTACTCACGGCTTGCCCACAATTTACATGTTGAGGATGTGCGCGAGATTGCCGAGGACGTGACAGTTGAGGCGTTTCTTAGCATGTACCGCCGCGTGCACCTGCTCAAGCCGGGTGATGAGACTCGGGCGCGTGATGCTTTATACAAATTCGCTGCTTGGCTATGCGATGGGCCATGAACCTTACGCCAACCAGTCTAACCTTATGCCGCGTTACAGCCTCATCAATAATCAAGACGCTTGCGCTGCGCCGTAGTGCTCCCGTCCGTCCTGACCCACGGCGCTTGACACAGGAGGCTGACCAGGTGAAATACAAGCTGCAAAGCTATAGCAGGGCGGCGTGAATCGAAATGAAAGCACAACAACGCCGCAGTTTCGCAAAATCACTGTCCTTGGCACTGCTTCAGTCCGTGCTGGTCGTATTCTGGTTTCATCTTGCCAGCAACGACACGCGCTTTCCCGCTTGGCTTGCTTGGAGCACCTTTGTAGCTCAGTGTGTGCTTGTTGTTGGAGCGTGGGCCGAAGTCGTCTCGACGTGGCGTGAAAAGCGCAATCAGCATCGAGGGCCCAGCGCCACAGCAACCGACTGATTGCTGCTTCACTGCGTGCCCAGACACTTAATGCGCTTGCGCTCTTGCTTGCTCTGAGTGAACCATGCTGCGGCATCCCTGCTGCGCCTGCTGGCCGTGCGCGTGGAAGTCGCGCGATGAGAACTACATGCCCGACGTAGACTCAGACGACGAAACTAAACAGGACTCCCCCGCGCCGTGGAATCCGCCACCGCTGCCCGATGATGCCACTTATGCGGATCGCCAAAGAAACTGGCTCCTGTATATGTTTTCTCATGGGCAACTGTCCGAACGCACCGTTATCAGGGGACTGGTAGAGCTGGGTTTTGTCGAAGAGGCTTGCCAGCGATACGATGCCCTGTCCCCAGAGGAGCAGGAGAATATTTATCCCCCGGTCGTCGAAGCTGTCATGGCCTTCAAACGCAACCCCCATGGATAGACTGCCCACCTTGGAACACCCCGCCAATCGCGCCAGGATTCGATTCTACGGCGCTTAGGGCATGGGGGCGGCTGTCTCTCCCCCCGGCCCAGGAGCGACACGGAGCGGCCAGGTTCACACGGAGCAAGAAGGTGGCAGACTCATAGCCAATTGCCCGTGATGGCCATAGTGCCCATAGCGAAGGTCCATAGCAAGCAAATCAAGTTGATGATTTGAAGCAGATGGACCGACGCCTTACCGCGAAAACGGAAAGCCGAGAAAATGGCAAGTGCCACCGGAACGAGCAGCATATACGCGAACGGTGTGCCATAGTCGGGACGAGAAGCGCCCGTATTCCAAAAGAAGTGTGCACCAAAGTACAGCACAGCGATTGCAGCGCCATGTGCGGACACGGCAAGGCGCTCGCTAAGGCTTTGAGTTTTGGGCGAGGCGCGAAAGTACACGAAGCTCACGAACAGCGTGAGAATGGGTGCCAACCAGAACGCCACCCAATCAATTAGGATGTCCATAGGCGATGCACCCCAGCATTACCAAGAGCTAAGTTAAGCAGATCGCCCTACTGCACCCGCTTACAGGCCCAACACGCACCGCCAGCAGGGTCACATGCGTGTGACCGAGGACAGGGAGCCAGGCCCACCGTCAGCATACCCCGTGCCGCCTGCCCTGGACTGCCCCTGCACCCCTCCCGTGTTCGATAATGGGGCTTGTAGAACACGGCGCAGCGGTGCCTCTCCGCACGAAAAGCAACCCGCTTGCGTTATCGGCCTATTTACGAGACAAAACCGGCCCAAAAAGGCAAGTGTTTGCCTTAGAAAGACGCTACGCACAGCCAATTTCAAGAGCGTTAAAGTGCATCACATACTTGCAAATATTGCAGTGAACAACGACACATGCAAAGCCCGCAGCCGGATCGATTAGCCTATTCTCATTTATGTTCGCCATAAGTACGGCTTTGGGGTGTATAGTCCAGGTCGCGACTTGGCCGCAACAGGGGCACGCTTTGCTGCCCCAATGTAAATGTATATGCTGTCCCGCTTTCTGCTGCTGTTCTTGGTTCATTCACTGTACCCCTCGCTAACGTTTCCTGTAGTCTACCCGCCGCGCATTCCGAAGATCCAAGAAACACAAGAAATTACAAGGTTTTCAGTTCCCGGCAGGTGCGGCCACATTGACCTGCTTATCGCCGATGTTGACCTGCGCCGGGTTGTTCACTATC
>JAUJOK010000010.1:0-75857 GCA_030447685.1 Armatimonadaceae bacterium
CGAGGAGCGGATGATCGGCCACCTCGTTCGCCTGATGCGCGAATGCGACGCGCCCCCGGAGCAGTACGAGCGGCTGGGGCTGAATCCATGACAGCCACGCGCCCGAATATTATTCTTATCCTCGCCGACGACCTGGGCTACGGCGACATCGGCGCGTTCGGCAACCCGGACGTGCAGACGCCCGCGCTGGACGCGCTTGCCGGAGAGGGTCTCGTTCTCACGCAGCACTATTCCGCTTCGGCGGTGTGCGCGCCCGCCCGCGCCGGGCTGCTGACCGGGCGCTACCCGCACCGTACCGGAGCGATTGACACGCTGGAGGGTCGGGGCCTCGACCGCCTCGCGCTCGATGAAAGAACGCTGGCCGATGCGCTGAAGGCCGAAGGCTATTCGACGGGCCTGATCGGAAAATGGCACCTGGGCGCGCTTGACCCGACCTACCACCCGAACCGGCGTGGCTTCGATACCTTTGTCGGCTTTCGCGGCGGCTGGCAGGACTATTACGACTGGAACCTGGATGTGAACGGCGCGCGCCGCAAAGCCGATGGCCGCTACCTGACCGATGTTTTCACGGACGAGGCGGTAGATTTTATCGACCAACATCGCGCCGAACCCTTTTTCCTTCACGTCGCCTATAACGCGCCGCATACGCCGCTGCAAGCGCCGGAGGAAGATATCGCCCCTTTCCGCGGGACCGGCAGGTTCCACGAGGCGGTCAGCCGCCTGTACGGCATGGTGCGCCGCCTGGACAGCGGAGTCGGGCGGATATTGGAAACGCTGGAGCGGCACGGCCTGCGCGAAAATACGCTTATCCTGTTCACCAGCGACAACGGCCCGCAGTTCGGCTCGGAACTCGGCCCCGGCTCGCTGCGCCGCTTCAACGGCCACTTCAGCGGGCAGAAAGGCACGGCCTACGAGGGCGGCATCCGTGTTCCGGCCATCGTGCGCTGGCCGGGCGGGATGGAGGGCGGAGGGCGGCGGCTCGATGGACTTGTTCACTTTACGGACTGGCTGCCGACGCTGCTCGCCGCCGCAGACGGGGGAAAAACAAGCCCTCTGCCGCTCGACGGCGCAAGCGTGCTGCCCCTTTTGCGCGGCGAACACGGCCAGACAAACACCGTGCGCTTCTGGCAATGGAACCGTTACACCCCGGTCGGCGACTGCAACGCCGCGATGCGCGAGGGCGCGTGGAAGCTCCTCCACCCCGCCTTTGGGGAAGCGATGCAGGTGTCCCCGGAAGATTTGGCGATGGATCGGCGGCTGAAGTACGAGCCGGAAACCGTCACCGACATTGAGCGCGGCCCGGAGCCGGAACGAACCCTGCCCGCCGCGCGGCCCGCGCCGCTGCTGTTCGATCTGGACAACGACCCGTACGAACAAAACGACCTGGCCGCCGTCTATCCGGAACGGGTGCGGGCAATGCAGGCCGCTCTCGCCCGCTGGTTCGAAAGCGTCGAGGCCGACCGCAGGCGGCATGACCATCAGGAGACAAAGTGATGCAGCGAATCGTCGGAAAAGCTATCCTCGTCCTTGCGGCCCTCGCCGTCCTTCTGTCGCCCCGCGCGGCGCAGGCCCAGGCGAATACAACTGCCGCAAAGAAGCCGCTCAATGTGCTCTTTATCGCTGTGGACGATCTGCGGCCCTCGTTCGGCGCGGCCTATAACGGACCCATTAAGACGCCGAGCCTGGATAAACTCGCCGCGCAGGGCACGACGTTTCTGCGCGCCTACTGCCAGCAGGCCGTCTGCTCGCCCAGCCGCACGAGCCTGCTCACCGGACAGCGCCCCGACACGACGCGCGTCTACAATCTCACAACCCATTTTCGCACTACTCTCCCCGATGTGGTGACGCTGCCGCAGCATTTCAAGCAGAACAACTACCACGCCCAGGGCATGGGCAAGATTTACCACAACGGTCTGGATGACGAGAAGTCGTGGAGCATGCCGCACTGGACCCCCAGAAAGCCAATCTGGGGGCCGGAGGGCATGGCCGTTCAGCAGCGCAACATCGCGGCGGCGAGGGCGGCGGGCGAGAACCTTCAGCGTATCGGGGGGCGGATGCGCGGCCCCGCCTGGGAGTCCGTGGGCAACGTTCCCGATAACTACTTTGGCGACGGGGCCATCGCCGACCACGCTATCGAAACGCTGAACGCCATCGGCAGAACCGGCAAGCCCTTCTTTCTCGCCGTCGGGTTCAGCCGCCCGCATCTGCCGTTCGTTACTGTAATTTACGACGAGAAGAGTATCCGCTTCGCCAACTACGGCAGTGAGCTGGAGAACGCGGTTTCTATCGCCTTGCATAGCTGGGCGAGCGCAGGCCCGGCGACGGTATTCTCAAACGCTGCCCGTCAGTACGACAGGCGCGTACGCTTATCCGCTATTACGCGACGCCTACGACGCTCACGGTCGCGTCCCGAGCGAACCTGACCGGTCATCTCCAGGCGAAAATACCGTGAACAAAGGGGGTGATTGCACAGTATTGTGGAGCTGGCGAGCATGGCCCAGGCGATACCAACTTTCTGGCGGTGACAGAGCCTGCGCCGCCAGTTCTTTCTGCGCTGCAACGCAACAGCCAGCCTGTGAGCAGATGGGCGCTAACAGAGTTCAGGATATCTACCTGACGCCGCCGCGAGGTTGAAAGCTGTTCCTGCCGGACTTGCGGGCAAACGCTGGTGCTTGACCATCGCATCTTAACGCCTGACCAAAGCTGCCGCGTTCAGCCAGTACCGCGAAAACGCGACTAATGCCATTACCGATGCGGCCGCATTTTGCCATTTACATTGAGTAAAGTAAAGGCGTGAACTTCACCATTAAGCCGACCGTCAGAGACCACACCTGCCGCGCGTTTGAACAAGACGCTGGGAGCGTCTGAGCCGCCAGCTTGCCGCGGCATTCTGGCGCGGCCTCGCGCTGGCGTTGAAAGGAAGCCTGATGAACTGCCCGCTGGCGCGGGTACGCTGGTGGCTATTCTGCCGCCGATATCATTTTTGCTGTTAGGACGGGCGCGACACCGCCGCGCCCGAACATCGTGTTTCTCCTCGCGGACGACCTGGGCCGTGCCGACTGCGGCTTCATGGGCGGCAAGGAGATTAAAACGCCCCGTCTGGACAAGCTGGCCGCGTCGGGCGCGATCCTTGACGCGCTTTAAGGGTTCAGCCCGTCTGCTCGCCGACTCGCGCCGCGCTGCTGACCGGTCGCTACCCGATGCGTCACGGCCTCCAGGTCGGCGTCGTCCGTCCCTGGGGCGCGGTACGGCCTGCCCCTGAACGAGCGGACGCTGCCGCAGGCTCAAGCAGGCAGGCTACAGGAGGCCCCTGCCATGAAACACTTCTTGCTCCTGCTCACGGCGCTTGCCGCCGCCGCTGTGCTTGCTGTTTTCCTGCCCACCGCGCAGGCGCAGCAGCCGTCGTCGCGCCCGAACATCCTGCTGGTGGTGTCCGACGACCACAGCGCGGCGTTTATGGGCTGTTACGGTGACGGAAGGATCAAAACACCGAACTCGACCGCTTCGCCGGGGAAGATGCGCTTCGACCGGGCCTATGTCGCCAGCCCGCAGTGCGTACCTTCGCGGGCTGCCTTTATGACCGGGCGCTCGCCGGTCATTATTGGGATGACCTGCTTCAGCGCCACTGCCCGCCGACATAACCTCGTTCCCCGAACTGTTGCGCTCCCGCGCGGGCTACTACACCGGGATTACCGGTCGCTCATACCACCTCGACGGCTCGCGGACCCCGCCGGAAACGGAAGCCGTGTTCGCGAAGTACGGCCTGCGGACGTTCGACAAGCGCGTGGATTATCTGCCCAAAGGCGCGCAGGGGCGCGAACGCATTCCCGCTCTCATGAACGCCTCTTTCAACCAGGCCTGAAGAACAAGCCGTGGTTTTTGCAGGTCGGCTTCGGGCGACCCGCACCGGACGCTGGGACAGGAACGCCTCCCGAACCGCACGACCCGAAGAAACTCGTCCTGCCGCCCTTCTTCCCCGATACTCCGGCCCTGCGCGAAGACCTCGCCCGCTATTACACGACGCAGTTTCCTGTCTGGACAGCGACTTCGGGCGGGTGCTTAAGGTACTGGAAGATCGAGGCATGGCACAAAACACGCTCGTAGTCTTCGTGGGCGATAACGGCGGCGCGCTGCTGCGGGGCAAGGGCACGCTCTATGAACTGGGCGTGCGCGTGCCACTGCTCGTCCGCTGGCCGGGGAACCGTGAAGCCGGGCGCAAGCGCCGTACTGGTTTCCGGCGAAGACCTCGCCCCGACGTTTCTTGAAGCGGCGGGCGTTCCCATTCCCAGGGAGATGAGCGGCGAAAGTTTCCTTTATCTCCTGCGCGGCGCATCGGGACAGGAGCGTCGCTATGTCTTCTCGGAGAGGGGCGCACATGGATCGGCCCTGCCCACCAGCACCGGCGCGTTCGACCTGGGCCGTTGCGTCGTCTCGAAGACGCATAATCCTCATCTACAACGCGCTGTGGCAGTTGCCGTACTCGCCCGTGGACTTCTCCGGTGACCCGTTCTGGAAGGAAATCCAGGCGATGAACGCGGAAGGGAAGCTTGCGCCGGAGCATTCCCGGATCTTCTTCCCATCCACGCGCCCGATAAGTTCGAACTCTACGACCTGGGCCGTGACCCGCACGAGATGACCAACCTTGTGGGCAACCGGAGCATCGCGCCATCGAGCGGGAACTGAAGGCCGCGCTCCAGGAGTGGATGATTTTAAACCGCGACTACCTGCCCCTTCCGGTGCCGCCGGGCCGGGCACCTGCGCCATCGCGGCGCGGAAAGGTCACACCATGAAGCACGTTTTGTTTCGGTTCGCGGCGCTTGCCGCGCTTGCCTCCCTCCTGCTGGCCCATCCCGCGACGGCGCAGAACGCACCCGCGAAGCAACAGCAGCAGCAGCGTCCCAACGTCCTGTTTATCGCCATTGACGACCTGAACGATTGGATCGGCGCGCTGAAAAACTATCCCGGCGTTCAAACACCCAACCTCGACCGACTGGCGAAACGCGGGGTGCTGTTCACGCGCGCCTACTGCGCCGCGCCGTCGTGCAACCCGTCGCGCGCGGCCCTGCTCACCGGCGTGCGCCCGTCCACGTCCGGTGTTTACGAGAACGACAACCCGTGGCGGCCCGTTCTGCCCAGCACCGTTACCCTGCCGCAGCACTTCATGGCGAATGGCTACGAAGTGATCGGGTCGGGCAAAATCTTCCATAACACTTACAACGATCCGAAGTCCTGGCACGCCTATTCCGGACCGGGCAAGTCGCCGGTTCCGGCCCGGCCCAATGCCAACGGTCTGAAGCGCGGCCACTTCGACTGGTCGCCGGTGTCGGCCCGCGATGAGGACATGGGTGATTACCAGGTCGTCTCCTGGGCGCTGGAACGGTGGAACGAGAAACGCAGCAAACCTCTCTTTCTTGCGGTTGGTATGACGCGCCCGCACCTGCCCTGGTACGCGCCGCAAAAGTATTTCGACAAATACCCACTCGATAAGATAACGCTGCCGACGATCAAAGGCAACGACCTGGATGACATCCCTGCCGAGGGAAAACGTCTTGCCCTGCGCTCCGGCGACCACAAAGCGGTCACGGAATCCGGCCAGTGGAAGCAGGCCGTGCAGGCGTACCTGGCAAGTATTACCTTCATGGACGCGATGGTCGGGCGATTGCTGGACGGCATCGACAAAACGGAGCAGGGCAGAAATACCATTATCGTGCTGTGGGGCGACCACGGCTGGAACCTGGGCGAAAAACAGCACTGGCGCAAGTTCGGCCTGTGGGAAGAAACCACCCGCGTCCCGCTGATGATTGTCGCGCCCGGCCTCACCCGGCCCGGCCAGACCTGCGCACGAACCGTGAACCTGATGGACCTGTACCCGACACTGGTCGAGTTGTGCGGTCTGCCGCAAAAGAAGGAGTTAGAGGCTGCGAGCCTCACGCCGCTCCTGAAGAACCCGTCCGCGCCGTGGGACCGCCCGTCCGTCACCACCTATCTGCGCGGCAACCACGCCGTCCGCTCCGAGCGCTGGCGCTACATCCGCTACCATGATGGCGGCGAGGAGCTGTACGATCACCAGGGCGACCCGCACGAGTTCACCAATCTTGCGGGGGAACCCGGACACGCCGCCGTGAAGAAAGACCTCGCGCGCTGGCTGCCCAAAACCGACGCCCCGACCGCGCCCCGGCAAACAGGCCGTGGGCGCAAGTAAGGAAACCGCATGAACGACCAGCAAACGGTTTGCCGAGGAAGCATAGCCGCTGCCCTGCTGCTGCTGCTCCTCCTCGCCTGCGTGCTGCCGGCACAGGCGCAGGCGGCGAAGAAGAAGCCGCTCAATGTGCTCTTTATCGCCGTGGACGACTTGAACAACGACCTGGGCGTGTACGGCCATAAGTCCGTTAAGTCACCCCACATCGACCGGCTGGCGAAACGCGGCGTGCGCTTCGACCGGGCGTACTGCCAGTTCCCGCTGTGCAGCCCGTCGCGCACCTCGCTCCTGACCGGCCTGCGTCCGGACACCACGCGCGTCTACGACCTGCAAAAGCACTTCCGCGCGACGCTGCCCGATGTCGTCACGCTGCCCCAACTGTTCAAGAACAACGGCTACTTTTCGGCGCGTGTCGGTAAGATTTTTCATTACGGGGTGCCCGGCCAGATCGGGACGAGCGGGCTGGATGACCCGGCCTCGTGGGACACGGTCGTCAACCCGCGCGGGCGCGACAAGGACGAAGAGGACAAAGTCATCAACCTGACGCCGAATCGCAGCCTGGGCAGCGCGCTTGCCTATCTGGAAGCGGACGGCACGGACGAGGAGCAGACCGACGGCATGGTCGCGACGGAAACCATACGGCTGCTGGAGGCCAGTAGAGACAAGCCCTTCTTTATCGCCGCCGGATTCTACCGCCCGCACTGCCCGTATGTGGCCCCTAAAAAATACTTCGCGATGTACCCGCTCGACCAGATCACCCTGCCCCGTGACCCGGCGGACGACCGCACCGACACGCCCGCCCACGCGCACTTCACCAACCCGCCGCACTGGGGCCTGAGCGAAGCCGATCAGAAGAAAAGCATTCAGGCCTATTATGCCTCCATCACCTTCATGGACGCGCAGGTGGGCCGCCTTTTGGACGCTCTCGACCGTCTGAAACTGCGCGACAACACCGTTATCGTCTTCTGGGGCGATCACGGCTACGCACTGGGTGAGCACGGCGACTGGATGAAGCAGACGCTCTTCGAGGAGTCCGCCCGCGCCGCTGCTCGTGTCCGCGCCGGGAAAGCCGGGCAACGGGAAAAACAGCCGCGCCCTGGTCGAGTTCGTGGACATCTATCCGACGCTCGCGCAGCTTGCCGGGCTGACTTCGCCCGCCGCGCTGGAAGGTAAAAGCCCGTTTTCTTCTGGACAACCTGAACGGCTCCGTCAAGCCTGCCGCCTATACCCAGGTCGAGCGCGGCGGCGGCAGAAGCGGCGCGCCCAGGTTCATGGGCCGAAGTGTTCGCACCGACCGCTGGCGCTACTCGGAATGGGACGGCGGAAAGCGCGGCGCGGAACTTTACGACCACCAGAGCGACCCGCGCGAGCACAAGAACCTCGCGGGCGATTTAAAATTTGCGTCCGTCGTCACCGAAATGAAGGCATTGCTGGCTAAGGCGGCGGGCGCGGGCGCGCCGCCGACGCGAGCGAGAGCAAAGCGATGATCGTGAACTCGCCCAACATCCTGTGGATTTACAATGACCAACAGCGTGCTGGGACACGCTGAATGGCACGGGCAATCCGTTCGTCCGCACAAGCCGGGTCTGGCCGAAAGCGGCGTGCGGTTCGAACAGGCGTTCTGTCAAAGCCCACCTTGCACACCCTCGCGCGCCAGTTTTCTGATGGGCTACCCGCGCACGACGCGCTGCCGCCAGAACGGGCAAAGCATTCCTGATGATGAGGTGCTCGTAACGCGCTTGCTCGCCGAGGCCGGGTACACCCTGCGGGCTGGCCGGGCTGCATGTGTCTCCGCCTGCCATCCGAGCGTCTGCCCGGCCCGCGAGCGGCGCATCAACGACGGATACCATGAGTTCCACTGGTCGCATCATCCCGGCGGCGACTGGCCGACGGCGGACTACAACCACTCGCTGCGCGAGCGCGGCGTCACCTACAAGCGGACGCCGTTCGAAGGCTCCCGTCACGTTCAAACCGGGCCGCCCGCCGAGCACCACCAGACAACCTGGTGCGCGCAAAAGGCCATTAACTTTATCGAAGCGAACGCGGCGGCGACACGCAAGCGCCCGTGGCTGTTCTCCGTCAATCTGCCCGGACCTGCATCATCCCTTCGACCCCGCCGGAAGACTATCTCCGGCGCTATCTTGACCGCCTGGACGATCTCCCGCTCCCCGACTACGTGCCGGGCGAACTGGACCATGCTTCGTATTCCAGCGGATGGATCACGAGCATGGCGGCAAGGCGGGCTATCCGTTCGCGGGCATGACCGAGCGCGACCATCACGCGCGCCGCCTACTTCGCTATGTGGCGACCTGATTGACGAGCAGGTGGGACGGATGCTTGATTGCGACGGGTGCGACAACACGCTCGTCATCTTCATGAGCGACCACGGCGAGATGCTCGGCGACCACGGCATCTACCTGAAAGGCCCCTTCTCTACGAACCGGCCATCCGCGTCCCGCTCATTTTCGTGGCGGGGAGTCCTCGCCCTGAACCGGCGCAGCCGCGCGCGCGCTGGTCGAGCTTGACGCCGCCGCCTGCGTACCCCGCAATGGTGGGCCGCTCGCTCTGGCCGCTGCTGAGGGGCGAGTCGGAACTTCACCGGCACCGCGATGACGTGTACTGCGAATTTTACAACGCCGCCGCGTCGCACAGTATCCGACGTGCCGCACGCGACGAGATGGTCTGCACGGGCCGCCATAAACTCGTCGCCTTTCACGGCCTTGAAGACGGCGCGATGGGCGAACTTTCGACGACGACCCTGCCGAAACGCGCAATCGCTGGAACGATCCGGCGTCCGCGCCCGTCAAGATGGATCTGCTCCTGCGCCTGTGCGACCGCATGGCCTGGACGGTGGACCCGCTGCCCGCCCGCGAGGCCCCTGGTGAACCGCATGAAATTTCCCATGGCGAACCGTCATAGCACTGCCGCTCGTTCTGTTCTGCTTGCCCTCGCCGCAAACGCGTATGCTCAGGAACAGCCCGTCCCAACATCCTGTGGATAAGCGCCGAAGACCTGCTGCCGGATTTGGGCTGCTACGGCGACGNAGCATTCAGGCCTATTATGCCTCCATCACCTTCATGGACGCGCAGGTGGGCCGCCTCTTAAACGCTCTCGACCGTCTGAAGCTGCGCGACAACACCGTTATCGTCTTCTGGGGCGATCACGGCTACGCGCTGGGCGAGCACGGCGACTGGATGAAGCAGACGCTCTTCGAGCAGTCCGCCCGCGTGCCGCTGCTCGTGTCCGCGCCGGGAAAGCCGGGAAACGGAAAAAACAGCCGCGCCCTGGTCGAGTTCGTGGACATCTATCCGACGCTCGCGCAGCTTGCCGGGCTGACGCCACCCGCCGCGCTGGAAGGTAAAAGCCTCGCTTCTCTTCTGGACAACCCGAACGGCTCCGTCAAGCCAGCCGCCTATACCCAGGTCGAGCGCGGCGGCGGCAGAAGCGGCGCTCCGAAGTTCATGGGCCGAAGCGTCCGCACGGACCGCTGGCGCTACTCGGAATGGGACGGCGGAAAACGTGGCGCGGAACTCTACGACCACCAGACCGACCCGCGCGAGCACAAGAACCTTGCCAACGACCCGAAGTACGCCGCCACCGTCGCCGAGATGAAGGCATTGCTGGCGAAAACGGCGCGCACTGCGCCCGCCGCGACGGAGGCCGTGCCGTGAAAGTCGTCCTCTTTGTGCTCGCCGTCCTGTCGGCGTTTGCCGCGCCCCTTTGCGCACACGCGCAGGGGGCGGTCCGCCCTAATATCCTGTGGATAAGCGCCGAAGACCTGTCGCCGGATTTGGGCTGCTACGGCGACGTCTACGCGCGCACGCCGCATCTGGATAAACTCGCCCGTGAAGGCGCGCGGTTCACGAACGCCTTTGCCGTCTCGCCGGTTTGCGCGCCGTCGCGCTCATCGATCATTACCGGCATGTATCCAACGAGCATCGGCACGCACCACATGCGCTCGCAGGGCGTGCCGCCGCCGCAGGTCAAGTGCTTCCCGGAGTACCTGCGCGCGGCGGGCTACTACTGCACAAATAACGCCAAGACGGACTACAATTTCCCTGCGCCGGTGACCGCCTGGGACGAGAACAGCGGCAGGGCGCACTGGCGCAATCGGGCCGACAAGTCGCAGCCCTTCTTCGCCGTCTTCAACCTGATGGTCACGCACGAGTCGCAGATTCGGGCCGACGAGGAGACGTATCAAAAAAATACCGCCGCGCTGACCGACGCCGAGCGTCACGATCCGACTAAAGCGACGCTGCCGCCGTACTACCCGGATACGCCGCTTGTCCGCAGGGACTGGGCGCGCTACCACGACAACATCACGGCGATGGACAAACAGGCGGCGGCGCTTCTCAGGCAGCTTGAAGAAGACGGCCTCGCCGAAAACACCGTCGTTGTCTTCTGGGGCGACCACGGGCGCGGCCTGCCGCGCGCCAAGCGCTGGGTGTATGACAGCGGTCTGCGCGTCCCTTTGCTCGTGCGCTGGCCGGGCAAAATAAGGCCGGGAACCGTCAGCGAAAACCTCGTCAGCCTGTTTGACCTCGCGCCGACGGTTCTGTCCGTCGCAGGCGTCAAGCCTCCGGCCTACATGCAGGCGCGGGCGTTCCTCGGCGCGCATGCCGCCACCGCGCCCCGTGACTATGTCTTCGCGCACCGCGACCGGATGGACGAAACCTACGACCGGATTCGGGCCGTGCGCGACACGCGCTTCAAATACATCAGGAACTTTGAGCCGGGCAAGCCCTACGCGCAGTTTATCGGCTACGGCGAACTGATGCCGACCCTGAGCGAGATGCGACGGCTGCACAAGGAAGAGGCGGCGCTGATGGGCCAGGGGAAACTGCCGGACCTCCTGACACCCGCGCAGCGCCTCTTTTTCAAGCCCGAAAAGCCCGCTGAAGAGTTGTATGACACGGTGGCCGACCCCCACGAAATCAACAATCTGGCGGGCGACCCGAAGCATGCCAGTACCCTGACAAAAATGCGTCACGCGCTTGTCGACTGGCAGAAAGAAACGAACGATTTGGGCGCGGTTCCCGAAGCCGATCTCATCGCGCGCTGGCGGCCCGGCGGCGTTTGGCCGGTCACGGCGGCCCCGGTCGCCAAACGGGAAAACGGGAAACTCACGCTTTCCTGCCCGACCGAGGGCGCGTCCCTGGCTTACACCACGGACGCGGGCGACGGCGGCCCCTATCGCTGGCGGTTGTACACCGCGCCGGTCGCCGTTCCGCCCGGCGCGATTGTCCGCGCCCGCGCCTGCCGCCTCGGCTTCCGGGACAGCGCGGATGTCACTGTGGAGGAGAAGAAATAACTATGATCCGATGCTGGCTCGCGGCGCTGCTGCTGCTCTCGGGAACACTGCTGCCGGTCGCCGCCGCCGCGCAGTCGGACACGCGCCCGAACATCCTGTTCTGTATCGCCGACGACGCTTCGTGGGCGCATTTCGGCGCGAACGGCGAAAAGGCGATTCAAACGCCCACATTCGACCGGGTGGCCCGCGAAGGCGTGCGATTCCCCAATGCGTTCTGCTCGTCGCCGTCCTGCACGCCCTCAGGCGCCGCCGTGCTGACGGGGCAGGCATTTTCTCGGCTGGAGGAGGGCGGCAACCTGTGGGGCACGTTCACCGCCCGGTTCGCCGACTACCCGCACCTGCTGGAAGTCGGCATGACGCGCAAGGGCTGGGGGCCGGGCAGCATCGAAGCGGGCGGACGCACGCGCAACCCCGCCGGACCAACCTTCAAGAATTTCGACGCGTTTCTGGCTGATGTCCCCGCGAACAAGCCGTTCTGCTTCTGGTTCGGCAGTCTGGACCCGCACCGGCCCTATGAGGAAAACGCGCGCAGACCCGGCGACATCGACCTTGCCAAAATCGTCGTGCCGCCGCACCTGCCCGATACGCCCGAAGTGCGCGCCGACATCGCCGATTATCTGTGGGAAATCCGGCGCTTCGACCGTGAAGTGGGCGACCTGCTCGCGCTGCTGCAAAAAAACGGCCAGTTGGACAACACGATTGTCGTCATCACCAGCGACAACGGCATGCCGTTTCCGCGCGCCAAGACGAATCTGTACGACTGGGGCGCGCGTCTGCCGCTCACCGTCCGCTGGCCCGCCAAAATAAAGACGCCGGGCCGCGTCGTCACCGACTTTGTCAGCTTCACCGACTTCGCGCCCACGTTTCTGGAAGCCGCCGGGGTGAAGTCGCCGAAGGAGATGACCGGGCGCAGCCTGCTTTCGCTGCTCACGTCGGAAAAAAGCGGACGCATCGACAAAAGCCGCGACCGTGCCTACACCGGGCGCGAGCGGCACGACAATTTCCGTCGCGAAAACGGGCAGCCCGTCGGCTATCCGATGCGCGCCGTTCGCACCGAGCAGTACCTGTACATCCGCAACTTCCGGCCTGAGCGCCTCCCCGCCGGGGACGATCCCGGCCAGAACCAGGACAACGACCGGGGGCCGACCAAATCGCTCGTCGTCGGGCTGAAAAACGACGCGACGCGGGGTCGGTTCTACCAGCTTGCCTATGGCCGCCGTCCGAGCGAAGAGCTGTACGACCTGCGCGCCGACCCCGGCCAGATCGTCAATGTCGCGGACCGGGCCGAGCACGCCGCAGCGAAAAAGCGGCTCGCCGCCGATCTGCACGCCTGGATGAAACAGATGGGCGACCCGCGCGCGACCGGCAGGGGCGACGTGTTCGACACCTATCCCTATTATGGCGGCCCGAAGAAACCGGCGGCGACACCGGAGAAGGCGCCATAATGCCCCGCGCCGTTCCTTCCTACCTTCGCGGATATAGCGACCTGTACGCGCACAACCCACGCGCCGCCGCCCTTCAATGGTTTCGGGATGCCCGGCACGGTCTGTTTCTCCATTACGGCCTGTACTCGCTCGAAGGTCGCCATGAGTGGCTCCAGCAGCGCGAGAAGATACCGGTGGCAGACTATGAAAAACTTGCCGACCGCTTTACCGCCGCTGGCTTCGATGCCGATGCTATCTGTCGCCTCGCGCTCGATGCCGGGATGAGATACGTCAACCTGACCACGCGCCACCATGAGTGCTTCTGCCTGTGGGACACCCGGCAGACCTCGTTCAACAGCGTCACCGGTGCGCCCGCTAAACGGGATTTGGTGGCGGAACTGGCGCAGTCCTGCGAAAAACACGGCCTCGGCCTGTTCCTTTACTATTCGCATGGCCGCGATTGGAAGCACCCACACGCTCCGAACAACGATACCTACGCCGGGGCTGCCCGCCCGGACTACGATCCGCCGGAGCCATCGTATGCCATCGGCAAAGCACACAACCTGAACCTCTACCTGGACTTTATGAAAGCGCAGATCACGGAACTCTTAACCAACTACGGCCCCATCGCCGGAATCTGGCTGGACGGAATCGCCGTGCCGCTGAACCACCGGGGGCGCGGGCCGCAGCCGTCGCCGCCGAACAGCCCGGCCAACGCACCGGAGTTCCGCTGCCAGGAGTTGTACAACCATATCCACGCCCTCCAGCCGCAGACGCTCGTCTCCTACAAGCAGGGACTGCTGGGGACCGAGGACTTCTTTGCGCCCGAGCACAAGGCGGTCGAGACCGGCGGCAAGCCCGGTGAAATCTGCACGACGATGTGCGACCGGCCCGTTGTCTCGTGGGGCTATTTGGAAGCGGGCCGTGGACAGCACAAAACCGAGGCCGAGGTGTGGGCCGTGCTGGAGCGAGCCGCCGGTGCAAACTGCAACCTGCTGTTAAACACCGGGCCGCTCCCCGACGGCTCGCTGGACGACGAAGACACCGAAGTTCTGCGCCATGTGGGCGAGCGCCTGCGTCGCGACGGCTTTCCCACCCTATCGGAGGAACGATGAGCACTAATAATCACCCGAACCTCCTGTTTTTGTGCGCGGACGACCACCGGGCGGATGCCGTCGGCGCGCTGGGGCACCCGGTTCTGCGAACGCCGCACTGGGATCGCCTGACGCACGAAGGGACGACCTTCACGCACATGTTCACCACCGTTCCCATCTGCACGCCCGCCCGCGCGGAACTGCTTACCGGCTGTAACGCTTTCTCAAACGGCGTCCGCTGGTTCGGCGACACGACCGACCCGGCGCGGACAACGCTGGCGCAGGGGTTCGCGGGTGCGGGCTACCAGACGTTCTTTACCGGCAAGTGGCACAACGACGGGACGCCGGACACGCGCGGTTATGAAATTACGCGCCGGGTGTTCGTCGGCGGGATGCGCGACCATGTGATGACCTTCGAGGAGAACGGCCACAGCGTTTCGGGCTTCAGCAGTGAACTCTTCGCCGAGGCCGCGATGCAGTTCATTGGCGGCGAAAACCGCGACACAGGCCGTCCCTGGCTCGCCCAGGTCGCCTTTACCGCCCCGCACGACCCGCGCACGCCCCCGCCGGGCTGGCGTCCCGACCCGGCCACGCTGCCGCTGCCGCCCAGCTTTTTGCCGGAGCATGCCTTCGACAACGGCGAGATGACCATTCGCGACGAGCAGTTAGAAAAGTGGCCCCGGACGCCGGATGCTGTCCGCGAGCACCTTGCCGACTACTACGGGATGCTCGCCCACCTGGACGCGCAGGTGGGCCGCCTGCTGGACGCCCTGGAGGCGACCGGGCAGGCGCAGAACACGCTTGTCGTCTACACCGGCGACCACGGCCTCGCCGTCGGCAGTCATGGTTTGATGGGCAAGATGAGCATGTACGACCACAGCGTCCGCGTTCCTCTGCTTCTGCGCGGGCCGGGCGTTCCTGCGGGTATTCGCTCCGCCGCGCTTTGCCAGTCCTTCGACCTGTTCCCGACGCTGTGCGACCTGGCCGGTGTGCCTATCCCGCCGTCGGTCGCCGAGGGGCGCAGCCTGCGCCCCGTGCTTTTGGGGGAAGCGTCAGCCCACCGCGACGCCGTTTTCGGGGCCTATCGCGATGTGCAGCGCATGGTTCGCACGGCCCGCTGGAAGTACATCGAGTATCCGCAGATCAACAAAACGCAGCTTTTCGATCTGGAGAACGACCCGCACGAGCTTTCCGACCTGCTGCCGCCCTGGCGCTACCGGAAGACTTCCTGGTACGCGCCGCCGACCGACGGCAGCGAGCTATTCGCCGTCGCGGACGAACTGCGCGCCCGTCTGCGCGACTGGCAGCAGTCGGTAAACGACCCTCTTTTGAAAACGGGAACAACGGCATGAACTTCATCCTGTTCAACCCCGACGAAATGCGCGCTGAGAGTGTCGGCTGCTATGGCCATCCGCTCGCGCCGACGCCCAATATCGACCGCCTCGCTGCCGAGGGGACGCGCTTCGACCAGTGCCACGTCCAGCACCCCGTCTGCACCCCGTCCCGCTGCTCGTTCATGACCGGCTGGTATCCCCATGTGCGCGGCCATCGCACGCTCTGGCACATGCTCCGTCCGGACGAGCCGAACCTGCTCAAGTATCTCCAGCAGGCCGGATACGACGTGCTGTGGGGCGGCAAGAACGATCTACTGGCGCCGGAAAGCTTTGCGGGCAGCGTCACCGACTTTCGCCTGGGGCAGCGTTCGACGCGGGCCGTGCGCGGGCGTCCCGGCGGGCGTAATCCCTTCTCACCCAGCGACCCACGCTATCACAGCTTTCTGTATGAGCCGGTTGCCGAAACGGTCGAGGAGATGGGCGACTTCGCGAACGTGGACGGGGCCATCGAGTACCTGCGCGGCAGGCCGCAGAACCCGTTTGTTTTATATCTGCCGCTCATTTTCCCGCACTGTCCCTACTTCGCGCCGGGCAAATGGCATGACCTCATCGATCCCGACGCCGTGCCGCCGCTGCGTCCCGCTAACCTTGCGAACAAGCCCGATTTCCACCGCCTGATCCGCCGAACACGCCGACTGGATGAACTGGACGAAAGCGTGCTGCGAAAGATCAATGCGGTCTACCTGGGCATGGTCGGCGTCATCGACTATCTGCTCGGTCTGCTGCTCCAAGCGCTGGAGGAGACGGGGCACGCCGATGATACCGCCGTTCTTTTCTTTTCCGACCATGGCGATTGGGCAGGGGACTACGGGCTGGTGGAAAAATGGCCGAGCGCGCTGGACGATACGATAACGCGCGTTCCCTTTATCGCCCGCGTGCCCGGCGGCAAGGCAGGCCATGTTGTTCGGGAGCAGACGGAACTTTTCGATCTGATGCCGACCGTGCTGGAACTTGCCGATATTCCGGCTCGCCATACGCACTTCGCCCGAAGCCTGGTGCCCCAGATCGGCGGCGCGGCAAGCGGCGACCCGGAGCGTGCCGTGTTCGCTGAGGGCGGCTACGCGCTCCATGAGCCGCATTGCTTCGAGGGACAGCCGGATCGTGACACGTTCGCCCGCACGCCGGAGCATATCTACTACCCGAAGGGCAAGCTCCAGCAGGACGTACCCGAAAGCGTCTGCCGCGCGGCGATGGTGCGGACGGGGGCGCATAAGCTAATTCATCGTCCGGCGGGCGTGAGTGAACTGTATGACCTTGGGGCCGACCCCCAGGAACTGCATAACCGGCACGGCGACCCGGCCTATGCCGATGCACGGCGCGATCTGGAGCGGCGGCTGCTGGACTGGTACGTGCAGACGGCGGACGTTACCCCGATGAACGAAGACCCGCGTGGCTTCCCGCCCGCCGCCACTGCTCCTGCGGAAGGATAAACGATGCGTATTCTGTACATCGACATCGACTCGCTGCGGCCCGACCACCTGGGCTGCTATGGCTATCACCGGAATACCTCCCCGCACATCGACCGTATCGCGGCGGAGGGCGTGCGCTTCAATCAGTGCTACACGCCTGACGCTCCCTGCCTGCCCAGCCGCACCGCGTTTTATTCGGGCTGCTTCGGCATCCATACCGGTGTCGTCGGTCATGGCGGCACCGCCGCCGAACCGAAAACGCAGGGCAAGTATCGCGGCTTTCGTGACCTGTTCGAGGAGCAGGGACTTGCCCGCCAATTGCAGAAACTCGGCTTCCATACCGCGATGATCTCGCCCTTCGGCCAGCGGCACGCGGCGCACTGGTTTTACGCGGGCTTTAATGAGATTCATAACACCGGCAAGGGGGGCATGGAAAGTGCCGAGGAGGTCTGGCCGGTAATAGACCGCTGGCTCGGCGGCAGCGCCCAAAGTGACAACTGGTACCTGCATATCAACTTCTGGGACCCGCACACGCCCTATCGTGTACCGGAGGCGTATGGGGAACCGTTCAAAGACGACCCGCTGCCGCAGTGGCTCGACAAGGACGAGGTAATTCAGCGCCATAACCGGAAGACCGGGCCGCACTCCGCGCTCGATATTGCGATGTACGATGATCGCGAAAATCCGCGCTTTCCGCGCCAGCCCGGCAAAGTCACCGACCGCGTCTCGCTGCGCAGGCACATCGACGGCTATGACACCGGCATCCGTTATGTGGACGATTACGTCGGCAAGATTATCGAGCATTTGAAGCAGGCGGGTGTCTACGACGAAACGGCGATAATCATCTCCGCCGACCACGGTGAGAACCAGGGTGAGCTGGGTATCTACGCCGAGCACGCTACCGCCGATGCGGCAACCTGCCGCGTGCCGATGATCGTCCGCTGGCCGAAGGGCGGCAGGCAGGGCGCGGTGGAGGACGGCCTGCACTACAACGTGGATTTCGCCCCGACGCTCATGGACTTATTGGGCGGCCAGAAGCAGCCGGTCTGGGACGGAACGAGCTATGCCCACGCTATTACGGAGGGGACGGCGGCGGCGGGCGGGCGTGACGATCTGGTCATCAGCCAGTGCGCCCATGTCTGCCAGCGCAGTGTCCGCTGGGAAAACTGGCTGTACCTGCGCACCTACCACGACGGTTTCCACCTGTTCCCGCAGGAGATGCTTTTCGATCTTCAAAGCGATCCGCACGAGCAGGAGAACATTGCGGCGGCGCATCCCGATCTGTGCCGGGAGGGGGCGTGGCGGCTGGCCCGGTGGCACGATGCCCAGATGCAGAAGATGGCGCAGGCTTCTCATGGCGATGTGACGGACCCGCTGTGGACGGTGATCCGTGAAGGCGGCCCGTTCCACGCCCTGCACGAGAAGGGGCGCAGCCCGCTGCCCAGGTATCTGGAGCGACTGGAAGCGACGGGCCGCGCGGACGGGGCCGCAGAACTGCGCAAAAAGTATGGGGAGCGCCGGGAGGGATAGGCGGAAAAGCAGGCCGATGAGCGGTGACGTGCGGGCGGCGGCCATCGCAGCGGATAACCAGCAGGCCGCGAACCGCTCTAATGTGGACTCCGAGATGCCGCCGATACACTTGGCGGCATCAGCTTCCCCTGTTTGCTGATCCGAACGGAATCCGCTCCGAAGTCTTGCCGGGATAGGCGCTCGATTACCGGCAGGACGCTGCCTTTGCGGTCCCGGTACGGTCCGCCGGGCTTCACCTGCTTCACCGGGTGGACGCGCCCACCAAGAAACGCGCCGCTGGAAGGGGAAAGTTCCGCTTCAAGAATCAGCGACAGCCCGGTCGGCCCGGAAAGGCCGAATTTACCGTAGGTGGCAAAATTGCCCAGCGAGTAGGCAATCAGGCGGCCACGGTACACTTCCATGCCGCGAACCACATGCGGGCCATGTCCCAGAACGAGGTCCGCCCCGGCATCCACCACGGCGTGCGCAAAGCGCCGCAGGTCACCCCGGCGCTCACCCAGGTACGTCTCCGGCCCGCGCCCGACGTGCTGATAGCCTGCTCCCTCCCCGCCGCCATGAAAGGACACAATAACGAGGTCGGCGTTCTGCGTGGCCCTGGCGACGGCGGCACGCGCGCCCGCAACGTCATTCACATTAAGCGAAACCGCGTTCGTGGCAAAAGCGACCACGGCGATTCGGACACTGTTTACCTCGCGAATGGCGACATCGTTCCTATCGGCACCGGCATGGGCGATACCCAATTTATCCAGCGTGGCCCGCGTGCTGTTTCGGCCATAGGCACCGAAATCGTTCGCGTGATTGTTGGCGAGGCTCAGCACGTCGAAGCCCGCCGCTTTAAGGTGACGGCCATAGCGCGTTGGCGTGCGAAAAGCGTAGGAGTGTTTTCCTTGCTTTGTGGTTCTCCCGCCGTCGGAAAGCGGTCCCTCCAGGTTACCGAAGGCGAGGTCGGCACGGGACAGGAGGGGTGTCACGTCCCGCAGCAACCGGCTGCCGTCGTCCGGCGGAAGATCGCGCGCATCCGGCCAGGCCGAACCGAGCATAATGTCCCCGACCGCCGCAATCACGATGGGCTTCGGCTCCGGTGCGGGCGGCGAGGCGCTGCCCGTCCTTTGCGCTGCTTTTTGCGAAAGCGATTGTCCGCTGACGAGCCACAGCGCCGCCCCTGCCGCCAGCGCCAGCGCCACTGCCAGTCTCACCAGCGAATTGGGCATCCTGTCCTCATCGTGGAAAATACCGGTCGATCTCGGTCTCAGGCAGGGAACGCCCGTATTCGCTCACCTCAAACGCCTCCATACACTGAATCGCCTGGCCGCGCTCCTCGCCGTAGCGGGCAGTAAGATGCGGGCGGAATCGCTCGGCCACGGCGCCGTCGCGCCGCAGGTAGCGCTCGCGCAGCCAGCTTAGCCGCTCCGCGTCGCCTTCCGGCACCTGATCCAGATAGCCGCCATCATAAGGCAGCCACTCGTACATCTGCGATTCGTGGCAGTGGAGCATACGCGCTTTCGTTTCAACCACGTCGTCGATGGCGACAACAACATCCGGCGAAAACGGCGCGGGCTTCAGGAAGCTATCCTGCATATACAGGATAATCGGCGTCTCCGATAGGTGCGGCACAAAGGGGCAGATGTTCGGCACACGAATCAAGTAGGAGGCATCCTGCACCAGAATCCCGGTGCGCCGGTGGTCCGGGTGATAATCCTTGGTCCGATGCGTGAAGACAAGGTCGGGGCGGAACGCGCGAATCAGGCGGATAAACTGCTCACGGGTCGCCAGGTCCGCCTCCAGGCGTCCATCGTGATTATCGAGCACCTCGTACTCGATTCCGGCCACTTCCGCCACGCGCTGCGTCTCCTCCCGCCGCCGCTGCGCCAGCGGCCCGCCGCCCATCAGGTGATGTCCCGCATCGCCATTGGTGGCGCAGACAAATTTGACGGCGTGCCCCTGCGCGACATACTTTGCAGCCAGTCCCCCGGTCTTGATCTCGCAGTCGTCGGGATGCGCGCCGATCATCAGCGCGCGAAGCTGTTTTTGCTGCATAATGTCCTCCCTATATTAGAATGTTAAAAGCGGTCGGTAATGGAATCGAGCTGCCACTGTACGGTATAGGGATCGACGCGTTCACCGGCTCGCATGCCGCGTGAGGCCGCCTCCGCGTGCTCGATCCGCTTGTAGCGAATCTCATACGTCATCGGGGACGGCAGCTGGAAAGGCCGCGACGTTTCCCGGCGAGCCACTGCCCGCTGCACTCCCTTATATATCTCTCGGACGACGCGCCGGGGGTGCTTGCTGACGGCGGCGTTCCAGCCGAAGCCAGTTTTTGTGGTGACGGTCTCGATACCGGGGAAGAAGTGCGCCGCCTCCTGTACCGCCTTGTCATCACTTGCGCAGAAGAGGGGGGGAACCCCCAGCAGACCGGCAACGGCGGCGTCGATAGCCATTTCCCCCACCTCCACCCCGTCCACCTTCATCCACTGGTACGCGGCGGAGCTAAAGGAGTGAGCAATGTTGGCGTCGGCTGTATTGTCCATCGCGTGGTAGCCGACAAAAAGGACCCCGCTGAACGTGGCGTCCAGGCCCGGCCAGCGGTGGGGAAACCCGACCCCCAGCGCGATGTCGCAGCGCTCGTCCAGCAGGTCATAGTCCAGATTGAGGCTGCCGCCGTGGTTGTCCCAGACGATGACCTGGGTCGCCCCGGCATCGAAAAGGCCGCGTGCGGCAGCGTCGGCTTCGCGCGTTGCCTGAAGCCGGGCAAAGGCGAAATTACGCGAATCGGTCAAACTGCCGCCCGGACTGCCCACAACGCAGGCAGGCCCTTCACAGTCCACGGCGACGACGAACTTCATGAAGCGTATTTTCTGCTCGTGCCCCTGCGGTTCCTGCGGGAATATCCCTGCCGAACCCCGGTAATTTGTATCGCAGGAAGTTAGCAGCCGTGTTAAGCGGGCCGCTCCGGGGAAAACAAGAAATATAACGCCAATGGCGGGCAGAGGGAGGGGACGAAAGCTATGGATACGGTGAAGCCAGTGGCGGCAGCGGCGACAGCGGCGACAGCGGCGGCGAATGCCGGTTCTCTAACTGAGGTGGACCCGGCGCTGTGGATGGAGATGGAGGAGCGGCGCAGCGAACGCGAAGAGCGGGAGCTGCAGCTTAAAGAAAGCCAACTGGCCTTACAGCAGCAGGTTGGGCGAAAGCTGGTGGGTTTGGCGCTGTTTCTGAGGACTCTTTTAACGATCAGTATCCTGCTGTTTACCGTGGGAGGCGTCGTTGCCTTATTTTTGGCGCAGTCCTCGCAGGCGCGGGAGCGCTCCCTGACAGAGGCGCGTCAAAAGATAGAAAGACAGCGTTTTGAGTTTGAGGCTCTTTCGGCAGCCCTGTCTGCACCGGAGCCGCAGCAGCGGGCACGAAACGTCTCCTTCTTAATGAAAGCGGGCTATCTGACAAATCCGACCCTGGTCGCGAGGCTGCGGGCATCGACGCAGGAACCTGCCACCCTTCCGTATCTTCCGGCGCTTGCTGCCGCTGCCGCCCCCAGTGCGGCGGTGGTGGAGGTGGTAGAGCGCCCTGTAGTGCCGAAGGCGCGGCAGCCTGAACCGCCGCCGTCGCCGCGCCCGGCTCCTGAGGCGGCCTCCCCCGTGTCACCGCAAGCTTCGGGGAATAACGCCGGCAGCGCCGCTATGGATAACCAACCGGGCGTTTCGGGCGGGCAGGAACCGCGCGGTAATAACAGATACGCCAGGGCGCAGGAGGTGCTGCGCGCACGCGGCTATTATACCGGCCCCGTAGACGACCGATACGACCCGAACACCCGCGCCGCGGTGGCCCGGTTCCAGCGGGAGCACGGTCTGGACGAGGATGGCATGCTGGGGCCGGAGACGCTGCGGGCTATTCAGGAGGTGGCTCAGGGACAGCCGCAAGGAAGGCGGAAACCGCCAAGATAAGAATAACGGGCGATAATATCAAGGTTCTGCGCTCACCATAAACGCGCCTGTCAGGAGCATATAGTCCTATGCACTTCCATAGCGCCATGATAAACAGCCTGTTGCCGATCCTTGTTGCCGCTGCGCCGTCCTCCGCCGGGCCGCAGACGCCGTCTGCTGCTGCACCCGCCACGGTCGCCGCCGTCACAGTGCCCAGGGTTCCCGCCGGGCATCCCCGCGTCTACGTTCGCGCGTCCGACCTCCCGGCGATCAAGGCCAAGCTCAGCCGGGACGAGTTCAAAGCGGCCTGGTCCCAGGTGCAGGCAGCGACCAGCCATCCCGATTACGGCCCCTTCGCCAGCGCCTTTGTCTACCTCGTCACGGGAGATAAGGCGGCGGGCCGCCGCGCTATCGAGAACGGATTGACGGCTCTGGCGAAGTCCGACGAGGGACGCACCGTCAGTCAGCCCATGCACTGGGCCGCCTGTGTCTATGATTGGTGCTACGATCTCCTGACCGATACCGAGAAGCAGTCCTTCATCAAGGAGTTCCAGCGCCTGGCCGCCTCGCACGGGCCTTATTATCCCGCCCGCCTCGACACCCATGCCGTGGTCGGCCATGATACCGAAGGCTGGCTGCTGACGGGGCAGCTTCCGATTGGCGTCGCCATTTATGACGAATCCCCGGTGATGTACGACGCGGCGGCGCGGCTCTTCGCCCGGAAATTCGTGCCGGTGCGAAACTTCTACTACCCGGCGCACGCCCACCACCAGGGCGATTCTTACAGCTCTCGCATGGTCCACGATCTGCTCGCTTCCTGGCTCTTCCGCCGCATGGGGGCGGGCGATGTGCTCAGCCGCGAGCAGCGGTACGTCCCCTACGAGACCATCTATAACCTGCGCCCCGATGGCCGCCAGTTCCGCCACGGCGACACGTATGACGAGGGAGGCCGCGCCGCCACCCGCCTTCTGATCCAGATGCTGGCCGCCGCCTACTACGACGACCCCTATATGCTCTGGATGGCCGATTCCGCCGACCTCTTCAATCGACCCACGCCCCTGGAGCGCATCTTCGAACTGCTGTTCCGCAGGCCCAGCGCTCCCCAGCGGCCCATCGGCGAACTGCCGCTGACGAAGTTCTTCGGGCCGCCCATCGGCACGATGATCGCCCGCACCGGCTGGGAGAGGGGGTTAGACTCCCGCGCCGCTGTCGTGCGGATGCATATCGGCGGGAACTTCTTCGGCAACCATCAGCGCAAGGACTGGGGTAATTTCCAGGTCTACTACCGGGGGCCGCTCGCTATCTCCAGCGGCATCTACGAAGGGGCGCAGAGCGGGTATAACTCCGACCACTGGCGCGACTATTACCACCAGACCGTCGCGCACAACAGCCTGCTGATCTTCGACCCGACCGAAAAATGGTCTACCACGGCGAACCCGCCGCGAACGACGGCGGCCAGCGCTGGCCCGTCGGTGGGGCCGACCATCCCGTCGATCTGGAGACGCTGACAAACGCGGACCACCGCTACGGTAAAGTCACCGCCCACGCCTTCGGCCCCGACGCGGCGAAGCCCGCCTACAGCTATATCGCCGGGGACATCACCCACGCCTACACCAAGAAGGTCTCGTCGGTGACACGGGCAATGGTAACCTGGAACACGGGCGATACGAGGTACCCCGCCGTGCTCGTCGTCTTCGACCGCGTTGTCAGCGCGAATCCTGCCTTTAAGAAGACGTGGCTGCTGCACACCCTTCAGGAACCCCAGGTGCAGGGCAGGGCGATTACGGCAATGCGCGACACGGACGGCTATGGCGGCAAGCTCGTCGCTACGAGCCTGCTGCCCGAACGAGCGACACTAACGAAGATCGGCGGCCCCGGTAAGGACTACTGGGTCGAGAGCGCGCAAAGGAACTATGCGACCACAAAGGCGGGCGCGGAAGGCGGCGCGTGGCGTATCGAGGTCTCCCCGGCGGCTTCCGCGCGGGAAGATGTTTTTCTCCACACGCTAACCGTCATGGACAGCACGACCACAGAGGCTCCCCCGGTGGGGAAGGTCGAGGGGCAGGGCATGGTGGGCGCGCGCGTCCTGGATCGGGTGGCGCTCTTCTCGCGCTCCGGCAGCCTGCAAAGCCGTGTCGGCTTCCGCATTGATGGCAGCGGGAAGCTGCGCTTCCTCGTCTGTGACCTACAGCCCGGTTCGTGGATAGTCACGCGCAATGGCGCGAGGATCGCCGGGGCCTTCACCGCCACTGCCGACGCAAAGTGCCTCTATTTTGAGGGAGAGGCGGGCGACTATACGCTGGCACGCGCGGGCACTAACACTCGACAAAGATAGCGCAGAAACTCACTGCCCGCAAAATAAAGGTTATTAAGGAGGCAGCATCATGGCACGTTACGGTATCGGCGCAAGCCTGGGCGGATGGCGACCCTTTCCTGCCGATAACCCGTGGAACCAGGATATCTCGGGCCTGCCAGTAGACCCGCGCTCCGATGTTCTGGTTGCGAGTATAGGGCTGGACGGAAGTCTGCATCCGGACTTCGGAACCGTCTGGCAGGGAGTGCCTAACGGCATTCCGTATGTGGTTGTTCGAGGGAAGCAGCCACGTGTTCCTGTCCGGTTCGAATACGCGGATGAAAGCGACCCCGGCCCGTACCCCATTCCGCCCAACGCGCCCATCGAAGGTGGGCCGCAGGGAAAAGGCGACCGGCATATCCTGGCGGTGGACCGAGACGACAAGCGGCTGTATGAACTTTTCTCCGCCTATCCCGACGGCAAGGGCTGGCGCGCCGGGTCGGGCGCGATCTTCAACCTTGCGTCCAATCGGCTGCGCCCGGCGGGCTGGACATCGGCGGATGCCGCCGGTCTGCCGATATTTCCCGGCCTGGTGCGCTACGACGAAGTGATGGAGCAAAAGGCCATCCGGCACGCGCTGCGCTTTACCTGCCGCCGCACGCGCCGCGCCTACGTTTCCCCCGCCCGGCACTTCGCCAGCCGCAGCGCAGACCCGAACCTGCCGCCGATGGGAATGCGCGTCCGGCTCCGAAAAGATTTCGACATGCGTCCGTTTCCGCCTGTTGCGCGGGTGATTCTGACGGCGCTCCAGAAGTACGGTATGCTGCTCGCCGATAACGGCGGCGACTGGTACCTGAGCGGCGCGCCGGATTCTCGCTGGGATAACGAGGCAATCGCGACGCTCAAACGCGTGAAGGGGCGCGACTTCGAGGTGGTGCGAATGGGCCGACTGGTGACGGGCTGACCACTGCCGGATATTCGCCTGCCGACACACAGCGCGCGCTTGACAGGGCAGCCGGTTTCGCGTACACTGCGCGAAATCAAGTAAGCTGCCGTCCGGCGGAAAGTACCGCAGCTATTACGGACGCGGTTTGAGATACCATCGAATCTACCGAGGAGGCTGGCTCATGACACCGTATCTGTTCCTGCTTCTTGTCCCGATGGCCGGGGTCCTGGCCCTGACGATACTGTCCGGGAGCGCTTCGGCCAGCCCCGGCGTGTCGGATGTGTGGGCGGTGAACGACGGGGAAAAGGTGCGGCGCGATGACCTCGACAACCCGAACCGGCAGAAGAACTCCGTCTGGGACGGCAAACGCATCTCCCTCTTCGGCGCGCGCAATGAGATCGTCGCCTTTCAAATCATCCTACGCTCCGGCCCCGGTGGCGCGCACGAGGTGGACGTGGCGCTGGAAGATCTGGTTGACCGCGCCAGCGGCAAACGGCTTGTTGCCGTCCCCGAACGCAGCGGCAGTGATCCCACCGACACGCGCGGCGGTCAAATAGAGCGCTTTACCCAGCACTATCTGCACATCGAAAAGCCGTCTCCACCGGGCTGGTTCTACCATCCCGAAGCACGCCCGAAGGAGGTGACGGGATGGGTGCCTGACGCGCTCGTTCCTTTCCGGGCGACAGTTGGTCGGGGGGGCGGTCCGTTCGCCATCGGGCCGAACCGGAACCAGGGGGTGTGGTTCGACATTTATATCCCCGCTGCCCAGACGCCGCCCGGCACCTACGAAGGCAATGTCCGCATACGTGAAGGGGGAAAGACGGTCCGGGAGATACCGGTCGCGCTTCGCGTCTTCGACTTCGCCCTGCCGGACGAGAACCACTTCCGCGCCATGATCTTCTTTGACGAAGCGGCGGTGCCCCGGCGTCACGGCTCCTCGGAGTCGGACCTTGTCGCGCGTTACCACCGCCTCGCCCACCGGCATCGTGTCGAGTTCACCCATGCGTACGGCCCTGATGCGCCCCCGGCCCACCGCGACCTTCTTTCCGGCAAGGCGTTCACTCCGGCGCGCGGGTATGTCGGGCCGGGCCAGAACATCGGCTACTCCATTGTGCCCGCGAGTTTCTACGGGATTCGCGAGCCGTGGCAGGGAGATAGGGCCTGGAAGACGGCGGACTCCTTCATGGGCTGGGTGAACAGCGTCAAGCCGGACGCCATCACGTTTCTATATGTCACGGACGAACCCCCGCCGGATCGCTTCCCATTCATCAAGTCTATCGGCGATCTGCACCACGCTAATCCCGGACCGGGGAAGAAACTCCCGATGTTCCTGACGCACGCCCCCGATGCGCGCCTGGGCGAGTCCATCGACATCTGGTGTACCGTGACCAACCAATACGACACGGAAAAAGCGAAGGCGCAGAGAGCTACGGGACGCCGCTGGTGGGTGTACAACGGCTACCGCCCGGCAGCCGGGACGCAGCTTACCGATGCCCCGGCGGTCGACTGCCGTGTGACGCCGTGGGCCTGCTGGAAGTACGGCGTCGAGTTGTGGTTCTACTGGTTCGCGAACCAGTGGCGTCATAACAGCCAGGCCCCGCGCGGCGAACAGAACGTGTGGGTCGATCCCGTTACCTTCGGCCACGACGGTGAGTATAACGGGGACGGCGTGCTGATCTATCCGGGCCAGGACGCCGTCTTTCCCGATCAGGACCGGGGCGTCGCCGGCCCTATCGCCTCGATTCGTCTGAAGAACCTGCGCCGGGGCATGCAGGACTACGAATACCTCTGGCTGGCCGAACAGCGGGGACTCGGGAAGGAGGCGCGCGCAGCCGCCGACGCATGCGTTCCCAGGGCCTTCACGGACGCCAAGGGGGACGTTGCGTGGAGTGTGCGCGGGAGCGACTGGGACGCGCAGCGGCGCATCCTGGCGGAGCGCATCGCCCGGAAGCGAACGGCGAAGAAACCGGGCGGCACCCGATGAGGACATGATCGACGGTTATAGCACGACGAACGACTGGCAGCGCCACACCGGCGGCGTGTGCGTGCTGCCGGTCGGCTCGTTTGAGCAGCACGGCGCGCATCTGCCCCTCGCCACCGACATCCTGTGCGCGGAATTCTTCGCTGAAATGCTGGCGCAGGAGTTACCCGCTGCCCTGCTCCCGGCGCTGCCCTTCGGGACCTGCATGGAGCACAGCGGCTTTCGCGGGTCCGTTTCCCTGCGGCCCGAGACCCTGATGCAGATCGTTCGGGATGTCGCGGACGAGATGGAGCGGCAGCAGTTCCGGGCGCTGGTCATCGTCAACGGCCACGGCGGGAACTTCGCCCTGGGGCCGGTGGTGCGCGACATCAACCGCCGGGACCGGCCCCTCAAACTGCTGCTTGTGGATTGGTGGGAACAGGCGCAGCGGGGCGCCGTCCTGGAGGGCGGCGACCGGGGACTGGATTTTCACGCCGGGGAGATGGAGACATCGGTTGTCCTGGCGCTGCGCCCCGACCTGGTCCGTCCCGAATCCGCCGACCGGCAGGAGGTTCCGCCGGAGCCGTTCCCGCTGGTGCAGCGCGACCTGAACAGTTTCGGCATCGGCCATTTCAGCCCCGGCGGCGTGGTCGGCTATCCCTCGTTGGCTTCGGCGCAAAAGGGGCAGGCAATTATCCGGTCAGTCCGGGAACGGCTGATTCCGTATGTGCAGGACCGTCTTCAGCGCCTGACCGAGCAGCCGCGCTATGCCGGGCGGGGCGGCATCGCCGTGCGGGCAATGGAGCCGGGAGACATTGCGGACGGGATGCGCTTAAAGACCCTGGCAGGCTGGAATCAGACCGAAGAGGACTGGCGCTTATTCCTGGAGGGGCCATCGCCCGCCGCCTTCGTGGCGGTGCAGGAGGGCAGCGTCGTCGGCAGCGTGGCCGCCATCCGCTACGGCGACGATTTGGCCTGGATCGGTATGATGCTGGTCGACCCGGCCTTCCGCCGCATGGGCATCGGTCGCCTGCTTTTCGAACACGCCGTCGCGAGCGTAACCTCTAATCATGTCATCAAGCTGGACGCCACCCCCACGGGCAAGGAGCTGTACGATAGAATGGGCTTTGTCGATGAGAGCCGTCTTCAGCGCCTTACCCATGTCTGCCTGCCTGTATTACCCGAGCCTGCGGGCGACGACGGCCTGCGCGTTGTTACCGAGGAGGTCTGGTCAGGCATCGAGGCGCTGGACCGGGCCGTCTTCGGCGCTGACCGTAGGCGCGTTCTGCGGGCGCTGGCCGCGCAGGACCCGCCGGGGGCGTTCTGCCTGGTCCGCGCGGAGCGGGTCGAGGGCTTCTGCTTCGGCAGGCGCGGCACGAACTATCATCAGATCGGCCCGGTCGTCGCCGGTTGCACTGAAGACGCCATCCTCCTGGCGACGGCGGCGATGCGCCGCCTGGGGGGACGCCCCGCCGTAATAGACGTGCCGGATGCCCAGCCGGAATTCCTCCGCTGGCTGACCGATCTGGGTTTTGCCCGCCAGCGGCCCTTCATTCGGATGGTGCGCGCTCCGGCTCCCGCGTCCCCTCCTCAAAATCGTCTCTTCGCGATTTGCGGGCCGGAGTTCGGGTAAGGATGCACCAACCGCACAAATCACGCAAAGAAAAGAGCAGGAGCAAGCAGCATGCAGTCGCGTAATATCGTGTTCGCCGGGGAAAATCAGGTCGAGGTGCGCGAAGAGCCGGTTCGGGAACCGGGGCCGGGTGAGGCGCTGGTGCAGGCGCACAAGACACTTATCAGCACGGGAACGGAAGGCATCATCCTGAGCCGACTGTACGAGAGCGGTACGCACTGGGACGATTGGGTGAGGTTCCCCTTCACGCCCGGATACAGCTTCGCAGGCCGGGTGATAGCTGTGGGCAGCGATGTCGGCGAAGTGCGGGTGGGCGACCGGGTGGCGGCGCGGGTCAATCACCGGGAGTTCGCGGTGGTTAAAACGGCGCAGTTGCACCCTATTCCGGAAAAGGTGAGTGATGAGGAAGCCGCCTGGCTGGGGCTGGCGAGCATCGTGCAGAACGGTGTGCGCCGCGCACCGCACGAGATGGGCGATAAAGTCGTCGTTGTCGGGGTGGGATTGCTGGGGCAGCTTGTGGTTCAGTACGTCCGCCTGATGGGTGCGCGGCAGATTATTGTCATCGATCCGGCGTCAAAGCGCGTGGAGATGGCCTGCGCGCATGGCGCTACCGACGCATTGACCATGCCCGTCGAGGCCGCGCGCGAGAAGGTGCTGGAGCTAACGGGCGGAGGTGCCGATGTGGTCTACGATGCGACCGGCAACGCCGCCGTGCTGGAGAATGCTCTGCCCCTGGTCCGGCGGTTGGGCTGCCTGCTTCTGCTCGGGGACACAGGGACGCCCTCGCGGCAGCGGCTGACGCGCGATGTGGTGCCGCGCGGCCTTCGTATCATCGGCGCGCACGACAACAATCCGCCCGCCGCCACATCGGAGCACGCGCGATGGAGCCATCGGGAGATGATCCAGCTCTTCTTCACTTATGTGATGCGAGGCGACATGCGCGTGGCCGACCTGGTGACACACCGGTACGCCCCGAAGGACGCTCCGGAAGCCTATCGTCTGCTCCGCGAGGAGCGGTCGGAGGCGATGGGCGTTCTCTTCGACTGGCTCCCGGTATAGTGCTTGTTCTTACCCCGGAGTGTGGACACTCCGGTCTGTGGGGCAGCTACGCTGCCAACCGTCCTGCGGACGGGATACGCGTTCTGTTCTCCCGTCCGCAGGATGGTTGGCCCGCAGGCGATGGTCGCCCGAAGGCCCCATAGCCCGGCCTGTTCATAGGCCGGAAGAACGGAATAGGAGGAAACCATGCAGGTAGTGATCAGCGAAACCAAGCGGGAACTGGGGCGGCAAGCGGCGCAGAACGGGGCCGAAAAAATCCGACGGACGCTTGCCGAGCGCGGGACCGCGAACATCGTGGTGGCGACCGGAGCCTCGCAGTTCGAGATGCTGGACGAATTGGTGGCAACGGAACAGATCGACTGGAGCCGTGTGACGGGCTTCCATCTCGACGAGTACGTGGGCCTGCCGATGACGCACCCGGCGTCATTCCGCAAGTACCTGAAGGAGCGGTTTGTCGGCAGGCTGCCACAGCCGCTCGCCGCCTTTCACTACATAGACGGCGAAGGCGATGTCGCGGCGGAGTGCCACAGGCTCGGCCAGATCATCAGCGCCCATCCCATTGATGTGGCTTTCGTCGGAATCGGGGAGAACGGACACCTGGCGTTCAACGACCCGCCCGCAGACTTCGAGACGGAGGTTCCCTACCTGGTGGTAAATCTGGACGAAGCCTGCCGCCGCCAGCAGTTCGGCGAGGGCTGGTTCCCGAGTATGGAAGCCGTCCCCGCTCAGGCGATCTCCATGTCGATCCGCCAGATACTGAAGTCGAAGGCGATTGTTTGCAGCGTGCCGGACGCCCGTAAGGCCGAGGCCGTTCGGGCGTCGCTGGAGGGTCAGGTAACGCCCGGCGTTCCCGCCTCCATCCTACAGCGGCACGAGGATACGACGGTCTATCTGGATTCCGCGTCGGCGGCGCTGCTCAGCAGCCGCTGACCTATCCGGCGGGTTCGAGCGAGCGGCGCGGGTTCGTTACCGTCAGGAGCAGGGCGTCCTCGCGGGACAGGCCGACGCGCTCCACCAGATTGGCGACGCTCTGGCGCATGGTCACGACCGCCCCGATAAGATGCGAACCGTCGGGCGCGCGGGCGACCAGGTCCGGCCCGATCACCAGGTCCCATCGCCCCAGCGTGTACCGCCCCGGCCCCAGGCTGGCCGGTGCTATCGCGTCGGTCACGACCACGCAGCGGTCAAGACCCGCCGCCCGCAGGTAGTTTCCCAGAGCAGGGAAGGCGACGTGCGCGCCGTCGGCGATGAAGCAGAGCCACAGCCGGTCGCAGAGGCTCAGCGCCTTCTGGATGATGTTATCATGGCGGTGCATCTGCATCGGGCAGCCGTTGCCCAGATGGGTGAACATCGTCAGCCCGGCGTCTATAGCCGCCTCCAGTTCGTCCAGGCTCGGGTTGCAGTGCCCGGCGGAGACGGTGATTCCCCGTTCCGCCACTATCCGCGTCACCTTCAGGCCCGCATCGCGCTCAGGCGCGAGCGTCACCAGGCGCGCCAGCCCACCGGCGGCGTCTAAGAGGCGCTCCATCGCGTCCGGTTCTGCGGGCCGGATGGCGTCCTCCGGGTGCGCGCCGCGATAGCCTGCGGTTTCGTTCAGGAACGGCCCCTCGATGTGGATGCCCGTGATAAGCTTTTGCGCTAATGGATCCTGCTCCCGCAGCGCCACCAGGTTCTTCAGGCGATGGACCATCTTATCGACGTGCTCGGTCACGATGGTAGCCAGGATTCCGGCGACGCCGTCCGCGCTCAGCCGCTCGCAGACGGCGTGCAGATCGTCCGCCGTCAAAGCGTCCTGGTTGAAATCTATACCGGCGTAGCCATTGACCTGTAAATCGAAAAAGCCGCTCTCGCTGTCCATCGTTCGTCTCCGTTATCCGTCGAAGCCGTTGAGGGAAACCACTTCGTTATTGTCGCGGCTGCGGATGGCGGCGTGGCAAAGCACGCTGGCGCGTAAGCCGTCTTCCGCTGCGGCGTTCTCGGGTTTCTCGTTCGTGAGAATACGCTCCGCGAAGTGGTCGAGCGCTGGAAGCCAGCCTTTATTCACCATGTAGTTCCACAGCGGCCCGGTCTGGTTCAGGTAGCGCCGCATCTCTTGCGCGTCCGGTGCGGGTTCCCCCGATAGCGCGTCCGCCGCCTCCGCTTCGTTTCGCAGCGCCCAGCCCATGCGCCGAAGCGCAAACAGGGCCGCCGCCCCTTCCGCCTCAAACAGGTACTTGTGCGTGAACTCGCGGTCCGGGTGCGTGTGCCCGGCGAAACGCAGTACCGGCTCCCGGTGCGCGAAACCGAATGTCCGCAGCTCCACGAAATCCTCGACCGTGACCGCGCCTTTCTCCGTAATCACCTCCAGCCGTTCCTTCGGCAGGTCCATTGTCGCGTAACCGCTGCTCATGATGGACGCGACGCAGCCGGAACGGAACTTCAGCGTAATGATCTCGTCGTCCGGTCGCGACTCGACACAATAAACGGAGGCTGCCTCGGAGCCGGTGAGCCACCGCAAAAGGTCGAAGATATGGCAGACCTCATGGATAACACGCACCCTCGGCGGGTAGCTCTTACCCCAGCGCCAGTAGTCGTCGCTGAGCCGGTAGTGGATGTTCCACGGGCCTCCCTCCGCCGCGACGATCTCCTTCGCCTTGCGATACGCGGGCGCGAAGCGCCGGTTGAAGCCGACCGCAACGAACCGGCCCGTTTCTTTTTGCGCCGCCACCACGGCAGCACACTCGTCGCTGGTGCTCGCAAGCGGTTTCTCCACATAGACATGCTTTCCCGCCTGAAGCGCTTCAATGGTCAGAGACGCCTGCATGTCTTCGCGGGTCGCGACGACCACGGCCTGTATCTCCGGGTCGGACAGCAGGCTCCGGTAGTCGGTGGTGGCGTGGGGGATAGCATACTGCCGCTGCGCCTGCTGGAGCGCATCCGGGCGCACATCGCACACGGACTTCAGCGTTACGTGCGGCGCGCGTGTAAGGTTGGGCAGGTGCTGCGACTGCGCGATTCCGCCCGCGCCGATCAAGCCGAAAACCACTTGCTGCATGTCAAGTTCCTTTCGGGAAGGCTGTTCGCCGGGAGGAGGTATCTATCCTGCGAAAAAGCAAATAAAGCGGTGATATGGCGTGACGAATCCGTGGAGAAAGGAAGAAGCAAAGCGATGGCAGCGCCGCGCGCAGTTCGGATCGGTCTTATCGGCACGGGAGGCATCGGGCAGGCGCACATTCGCCGACTGGTGCAGATTCCAGAGGCGCATATCGTCGCTCTGTGCGACATTGTTGAGGAAAAGGCGCGGACGGTCGCCGCGCCGCTGGACGTGCCGGTTTATACGGACGGCGCGAAGATGATCGCCGAGGCCGCGATGGACGCGCTATATATCTGCGTACCACCGGATCAGCACGGCGAGATGGAGATACAGGCCGCGCAAAAAGGTCTGCATCTCTTTGTCGAGAAGCCCGTCAACCTGTACCTGGACCGGGGAATGCGGGCCTGGCAGGCGATAAAAGCGGCGGGTGTGATGACACAATCCGGCTACAGCTTCCGCTATCTGGCCCCGAGCCTGCAGCTAAAGCAGTTCCTGGAAGATAAGCCGGTCGGCACGGCGAGCGCCGTCCGCTGGGGCGGCATTCCCCGCACGCCCTGGTGGCGCAAATACGACGAATCCGGCGGCCAGTTGGTGGAGATGACCACCCACCAGGTAGACCTGCTGCGCTGGGTGATGGGCGAAGTGGAAGCGGTATCGGCCAGCTACTCCTTTCACCGCCTTTTCGCGGATCAGCCCGACATCACCGTGCCGGATACGCAGGCGGCACTCCTGCACTTCCGGTCCGGCGCGTCCGCCGTCGTCACCACTTCCTGCGCCCTGGGCAGGGGATTCCGCAGCGAAATGGAGTTCGTCATCCGGGACGCGCGCGTCGTCTGGAAGGCGGACGGCGTAAAGGTCGAGCCGGACGATGCCTATACGCTTCCACCCCCGACGGACGAAACGCCGAGCATTGACGCCGCGTTCGTTCGCGCCGTCGCCAGCCAGAACCCGGTCTTTCTGCGCAGCCCGTATGACGATGCGCTTCGCTCCGCCGCCGTGACACTGGCCGCCAACCTTTCAGCGGAAAACGGGGGGCGTCTGGTGCGGATGGACGAGCTTTTAGGGGGCCTGGCGTAAGAGACCCCGGAAAGGATGACCCGAATGGAAATCGGATCGTGTGCGGCTCAGGTGGTCGGCGCGGATTTGGAAGCGAAGATGGCCGCGCTGAAATCCATAGGCTTCGACTTTATCGAACCGGCGTGGCGCGAAGACGACAAGCCCTTGCTCGGGGAAGCCCTTGGAAACGAGCTGCGGAAACAGGGCGAGCGGACAGGCTGCCCGGTACGCTCGGCAATATTGAGTACCTTCACCGGCACCGGGGCGCGCCGCGACGAGGCCGCGCGGGCAGGCGACCTCCATGTGCTCCTGCGCGCCTGCGAAACGCTGGCGGCGGCGGGCGGCGACGTTCTGCTGCTGCCGAACCGGGCGGCGGCGAACGGGCCGGACTATGACGCGGGGTATACAGCCTTTCTGCGCGAAGCCGGGGACCGCGCCGCGACCTTTGGGGTAAAACTGGGCATCGAGCATATTCCCGCCAGCAAATACCGCAACTCCGCCGCCGCCGTTTTTGAACTGGCGGAGATGGTGGACCATCCCCATGTCGGTGTGTATTTCGATATTGCCAACGGTCTATATATTGACGAAGACCCGCTGGAAGCGGCGCGAAAGGTAGCGCCGCGCGTGGTTCAGTACCACGTGAAGGATTATGCGCGCGGCGGGCGTTCCTTTGAGGCGATGCCTTTGCGTCAGGTCAAAGAGGTAATGGACGCGGCGGGCTTCCGGGGTCGCGTGGCGACGGAGATCGGGCCGACGGAAGCATCGCCGGATGCGCAGACGAATGCGCACCTGGAGGCCGCCCTGACGGTGCTGCGGCAGAACGGCTTTTGATAGGGGAGAAAGTTTAATTCTCCCTCACACCCATTTTTGCAGCCATTCCCAGGCTTCGTCCTGCATCGCGCTGTTGAACTCGTGCGGCGTGTCGTACAGACGCGTGCGCAGCTTTTCGGGAATCCCGGCCTTATTATAACAGGCGGTAAGTTTGTCGAAGCTCGCGTGCACGCCGTCCAGATCAAACAGCGCGTCCTTGCTGCCGTTAATCACCAGCAGCGCCGACGGCATGGCCAGCGAGGCCACATCCGGGTAGTCCAGGAATCGGTACAGGCCGGGAACCAGCTTGGTGTGACCGACGGTGTGTTTGACGTGACGCTTGAGCTGTGCGGGAAAGGAAGCCATCCAGCCGACGACCACCGCTGCCTGGATACGGTCATCGAGGGCCGCCAGGTGGCACGAGCGCAGTCCTCCCACCGACAGCCCCACGCAGCCGATACGGCTTGGGTCCACCTCCGGGCGTGTCAGCAGGTAATCTACCGTGCGCACGTCGTCCCAGAACACCACGCCCGACCAGGTAAAGCCCGCCGAATAGATGGTGCGCCCCACCAACGGCTCGCTCTGCCCGGCGCGCTGATTGTACGCGGCCACACGCTCCGCCGTAATGCTTCGCGGGCGGTCGCGCCAGTCGGCGGGGTCGTCATCTAAGAGAAGGCGGCGCTCTCCCCAGTAAAACATATCTATTACGATAACGACGTAGCCCCGCCGCGCCAGCACGGACGCGATACTGTTGCCCCCGTAATACCGCTGCTTGAATTGCTCCATGACCGGGTGCTCGTCCTCGACTTCAATCAGTTTTTCCTTGCCCCAGAAGTAAAAGCCGCCGTGGTCATGCAGGGCGACTATAGCCGGAGCGGGCAGCGGAACGTTTTTCGGGATAAGCACCTGCGCGGGCACCCGAATGTGGGGCGTGGTATTGAAGTAGATCTTCTCCTGGAGGTAATCGCCCCGGTCAAGCGTTTCGATAACCTCAGGCCGTGGGTCGCACGGCGGCGGGGCGTAGTGCAGGAGTTCGAGCAGTTTCCCCCGCGCCGCCTGTTTCCAGGCGGGAATCTGCGAAAACTCCGGACGCAGGAACGACAGGGGGAAATCGGATTGCACTGCCTGGCTCCGAATAAAAGGAAACAGCGAGCCGACATCGGAGTCCGTTTCGAGCATAAGCGCTTCCTTCCGGCGGGACGGTGCCCACACCGCAACCCCCGTCCGTGATGATATTGCGGCAGTTAGGCAGTCAGGGCGGCGTTTCCTGCGAACAATCAAAAGACGCGGCGGGGAATATAATGGCGGGAGACGCGGATGTTAAGGAGCCAATAACACCGTTTCAAAGGAGGAACTCTCATGACCCTGGCGCTCAATCTGCGCGTGCGGACGGAAACCTACGAAGGCAGCGGGGAATGGCGGGAGCGGACCTGCCGGAAAGAGATTCGCCCCGCTGAGGCGGCGATTCTTATCTGCGATATGTGGGATCGGCACTGGTGCCGGAGCGCGACGCGGCGCGGCGATGCTCTTGCCCATAAAATGGCTTCCGTCATTGATGTCGCCCGTTCCCAGGGGGTTCAGATAATTCATGCTCCCTCGGAGTGCATGAAATTTTATCAGGAGACGCCGCAGCGCCAGCGGCTTCGAAACCTTCCGCGCGTGGACCCGCCGCCGACCCTCCTTTCTACCGCCGAGCCGCCTTTGCCGATTGATGATTCGGATGGCGGCTGTGACGATACGCCGTCCTGCCCGGTCTTCAAAGCCTGGTCGCGGCAGCATCCTGCCATTGGAATCGCCGAACCGGACGCAATATCGGACGACGGTGAGGAGGTATACAACCTGCTGCGCGCGCACGGGATCGGGTACCTGCTGATTATGGGGGTGCATACGAACATGTGCGTGCTCAAGCGCTCATTCGCCATCCGCGCGATGACGCGCCGGGGCATCTCATGCGTGCTTGTTCGCGACCTGACGGACTCACTGTACAACCCGAAGATGCCTCCCTTTGTCGGTCACGACGAAGGAACCGAACTGGTGGTGCAGCATATCGAGAAATATTGGTGCCCCTCCGTTCTCAGCGAAGACCTCGTACGGAAGCTCCTGGCGAGCCTGCGTGGCATCTTCGGAGCAACAAAGTCCTTGACAACGAGAAACGGCCCTGTTACTATGTGCGGTAATCCAAGTTGCGAGCAAGCGGTTGCGCAATTAGAAAAGTAGCTGATGACCATCAAGGAGTTTGCTCGCGCCGTTGGCGTTTCGACGACGACTGTATCCCGCACCGTGAGCGGTCAGGGCCGTATCAGTCCGGCTACCCGTGAGATGGTTTTGCGGCGTATGGATGAGTTGGGTTACACCCCCAATCTAAACGCCCAGCGTCTGGCCGCAGGCCGCGCATACACGGTGGCCCTGGCTTTCGGCGGAACCCAGGTCTTGTCAGACATGTTTCTGACGGAGTTGACACAGGGTATACAGAACGCCCTCCACGTACGCGGGTATGGGCTTCTGCTGAATGCGCCCGGAAACACGTTGCAGCGGTGGGTGAAGTCACAGGCAGTCGACGGCGTGATTGTGGTAGGCTGTGGCCCGCTGGGGATGAACCTGCTGGGCGATGAAGCTCAGGATGAGCGTATTGCGCGGGAAATAGCGGATATGAAAGCGCCCTGCGTCGTCATAGGACATGATCCGGTCACACGCATTGAGGGCGTCGGCTCGGTGGTAATCGATCTGCGCAGCGGCGCGCGGCAGGTGGCTCAGATGCTGATGATACAGGGGCATAGCTGCATCGGTTTTATCGGAAGCCATTTGCCCGACAGCGTTCTGTCCGGGTTCTGGGACGAACTGACGGTGAACGGAATACGGCTTCGGGAGGAGCAGGTGATAATCGCCGGTCGCACCCCCGACGACGGCGCGCATGCGCTGCGGACGCTGCTGGCTCAGCCGGAACCGCCGACGGCGATCTTTGCGCGGACGGATGCGCTGGCGGTGGGAGCGCTGCGGGCCGCCCGCAAGCTGAATGTGCGCGTGCCGGAAGATTTGTCCGTTATCGGTCACGATGACGTTTCTTTTGCGGGCCTGACGGAGCCGCCGCTTACCACGGTGCGGGTAGACTGCGCTCAATTGGGGCGCGCGGCGACGGAAATGCTGTTCCATCTGCTGGATAAACCGGACGTACCCTTTTCACCGCAGGTAGTGCATACCGAATTGGTGGCGCGCGAAACCGTAGCGCCGATGCGCCACAGCAAGTTTCCTGAATAACGAAGCAAGGAGGAATGGTTTCAGCACGTAACTACACGGAGCTTAAAAGTTCCGGCGTCTATATTTCTCAAGGCTTGTCCATCTGCGTCAAGCCCCTGGAGACATCTCCGAACGGAGGGAAGTCATGAATCGAACTGTAGTACCGAGCGCGCCTCGCACCCGCCGGGGCTTTACGAATGCACGACGTGCATTCACGCTCATTGAGCTTCTCGTCGTCATCGCTATCATAGCGATACTTGCTGCTATCCTTTTCCCAGTCTTCGCCCAGGCCCGCGAAAAAGCCCGTGCGACCGCCTGCCTCAGCAATACTAAGCAGTTAGGCACGGCAGCCATGATGTATGTCCAGGATTACGACGAGATGTATCCGTGCAACTCCTGGGACAACCCCTATACCGGCACGAAAGATAACGACATCGGCCAGGATACGCGTACCAAGGTGCAATGGCCGTGGCGGCTCATGCCGTATGTGAAGAACAAGCAAGTCTTCGCCTGCCCTTCGGACCCGAATCCCAAAAACTTCATGTCGGGCTACAGCAGAGGCGTAGACGATGAGTGGGGTATTCCCATGCCCATCAGTGTTGCTCACAACCAGGCCATCTTCGGTTATGGGGGTACGCAAGGCGCCGAAGACTGGGTGAAGCAGAATCCACCGCTGAGTTTGGCGGGTGTTCCTTCACCTGCCAGCACCTATCTGATCGCCGACTACGGTAGATCGTTCATGGAACCGGTGTGGATCAATAACCTGCGGGCTTCCAACTACACCCGTGTCTACCCCGGCGGGTCGCAGCAAAGTATCTTAAGATTCGGAGCGAGAGCGGATCGTGATAACGCGACTTGGAGACAGCGGTTTGCCCAAGATGGCGTAAAACGGCACCAGGGCCCAATATAATCATGCCGACGGGCACGCCAAGCAACTTCGATCACTTCAGGGGTTGACTCTTATGATCTTAAGAAGGCTTCTGAAGGTTTAGTTTACAGGAATATTAAAGGCAGCGTCACCGTCGCCATGAAGGAGTATCAATCCCAAAGTACTCATTGCGATTGCCGCAGTGACGGTGCTGATCGTCGTGATACTGGTAGTCCGGTCGATGACCGCGCCGCCGTCGCACCGGCGGCGGCATCCCCGGCGGTCGTGCACTGAATCCCTATGCCGACAGGATGCAGGGCAGCGGCGGCGGCCACCTCCCGGTCCCCGATTAAACCTCCAATAACGCAGGGTTGGGCAGAAGTTACACAGTGCCCAACTCTGCAATGTTGTGATGGTCTTCTTTCTCTCTTTATTATCGGCAGTAAGCAATACGCGTCCCGGACAAAACCAGGAAAATCCACCCCCGAGCCGGTACGCGATACCGTGCCTGCTTCCCATCGCTCCCGGCACCGCCGCCTTTTCCCCTGTTCATCATTGGGCTGGTGGCAAACCGGCGGCTCTGGCGCTGCACGCCAGCCGCTGGCTGCCAACCGGTTCTGCGGAACAAAAGCGTCGCCGAATTGGAAGCGATGGTCGGAGACTCGGAAGATGCGCTCGCGCGGTACCATCTGGCCAGGGTATTATCTCCAGCATCGCTTTACGGAAGCGGAAAGCCTATCAAGAAACGGCGCGGCTTGATCCTCGCTCTGCCCGCGTCCGCCTCTGGGTCTCGCGCTTTCCCTGTATGAACAGGGGCGCAAGAGGCGCGGGGATGCTTTGCGGACGCTGCAACTGGATAGCCGCTTGGATATGCTGGGCAAGCTGCTGTGGCTGGAAGGAAAGTTGAGGAGGCCGCGCCCCATGTGCGCCGCGCGAGTGGACCCGCGCAGCTTTACGGTCTGGGTGTTTGCTATACCCATCTGCGTCGCCATAACGAAGCGATTCATGCGCGTCAGGCGGTGGCGCGGCGCAGCAAAATACCACACCGCGCTGGGCGAACTGCTGGTCTTTCGCGGGCATACGGACGAGGGACGGACGCATTATGAGCGCGCCTCCAGATCAATCCTGATTACGGCCCCGCCTGCGCCCTGCTGGGAGTCTGTTCCTTCGCAAGATGTCGGGCATGGATTCGCTGGATCGTGCGGAAGCGCTGCTCACGCGGGCGACCCGGCTGGAAACGCTGCGGCCCGCCGATGCCTGGTTCGATCTGGGACGCCGAGCAATATTCGAAGGCGGTCAAAGCCCTGCTGGTCTCGATGCGCGCGCGTGATGAGCCTATTACGCCCTGGCGAATGCCTATCGGCGGATGGGCGATGCCGGAGCGGCGGCGGCGACTTTCCGCCGCTGCACGTTCGGATGCAGGAACTGGAAGCGCGCGTGTCCTACACCATCCAAATAGCGCCTCGGCGCATCAGGACCTGGCGCGCGTGTACCGTGATCTGGGTCTCCATGCCCAGGCAGCCCAGCACTACACCGTCGCTATTCGTCTGGAACCGCCGACATCGCTATTGCGGAGGAAGGCAGACGCTTTCCAGACGCAGGCCGCTGTGCAAGAAGACGATAAAGAACCGGGAAGTTCTGCCGTCACCACGTTAAAGGGAAAGGTGCTTTCTGCCGCGCTGCTCGCTGTTTTCCTCGGTGCGCGCGAACAAACCGTCCGCCCCGTCCACGCCTTCTCCTTCCCCAGGGCGTGAGCTCAGGAAGCGGGCTGAACTTCCGCTGGGGGCACGGCGGTAAGTCACCGCTCACCCCTGGAAACGCTCGCATGGCTGCGCTTTTCTGGATTACGATCAGGACGGTCTGCTGGATATCCTTCTGGTGAAACCGCCGCTGCCGCTCTTTTCCGCAACACGGATGAAACGCTTTACCGAGGTGACCGCGCAGGTGGGACTGACCGGGAAGGCTCGGCGTCGCCGTCGGTGACTACGACAACGACAGCTTTCCTGATGTCTACGTCACCGGCTACGGAAAATGCGCTCAATGGCCGTGCTTTACCGATGTTGGGCGCGCTTGGTCCCTATGACGTTGTGACGGCGGCGGCGTTCGCGGACATGGACGAAGACGGGAAGCTTGACCTGTTTCGGTCTTCACCCCGAAATCCGTCCAATTTTGTTCTTATCAGGGGATTCGCGGGAACCGAGGGCCCGTCCCCGCGTTTATCGAACGCCTTTACCGATGCTACCCGCGCCTGGGGATTCGATACGGCACACGGCAAGTGTTTGGGCGTCGCCGTGCGGGCGGCGGACGCGGGGCGCGGCATTGTCCTGTACGCCGCTAACGACGAGAGCCCGGCGACCTGTTCGTACGGCAGAACGGGGCACGGGTGCCAAGCGGAGCCTTCAACGGGATGGCAGGGCGGCATGGGCACGGACTAACGAGCCGCCTGGACCTGATCGTGGCGACATTCCAGACGGAAGCCAAAAGCCTGTACCGCAACGACGGCGCGGGCCTGCGGAGATGAGCGGGCTGATGGGTATTGCCGCGCCGACCATGCATTGTCCACAGATGGACAACGACGGCTGGCTGGACCTGCTGGTCACGAACGGCCATGTTCAGGACAACGTCCGGTTCAGCCGGCGCGCGCGCAGCTCTTTCACAACGAGCAGGGCGTCTTTTCGTGAAGGGCGAGGGCGGCGCGGCGTTCACCCGCTCGATTGTCGGGCGCGGCGCGGCGTTCGGTGGATGATGGGCGTGTCGATGTGGTGTCGCGCCTCTTCTTCTTCACAACGCGGCTCATCACTGGCTGGGTATCCGTCTGGTGGGCGTGCAAAGTAACCGGGACAGATGGGGGCGCGGGTGCAGTGACGGTGGGCGGAAAAGCGCGGACGCGGGATCGGCAGCTTGCCGGCGGCTATATGTCAGCGCATGATCCCCGCTTACATTTCGGGCTGGGCGAAGCCGCTGTTCGAGCTGGTTCGCTGGCCGAATGGCCGAACCGACAAAGGACGTTCCGGCGGATCGCTTTTCGCAGGGCAAGGGACTGACACAGCCTCCCCGGCTCAGCGGGAGGAGAACGCCACACCCCCGGCGGAGGCGCAGGCTGAGAAGACGCCGCATGAATATCGAGCATGCGCGACCCCTCGACACCGGTGCGCGCTTCCGCATTGTCCACAGATCGGGCAGTCAGGGTGCGTTCGGATGCGCGCGCGCGCAGCTCGTCGCGCTGTTGATCGGCATCGCTTTTCTCTCGGTTTTCGCGGATATGGTAAAGACGGTGCAGTTCGGCGTGCTCCAGCTTGCCCCACCGGCGGTCGTGGCGCTGTTCGCGCTGGTTCCTACGGGGACTGCGGCGTGAGCTTCTGGCCGCCTGGACATCCTGCTCAACGATGCTGCTGGTGGGCGTGACCAACGCGCGGCATTGTCGAAAGATAATCCCCGCCGCTGGCCTACCTACTACGCCAACGACACCAACAATCTGAATGTTCATATCACGCGGCATCTGCCGTCCATGCCCTTCAGACCCACCGGCGCGATGCCGTTTCCGGACACGATCAAGCGTTATCATGAGGGGCTAAGGCCCGGCGAGACGATTCCCTGGACGGTCTGGGTGGGGGCCGCTGCTGTGGTGGTTCGCGCTGATCGGCTGCGTTATCGTCGTGTTCGCATCGCTGGCTACCCTGCTGCGCCGCCGCTGGATGGACGAGGAGCGGCTGACCTTTCCCCTGACGCGCCTTCCGCTCGCGATCATCGGCGATGAGGTGGAACAGCAGCCGTTTCTGCGCAATAAGATGATGTGGCTCCGGTTTCGCCGCTGCCGTCGTGGTGTTCGGGGTGAATGGGCTGAATGGGAATTTCCCAACTTCCCCCGGTTCGTCCTCGATTTCGATGTCAGTCCGCTGCTCACCCAGCGCCCCTGGAGCGAGATCGACGGTGTCCGCCTGTGGCTGTCCCTGGCCGTGGTGGGGTTCGCCTATTTCCTGCCCACCGACCTGCTTTTTCGCTGTGGTTCTTTTTCTTCTGACACGCGCCCAGGACCTGGTGGCGGTCGTGTTAGGCGGGCAGCCGGAGTCTATCGGGACGCACGATGCCCGCATCTGGACCGGCTATCAGGGCGCTGGGCGCGTATATCGTGCTCATTGCGGCGCAGCTTAAGATCGGCTGGCCGTACTACCGTCAGGTATGGCAGACCGCCTGGGGGCGGGCAAGCCGCTGCTGGATGACAGCCGCGAGTTGATGAGCTACCGGGCCGCCTTTATCGGCCTGTTCTGCGGCTTCACCGGCATTGTGCTCTGGCTGAGCGTGGCGGGAATGAACCCCTATCTGGCGGCGGTTCAGATGGGTATCTACCTGTTCATCGTCGCCGTCATTATGACGCGGGCGGTGTCGGAAGCCGGGCTTTTAATGACGGAAACAAGCTTTCTTCCCAGCCACCTGATCCGGCTGGTAATGCCGCTGCCCTCGCTCGGAGCCGCCAATCTGTCCCTGATCGGAATGACCGATATCGTCTTTACCCGTGATCTGCGCGGCGTGTCCTGCTGTCCCCGCTGATGGACAGCCAGAAGATGGCCGGCGAGAGCGGCCTTCCCCCGCGCTCCCTGCTTGTGCCGCTGGGACTTGCGGTGGTCATTGCCTTCGGCGCTGCCAGCTTCTTTTTCCTGCGCTTCCACTACACGCTGGGCGGTGTCAATCTGTACACCTACCCGAACAACAATGCCGGAAACATGTTTGGTGTGGCGCGCTCCTTTATCACCGGCAACGCACGCCCGCCGGACGCTACCGCCTACGGCGGCCTCGCGACGGGGCTGGGGTGACAGGTCTGCTCGTCTGGACGCGCGGTGTTTTTCCGTGGTTTCCGCTGAACCCGCTCGCCTACGCTATCGCCCCGACCTGGTCTATGTATGTGTTCTGGTTCCCGGTCTTTATCGCCTGGATCATCAAGAGCATTATCGCGCGTCTGGGCAGCATCCAGACGTTCCGAAAAGGCGCGCCGTTCATGCTGGGCATGATTCTGGGCGAATTCACCATGGCCGTCTTCTGGGCGGTCATGAGCATGCCATGGGGATGGAACGCACCGGGCTTTCCGTGGCCCTGAGCCTCAAAGATACAAACTACAAGGAAGACTATGCAAAGAATAGACGCTCACTATCCATTTCCGGGGCGACCACCCGGACGCCGTCGCACTTCTGACGGAACTTGACCTGAAAATGCTCAACATCTGTGTCGCCGGGGACAATGCCACCTGGCGCGCCCGGCAGGCCGAGCCGTACCGGCGTATGGCGCAGGAGAATCCGGAGCGGTTCGCCTGGTGCACCCTTCGATCTGCCCGAAGGTGACACCTCGGATTATGCCGAGCGGGTGATCGCGGGGCTGGAGCAGGATTTTGCGGCGGGCGCTATTGCCTGCAAGGTGTGGAAGAACATCGGCATGGAGGTTCGCAGCGGACGGCGGCTTCCTGATGGTGGACGACCCGCTGTTCACGCCGATCTTCGAGTATCTGGCGCGGGTGGAAAAGCCGCTGCTGATGCATATCGGCGAGCCGCTGCCTGCTGGCAGCCGCTCGCGCCGGGCAAGCCCATTACGGTTACTACAGCAAAAAACCCGCAGTGGCACATGTGCGGGCGTACGGACGTGCCGGGGCACGCCGATCAGGTGGCCGCGCGGGACCGGGTGGTGGAAAAGCATCCCTCGCCTGCGGGTGATCGGCGCGCACCTGGGCAGTCTGAATACGGTGTGGCCGAAGTCGCCCGGCGTCTCGACCGCTACCCGGAACTTCGTCGTGGACACCTCCGCCCGCCTCGCCGATCTCGCCTTTCAGGACTCGCCCACCGTGCGCCAATTTATTCTCGACTATCCGGAGCGTATCCTGTTCGGCACCGATCTGGTCATCACTGCGTCGCAGGCCGCTATGACCGGTGCGGAGCGGGGAAAACGTGTACGAGCGGGTGCGCCGGGAGATGAACACGCATATCCGCTACTTCGAAAGCGGTGACATGGTTTCTGTCGGGGGCGGGGAGGTGGAAGGGCTGAACCTGCCCGCGCCGGTTCTGGAAAAGCTGTATGTCAGCAATGCCCGCGCCTGGTACCCCGGACTTTGACGCTGCTGCCATGAACAACATCCGCGACTATCTTTGTTCCGAGGCCCGGCGCATTACGGACGAAGCCGCTGGCAGATTACACCGACCGGACTGCCTGGGAGCGGCTTCTGCCGCAGCGTCGGGAACAGTATCGGGAGATGATGGGACTGACCATCGGAGCAGCTTTCGGCAGTCCGGTGCCGTTTACCGTCACCGGAGTCGTGGAGCGACCGCAATACCGCATCGAGAAGCTTTATTACCAGAGCCTGCCCCATCTCTATGTGACGGCTAACCTGTATGTTCCGAATGATCCTGACGGCCCCCGCGCCGGGCGTGCTTTACCTGTGCGGCCGCGCGCAGCGGCAAAAAGTCCATTACCAGGCCCATCCGCGCCGCTTTGCCGAACTGGGCTTCGTCTGCCTTCTCATCGAAACGGTGCAGCTTGGCGAGGCGGCGGGCTATCATCATGGCTGCTACCGGGAGGGGTGGTTCCACTGGTACAGCCGGGGCTACAGCCCGGCGGGCGTGGAACTGCTGAACGGGATGCGCGCTCTTGACCTGCTTTCGCAGCGCCCGGAGGTGGACGCCGCGCGGCTCGGTGTCACCGGAATCTCCGGGGGTGGAACCGGAAGCTGGTGGGTCGCCGCCGCCGACGAGCGGGTTCGTGTCGCCGCGCCGGTGTGCGGAACCGCCTCGCTGGCGTCGCAGATACGCGACCGCACGATTGACGGCCATTGCGACTGCATGTGGTGGAACAACATCTACCGCTGGGACATGGCCGACATCGGCGCGCTCATCGCCCCGCGCCCTTTGATGATCGCCTCCGCCGACCGCGACGCCATCAACACCATCGCCGCGATCCGTGAAGTCCACCAGCAGCTTGAGCGCCTGTACGGGACGCTGGGCGTCCCCGAAAACCTGCGCCTCGTCGAAAACGCCCGGCCCGCACTCGTATCACGAACGTTCCCGCACGGCGATATTTTCCTACTTCCTCCAGCATCTGGCGGGCAAAGACATCGCCCCCGAGCAGGTGGGCGATATTGACGACTTTCGCCGCAGCGTCAGGAGTCCGAGGAGACGCTGCGTGTATTCGCGGGCGGCTCTCCCCAAGAAAACCGCACGCCCGTTATCCACGATCAATTCATCTCGCTGCCGGACCCGCCCCGCATCACGGACAGAGAAACCCTCGAAAAAGACGCGGCAGGAGGTCGTCACGGCGCTGCGCGAGAAGACTTTCGGGGCGTTTCCGACGGACCCGCCGCCGCTGGACGTTCAGGTGGAGTCCGAGTTCGCGCATCGGGGCGGGGCGACCGGCGCGCATTTCGCCTTCAACCCGGAAGTTGGCTGGCGGCTGCGCGGGCGGCTCATCCTGCCGCGTGATGCCCCGCGTCCCGCCCTGTCGTGGCGGGGCGCGCCGGACGAGAAGCGCGAGGCCACGGACGATTTCATCGGCAATATGAACGTGCCGTGGGCGCGGGTGGTGGTCGAGCCGCGCGGGACCGGCGAGACAGCCTGGGGCGCGGAACTGCAATGGCATGTACGGCGTGCGAGCGCCTGGACGGGACGAACCGTCGCCGGTATGCGTGTCTGGGACACGCTGCGCGCCCTGGAGGCGGTGCGGGCGCTGCCTCAGGTGGACGGGGGACAGGTGGCGCTGGCGGCGCAGGGGGAGATGGCGGCGGTCGCTCTGTATGCCGCGCTGCTGGACGGGCGTGTCTCCAGACGCTTTTGGAATCTCCTCCCGCGACGCAAAACGCCCCCGGTTCACCGGACGGTCGCGGCCCGGCGATAGAGATGTTGAACTGCCTGAGAATCACCGATCTGCCGCAGGTGGCGGGTCTGTTATGGCCGACGGAACTGGTGGTAATCGGCGAGTGCCTGCCGGACTATGCCTGGGGAACAGGAGCTTTATGCGGCGCTGGGAGCGCCGGGGCGCGTTCCGGCAAATTCCAACTATCGGCGAATGGCAAGCTGGTTAATAAGGCGTACCATCGAATGAATTCGAGGCTTGGTCCGCCTGCGCGGACTGCTGAGCCTTGTTCATCCTGCGAATCGCACCCTGGAATTCAACGACGGTGTCCTGAAGGAGGTTTGCTATATGGAAGGTCCGCGCGCTCTGCGCTCCGATGAGTTCGAGGCGCTGCGACGACTGACGGATGTGGTCTTCCGGCCCCCACATGCCGGAGCAGTACCCGCATCTCTTTAACGAGGACAACCGCGAAAACCTGCGCGTGTGCATGGACGGCGGTAAGTGTGTCAGCCATGTCGGCATGACGGTGCGGGACGCCTCGCTGTTTGGATGCCGGATCAAGGTCTGCTGCATCGGCGCGGTTTCCACGGACCCGGAGTACTGCGGGCAGGGGCTGGCTTCGGCCTGCTTCGATGATGCGCGCGCAAAGCGCACGAAGAGGGCGTGGACGTGATGCTTGTTTCCGGTGACCGCTCTTTGTACGGCGGCGCGGCTGCATGACCGTTGGAAGGGACGCCGTCTTCGCGCTTTCGGAAGCGGCGCTGCCGTCGGGCAACGGTCTGCCGTCGGTAACGGTAGCGCGGATGACCGAGGAGGAACTGCCCCTGGTAAGGGAATGCTACCGCCGCGAACCCGTGCGCTTCCTGCGGCCCCGCGACGACTACCGCTGCGCGCTCGAAAGCGGCTATGTGATGAATCGTCCTTCCGACTTTCTGGTGGTGCGCGAGCGGGCGAATTCCGGGGCTATGTTATCGTGCAGCGCCCTCGCGACGATAGGCGGGCGCGAATCGCCGAGTTCGCGGGCGAGCGGCGCGCCCTGCTTGCCGCGATGCCGGACGTTTTCCGTCACTATGACGCCGTCCACCTGCACTGGCAGGTACAGGGCCATGACAGTCTGTTTCGCTCGCTGTGTGAAGGCGCGGGACTGCCGGGAACCGTGTTCCCCAGCGCGGGCACCGTCAAGCTGATTAACTTCCCGCAGCTAATGGAGCGGATGCGTCCGCGGTGGGAGGAGCTTCTGGGACGGCGGGATGCCGCGCGGCTTTCTTTCCGGCAAAGCGGCGACGAGTACGGCTTCCGCTTCGGCGATGCGGAGCTTGTCACTGACCGCGATACCGCGACGCGCCTTTTTCGGTACGGTGGAAGGCACGGAGACGCAGGCAGTGGAGGGCGCGGCGCGCTCACCGACGCGCTGAAAACGCTCCTGCCGCTGCCGTGTCTCTGGTATGGACTCAACTATGTCTGAGATGCTGTCCTGCCCGGAACCGGATGCGCCCGCGCGCGGCGTGCGTCTGCGCGGCGTGTTTATCGGCGTGCTGATGAGCGTGCTCACGGTCGCGATGACGCAGACGCTTTCCGTCCGGCAAAATGCCGCCGACGTGGGGGGCAATGGCGCCGCCCGCGCCGACCTATCTGCTGTTCGGGTACGTTCTGCTTGCCGGGCCGCTCCTGAACCGAGTAGCCAGCCGCTTTGCGCTGACCCGTGGAGAAACTGCTGCTTATCTACATGATGATGCTGGTGGCTGGCCCGATCCCGAACCGTATCGGCGTACCGTTCCTGCTTCCGCACACCGTTTCCCCCGCCTATTACAGCGCGCAGCAGCCGGGCTGGCAGGCGTTTCTGCCCGTGCTGCCTTCCTGGCTGACCCTGAGCGACCCGGCGGCCACGCTGGGGTTTTTCCGGGGGACGGACGGCGTCGTACCGTGGCAGGCGTGGACGGGGCCGCTGCTGGCCTGGACCTCGCTCCTGCTGGCGTTTTTCTTTGTGATGCTCTGCCTGAACGTGCTGATGCGCAGGCAGTACATCGACCATGAACGTCTTTCCTTCCCGCTGACGGCGATTCCTCTTGCGCTGACCGAAGAGCGCGCTCCCGTTCTCCGCCAGCCGCTTTTCTGGGTGGGACTGGCGCTGCCGCTGCTGGTCCAGGCCCTGATTGTACTGGGCAGTGGATATCCTCGCCGCCGTGCCCTCGGTGCCGCTGCGGGAGGTTCTGGTGCTGGACGCCCCCTGACGCTGTCACCGCCGTGGAACGGCCTGGGGCAGGTCTATTTCTCGTTTATCTTCTGGCTTATCGGCATTGTTTATCTGATTCCGAAAGAGATTGCGTTCAGCGCCTGGTTCTTCTACTTTCTTGCCGTGATGCAGAACGTGTCGGCGGTCGCCTTCGGTATCAACGGCGAAGCGCCCAGTGTCTACAGCAACGACTACCCGGCGCTGTATGCGCAAGGGGCGGGGGCGGCGCTGGCGCTCACCGGTATCACGCTTTACGCCGCGCGCCGCCATCTGCGAGCGGCGTGGCGCAAAGCCTTCGAGGCGAGCCTGACCTTGATGATCGCGGCGAATTCCTTTCTTATCGCACGGCGGTATGGGGGACGCTGCTGGGAGTCGCGTTCATTCTGCTGTGGCTGTGGGTAGCGGGGATGCGCCTGTGGGTCGGCGTTCTGCTGGTCGGGCTGATCCTCTGCTACTTTTTCATCTTCACCCGTATCCGCGCCGAAACGGCCTGGGTATGGGGGTCATCCTCTGGCCCAAGATGATCGACGAAATGATGCTGACCCTCGTCGGGGCGCGGTATCTTTCGCTGTCCGACCCGACGATTCTCTACTCGCTGCGCTGGCTGTACTTCACCCCGGCTTTCGGCTCGGTAATGGCCGCCCAGATGGAGGGATTCAAGCTGGGCGATAGCGGGGGCTGCGTGGGCGCGGTGTTGGCATGGCGCTGCTGCTGGCAGCGGGCGTCACCCTGCTGCTGGCGTTTGCCTGGACATTGATAACCTATTACAGCCACGGCTTCGAGCTGTTATCCATCGGGCAGCGCGGCACCAGCATGGTAGCCAGCCAGAGCTACTTTTCCTTTGCCAACCTGATGGCCGCGCATCAAGCGCCCAAGGGGCCGGAATGGGGCGGCATCTTCGCCATGGGTGTCGGCGCGGCGGTGACGATGGCGCTGAGTTATCTGCGGGTGCAGTTCCTGGGGTTTCCGCTGCACCCGGTCGGGTATCTTGCCGCCAACTCCTGGGGCATGCACCTGCAATGGGCCAGCTTTCTCATTGCCTGGCTGATCAAAACGCTGGTGACGCGCTACGGGGACTGCCGTTGTACCGCCGCCTGGTGCCCCTGTTTCTGGGGATGATTGTCGGCGATATGGTGCATCAGGGCGTCTGGGGCCTGGTAGCCTGGGCGACCGGAGGAACCGGTGCCTAAAAAGAAGAACTGCGCGCTTTTTCCAGTATCGCAATACGGTGGCGTATGGTTTCGGGCGTAATGGCGAGCGGCTTCCCTGTCGCAGCGCGGCGAACAGTTCCGCATAGAACCGGTCGGGGCCGCTCGTGAAGGCGTCCTCTATATCCAGAGCCTCTTCCTGCCAGGTCAGCGTTTCGCGGTTGTAGGAGCGGTCCGGTGTCGATTTCTCGTCCGCCGGGCGCGGCGGCATCGTGGACCAGTCCACCCACTTCCATTGAAGCTGCTTGCCGCCCCGCGCAGGCCGCCCGCCGTTCCCATCACCAGCCATTGGTCCTGCGGATAGGCGCAGGCTGCCGTGAACTCGATGTCGATAGTCGGCGCATCGGGATGGCGCGGCGCGCGCAGGGTCAAACGCACATGATCTTCCGCGTCGCCGCTGCTCAGGGCGTTGCGCAGATCGGCGAATACGTCGATATCCTCGGCGGAGGTAACACCGGAATCCGCGAAGAACTCCAGCGCCTGGTCGACGGCGTGCGGGCAGTTGTTGTTGAGCTGTCCCCCGCCGAAGCGGCGCAGCGTCTGCCAGTCCCACCGACGCCCGAAGCTGTGGTAGGCCATGCGAATATGGACGATGCGCCCCAGCTTCCCGGAGCGCAGCACTTCCCGCACCTTTTCAAAACTCTGCTCAAAGCGCCGGTTCTGAAAGGGGGCCAGAAAGACGGGGCGGCCTGGCGCGTGACGCCGCAGCATCACGCGCGGCGATCATAGCGTCTACGTCGGCGACGCTCAGGCCGAAGGGCTTTTCGCAGACGACGTGCCTGCCTGCATTCAGCGCGGCGATAACGTGCGGCGCATGATGCACGTTGGGGGAGGCGACCACGACCATCTCGACGTTCGGGTCTGTCAGAAGCGCCTCAATAGTGGGGTACGCGGCGCAGCCGGACGCAGCGGCGGCGGCGGCGGTTTCGGCGGCGCGAGCGGTGTCCGGGTCGGCCACGGCAACGACCCGGTAGCTGTCCGGGTTTCGCTCGAAGGCGTTCCGATGGATTCCCCACCCGCTGCGCCCCAGCCCGACAATGCCGACACGAACCGGTTCCAGTTCGTTCATCCTGTTTGTTATCCCTGTCCCGCCGATAACCCGGCGACCGCGACCGCCTGACCTTGTTTCGACACCGAGGTGGCCGCAGCCTCCATAAAGGCAACGATTTCACGCGTTTCCGCAAGTGGGATCGGCTCTTCGCCGGTGGCAAACATGCCGACAATGGCCTTCAGCATTTCGGTATAAAATGCCGCGCCTTCGATAACCGCCATGTGATGGCCTTTTTCATAGTGCGCCGTGAAGCCGAAACCGCCCTGCCCGGCGCGCAGGCCGCGCACGACACCCAGACGCCCCTCCGGCCACAGCCCGGTCACAATGTCCGCGCCGGGTGTGGAGACTTGGCGTACTTCGATACAGCCCGCCCCCATCAGCGTATACAGCACCTCCACGCCGTGAATGCCGTAATGGAGCAGGCCGGGATTCCCTTCGTGCAGCGCGGCGCTGGTCCAGACATCGGCGGATAGGAGAGGGCCGAGTTTGTCGCGGAGCCGCAGCGCCTCCGTGACTTCCGGGTCATAACGCAGCGCGGAGCAGGACATCAGGGGCGCACGGTGTCGGCGGGCAAGCGCGATGATCGCGTCCGCGTCTTCGGCGTTCGCGGCAAACGGCTTGTCGATGAAAGTCGGCAGGCCCGCTTCCAGAAAAGGACGCGCGCGCTCCTGGTGCCGCGCGCCCTGCTGCGATTCGATCATCACGGCGTCGATGCGTCCCAGTAACTCCTCCGGCTCCGGCACCAGTTCGATGCCGTAGCCGCGAAGCTGCTCCGCGTACCCGGGAATTCGCTCCGGCATGATGGCTGAATCGCCGGGCCAGCCCGCCACCACCCGCGCGCCCTCCACGAAGTTCTCCGGCGCAGTGTCGACGTGGTTCAGCCGCTGCGTGAAGGCCGCGACGTGCGATGTGTCAAAGTCAATCAGTCCAATGCGTATCATTTTGTTAGCTTTGATTTCCGGCAAAGTTCGGCTTGCCGCGTTTCCTTCTATTCGTTGGATTCCTTTCGCGGAGAATCCTTTCCCGTCTCAGGGTCATTCTGTTGTTCGTTTTTGTGCCCGTCGAATGAATTCGCGGCTATTGAAGGCACAAAGTCCGCCTGCGCGGACTGATTCTTTAGCCTGCGAAGGCAGGCTTTGTACCTTTACAGCCTCGGATTTATCCGACGGTGCTAAAAACGGAATGACCCTTCTTTCTGCCCGCAACCGGGAGGTTAGAGGTCAGCGAATGACGAATGTTTGCCCGTGAAGAAGCCGTTCGACCCGACCGGTAAAAAGCGCGTTACGCGGGCCGAGCTTGTCGCCGGTCTGCGCGGCCTCGGTATTGAAGCGGGTGCAATGGTTCAGGTGCATAGCTCGCTCCGGCAGTTAGGCTATGTCGAAGGCGGGGCCGATACGGTTGTGGACGCTCTGCTGGAGGCTGTCGGGCCGGAGGGCAATATGATGGTGCCGACGTTCAACCACGGCGGCGCCGACATCTATGATCCACGCACGACGCCTTCGGTGAACGGCGCGGTCACGGAAGCCCTGCGCCGCCGCCCCGAGGCCCGACGCAGCGTTCACCCCACGCATCCGTACGCCGCGATAGGCAGAGACGCTGAGGAGCTTGTTGCCGGACACCTGGAAGTCGATACCTTCAGCCGACGCTCGCCGCTGGGAAAGCTGGCGGATCGTGGCGGCTATGTGCTGCTGCTGGGCGTGGGTATGCGGGCCAACACCGCCGCTCATATCGGTGAGACGATGGCTCATGTCCACTGCCTTGGCTCTAATCAGTTCCCGCGACGTGTGCGACTGGACGATGACCGGGTCATCCCCGCCTGGAGCGTCGTCTGGCGTGATGGGCCGTGCCTGATCGAATGGGACCCGCTGGAGGAGCGCATGCGCAGCCGCGGCTTGATTCGTAGTGGCCCTATTGGAGAGGGCGAGGCACACCTGATGAAAGCGCTCGACGTAATCGAGGTGACATTCGAGATGACGCAGGAACTCTTGCCCCCGGTGTCCCACTTGCCCGCATGGCACCGGCACCCGGCAGTCTGACCTATGCGGCCCGTTTGGCACAAAGGCCGTTCGGCAAGGGCGTCTATGGGCTTTTCTTTACTCCGCGTGCCAGCGGAAAGACACGCTGTCCCATAGTAAGCGTCCCGCCTGCCTTGCCGTCGAAAAGCACCGTTGCGTTTCCGACACGCACACCGACTTTTCCTTTCTCGCGCACCAAGTGAGCGTCTTTTGCCCCGTCCGTGGATAGGACGTGCAGGAAAAAGTCCTCCTTCGCCGGGGCGGAAGGCTGTACTTCGATACGCCACTTGCGGCTGCCGCCGACTGAGACGATGGCTGCGGGGCGAACGTCTGCCCCCGGTACGTGTAGCCCGACACCGACTTTAGCGCCGCTTTCTCGGGAAGCAGCGTCTTGCCGTCCAGACGGCCCCCGCCGTCCCGCACGACAAAGCGGCTTCCCTCGATTTCCGGGGCATTCCGGCAGTGCAGAAGCCAGGTCTTCTCGTATTCGGGCCGCGTACTCACCACCCGGTCGAAGACGATGATCGTGCCGGGGCGCAGGAAGACGATCTGCCGGACATAGGAGGACAGCTTTGTGGCGGCATAGGCTTTGGTGCAGTCACCGGCGACAAACAGGTACTCCGGTCGGTTTTCATAGGCGATGATGTCGCCCCGCTCGAACGTTTCGCGCTTCTGTTCCCACTCCGCCAGCGTCGCCACCGGCCATTCCCACTTGTGCGCCTGTCCGCCGTCGTTGGCGTACGTGTTCCTGCCGCCGTCCCCGCATGCGCGGCCACGTTTCGCCCGGCTGATAGATAAGGAGGCTGTTATGGGCGATGGTGCGTGTCAGCCAGTTGGCCGACTGGGCGTCCGTAAAATCCTCGTCCTCGCCGCTTTCGGTCGCCAGCGGCGCGTAGCGAAATAGCTCGAAGTTGCCCACCTCGAAATGCTGGTGGAGATTCCAGAAGTCCCCGCATTCGAAGCGCAGCCAGGTCGCGTCATCCGTCCAGTCACTCCGGGCATAGACCTTCCCGATGCCCTTCGCCAGATGCGCCAGCGGGAAGCCGGAAAGCGGGAGAGGCGTTTCCGGCTCCTCCTCCAGCAGGAAGTCCTGAAGCCGCGCCTCGGAGTTGGACGCCTTGCGCCGTTGGTTCATGACGGCGCGGGCGAGCGGAGAACCCCGGAAATACTGCGCCAGTAGGGTGCGCAGGTGGCGCGGGTATTCCGTATGTCCGCCGTAGACGAGCGAGCCATCACCCTCAACCGCGAACCTCTCCGTCCCATACTCCCAGCGCCCCGGATAGGGCTGGAACATCTCGTAGGCCAGGCGGTGATAAAAGAAGCGCGGCGCTTTCTGGAAACCGTCGTAGCCTTCGATACGGCGCGCAAGCTCCAGGGCCTGCGCCAGGTGCCACAGCGAGCCTCGCGCGTACCAGCCCGCCTCCGTCCAGCCGCCGCCTTCACCGAAAGCGGCCAGCGTCGGCGCGACCCGCCCTTCGTAAAGCCGCTTCAGCGCGTAGTCACGGAACTCCGGCGCTCGGGGGTTCTCACCCCAGGTCGCATAGGCGATGCGCAGGTAGCAGAGTATCTTGGAAACGGTGGAGTTGTGAAATGCCCCCTCGTCGGTCTTGTACTTCTCCAGATGTCCGTTCATCCAGGCTATCATGGCCGAGCGGTCCGCGGGGGAAAGGGCATCATAGAAGAGGTCAAAGGTCAGGGCGACCTCGGTCAGCCAGATCCAGGTATCCTGGTGGATGTCCGTGACACCCCGCGCGACGTTTTTCTTCGCCGCCTCGATAAAGGAAGCAGCCTGTTCCGCAGGGACTCCCTCAACGGCGTGGGCGACGCCGACAGCAAGTAAAGACTTATTGGCCTTGATCTCGCTGTAGATATCCGGCTTGGCCGCCGCAAGCGCCCGCAGATGGCTGCGGGGGCCGAGCAGGCGGGGATGTTCGTTCAGCACGGAACGCCACGCCCCGGCGGCGATGCGCGGCGCAGGCCGGGGCGGCTCCTGCCCCCAGGCCGCGGCGCTGCGTAACAGCAGGATAAGGCCGGTGACGAGGATAACGGAGCGTATTTGCATGGCGATACTCCTTCGTACGGTTTTAACATTCGCCTCCGTAAGAAGGTACACCTGCCCCGGCGGCACCGACCGAGGGGCATAGCGTATTTTGGCACCGTCGAGGCGCGGATACAAAGCCTGCCGCCGCAGGTTTAGCCAGAGGACTTCCCTCTGGCTTTTGTAATCAGGAACTACAGGACAGTGTTGCACATCCAGGCTTATCGCGCGCCCAGTCGGGGCGCTTGCCGGCGAACTCCTCCTGTTCCGGTTGTTCGGCGTAGGGTGTCTTGAGCACCTTCATCAGTGTTTGCAGATAAGAAAGGTCGCCTGAATCTGCCGCCTCAATCGCTCGCTGAGCGAGGTAATTCCGAAGCACATACTTCGGATTCACGCTCAGCATTCCTTCTCGTATCGATTCGATGCCGACAGACTCCTTCCGCAGCCTTTGCGCATACCGGGGAAGCCATTGCAGAAGACTGTCATGACGGTCCATTTTCGAAACCGAATACGATGCCGCTTCGATCAGCCCTCGAATCAATAGCTCCTCGTTTTCCGAATTCGCCGCAAGGGCCGGTGCCGCATGGGACAGGTGCCGGAAGAAGAGGGTCATATCCATCTCGGAATCGGCCAGGCTCCGGTGAAGGTCTTCGATGAGGGCGCTGTCCTCCTCCCCGGCGAGCGCTGTGAGGCCCAATTTCCTCAGCATCCTCTCGTGGAAAGTGTTCGAAAGCGTCGAGCGATACACTTCAAGCCCTTTACGGAGTTCTTCTTCTGCGTCCGACACGAGGGCAGAAAGCGCCCCGGCCAGCATCGCCAGGTTCCACAGCGCGATCTGCGGCTGCTGCCCAAAGGCATATCTTCGGTAGCCGAAGTCCGTTGTGTTCGGTGTCCAGTTCGGGTCGTACGGCTCCAGCCAGCCGTAGGGGCCGTAGTCGATGGTAAGGCCGAGAATCGACATGTTGTCGGTATTCATCACGCCGTGGACGAACCCGACGGTCATCCAGTGCGCGATCATTACCGCCGTACGCCGACAGACCTCGTTAAACCATTGGACGTAGACCTCGTTGGACGGTTCTCCCAGTTCCGGGTAGTGGTGCCGTATCGTGTAATCGGCCAGGGCGCGTAAATTGTCTATCTCTGCGCTGGCCGCCATGATCTCAAAATTTCCAAAACGTATAAACGTGGGAGCGACGCGCGCGACGACAGCGCCTTTCTCCTGCTGATAGTTGCCATCATAAAACATGTCACGGATGACGGTGTCGCCGGTGCCGACAAGGCTTAAAGCGCGTGTTGTGGGCACGCCGAGGTAGTGCATGGCTTCGCTGCAAAGGAACTCCCGCAGCGAGGAACGCAGCACGGCGCGGCCATCGGCGCGGCGCGAGTAGGGAGTACGGCCTGCTCCCTTTAGCTGAATCTCCCAGGAGGAGCCGTCAACAGCCGCTATCTCGCCCAGGGAGATGGCGCGGCCATCGCCGAGCTGACCGGCCCAGCTTCCGAACTGATGCCCGCCATAACGAGCCGCGAACGGTTTCATGCTGTCAGTCACCAGATTTCCGGCCAGAACATCGACCGCCGGACCGCGCTCCGATGGTTTGGCTAAGCCCAGAAACGCCGCAAGCTCCTCCGACCAGGCGAGCAGATGCGGGTCCCGAACCGGAGTGGGGGCGACCTGTGAATAGCAGCAGCCGGGCACCTGACGCGGGCGGTTGTCAGCGGCGATCTCTCCTCGAAGCTCCTCAACGAACGAGTTGGTAAAAACGGCCTGGTCAATCTGCCGGGTATCTGTGGACATCGTTATACACCTTACATGACGAACGGGAATCGGGGGTGAGGCCGCCAACGGCAGCGGCATAAAAGCAGTTAACAAAGCGCAAAGGGTTCGGGAACAGTCATGGTTCCCGAACCCCTCGCTTCACTCATTGACACGCTTGAAGGTTGGCCTTGGCAAATCGCCGCGTCCGGTGTCTGTCAGGTCAGCCCCTGTTTCAAGCAAGCATGCCGCTCACTGATTCATCGGCTGGTTTACTCAACCACCTTTCCTCAAGGTTTTCTGTGTCACCATATATGTAACCCCGGCGATACGAGATTAAACCTGAATTTTTTCAAAATTCCCTCCCTAATTCTGGGGTGAGGAGTCACCGCTTTGAGGGGCGGGTCTGGGCCAGCCTTCTCTGTCCCAGACCAGGGGGCGCACCTGGAGCGTGGGCACGCCGTTCGCGGCGCGGTCATAGAAGTGGTAGACAAGAAAATCGCGCTTGCGCTCCTGAAGGACGGCGCAATGGCCCGGCCCGATGATGCGCTCCTCCGTTGCCAGCACAAGCGTCCCGCCCCCTTCCAGCAGCGACTTCCCCTCGCGTCACGTACCGCAGAAACTCTCCGGCGCGGTCCTGAAAAGCCGCGTGCGCTGCCGGTTCAGGGCTTCTTAAGGGTTCCATCACCTCACCGGTTGTCTCGGGCCGCTTTCAGAGCGGCAAAATATGCGGGCTTGGGCTGACCCTGCCGGTCGAACAGCAGGGGATAGTCGGTGCGCCCCCGCACCGGGAAGTTGTTCAGCCAGGAACCGCCGTCATGCACGCCCCAGAAGGTGACGCGCCCGATATGCTGCCGATGGCGCAGAAATATCTCAAAGACCTCGCGGTAACGCTCGGCGTGCTGCCGCGCGACCGCCTCCGGCAGCCCGGCAGTGTAGGGATTTATCTCCGGCGTCAATGCTTCGCGGGCGGAGATGTCGGCCCCCTGGTACCGCGTCGGCAGCACCCCGATGTCCAGTTCGGTGATCATGACCTTGAGGCCCAGCGCGGCGAACTGCCGGATCGAGTCCTCCAGTTCGGCAGGATTCAGACCGTCCAGACGCCAATGCCCCTGAATGCCCACCGCATGAATCGGCACTTTCTGCGCCAGCAGCGACTTCAGCAGGCGCAGCGTCTTGGGGCGTTTGTAGGCGCGCTCGATATTGTAGTCGTTATAGATGAGGATCGCGCCGGGGTCGGCTTTATGCGCCGCGCGGAAAGCCTCGGCGATATACTCCTCCCCAATCGCTTTGAGCCACGGGGTTTGCCGCAGGTACTGGCCCTGCTCGTCGGCAATGGCTTCGTTGACGACATCCCACTGCTTGACGCGCCCCCGATAATGCCCGACCACGGTAGAGATGTGCTTACGCAGGCGCGCCAGAGCCAGTTCGCGGCTGACCGGCTGACCATTCGGCCCCTGGAAGAACCAGTCCGGCGTCTGCTGGTGCCAGACCAGCGTGTGGCCGACCACCACAGCGCCGCTTTGCTGGGCCATCCGGACAAGACGGTCTCCCTCGTCAAAGGTAAACCGGCCTTCGCTGGGCTGCACGTTCGACGGCTTCATGCTGTTTTCGGCGGTAAAAGTGTTGAAGTGCGTCCTCACCATCGCTTCACTGGCCTGGTCTTCTCCCCGAAGTATACGACGGCTCACCGCCGCGCCGATCAGGAACTTTCCCGTGAAAGCGGTTTTAAGCGGCGGGATCCTCCTTTGCGCTTTGGCGGACGCAGACGGTTGGATAAAGGAGATTGCGACAGCGCCTCCCAGCAGCGCCGCACCCAGCCCGGCGGCGCGGTATTTTGCGCTGCTTTCTGTTTTCTCTTTCATACAGCTACCCCGGAACTCCGGCGGCGGCAGCGAGACGGGCCTTCTCTTCCTCCAGCATCTTCTGCTTGCGCTTCATTCCCTCCGATACCAGGCGCTCTCGCGGCGCAGTCGGCGCAAAATCCAGTCGCTCGACGCCCAGGCCGCGCAGAATGGCGCGCTCGACCGGTGAAAAGTCCGCCGGGTTCTCCCGATTGAACTGCATCGGTTCCTTGAGCGAGATCGGCGGGTTGGTGATGAAGCGCGCCTTGCCGGAGTGGTTCTGACTGGAGGCGTGCAGCACGAAAGGATGGATCAGGACAACGTCCCCGATCCTGCCCGTCAGTTCGACAAACTCGCGGCAGTGGTGTATCTGCGAACTGAACGAGGCTTCGGGCGGGCCGCCGGGGGGGACGCCTTCCGGGTGCGCGGCCAGCACGCGCGCGACCGGGGCGACCGAGTCTCCGGCAGCGAACGTGCCGCCGCCCCGCGGCTCAATGTCCGACCAGATCACGATGGTCAGCAGCCCCTGCTCCGGGCTGTCCAGGAAGTGGCGGAAAAAGTCGCCGTCCTTGTGCCAGCCGCTCACCTGGGGCGACGGTGGCTGCCAGGGCATATCGGCACCCTTGTGGAAGTTGACGATCATGCCGTCGCCCCAGGTGCAGGGCGCGACACGCTCCGCGCCGCCCAGCAGTTCGCACGCGGCCTGCCAGGCTTTGGGCGCGATCTCCTCCATCGGCACGCGCTGCGCGGCAGGCATGTGCACGATCTCTTTCTCCCAGGTGGAAGGATCGTTCGCGTCATAGCCCAGACGCCTAAAAGCGTTCGCGGTCCACGCTTCGGCGAAGTCGCGGGCAAAGCAGTTGTGGATGACCACATGGCCGTGCTCAAGGAAGTGCTCGATCTGCTCCTCCGACAGCGCAGGGAAACTATTCTGACTCATTGACTTGCTCCTTATGACGGTAAGAATACGTCTTTGTTTTGTTCTATCATGACGGCGCGGCGGCCCCTTCCTCCAGACGCACCGCCTGCCCTCGCCGCGCCGATTCGTAGGCGGCCAGAACTACCTGAAGGTTCTCGCGGCCCACCGCGCCGGGCGACGGGTTGGCCGCGCCCGAAACGGTGTCCAGATAACGACCGATCATCACCGCGAACGGGTCCTGGTTGCGTTCTAACAGCACCTCACGCCGGTTCGGCAGGTCGGGCCGGTGGAGGGCGAGCGCGCCGTGCGGCCCTCCCAGCGTCAGCACGCCCTCGGTTCCGAACGCAGCGAAACCGGCTTGCGGAAACCCGATGCCTGCTGCCTGCGACGAGAACAGCGTCCCCAGATGCCCCGCTTCAAACTGGACATTGACGACGGCGGTATCCTCGCCGCCGAGTTCCGGTCGGAAGCGGGTGGCAAAACCGGTGACGGAGCGGATCGGGCCGCCGATATGGAGCATCAAATCTACCGCATGGATGCCGCCGTCCAGCAACTGCCCCCCGCCGGAGATTTGGGGATCGTACCGCCACGCGGTCGAAAGGTACCTGCCCCCCTGCCAGTGCGCGGCGGTCGCCTGGACACCGATTAGCTGCCCGATGCGCCCCTCTTCCACCGCTTGCCGCGCCAATACGGCGGCAGGCAGCGTCCGGTTCATCTCCCCGTAGAACAGCGTGACGCCCGCCTCCTGCGCCGCCGCAATCATGGCATCGCATTCGTCAAGCGTCTTGGCCAGGGGTTTTTGACACAGAATGTGCTTACCCGCCCGCGCCGCCGCAATCACCGCCTCGGAGTGAAGGTGATGCGGCGTGCAGATTTCGACGGCGTCCACGCCGGGGTCGGAGAGAGCCTCCTCGAAACGGGTGACGGCGCGGGTATCTTCACCCACGAGAGCGGCGCGCTGCGTGGCCTTCTCCCGGTCTATGTCGCAGCAGACGACGATCCGCGCCCGCTCCGCATGGCGCGCGTAGGCGCGGATGTGCTCTTCGCTGATAATGCCGCAGCCGACCAGAGCGACGCGCAATAGACTCATCTTTCAAAAACCTCCGCACGGCGGCGGCCACGGGGACGTTCGGACAATGACCGGCATCTCCTGAACGGCTCCTGCGGTTCTTCCCTAATGCATGGTTCGATAACTGCACCGGCTTTTCCTGTACTCTTTGCAGCCGGTCAGGGCTATTCAGTTCTCCTTTGGCAGTCCCCAACCCGCCATCGTGATCACAGTACAAAGGCGGCAAAAATCCTGCGATAAAATCTTCAAAAAAGGTTGTCAGGGGGAATATTCGCAAAACGGGCGTGGCGGGGAAGGGCGGCGTCTGGTTTTGCGTGCCGGAACTGCGGGTAAACGAGTGATATACCAAGCAATATCGGAGGGAAAGATATTATGCGACCATTATTCTGGGGGGCGGCTATCGCCGGTGGCTTATACTGGGCGTCAAAGCAGCCGGGAGGCATATCCGGCGTCGTGGATCGGTTTCAGGGGAAGCTGAAAGAGGTGCAGAACTCGCCGGACCCGATGGGGACGCTGAAGCAGTCTCTTTCCGGCAGCAGCCAGATCGAAACGGCGTCGCCGTACACGCCCCTTCCCGATCACCCGCCCGCCGGTTAACTCCGGCGGCGAGCGAGCGCGCAAAAGGCCCGTAGATTCGTCTGCGGGCCTTTTGCTGTCTATCACCCGCAGGAGAAAGCGCCTCCACTACGGAAATAGGCCGCCATGCGAGTCTTAATTATCGGTGGCACCGGCTTCCTTTCCTCGGCCCTGGTGGCGCAAAGCGTCGCGGAAGGGCATCAGGTGACGGTGCTTACCCGCGGACGGTCGGCGCGCCCGGTGCCGGAGGGTATCGAAGCGCTTACCGCCAACCGTTCCGAGCCAGGGTTGCTGCGGGAAGCTCTTCAGGAACGCTCGTTCGACCTTGTCCTCGACGCCATCCTGTACCGTCCCGACGATGCGCGCGCCGCGGTTGAAATCTTTCGTGGACGCGTGGCGCGGTATGTGTTCATCTCCACCGACTTCGTGTATGGCGGCGAGCCGCGTATTTTCCCCTTATCCGAAGATGCGCCGCGCCGGGCGCTGAGTCGGTACGGGCGGGATAAAGCCGCCTGCGAAGATATATTTTTCGACGCCTGGGAGCGGGAACGATTTCCGGTTACCATTCTGCGTCCGCCGCATATTCTGGGGGCAGGCGGCCATCTGGGAACCGGCAGCCGGGAAGGGCGCGATCCCTGGCTTCTGTGGCGGCTTCGCGGCGCCCATGCCGTCTGCCTGCTGGAGGGAGGCGCGCTTCTCATTCCGCCCGTCCATCGGGATGATATAGCCCGCGCCTGCTTTGCCGTGGCGCAATCGGAGAAGGCATTGGGTCGCGCGTATAATATCGCCGGGCCGGATTGTGTCACGACGAAGCGTTATTATGAACTCGTCGCCGAGATAGCGGGCGCGCCGCCGCCCACCATGCTGTCCCTGCCCGCCGCCGCATTCGTCGCCGCCTTTCCCGATCAGGCTCCGTTCACGCAGAACCGCGCCTATGCGCTGGACCGGCTCCAGGCAGATACGGGCTTTGCGCCCACGGTTCGCCTGCCTGATGCGCTCGCCGAGATGGTTGCCGATCTGGATGCGCGGGGACTGCCGCAGGGGCCGCCGCCGGAAACGGAAACACCGCTGGTGACGCTGCTGCGCGCCCAGGCGGAAGCCGTGACGGAGGCGCTGCGTGGGGCATAGTCGTGTCGCCCCGCGCTGGCCGCGCCCGCTGCCGCCCGGCGGAACTGTCGGTATCTGCTCGCCCGCCGGCCCTCCCGATACCGCGCGCCTGGATGTCGCGGTCAGGGCGGTGGAGCGGAGCGGCTATCGGGTCGTGGTCGCTCCCCAGGCGCGACACCGGAACGACACCTTTCCCTACCTGGCGGGTACGGACGAGGCGCGTCTATCCGACCTGAACCAACTGCTTGCCGATCCCGGCGTGGACATGATTTTATGCGCCCGTGGCGGCTACGGAAGCATGCGCCTGCTGGATAAAATCGATTATGAAGCGGCGCGCGCCGACCCAAAACCTGTCGTCGGCTATTCGGACATCACCGCGCTCAGCCTCGCGCTGGCGGCACGCGCCGGAGTCATCTCTTTTTCCGGCATTATGGCGACGGCAGGACATGGTCTGGGCGAAGACAGCCTTGATTCTTTCAGTGAAGCAAGTTTGTGGGCGGCTGTCGGACAGCAGCGGCGCGACGGTCAAACCGGGCTGTGCCTGCTTCAAAGCCCGCCCGATGCCGCGCCGTGGAATATACTTCGTCCACCACCGGCGGACAATACTTCTGTCGTATCAGGCCCGGTCTTCCCGGTCTGTTTGTCACTGCTGACGGCACTGCTCGGCACTCCGTATCTGCCCGACCTGCGCGGCGCGATATTAGTCATTGAGGATGTTCATGAAGAGTTGTACGCCGTGGATCGCTGCCTCACCCAGCTTCGGCTGGCAGGTCTGCTGGACAGCCTCGCCGCTCTGCTGGTCGGCTCGTTCAACGGCACGGACGACGAGCAATCTCTGCGGACGGGTGTCCCGCTTCTCGCCCGCGACCTGACGCCGCCATCCGTTCCCGTCGCCTCCGGCGTCGCCTACGGCCATATACCGCGCCGCCTTACTCTGCCCGTCGGCGCATGGGCGGACGTGAATTTTGCCGCCGGAACCTTCGTCTTTCGCCCCGTTTGACAAACGCCCCGCCCTCTGGTAAATTGAATACGCGAAGCATCGGGGCGTGGCGCAGCTTGGTAGCGCGCTTCAATGGGGTTGAAGAGGTCGCACGTTCGAATCGTGTCGCCCCGACCATTGCTTGATATACAGAGGCTTGCCGCAGTTGCGGCAAGCCTCTGTTTGTTCCGGGTATAAAAGAGCGAGCCGTCACCCGCTTAGGAGCGTAGGACGCAGTTCTTCCAGATGATCCTGCAAATAGCGCAGCAGGAGCCGCCGCTTTTCCGCGCCGCGCACCCGATATAATGCGCGCGCTGCTATCTGATACTTACTTCGAGGACGACCCATTGGCGGCACTTGAGGCGGCGGTTAAAGACCCGGCGACCCGCGATTGACGGAAGATGCGCGGCGTCGAGGCCTTTGCCTCCGCGCCTTCCCTTCCGCCCTAGAAGATGTGTAGCCTCATCCGAGTGCCGCAGCGGTTCCGGTCCGTATAGATGCAGCTTCCGCAGCCAGCCCGCGCGCCGCTTAAGCCGCTGAGCACCGGCGAAATGCCGAACGCTGCCCAACCCCCAGCGTTGTATGGCGTGGATCTCGTCGTAGGCAGTGCGGCGCGCCGCCCAGTAATGCGCCGCCGCAGTCGCCCCGCTCGGCATCTCGCGTGCTGGAGTTTCTGGGTGGCGTACGAACAGCACCTGCAAGCGGAGCGCGATTACCCCGATTCCGGCGTCGTTTACCATGCTATCTAACTGAAAACCATCCCTCTCGCTGATCTGCCCCTCTCAGCGGCGGGTCACCAATGACAGAAGGCTTTCGCCACATTCCCGGTCTGCCCCTCGTCCTCCTTGACGATGTGCTCACCAGTCTTGCCCTTGCGGTCTTCGCGGGTAATAGCCGCTTTGGAGCGTAGGGCGCAGTTCTTCCAGATGATCCTGCAAATAGCGCAGCAGGAGCCGCCGCTTTTCCGCGCCGCGCTTTCCCCTTCATTGGCGGGCAGCAGGGTAGGAAGCGCGTGGGAGACCCGGTCGTATATCCGCAGCCACCGCTTAAAGACAGCCGACTGCCCAACCCCCAGCGTGTTGGCGATCTCGTCGTCCGGCGCGCCGCCCAGCGCCAGCCGCAGCACCTCCTGCTCGCGCCGGTCGAAAAAGATGCGGGGTGGCGTATACACGAAACTGCGGCTCATCTGGCTCCCTTCGCTCACCAGGGCGTCTTCGCGGGTAATCGACATCAGATACGGACGCAGGTGAGGCGGGAGGGCCTGCCTGATAGTGATCGGCATAATCCCGACGCAGCCGCAAGCCCATCTGCTGCGTCATCTCAAGATAGTGCTCGCCGGATACCTCCACCAGTATTTCCTTGTATTTGTAGCCTCGCCAGTAGAATTGAAACTTTTCCCGGATATAATCGCGGGCGGTAGGGGCTTCCTCGGCGGTAAGCGGCGGCTGCGCCCATCCCCAATGCGTTATTAGCGCGTTCAAGCCGCTGCCCGAGTTCGCCGCCCGTATCTCCGCAAGGCTCAGCAGGGGCCAGGAGCCGTCGGGTAAGTTGCTGGTGGCGTGGGTATTGACATACGGCGGCATGGTTGACTTCGCCCACTTCACGTAGGCATCTGAAACGAAAGCTGCCTGGGCATAGCCGACCAGCCGCGCGCCCTGGGGCCGCTCTTCATCTTCCACCACCATCGAGAGCGTCGAGGGGTTCGTCAGCAGGATGCGCCACTCACGGTAAGCGCTTCCACAGATCGCGGGGAACGTCCCCATAACCGAACGTATAATAACAGGCATGGTAGCAGCCGTCGAAGTCACCGAGGGTGGCTGGCCGGTGGGTGAGGTGCATGTGTGTAATCTCCTCCGGTAGAATCTGAAAATTTCGCTAAATTTTCACATTTTATGTCCTTGACTTCCGCTGCCTAAACCTATACAGTTAAGACAGTTTTATCGTTCACCTTGAAATATCCTCCTGCAACCTCTGGAGACTTCCCTGAGCGCAACACTCGGCACGAAAGCCGGGGCTGACGTAAGCTTCCTTAAACTATTTGATGGGAGAGGAGGGGATCACACACCTCCTTCGTTTCCTTCACGCTTGGCGCGCCGCTTGACCTGCCGCCGCTCTTTCCGCTACAATGCCGCTGTTCCCGCTCAACGGCAGCGGTGCCGCCGCCAGCCCGGAAAGGAAAGCGCATGCCCCGCGACCTCGTGCTCGGCAACGGCTCGCTGCTGGTTTGTTTGGACCGCAATCTCTTCGTCCGCGACCTTTACTGGCCCTATGTCGGCCTGTATAACCACCTGTCCGGCAACGCCATCCGCTTCGGCGTCTGGGTAGATGGCCGCTTTTCGTGGATTGATGACCACTGGGATCGCTCGCTCGGTTATCGGCCCTACTCGCTCGTTACCGACTGCCACCTTTCCTCGCTGAACTCGAACTCTCGCTGTCCGTGCAGGATGCCGTCGATTATCGCGCCGACCTGTTCGTGCGCCGTGTCACCGCGCGTAATTTGACCGACCGGCCCCGCGACGTGCGCCTGTACCTGGCCGCCGACCTGCATATCTGCGAAACCGATATCGGCGATACCTGCTACTACGACCCCTACGCCGAGGCCGTCATTCACTACAAGCGCAGCAGCTACTTCCTGCTCGGCGGGGACGGCGGCAGCGGCGGCCATTGCGGTTTGAGCGGCTACGCCTGCGGCATGAAGGGCCTGAAAAGCCTGGGCATGGACGGCACCTGGCACGACTGCAGCGAAGACGGTAATCTGTCCGGCAACCCTATCGCACAGGGATCGGTAGACTCGGCTATCGAGGTGCGAATGACTGTGCCGCCGCGCGATATGACCGAGGCAGACTTCTGGATTGCGGTCGGCCCCACGCGCGAAGCGGTCTGCGCGATTCAGGAGAGTGTGAAGCGGGATACGCCCGCAGCCGTGTTCGATGTGGCGGAAAAATACTGGCGCGCCTGGACGCAGCGCGGGCTGGCCCCGAATATCGCCCATCCGGAAGGGGGCTGGAGCGTGACCTGGCCGCGCTGCCGCCCCGTGTCGCCGCGCTGTTTCGTCGCTCGCTGCTGGTCATTCGCACGCAGATCGACAATAACGGCGCGATCCTTGCCGCCAACGACACCGACATCATGCAGACCAACCGCGCCCACTACTCCTATATGTGGCCGCGCGACGGCGCGCTGGTGGCCCACGCTCTCGACCGCGCCGACTACGGCGATATCACGCGCCGCTTTTTCGAGTTCTGCCGCCGCGCGCTCCCCGCCGACCGCGCCGCGCTGATGCACAAGTACGGCCCGGACGGCTCCGTCGGCTCGTCCTGGCACGCCTGGACAGGGCCGGACGGAACGCCCGAAGTGCCCTTGCAGGAGGACGAAACCGCGCTGACGATCTGGGCGCTGTGGCACCACTACGCCCGCTATCGCAACTTCGAGTTTGTCGAGGAGATGTACCGCACGTTCACGCGCCCCTGCGCCGACTTCCTGCTTTCCTTCCGCAATGAAGAGACCGGGCTGCCTAAACCGTCCTGGGATCTGTGGGAAGAGCGGCGCGGCGTCCATACGTACACCGTCTGCACGGTCATCGCTGCACTGGAGGCCGCCGCCCGTTTCGCGCACCTTTTCGGCGACACCGAGCGCGCCCAGGGCTACACCGACGGCGCGCGCCGCATGCGCGACGGCCTTGTCACCCATCTGTGGGCACCCGACCACAACCGCTTCGCCCGCCGCCTCGAATGCCACGCCGACGGCGCGCAGGCCCGCGACATGACCCAGGACGCCGCGCTGCACGCGCTGCATCTGTTCGACGTGCTGCCCATCGACGACCCGAAGGTACAGGAGACGATGCGTCAGGTGAACGAGCGGCTGTGGGTGCAGGTGGGTATCGGCGGCATGGCCCGCTACGAAGGCGACTACTATGCCCGCATCGCCGACGACATTCTGCGCGTCCCCGGCAACCCCTGGATCATCTGCACGCTCTGGAAAGCCCAGTGGCTTATCAAGAATGCGAAAAGCCGCGACGATTTGACGGAGCCGTGTAATCTGCTGGAATGGGCGAACCTCTGTGCTCTCCCCTCCGGCGTGCTGCCGGAGCAGATTCACCCCTACAACTTCACCCCAATGACCGTCGCCCCCCTCACCTGGAGCCACTCCGAAGTGATCGAAACCGTCTATCTCTGGCTCGCCAAACACGCGGAATTGGGGCGTTGAAATTGCCGAGGGACAGAACGTCCCTCGCTCAGCGGCCGTTTCATTTTGCGGCGCTGCCGCGCCGGTCGTCCTTGACGAAAAAGAAAGGTGCCCCGTCCGGCAGGACGGTCAGCCGCAGGCTCACGAGCGAGGGACGTTCTGTCCCTCGGCCTCTACGCCGCTGATGTTTTCGGCGGACTGCGCTATGCAGGAGAACGCCGACGCGCCGCCGAATGGCCTCCCATGAGTGAGGAAAGAAGCCATGCGGCCTGAGCAATTGATTCGCGTGCTGGTCTGGTCGGAGGGGTCGGAGCCGCGCGATGTGTACGGGGACGGTATCCGCGACGCCATCGCCGACTATCTGCGGACGCTGCCCGATATGGTGGTGCGGACGGAAAGTGCGAACCATCCCGGCCAGGGGGTTAGCCGCAATGACCTCGACAACACGGACGTGCTTATCTGGTGGGCGCACGTCTGCCATGACGATATTACGGACGAAGAAGCCCAGCAGATCGCCGCGCGCGTGACCGAGGATGGCATGGGCTTTATTGCGCTGCACTCGTCGCATACCAGCAAGCCGCTGCGCGCACTGCTCGGCGCAAGCGGCACCATCGCGGGCACGGAGGTCAGCGGTGGGCCGGAACAGATACGGGTTCTGCTGCCGGAGCATCCCATCGCGCAGGGCATTACCGACTTCACCCTCCCGCGCGAAGAACTGTGGCGCGAGCCGTTCGACGTGCCGGAGCCGGACGAGCGGGTCTTCGAGTCGTTCTTTCCCCGGCACGACGCCGTTTTCCACATCGGCGGCGGGTGCTGGACGCGCGGTGCAGGCCGTGTCTTTTACTTTCGGCCCGGCCACGAGACCTACCCCACCTATTTCGACACAAACGTCCTGCGCGTTATCACGAACGCGGTGCGCTGGGCAGTGAAAAACCCGGCATGAGCAGCAGCCGACGCCGCTTCTTTTTAATCGTCCTCGACGGCTGCGGAGCAGGCGAGCTTCCCGACGCTATGGAGTACGGCGCGGGCGATTTAGGCTCCAACACGCTCGGTAATACGGCCCGCGCGGTCGGCGGGCTGCGGATACCGAACCTGGCGGCGCTGGGGTGGGGGAACATCGTCCCGATGGAGGGGTTGCCCCCAATCCCGACGCGCCCGCCGTTTGGGGCCGCCTGACCGAGATCAGCCGGGGCAAGGACACCGTGACCGGCCACTGGGAGATGATGGGAGTTTATACGGAGATTCCCTTCCCCACCTACCCGCGCGGCTTTCCCACCGATATCATGCACCCCTGGGAGGAGCGTATCGGGGTCCGGACACTGGGGAACTATCCGGCGTCGGGAACTCAGATCATCCAGCAGTTGGGCGAGATACATCTGGAAACCGGCTGCCCGATAGTGTATACCAGCGCCGACTCGGTCTTCCAGGTAGCCGCGCATGAGGATCCGTGTATTTTCGGGCTGGAGCGGCTCTACGAAATCTGCGAGGCGGCGCGGGAGATGCTCGTTCCCCCGCACCATGTCGGGCGGGTTATCGCCCGGCCCTTTATCGGCACCGGCCCCGAAAACTTCCAGCGCACGGAAAACCGGCGCGATGACCCGCTGCTTCCGCCCCCAGACACGGTACTCGACATCCTGACCGGGCAGGGCAAAAAGGTCCATGCCATCGGCAAGATCAGCGAGATATTCTCCGGGCGCGGTGTCACCACATCGGAGCCGACCACCAATAACCCGGATCATATCGCCGCGCTGCGCCGCGCCCTGCGGGGCGATGGGCCGGGCAGCGACGCCGACTTTGTTTTCGCTAACCTGGAAGACTTCGACATGCTCTACGGGCACCGCAACGATTCCGCAGGCTTCGCCCGTCTTCTTTCCGAGTTCGATACCTTTGTCGGAGAGATGCTGCCGATGCTCGGTCCCGGCGATCTGGTAGGTATTACCGCCGATCACGGCAACGACCCGACCACACCGTCCACCGACCATTCGCGCGAATACGCCCCCCTGCTGCTGTTCGGCCCGCCGATTAGCCAGCCGCGCCGCCTGGGTCTGCGCGCCACCTTCGCCGACTGGGGCGCGTCCGTGTGCGCCTGGCTGGGCGTGCCGGGCCTGACCCTTGGGGAGCCGTTTGTTTCCTCTTCCTCCTCTCCCGCAGGCGACGCTCGCCCCGCAGGTGAAGGCTAAAAAGTCTCTCACCGTAACCTCGGCGGCGTCAGCGCGTTTATTATCTGACGGGACGTAATCTCGTCATCTTTTACCGGTGCGCGTGAAGCTGCGCGTCTCCGGTCGCCTCTTATTATTACGGGAGATTGCCTGCATGAACACTCTTTCTCGCGCCTCTGTCGCCATTATGATGGGCGTCGTCACGGCGCTTGCGTCCGTGGCCCAGGAAGCGCCGGTTCCCGTACCGGCCAAACCCGTGCCCGCACCTGCCGCCCCTGCGCCGCCACTACCGCGCATAGACACACTGGCCGCCGCGCTGGAGCATGTGCCCTGGGACCCAGAACCGCGCGGCCCGCTGCTGGTCGTGGACCCAAAAAATACGCGGAAGTGGATGCCCCGTCCCGCGCCCGGCATGCCCCCGGAGGTCCGCTATCAGGCGACCGTGCTTGCGCCGCCTCCGCCCGGCGGCTACCGGCTCGCCGTCGTGGCCCCCTACTTCGGGCGCAAGATCGTCCGCCTCGATACGCTGAGCGTGCTCGCCCCAACGCAGATGACCGTCCTGAACACCCGGCCTGGCAAGGGCGATCCGCTGGCGAGCATGCGCCGCGACGAAAAGGTGCGCCTTTTCGCCGGATCGCTGAACGTGGCGCAGTGGAAGCAGCTTGCCGGGCCGCAGGGATTGGGGGCGGGTGATCTCGCGCCGGAACAGCGTGCCTTCTTTCTCTCGCTTCTGCCTGAGCCGTTCCGCGTGCACAAGATGACTGTAGCTTCCAATGCCGGTGGAAGCTACGGTGCGGGCAGCCCCATTACCCTTTCCAGCAGCCAGAAGGCGCAGGTGCGCCTGCGCATCAATCGCTCCGTTGAAATCATGTTTCCCGCAGCCAATGGGCAGCGTATGTACTACGGCATTGGCCGCCCGGCCCGCAGGCCTGTCGGGGAAGAACACTACACGTTGTCGTATTCTGGGGAAGCGCAGCGCAGTGATGCCTACGGAGTGACCCTGCGCGCCGACATACCCAATCGTCTGAAGCCCGGTCATCTGACCTTCGATGCGCCCACGCTGCAAGCCGCCGTGTCGCTGGAAGGCGGGGATATGCCCTCCACGGCTCCTGCCCCGCCGCCGCCGCCCACGCTGACGGTGAAGGAACTGCTCAAGCGCGTGGAAAAAGCGACACGGGTGGAACTGTACGCCGATCCGCGCGTGGCGAACCTGCCGGTATGGACGGCGGGGAAATCCGCCCGCGCCGGGGACATCCTCAAGGCGTTGTGCTACGCCGTCACGGGAACGTTCCGCAAAGTCGGGCCGGTGTTTGTTCTTACGGACGATGTGATGGGCATCGGCACACGGCGCGCGCTGCTTTCCGACTGGGGGCAGGATGTGGGCGCTCAGGGGCAGAAGCTGCGGGCAGACCTGGACAAGCGTATTCAGGAAATCCAGCCGGGGCAGTTCATGGACTTCGCACCCGACGACCCGCTGGCCGTGGATGCGGCAACGCTGAAAAAGATGGACGAGCGGCGCAGGGCGATGCGCCAGCAATATACCCCGGATGCCGACAGTATACCGGTAGCCGACCTGCCGCCCGCCTTTCAGCAGCAATTGACCGCGTTTCTGGCGGAGCGGCAGGGTGACCACATGAAAAATGCCCGCACCGACCGGGTGCGGCTCGACGTGCAGGCGCGTATGTCTTACCTGGTGCCGGAGATCGGCGATATTGAAGACGCAAACCTGCACCTGTACAATATCCCGGCGCTTCCCATGCCGCCGCCGCAGACGCCGCCCCCCGCTCCACCCGTGGTGATACCGCCAACGATGGCGGCCCGCGCCCTGTATATCGCTCCCGCAAGCGCCGAAGAGGCGGAGCGTGCCGCCGGGGAAGCGCGCCGCCTGGGCATAACGCATTTGTGGGTGGAGACACCGGAAGGGGGAAAAGGCAAGGGCCTGCTTGCATCGGCGGTGAAAGCGGGCAAGGCGCACAAGCTGTTCGTGTTCGGCGTGGTGCGCCTGCTGCATCGCCGCCCCGCGCCGACGGAAGACAAAAGCGAGACGCTTCCCGCTGAAAGCCGCGACATCAACATCCTGGGTCTAAGCGGGTTTGCCTATGCCCGGCAGCGCCTCCACTCCACTGCCGGACAGGCGTCCCCCTGGACAAGGGATACCTTGATTCGCTCCGGCGACTGGCTGCGCCCGGATGCCCCCTCCACGGCGGCACTGCTGAAAAAACAACTGCTGGATCTGGCGGCGACACCGGGGCTGACCGGCCTGGTGCTGCGCGATACCGCCGCGCCCGGCTATGCCGATCCCGGCGTAAGTAACCAAAACTACTCGTTTGGTGACAGCAAAGACTTCGGCTATTCACTCGAAGCGCGGCTCCAATTTCTGCGTCAGGAAAGCATGGACCCGGTAGACCTTATCAGCGCGAACAGCTATGTCGGCGGCGCGGACCTGAACCTGCCGTTCTTTTCCGATCATGCGCTTCAACCCCGCATGATCCAGGTCGAAAACCGGTGGACGCAGGACCCGGCGTTCAAATCTCCCGTGCAGCAGTGGAAGGCGTTTCGCCATAAGCAGAATGCGCGCCTGCTGGCAGAACTGCACGCGGCGGTGAAAACGGCGCATCCGAACCTGGCTCTGGTAATCGGCAGCCGCGCCGACGACCGATTCGGTGAACCCTGGTACGGAACCTGGGACAAGCCGGACGCGCTGCCGTTTCGCTCGCCGTATGTCAATGAAGGAAATCCCCCGACGCTGGCTCAGACAGCCCGCTCTTTTTCCAGGCGTATCCTGATCAGCATTCCCTACCGCACTCCGTCAGTTCCCGACCCGAAGTACAGCCCGCGCGAGGCGTTCACCCGAACGCTCGGCTATTCCCTGGAGCGCAACAAGACCGGCTGGGACGGCATCGTGTTCGACCTGAGCGACGTGCCCGTGGAGAGGGCGCTGCCCTTGCTGGAAGCTCTCAATCCGCCCGCACCGAATGTCGCGGCGACACGAAAGGAGGAACCCGCGCCGCCGACTCTGCTGCGTTGACAGCAGTGCGCGCCGCGTGGTACACTCGCACACCCTTGGGCACGTTCACCGATAACCCCGTACTGCAAAAGGAGCTACGGAGCCAGTTGCGCGCCCGGCGGCAAAGCCAGGGCGTCCGCCTGGCGACGCTGCTCCTGGCGGGCGGCATCGTTCTGCTGCTGTATTACTATGGCGGGCGGGCCATCCTTCAATCGGCCAGCAACGCCCGCGACCTGTTTCTGGCGATGGTGGCGATTCAGCTTACTCTGGTACTCTTCCTCGCCCCCTCGCTGACCGCCAACGCGATCACGCAGGAGCGCGAGCAGCAGACATGGAACGCGCTGCTCCTTTCACGCCTGACCGCCGACGAGATCGTGGTCGGAAAATTAGTCGCCCGTCTGCTCCCCGCGTTTCTGATCCTTCTGATGTTCATGCCGCTGGGCCTGCTGTCCGCCGTGGTCGGGGGCGTGGCCCTCTCAACCTATACGCTGAGCTACCTGCTGCTGGTTGCAACCGCCGTTTTTTACGCCGCTATCGGGATGTTCTGCTCCTGGGCGTACCGACGCACCGCCGCCGCCACTTCCGCCGCGTCGGGGGTGATTGCGTTTCTGGTGATCGGCACCTATCTGCTGTACGGCCTGTGGGCATCGGCGAATCCGGGGCGGGGTCTTGACGCCGAGGATTTCCCGATTCTGTGGCTGAATCCGTATGTATCGCTGGCGGTGGTAATGAACAATGTCACCAACAACACCAACAACACCGCCGACCCGATGCCCTTGATCGCTTATTTGACCATCTGCATCATAGGAACGCTGCTCCTGATTCTGGCGATGGTTCGCCGCCTCGCCCAGGGGCCGAAGGAAATGGAACAATGACATTGCTGAATAAACGGATGATCACAACGGCTGCTGCTGCTGCTGCTGCTGCTGCGCTCGCGGGTCTGACAATGGCGATGGCGCTTACCGGCGCGAAAGCGGCGCACGCACAGGAAAGGGAGCCGGAAATGACTGCTTCTGGTATCGTCGTGCAGGGGGTGGGCGAGGTGCGGGTGACGCCCGACATCGCGCGTTTGACTCTGGGTGTGCAGACCCAGGCGGCGGATTCTACCAGCGCCGCGCAGGCGAACGCCGCGCTGACCACGCGCGTTATCGCCGCGATCCGGGCAACCGGTGTCGCCGAGAAGGATATTCAGACCAGTAACTACTCCATCTATCCCCAGTACGACAACCGCCCGCCCCCCCTCGAACCTCAGGTGAACCGCCCGCCGGTCATCGTCGGCTATCAGGTCAATAACAGCGTCAGCGTCACCGTGCGCCGTGTTGCCGATGTCGGCAGGGTGATTGATGCCGCCGTCAAAGCGGGCGCGAACGTCGCCGGGGGGATTCAGTTCGACCTGGACGAGCCGGGCGCGACCCGCGCGCGGGAAGAGGCGCTTCGCCTTGCCGTCGCCGCTGCCACGCGCAAGGCGCAGGTTATCGCCGACGCGGCAAAAGTCACCGGAATGCAGCTTGCCGCCATCATCGAGGGCGGCGTTAATATCCCGCGCCCGATGTACGAAATGGCGCAGATGCGGACAAGCGCCGCTGGTGGCGGCACGCCCGTTCAAGCCGGGGAACAGACCGTCACTGCCACCGTCACGGTGCGCTATAGAATGGGGCAGACCGCCTCGGCAGTCCGATAAACCTTCCCAATCCTCAAGGAGATGGCATCATGACAATGTCTATACGCCCTGCGGTTTGTATCGCGCTCGCGGTTCTGACGGGCGGCCTCGCCCCCGCCGTTGCCGCCCGCGCGCAGGAAAAAGCGCCGACAGCAGCCCCCCAGCCTGCCGCCGATGCGACCGGTATCACGGTAAAGGGCACGGGCGAGGTAAGCGTCAAGCCCGATATCACCTATGTGACGGTAACGGTTCGCAGTACGGGAAGGGAGATGTCGGAAGTCGCTCTCGCTAATGCCCGCCTGAGCCGCAAGGTAGTAGACGCGATCAAGAAAGGGGGCATCACGGACAAGGACATTATTCTGCGCTTTGCCTCCAGTAACGGAGGCTTCGGTGGCGGATTCGGTGCAAGCGGAGCGACCACGGGAACGCAGGAGCCACAGCTCGACCTTTCCAGCACCATACGAATCACCGTTGCGAAGCTGGAGGACGCGCCAAAAATCATGGAAACGGCTGTCGAGGCGGGCGCTCTGGGACGCATGACGCTGGAATTCGGCGCGTCGGACATGAAGAAGCCGCGCGATGCCGCGCTTAAAAGTGCGGTGGAAGACGCCATGAGCAAGGCAAAGGCCATGGCGGATGCGGCGCAGGTTTCTCGTTTCCGGCTGGTAGCCATGACGGAAGGCTTCTCCTTCCCACAGGTTACTTTCCCCAGCTTCTCCTTCGACTTCGACAGGGGCGCGCTGCTTTCTACCGGGGCCGTCGGGGTCGCGGCAGCCGCCTTGACCGCCAATGTCACGTTGCGCTTTGAAATCGTCCCCTGAAGAAAAGAAACACGTTCATGCCTCTGGTTGAGATAAAGAACCTTCGCAAGGAATATAAGAATCTGGTGGCTGTCAAGGGGCTGAGCCTGACGCTGGAGCCGGGGGACATCTTCGGCTTCATCGGTCCCAATGGCGCGGGCAAGACCACGACTATCAAGATGCTTGCTACGCTGCTGGAGCCGACCTCCGGCATCGCCCGCGT
>JAUJOK010000010.1:75957-77203 GCA_030447685.1 Armatimonadaceae bacterium
GTGGCCGGGCCTATTGACGCGGTGATGCGCGAGGTGACGGGCGGGCGCGTGCTGGAGATTCTCGTCCCGGAAAGCGACCGTTCCAGGGCGTCGGACATACTGGCGAAGGTGGAGCACGTTCAAAACGTCAAGCCGGTTGGCGAGACGCTGCGGGTAGACTACGCGGGCACATTGGACGACCAGTCGGAGGTGCTCCTGGCCCTGATACACGGGCAGGTACGCGTGCAAAGCTTCGCCGAGCAGAGCACCGACCTGGAAGACATCTTCCTGCGTGTCACCAAGGGACTGGTGGCATAAGATGAAACTGCGCTTCGAGAACCCGGTGCTGACCAAAGAGCTGCGGACACGGATGCGCGGCGCGCGGGCTTACTGGATTCTGTTCGTCTACCTGTTCGTTTTGTCGCTCATTCTGTTCTTCGCCTACCTTGCCTGGTGGCAGTCGCAGCGAAGCGACTTCGGGGGCGGCGCTGCCGCGTTTTCCGTCGGCAAGACCTTTTATATGGTTCTGTTCGTGACGCAGGGGGTGCTGGTGGGTTTAATTACCCCGGCGCTGACGGCGGGCAGCATCTCCATAGAGCGCGAACAAAGAACCTATGAACTGCTTTCGGCCAGCCTTTTGCCGCGCCGCTCCATCGTCGTCGGCAAACTGGCCTCGGCAGCCTCGTTTGTCGGCCTGCTGCTCACCTCGTCCCTGCCGTTGGTCTCACTGTGCTTCCTGCTGGGCGGCGTTTCCCCCGCCGAGGTGTTTTCGTCCTACATCCTGCTTCTAATAGCTGCGTTCCTGTATGGCGCGGTCGGGGTGGCGTGGTCGTCTATCTCGCGGCGGACCTCCACGGCCACGGTCATGGCCTATGGAACGATCCTTTTCCTGTTTATGGCGACGCTGCCGCTGGCCCTCGCCAATATTGACCGGCCCTTCGGCGGAGCGGGATTCGGCGCGGGCCTGGGCGCGGTCAACCCGGTCGGCGCGGTGCTGGCGGGGTCGCTGAACGAGCGGTATTTCGCGTTTACCCTGCCCGCCTGGATTCCCGCGCTGGTCCTGAACGGGCTTCTGGGCGTGCTTCTGGTCGTGGTCGCTATTCACCGCCTGGAATACCCTCTGACCGACCGCTCCCGCCTGCTGCGGCTTCTCACGCTCCTGTTCGTCGGCCTGCTGGCTTTCTTCGTGTATGGCTGCCTTCTGCCGGTGGGAGGCGGGCGGGGTGTTCTGGGCATGGCGCGCACGGAAGACCGGCTTATCTTTGCC
>JAUJOK010000010.1:77303-122093 GCA_030447685.1 Armatimonadaceae bacterium
CGCGGCTCAGCCCTCGATAACGCGCTGTATCTGTCGCCTATTTCTGCTGCAATCGAAGTCGGCGAACCCGATTGGTGGAGAAACGACCCGAACCGAAAGCTCGCGCTGTGGGGTGGTCGGACGCCGTTTTATGTGATTACTTCCTGCCTGTACGGCGGGATGGGCGTCGCACTGCTGTATGCCGCCGGTTCCCTTCATGCTTCCCGCCGCCGCAGACGTGAAAGCAGCGCCCCTGCCACCCCGGCAGCCGCCGTACCTACGACGTAAACGAGACGCTCAGTCCTTCACTTGGGCGCGGGATCAGGATACGGTCTGCCCCGGCCTGTTTGAGCGCCTCGGCAGTTCGTTCCGGCTCCAGGGTCAGGGCCAGGATTGTGCCGCCATGGCCCGCGCCCGCCAGTTTCCCGGCAAGCGCGCCGTTTTCCCGCGCCACCGCGATCAGCCGGTCGTTCACCTCGCCGGACGTCCCCAGGTCGTGCTGTATCTGCTGGTTTTCATTCATCGCATCCGCCAGACATCCCCAGTCTCCCGTCAGAAGCGCTTCCTTGCCGAAGCGGGCAAGATTCTGAATGCGTTCGTAGCCGCTTCGCACCTGCGGGTCGCCCTCCAGCCAGCGTTCCCGAACCGACTTGTGGACCGTGCCGGAATGGTGTTTCACACCGGTATGCGCCAACAGGATTGGCAGGGACAGCATCTGCGCGGCCAGTGGCTCCACGGTGGCATAAGGCATCTCGGTCGGTTTTAATTCCGAGCGCTTATCCCGAAAGTCCATATAGTTCAGACCCCCGAACACCGCCATGTACTGGTCTTGAAAGCCGCAGACCACGCCCATGATCTCGTACTCGATATTGCGGATCGCCTCCGCCATGGCGTGTGGATGCAGGCTCAGTCCCAGTTCATGCGCTACCGCGCCGAAAACCGCCGCCACCAGTGCCGTGGAACCCGCCAGACCCGCCTGCATCGGTATCTGCGTGGAGGTTTTTAGATGGAAGGCGTTTTTGTCGGGACGCACATCCAGCCCCTTCAGAACGGCTTTTGCCAGATCAAGCCGGTCGCCGCGCGGGGCCAGGTCGGCCTCGGTTTTTATCTCCTGCCGCTCTCCGTTATCGGCCTCGACAATCAGGCTTGCCGCCTCGTGTATCTCGCAGCGGGCGCGCTCCTGCGTGGAGCAGGAGATGACCGAGCCGCCGTACATATCGGTCGGATTACCCAGAATGCCGCAGCGTCCGGGCGCGGTAGAAACGATCACGAAAGAAGCCTCCAATGGCAGGGAACTAATATGGCCTCACCGTTCGACGTGAGCCAGGGGCTTTCCTGCGTCCGCCACATCAGGATGATTGGCTTTGACAACCCCTGTATACATGGGTTAGTATAATTTAGGCATGTATACTGGACTAATGACTATTGTTAGTCCAATTTAGTATACTAACGGTTCACGGGCAAGGTCGCTGAAGGAGCAGGTAATGTGAAAAGAGGATTACAGGGGCATTTCGTCCAGCGTCGCATACCGGGGGAGTCCTTTCGAGCATACATACCGCGCGATCTGCCGCCGGAACCACCTTTGACACTGGATTCCGATCTTTATGATGTGTTGGAACGAGCCAACCGCGCCCTGGGCCGGGTGGGTGGCATGTCGATGCTCCTGCCCGACATCTCGCTCTTCTTTATCTTTACGTCCGTAAGGAAGCGGTGCTTTCTTCACAGATCGAAGGCACGCAGTCTTCTCTTTTCTGATCTCTTGCTTTTGAAAGTAACGAGATACCGGGTGTTCCGCTGAACGATGTGCGGGAAGTCTCGAACTACGTTGCCGCCCTGTATTACGGCCTGGATCGTATTCGAGAGGACTTTCCCCCTATCCTCCCGTCTGATGCGGGAAATGCACAACGTTCTTCTTGCGGAGGGGCGGGGGCAGGAGCAGCAGCCGGGTGAGTTCCGCCGCAGCCAGAATTGATCGGCGGCACACGACCGGGAAACGCAGCCTTCGTGCCGCCGCCGCACGAGGAAGTGGGGGCCGTGCATTGCCGCCCTGGAAAAGTTCCTGCACGACACGGAGGAACGGACGCCGACACTTATTAAAGCCGCGCTCATGCATGTGCAGTTTGAAACTATTCATCCTTTTCTGGATGGTAATGGTCGCCTCGGACGATTGCTGATTACCCTGCTGCTCTGCTATGAAAAGGCTCTGCGTGAACCGCTCCTGTATCTGAGCTATTACTTCAAGATGCATCGCCAGACCTATTATGATCTATTGCAGCAAGCGCGCGAGGAAGGGGATTGGGAAGCGTGGTTGTGGTTCTTTCTGGAAGGTGTCGAGGCTACTGCGGATCAGGCAGCCCAAACTGCTCAGCACATTCTCCAGCTTTTCGACGCGGACAGGAAGAAAATCGAAGGGTTGGGACGAGCTTGAACCATGCTTCGCGTTCACCATTGGATGCAAAAAAATCCCCTGGTTTCCATCGGGTCAGCGACGATGGCTCTGAATTTGACAAAATCCACGGTTATCAGTTCGCTGGAGCGTTTACGGGAACTTCACATAGTTCGGGAAGTCACCGGGAGGCAGCGCAATCGCATCTTCGCGTATGACGAGTACCTTGCAATACTCACGGAGGGAACGGAGAGAATCTCATAGGCGGTAAGCCAACCGGTTGCCCCCGGCAGCAGCGTGGCGGCTTCTTCCAGAGGCGCGCTGGCATGGCATCCGGTGTCAGGCAGAACAGCTGATCTATACCGTGCTCTTTTTACAGCCCCGCGTTTCGGGCGACTTTGCCCGGTCCGGCTTGGGCGACCGGCTTAACAACCAGTTCATCGATGTTGACGTGCCAGGGGCGCGTGGCCACCCAGAGGACGCAGTCGGCGATGTCTTCGGCGGTGAGCGGCGTCAGGCCCTCGTAAACCCCTTTAGCCCGCTCGGCGTCGCCGTGGAAACGCACCTCGCTGAACTCAGTTTCGACCATACCGGGCGCGAGGTCAGTAACACGGACAGGCGTGCCGTTCAGTTCTATGCGTAACGTTTCCGTAACGGCGCGGGCGGCGTGCTTGGCGGCGGTATAGCCCGCGCCGCCGGAATAGACGTCGCGCCCGGCAATTGAGGTGATGTTGACGATATGGCCCCGGCCTTCCAGGAGATTGGGCAGCAGGGCGCGTGTGACACGCATCAGCCCCAGGACGTTGGTGCGGTACATCGTCTCCCAGTCCTCGTCCCGCGCCTCCGCTATCGGTTCCAAACCCAGTGCGCCGCCGGCATTGTTTACCAGCAGGTGCAGCGCGGGGGGGACGGCGGCGCAGAACGCCGTCACGGAGGCCGGGTCACCGACATCCAGCGTACGCGCCTCCCCGCCGGTCTCGGCGGCCAGCGCCTCCAGCCTCTCTATGCGCCGCGCCCCGACGATCACGCGATACCCTGCTGCGGCCAGCGCCCGCGCGGTCGCCGCGCCGATACCGCTGCTGGCTCCCGTCACCACGGCGATTTTCTGCTCTGCCATAACTCTGCTGTTTTCCCTCCTCAGTTGCCGGAAACGGAGTCTACGTTTTGAAACAGGTCGCGGAGCCGCTGCGTGATCGGTTCCGGCAGGGGGGACGGGTCAGCGCCGCCGCGTTTTCTTCCAGATGGGCGACATTTCCCGTTCCCGACAGCACCACATGGATTCCCTGCTCATACCGGCAGAACCGGTAGGCGGCATCCGTGATACTGGCCCCGACTCCGTTCTGCGCGAGAAAGCCCAATGGGTCGTCGGGGTCAAATGCGTTCCGGTCAATCAGGCCCTGCGCGGCCAGATCGCCCATCAGCGTTTTCAGCGCATCGGGGTTGCTCAGCGCGCGGCGCACCGCGAACATATCCAGAACGCCGATGTTCTTTTCACGGCTTTTCGTCAGTACCCGCTCGCGCGCCGATTGGTTCAGCAGGTTGAACCCGACCATGATAACCTGCCAGTAATCGTCTTCCAGAGCGCGCACGAGCATACGGTGCTGTGGGTCCGGACCGAAGGCTTCGGTGATGCCGACAAAGCGGATTTTCCCCTCCGTCCGCAGTTCCTCCAGCGCCGGGAAAAAGTTCGGACGCGGCATAGTCGTAATCGTCCGCGCGAACACCGTGCAGGTGCAGTATGTCCACGTACTCCACGCCGAGCCGCTCCAGGCAGCCATGGGCGCGCTCTTTTATCTCCGCCGCCGTCGCCCGCGCCTCTTCCCGCGCGGCGACACCTTCGTGGACAGCACGATCTGTTCGCGCGGCTTCCTTTATCCCTTTGCCCACCGCCACCTCGGTGCCGTAGGCTTCCGCCGTATCAATAAAGTTGATGCCCAGGTCAAGGGCGCGGCGCACGATCTGTACCGCGTCCTGCTCGGTTTTGCCCGTACCCAGGCCCAGTCGGCTGTGCCCGCCGCAGCCCAGCCCCATCACGCTGACCGTCAGGCCAGTCGCACCCAGAGTGGTATAGTCCATATTATTCCTTCAGCCCGCCTTTTCCGAGAGACAGAATGTCCCTCGCTCGTGAGCCTGTGGCTAACCGTCCTCACGGACGGGAACACTATCCTTGCGTGAGCCAACTTCTGATGACTCCTGCCATGTGTTGAGGATACCGGGAGGAAGCAAGGGTTGGCAAGGGGGTATTTTATGTACTCCAGGGACTTACTTGAGGAATTTGTTGTCGCGATGCCAAGCCAATGCTGCCTGCGCCGGGGCATGAACGGCATCTGAAGGAAGCTGAATGGCCTTTCCTGCCATGGCGTAACCCAAACCGTTTAGTAGGTGTGGTGAAATAAGAATTTTGTAATCGTCAGATATTCCGAACCATCCAGCGTCAAAACCCCAATGATGGTTTTTGCACAAAGCTATACCGTTGCGTGGGTGATCGTAATGGAACTCGCTGAACGGCAGAATATGCGCGGCATCCACTATTCCGCCGCTCTGTTCCGTGTGAACCGCCAAGCCACAAACAGCACAGGCATTGTTGTACATCGTCTTGACGACACGGGGAAACAGAGCGTGACGAATGTAATAGCCGTTATCACCGCTGTTTTCGCGGAGCTTTCTAATCCGAAACTTACTTTGTGCCTCAGCCTTGAGCTTTTCCGCCTCATAATCGAGCAGGTTATGCGTGTTTGGTCGGGAAACGGTAGTTGGTGGCAGACCAAAGTACGATTGAAGCAGGTGCGCCCAGAGCGCGTTAACGGCACTTGGTTCCTGCAAAAGCTGCCATAGGTCCTGTGACAAAAATATGCCGTCGAAATCATGGCTGAGTTGCAACAGCGAATACGGTTTGTCTTCGGGCCTGACTTCCTCACCGTTTCTTCGAAAATGCCAGAATCCATCTTGATACAAATACCGGAACGGGATGTTCATGCGCTCGATCCAGTAATCCGAAGTAACAAGCGCCTGCCAGTAGTGTCGAAAGGAGGCAACTAATTCCGGCGTAATGGTGATGAGATTATCTTGGTAGGCTCCATTCTGAATCTCATCAAGAACAGCGAGGAGCAAAATCGGCTTGTGCGGTGCGATTCCGTGTTCTTTACTACAAGCAGTTTCAAAAGTTCTTGTAGAATGAAGGCGTGACAGGAACACGCTTAACCGATGACCAATGGGAGCGCATTGCTGCGCTTCTGCCGCCCAAGAAGACGATGGGGCGGCCTCGCGCTGATGACCGCAGAACGCTGGAGGCGATTCTCTTTGTTCTGCGCACGGGCTGCCGCTGGAAAGACCTGCCCACAGAGCTGGGTTCTGCCACCACCGCCTGGCGGCGGCTCAAGCAGTGGGAAGAAGTAGGCGTCTGGGAAAGCCTGTGGCGGGCAGTTCTATCGAGTTTGGATGCACAGGGCAAGTTAGAGTGGGCACAGGCGTTTCTGGATGGTTCCTTTGTCCCGGCTAAAAGGGGGGAGTAGCCGTCGGCAAGACCAAGCGCGGTAAGGGCACTAAGATGATGCTTGTCACTGAGGGCAGCGGCATTCCCATCGGCCTCTTGATTGAAAGCGCCACCCCGCACGAGGTAAAGCTTGCCGAGGCGACGCTGCGAACCGTAAATGTGCCGCAGAGACGCGGCAGACCCAGGACACGTCCCAAGGAACTGGTGGCCGACAAAGCCTATGACAGCCGAAAGTTTCGTAGCGGGCTCAGGAAGCGCGGCATCAAGGCGACGATCCCGCACTTCGAGCGACGACAAAGGAAGAAGCCCAAGCGCGGCAGGCCCTTTGCACCAGTGGGAATCGGTTACAAGAGCCGCTGGAAAATCGAGAGAACCTTTGCTCATTTGCAGAACTTTCGGCGGTTGTTGGTGCGCCATGAACGGAATGCCCAGGTATTCCGAGGCTTCTGCCTCATTGCTTGCCTTCTCATAGCTCTAAGGCACTTTTGAAACTACTTGTAACCTTGCGATTCAGGTTAGCAAAGACGCCGAGGTATTTGTCAAGAACATTCGGGTTCATCGGGATTCACATAACTCTGCAAGCTCATAGTTCAGGGGGACGTCGAACCACAGTAGTTCCGAGGCTGGCCCCTATAAAGTAGGATGAAATGGCAACGTCAGTGGGGAGAGATTAGCTAATGTGGTCACTGGTTTTATTGAAGCACTCGTTGTTGTGTATGGAAACCTTCTGGTTGATATATGAGGAACGAAAAAAGAACCTGGGTCGTTCCCGCCATATAGATGGGTGGGGGCGGGGTTACAGGCCCAACTTGCGTATCGCTTCCAGTGTCATGTACAGATGCAGGCGCTCATCCGCGAGAGGGTGAAAGCAGAATTTCGTGTTAGAACGCCCGCGCTCCTTCATCCAGCGCCACCACCTCCACGGGAAAAACCTATCTTCTGAAACACCTGATACTGATGGTTCAATCCTCATGAATCGTGTGGTGGGTCGGGGTTGCCATTGCGGCGCGTTGGCCGGGGACGGTGCCCGTTGGGGCGCGGGTTGTCATGCCGGGAAGGCAGGGGGACCCGCGCTCGTTTCATCTCCGCCGCCGAAACGGGTTCGCTGGGAGGAAGCAAAGGGTCTGGCTCCTTTATCTCCGCTGGTTTCGCTTCTTCCGTTTCGACCTCGGTTAGTTCGTTTTTTACCTCGGTCGCTTCCGGCGGACTGACGCGGGGCGCAGGCGGCGGCGCAGCAGCAGTGGTGGGCATACCTTCCGTCGCAGGCTTGTGCATTTCCTGAAGCGTTTTCCGAAGCGCGGCCTCGAAGCGGGACGGGTCATCCAGTTCCATGCCGACGCGCAGGGCGTACAGGGGCGGCGCTTGGCGCGGCCAGTGGAGCGCGACTTTCACCAGGTCTTTTTCCGTGGTGATAGCGGCCTCGCAGCGGATACGCGCCAGGGCCGCGACCTCCTGAGACGTGTAGGCGTGGTGGTCGCCGAAGTCGCGCCGGTGCAGGATGCGCACACCCAGAGCTTTCGCCGTGCTGACGAACGAATCGCTGTCAGCGATACCGGCGAAAAGCAGAATCTGCTGATTTTTGAGCGTGTCCAGCGGCAGCAGCGCGCCGTCGCTGGCGCGCACCCAGCCCAGCGGCGCATGGATCGCGGTGAAGACGGCGGCGCGCGGCGCAAGGCGCTTGACACGCGCCTGGGTGGCGTGCAGAACGAGGGGTCTACCCGGTCGGCCCGTGTCAAAACGACGATTCCGGCGCGTTTGAGATGCGACGGCGGCTCGCGCAGGCCGCGCGGCAAGACATAGCCGTTGTCGAAGGGGCGGCGGGCGTCCAGAAGAACGATGTCCAGATCACGGTGCAGCTGCCAGAACTGAAGCGCGTCATCCAGAACGACAACGTCCGGCTGGAATCGCTCGATAGCCATCTGCCCGCTGAGCCGCCGATCTTTGCCGACGAAGATGGGGACGCCGGGGAGCAGCCAGGCCAGCAGGGCCGGTTCATCTCCCGCCTCTTCGGGCCGGAGCAGAAGATGATCGCCATCGGTGACGATGCGCGGCCTGCCGTGATCCTTGCCCCTGCCGCCGTAGCCGCGCGACAAAAGCACGACGCGCCGTCCGCTGTCTTGCAGTGTCTGCGCCACCAGGGCGGCCATCGGAGTTTTGCCGGTGCCGCCTGAGGTCAGATTACCGATGGCGATGGTGGGCACGGGCTGTTTTTCCGCCGACATCAGCCGGTGCCGATGGCGCGTGCCGGTATGGTAGGGAAGCAGGTACGCTTCCAATCCGATGCGGTGCATCCAGGCAGCCCCGGTGAGCAGACCGCGCAGCAGCGTCGCCCCGATACCCTTGTCCTGCCCGTGCAGCACGTTTTCCACGAACCCGCTCTGGGAACTCATGTCTTTCTTTCCAAAAGCCGCGCCACGGCATCCACGCACCGTTCCGCGACACCCTGATTTCGCTCGATCAGCGCACGCGCCGCCGCCGACAGCGCTGCCTTTTCTTCCTCCGGCAGCGCCAGCAGGCGCGTCACTTCTTCGGCAAGCGTACCCGCATCACGCACCTCGAAACCCACCCCTGCCGCCTTCGACAGCGCCGCGATGTCACGCTGGTTGTTCATGTGCGGCCCGAACACGGCGGGAACGCCCTGCGCCAGTGGCTGGAAAACGCTCTGACCGCCGAACGGCAGCAGCGACCCGCCAACAAAGGCGACATCGGCCACCGCGTACACCCGCCCCAATTCGCCAAAGGTGTCCAGGAGGAGGGTGGATAGATGGCCCCCTCCCCCCCCCCTCCCCACGCTGTGGGAGAGGGAGCCAGAGGAGAAAGCCGAACCGCCTGCCGTATCCCGTTCTTTCCCTCCCTCTCCCCGCAGGCGACGGTCGCCCGCCGTGGGGGAGGGGGACGGGGGGAGGGGGCCGCTTTTCCTGCGACCGACGCCGCGCCACCGTCATTCCCACGGAACGCAATGCCCCCTCCGCCTCGTCCGCGCGTTCGAGATGACGGGGCGCGACAATCATAAAGAGATAGGGGAACGGTTTGCGAAATTGCGTCGCCGCCTGAGCAAGAAACGCCTCTTCACCGGGGCGCGTGGAACCGCACACCCAGACGGGCGCATCCGGCGCTATGTTCAGCTCCGCGCGCAGGGCGGCACGTTGGTCGGCAGACAGTGGGACGACGGCTTCATCGAACTTCGTGTTGCCCAGCGTCACGATCCGATCCGGCTCCGCGCCGACGAGGGCCGCGCGGCGGGCGTCTTCCTCGCTCTGCATGGCGAACAGCGAAACCGCATCGAGGCCCGGACGGGTGAAAAAGGACGCGTGCCCACCCCGGCGCAGGCCCCGGTCGGAAACGCGCCCGTTCAGCACGGCGACAGCGGCGCTGCTGCTGCCGCCGGGGTGGCAGCGGCGAGCGGCGACCAGGAAATTCGGCCAAATCTCCCATTCCATCAGCAGCACGGCGTCGGGGCGGGCCGCCGCCAGCGCCCGGCGCACGACCCGCGGGATGTCCAGAGGAAAATAGACGACCTCATCGGCGGGCGGAACCTGTTTTTGAGCGACCTCGCGGCCCGACGGGGTGATGGTGGATAAGAGGATGAACGCGCCGGGAAAGCGGGCGCGCAGCGCGCGCAGCACGGGCGCTGCCGCCATCACCTCGCCGACGGAGACCGCATGCACCCAGAAGCGCGGCGTACGCGGGTCTTCGGAGACAGTCTCCCCAAGCCGTCCCCAGCGCTCTGCCCAATGGCTGCGGTCTTCTTTTCCTTTCCAGAGACGCCACGCGAGGTACAGCAGCAGAACCGGCGACAGCAAAATGAGAAGCAGATTATACACGAACAGGGCCATAGCGATGTCTTCAAGAACCGCCGGGATTCGGGACGTGCGCCCGCACAGCCAGAGGCTCGGAGGCGATAATATCCAGGCTCAGATCATCGCTGCCGCGCCCGGCCTGCAAATGAAAATAGCCCGTCGCGGCGATCATCGCGGCATTGTCCGTGCAGAGCGCGGGTGGTGGGTAGAGCAGGGGCAGCCCGGCCTCGTCGCAGGCGGCCTGCATCTTCTCCCGCAGGCGGGCGTTCGCGGCGACGCCCCCGGCAAGCAGCACGCGCGGCGGCGCACCAGCTTGCCGCGCTGCCGCCACGGTTTTCGTTACCAGCACATCCACAACCGCTTCCTGAAATGAAGCGGCAATATCGGCAACGGGCGGTGGGTCGGCGCTTTGCACGACACGGCGCACCGCCGTCTTCAGACCGGAGAAAGAAAAATCGGGTGTGCCGTCCAGCCAGGCGCGGGGCAGCGGCACGGCGGACGGGTTTCCCGATTTCGCCGCCGCCTCGATTGCCGGGCCGCCGGGATAGTCCAGCCCCATCAGACGGGCGCACTTGTCGAACGCCTCTCCGGCGGCATCGTCGCGGGTGCGGCCCAATAGCACATAGTCGCCGTGATTTTTCAGGTGAAAAAGATCGGTGTGCCCCCCCGAAACTACCAGCGCCACGGCGGGAAAGGCGGCGTCGGCATGCGTGATAAAGTTGGCGTACAGATGCGCCTCGATATGATGGACACCGACCAGCGGCAGCGAAAGCGCCATCGCCAGCGCCTTTGCCGCCGAAACGCCGACCAGCAGCGCCCCGAGCAGGCCGGGCCGGTTCGTCACCGCCACGGCGTCCATATCGCGAAAACCAACACCCGCATCGCGCAGCGCCGTTTGCAGAACCAGATTAATCTGCTCCACATGGCGGCGCGAGGCGATTTCCGGGACGACGCCGCCGTAACGGGCGTGCTCCGCCATCTGTGATGCCACAATGCTGGATAAAATCCGCCGCCCATCCGCCACCACAGCCACTGCCGTCTCATCGCACGAAGTTTCAATACCGAGAACGTTCACGTGTTTCTATTATCTCTGCCCCCTGGTTGAAAACGGGGTCTGTATAGATTCTACGGGGCGTCGCCCAGTGCCTTCTTCCAAATCCCGCTGGGGTGCGATTCAGGATTATGAAGCAGGACACCATCGAATGAATTCGAGGCTTCAAGGGTACGAAGTCCGCCTTCGCGGACTGAGGAATCCGCCTGTCATGTATCCTGCTCTGCAGCCTGCGCAGGCAGGCTTTGTACTCTTACAGCCTCGAATTCATTCGATGGTGCGCCTGTGCAGGTGAGAGCAGAGGCCGGAGCGGGTAAGAACAGCTTAGCATACAAGAGATACCCACCCGACGCCATGAGTGAGCGGGCTGTAACGGTAATGCGCGAAGTACCACCCTTCGCCATGAGTGATCGCGCTTTTACGGTAATGAGATATGTAACACCTTTATTTACCGTTTCCGGTTCTCGAATCGATGCGGCACTGCTGAGCACGCTGCTTACCAATACACCGGTAGGCTTCGCTTTTTTCGACGCCGATTTGCGCTATCAGCGGGTGAACGTGGCTCTGGCGGAAATAAACGGCGTGCCGGTGGAAGAGCATCTGGGCCGCACCGTGCCGGAGGTGCTGCCCCACCAATCGTCGGAGGTAATGGCCAGCCTGCGCCGCGTGCTGGAAACGCAGGAGCCGCTGGTCAATATCGAGGTGAGCGGCGAAACGCCCGCCCTTCCCGGAACCAGACGCCACTGGCTGGTCAGCTATTATCCGGTGTGCGATCAGGACGGCGCGACGGCGCTGGGCGTCGGAGCGGTCGTGACCGAGATTACCGAGCGAAAGCGGGCGGCGGAGGAGACCCAGCGGCTGCTGATGGAACTACGCGAAGAGACCCGGACCATCGAGACGGTAAACCGTATCGGCCAGATGCTTTCCGCGCAGCTTGACGTGCAGAAACTGGTGCAGGCCGCCACCGATGCTGCGACCGCTTTGACTGGCGCGCAGTTCGGCGCGTTCTTTTACAACGTCACCGGCGAGACGGGCGAAGCCTACACGCTGTACTCGCTTTCCGGCGTATCCCAGGACGCCTTCGCGCAGTTCCCCATGCCGCGCAATACCGATGTGTTCGGCCCGACGTTCCGGGGTGAAGGCGTGATCCGGCTGGACGATGTGACCCAGGATGCACGCTACGGTCTTAACTTACCCTATCAGGGCATGCCGGACGGCCATCTGCCGGTGCGAAGCTATCTGGCCGTTCCCGTGAATTCGCGGTCGGGCGAGGTGCTGGGCGGCCTGTTCTTCGGGCACGAAAAGGCGGGCGTGTTTACCGAGCGCGCCGAGCGCAATGTCCGCGCCCTGGCGGCCCAGGCGGGAATCGCGCTGGATAATGCGCGTCTGTTCGGGCAGGCGCAGCGCGAAATCGAGGAGCGCAGGCGCGCCGAGGAGGCGCTTCGGGAAAGCCAGCGGCAAACGCGCACCTTTCTGCGGGACATTCTGTACAGCGTTTCCGAGGCGCGTCTGCGCCTGTGCGACACGCCCGCCGATCTGCCCCGGCCTTTGACGCCGCAGGGCGAGCCGATTCCGCTTTCGGCAAAGAATCTACGCGATCTGCGGCAGCGCACGGTGGATGTGGCGATTGCCAACGACCTTCCCGCCGACCGGTGGCAGGACCTGGTGACGGCGGTGGGGGAGGCGTCCATGAACGCTGTGGTGCATGGCGGCGGCGGCGGCGAAGGGCGAATCTATGCGGGCGAAAGCGGAACCGTCCAGGTCTTTATCCAGGATCAGGGCAAAGGTATCGCGATGGACCGCCTGCATCGCGCCACATTGGAGCGCGGTTATACGACGGCGGGTACGATGGGCCACGGCTTCTGGATGATGCTCAAGACCTGCGACCGCATCTATCTGCTGACCGGGGCGCACGGCACCACCATTGTGCTGGAGCAGGACAGGACGCCGCCCGAACCCGCCTGGCTCCAGGCACGCTGACACGGGCGCGCTGACGCGGATTCAGTCCTCGTCCCATCCCGGCAGCACTTCGCACGCGCCGCATTCCGGCTCCTGCACCGCCACCCAGCGCACCGTTTCCGCGACCTCGTGCCAGTCCGCGGGGTCCGGGTGCGCCAGCGTCCATCCATCCATTAACCGCCCTCGATGCTCGATAACGGCAATCACCGCATCCGCCTCGGGGCCGCCGTAGCGTCGCCGCACCGCACTGCCCGCATCCTGCGCCTGTCGGAACGGCGCGGAAAACGGCTCGTTTTCCGCGTGCAGCAGGAGCAGGGTCGTGCCCCAGCTTTCCCAATCGTCCCGCTGCTCGGTCATCTCCTGCACGATTCGAGCGCACTCCGGGCAGTGCGGCCCGTGCAGGCAAAAGAGCAGCAGGTCTTTGCGAAAACAGTAGTCGCGCAGACCCACCGCGTTACCCGAAGCATCGGTCAGCGCAAAGGTCGGGGCGGGATGATGCCGCCGCAAAGAAAGGGTTTTCATCGAACAAGTTCCTGTTATTGGTGTTTTACCCTGATGACCGGAATCTCCGGGGGCCTCTTACTTATCATTATTTAGGACGCCAAGCGGGCACGCGCTAAAACGGCGCTACGGATTAGTGTACAATAATAGGCACGAAGAAGGAATGCTGTCCGGTCATTGACGGATCGGCAGCGGAGGAATGCGATTGGAACAAACCCCGGAAGAGGCGCGCATCTACCTGCAAAGTATTGTGGATACGGTGCGGGAAGCGATAGTGGTGCTGGACGCCCGGCTGCGCGTCGTCTCGGCCAATCACTCCTTTTATCAAACCTTCCAGGTATCCCCGGAAGAGACCGAAGGCCGCCTCATTTACGAACTCGGCAATCATCAGTGGGACATTCCCGAACTGCGGCGGCTGCTAGAAGAGATAGTTCCCCGGAATAACGTCTTCAATGATTTCGAGGTCATGCACGACTTCCCTGGCCTCGGATGCAAAACGATGCGGCTCAATGCCCGCAAGCTGGTGCGCCCCGGCAACCATACCGAAATGCTTCTTCTCGCCATTGAGGATGTCACCGAGCGAAAACAGGCGGAGGCGGCGCTCAAGGAAAGCGAGGAGCAGCTTCGGCTGATGGTGGAGGGCGCGCGGGATCACGCGATGCTGATGCTGGACACGAACGGATGCATTCTGCGCTGGAACACCGGAGCCGAGCGCATCATGGGCTGGCGGGAAGACGAGGTGATCGGGCAGCAGAGCGCCCTCATCTTTACGCCGGAAGATCGGGCGGCAGGCGTGCCGGAGCAGGAGATGAGCAGATCACGGGCGGAAGGCCGGGCCGAAGACGTGCGCTGGCACCTTAAAAAGGACGGCTCCCTGTTTTTCGCCGACGGGGTGATGACATCGCTGCGGGACGAGATAGGGAATGTGCGCGGCTTTGCCAAGGTGCTGCGCGACGCCACGGAGCGCAAACGGGGACAGGATGCGCTGCAAGCCGCGTTCGAGCGGGAACAGCGTATCGCCGATACCTTGCAGCGCCCGCTGACTCTGGAGGTCGCCGAGGACGCCTTTCCCGGCCTGGCGGTGGCGACGCTGTACGAGGCGGCTCTGGACGAGGCGCAGATCGGCGGCGACTTCGTGGATGCCTTCGCGATGCCGCGCGGCCTGGTGGCGCTGGCGATAGCGGACGCCTCCGGCAAAGGACTTTCAGCGGCGGCGCGCACCATGCAGGTGAAGGACGTGCTGCGGGCCTTTGCGCGGGAATACCCCTACTCCCCGGCCAGTATCGTCGCCCGGCTGAACGACTATGTCTGCGACACGCGGTACTTCGATGAGCAGGGCGGGGAAAGCTTCGTCTGCATGGCCCTGGCGATTCTTGACCCGGAGCGGGGCGAGGGCACGGTGCTGTCGGCGGGCTGCGAGCCGCCGCTGGTGCTGCGGACGAACGGAGAGGCTGAGGTGATAGAAACCACCGGCATGCCGCTGGGAATCCAGCCGAAAATGCTCTATACGCCGTCCCCGCTGCGCCTGGGCCGGGGCGATGTTCTGGTCATGGCGACGGACGGGGTGACGGAAGCGCGGCGGGACCGGGAGTTCCTGGAGTATGAGGGAATGACCACTCTGGCGAAGCAGGGTTTCACGGCAGCTTCCGTGCGTGACATGGGCAGGGTGATTTTGGACGGCGCGCGCGCCTTCGCGGGCGGCTCGCTGCGTGACGACGCCTGCCTTTTGCTGGCGCGGCGACGGTAAAGAGCAGTGTTTTCAAGCCACTCCGATGTACCCCGGCAGACAAACCAGGCGCAGGCGGCTCTGCTCGGCTACGGAATTGCCGTGGCGGCGACGACGCTGGTGCTGGTGGTGCGGCTCCTGCTGAACCCGGTGCTGGGCGGCGATGCTCCGCTGCTGGCGTTTGTTCTTGCCGTGATGCTTGCCGCCCGCTACGGAGGGCTGGGACCGGGTCTGCTGGCGACGCTTCTTTCCGTCCTGGTTGGCATCTACTTTTTCCTGCCACCGTATTATGTATTCGCCGTTCCCAGCAAGGCCGACATGGTTCGGATCGCGCTGTTTGTTGCGGTGGGGACTCTGGTCAGCGTCCTGTCGCAGGGTTTGCGCGCGGCCAAGGAGAATGCGGAGGCCGACAAGGACGAAAAGGCGCGGCTTTTGAGCGAGGTTCAGGACGGACCTGAGACGCGAGCAGGCGGGTATCAAGCACCAGCGGACGTTTCTGCGCGACATGCTTTTCAGTGTGACGGAAGGGCGACTGACCCTGTGTGACACACCCGCCGCCCTGCCTGAGCCGCTGCCTCCCGCCTGCGATCCGGTAGCCCTTTCCGCCCCCACGCTGCGGACCCTCCGGCAGCAGGTTATGTCCCTTGCCGAAGAGTCCGGTATGTCCGACGAGCGCGCTTTCGATCTATTGACCGCCGCCGGTGAGGCGTCCATGAACGCCGTCGTCCATGCGGGCGGCGGCACAGGGCGCGTCCATTCCAACCCGGCGACGGGAACGGTGCAGGTGTGGATTCAGGATGAAGGCGGGGGAATCGCCGAAGAGTCTCTGCACCGCGCCACATTGGAGCGCGGTTATACGACGGCGGGTACGATGGGCCACGGCTTCTGGATGATCTTAAAAACCTGTGACCGGGTGTGGCTCCTGACTGGCGCGCACGGCACCACCATTGTGCTGGAGCAGGAAAGGACGCCCCCCGACCCGGTCTGGATGAGCAGCCGCTGATTAGCCGGCAGCATAACGGCTTCTAAGAGTCTGTAAAGAGACCCGGCTGCGGCCCCCCTGCGGCTGTGCGGCAGGGGGCTATACTCTTATCCACCGGGTGGAGGCGGAAAGCCGGGGCCTCCCGGACCGCCGGGGCCGCCGCCGCGCTCGCCGGGACCCAGACCATCGTCCACGCCCTGAACGGCGAACTCATCCTTGACAGCGAACCGGGCAAAGGCACCACCGCAACCGTCCTTCTACCCCTCGGAGAGCCTGCGAACCCGGCATAAAGGGTATCTGCCTCCAGTGTTCAACTGCGGTTAAGTTTTCACTGTTTCTATCAGCCTTTCGTATTCACTGCCATCTACGCTGATTATTTCAATGCTCTGGCCGCCGGGGGCTTCGAGGTAGAAGGAGCGGGTGCGGTCGCGGTGGGGCTTGATTTCTTGGCCATGCTCCTGGGCCAGACGCTCCAATGTGGCGTCGTCCACACGCCAGGCCAGGTGCCCCGGATGCTGGTCTTTCACCACAAAGGCGATACGCACGCCGCCCGCCTCCAGCAGCGCCCAGGTCTCGTCCTGGTACAGCACCCGCGCGCCCGGCAGGGTCTTCTCGTACCACGCCACCGCCTCGGCGATGTCCGGCACCTGCTGCGCGACGTGGTCAAACTGGTAGCTCATTCTTCTTTCTCCCTGGAAATTATAGCACGCGCGCTGTCCGGGGAACGAAGTCAGGCAGGGGGAAGGGCGAGGGCGGCGCGGTGCTCGGCGAAGGTGCGACGCCAGGCCGAGGTCGTCATGTCGTCGATCCACATGATGACGGCATGCTCGTTGTTGTCCGTGTAGTAGCCTTTGCGGAGGGCCACCCAAACGAAGCCATACTTCTCGTACAGCCGCTGCGCCGCCTGGTTGCTGTTGCTTTCACGCACCTCCAGGGTCGCCCGCGTCGCGCCCAGGCGCAAGGATGCGGCCAACAGCTCGCACAACAGGAGTTCGCCGATACGCCGCCCCCGGAAGGTTGGGTCCACGGCCAGCGTGGTGACATGCGCCTCGTCCATAATGACCCACATGCCGCCGTAGCCGACAATAGTTTCCGGGCGGGTATCGGCGGAAACGTTGCTGGCCGCTTCGTTTAACGTCGCGACCAGATAGCAGGCGGAGGGGTTGGCGATTTCGGTGACATAGGCATGGGTGCTCCACGGCGTCGGGAAGGACTGACGTTCGATACGCGACACCTGCTCGATGTCCGCGCCGCGCATGGGGCGAATAGCTATCTCCGGCGCGGGCCGGAACTCCGATGCCGCTCGCTCCTCAATCACGCCGTACCGTCGCTTTGCATCGGAATGGCATTCTCGCCTTCTATCCAGTACGTCCCGTCCGCCGCGTACTCCTTTTTCCAGATCGGCACGTCGTTCTTCAGCGTGTCAATCGCCCAGCGGCAGGCGTCGAACGCTTCGGCCCGATGGGGAGAGGAGACACAGATGACCACGGACGCCTCGCCGACCGCCAGATAGCCGAAACGGTGCAGAATCGCGCAGCGCAGCCCCCACCGCTGGTGAACCTCGTCCACGATACGCCGCATCTGGCGCTCGGCCATCGGCTTATACGCCTCGTACTCCAGGCCCGCTACCTGCCGCCCGCGCGCGTGGTTTCGCACCACCCCGACAAACTGCACATACGCGCCGTCGGTTTCCGTCACCAGCGCATCCACCGCTTGCTGCGGGTCTAATACCGCTTCGGTAAGCAATACCACGGGTCAATCCTCAGGAGCCATGAAGCTGTTTACCCATTAACTCAGCCGCCGCTCATCGGGGGCAGAAAAGCGACCTCTTCACCGTCGGAAAGCGCAGTTTCCGGGGGCGCGAAGTCCGCGCCCACCGCCGTCCGCGTTCGAGCAAGCAGATCACGCAGCCGCTCGTCGCGCTCGCCCAGAAGCCGCGCGACATCCGCCACGGTCGCACCGGCGGGGACATCCAGCGAAAACGCGCCGTTGTCCGCGCCTGCCGGGGCAGCGTCTTTGTAATGGCCGAAGAGCAGAACACGAATGGTCATTGTCGTCTACTCGTCGTATCCCACATCGCGGGAGTGTGTCGGTACCGGCACCTTGTTTCCCGCGCCGTTTTTCACCACCGGCATCTCCAGGGCGAACTTGCTCACCTTCACATGCGGCGGAATGTCTATCGGGTATTCACCGGTGAAGCAGGCCAGGCAGAAGTTATCATTAGGAACATGGACAGCGCGCGCCAGCCCCTGCGGCGACAAAAAGCCCAGCGAAGTCGCTCCGATCAGACGGCGAATCTCCTCGACCGTGTTCCGGGCGGCAACTAACTGGTCCTGATTCGCCAGGTCTACCCCATAGAAGCAGGGGAACTTCACCGGCGGCGCGGAGATGCGAACATGCACTTCGCGCGCTCCGGCATCCAGCAGCACGCGCACCAGCTTATCCGTGGTGGTGCCGCGCACGATGGAGTCGTCTACCATGACCACGCGCTTGCCTTCCAGCGTTTCGCGAATCGGGGTGAACTTCATACGGACACCGAGGTCGCGCATACGCTGGTCGGGCTGTATAAACGTCCGGTGGATATAGCGGCTCTTAATCAGCCCCTCCGCAAACGGGACGCCGCTCTCCTCGGCGAAACCGAGCGCGGCGGGCGTGCCGCTGTCGGGAATGGCGATAACCAGGTCGGCCCCATTGGGCACCGGATGCTCGCGGGCCAGTTCCTGTCCCATGCGCCGCCGGGCGGCGTGCAAGCTCTGGCCGTACATTACCGAGTCGGGGCGGGCGAAGTAGATCATCTCCAGCATGCAGAGCGCGGGGCGTTCCATCTGAACACCGGGCGCGGAGCGCACGCCGTCCCGGTCGATGACGACGATCTCACCCGGCATCACCTCGCGCACGAAGGTCGCGCCCACGGTATTGAGCGCGCAGGTCTCGCTTGCCAGCACCCACTTATCGTTGCCCAGGCGTCCCAAACACAGCGGGCGCACGCCGTAGGGGTCGCGGACGCCGACAATCTGGTTCTCCGTCATAATCGCCAGCGAGTAGGCTCCCCGAATGCGCTGCATCGCCCCGCGCACCGCCCCGGCGAGCGTCTCCGTCTCCTGCTCAGCGATCAGGCGCGCGATGATCTCGGAGTCGTTGGTTGTCTCAAACGAAATGCCGCGCGCCTCCATCTCCCGGCGCAGCTCTTCGGTGTTGATCAGGTTGCCGTTATGCGCCACCGCCACCGTGCCGGTATGCAGGCAGCAGTGCAGCGGCTGCGCGTTCCGCAGAACGGATGAGCCGGTGGTGGAATAGCGGGTATGCCCGATAGCGATATGCCCCTTCAGCCGGGACAGACTTTCCTCGTCGAACACCTGCGTCACCAGGCCCATGTCCTTGTGCGTCCGCAGAGTTTGCCCATCCGAAACCGCGATGCCCGCCGACTCCTGCCCCCGGTGCTGAAGCGCGAACAGGCCGAAAAAGGTCAGGCGCGCGACATCCTCGCCCGGCGCGAACACGCCGAAGATGCCGCACTCCTCGTTCGGCGTATCATCCTCATCAAAGACGCTCGCTGTTCTGTTCTGTTCGTCGTTCATTGTCACCGTGTTCCTTACGCAAGCGCCGGGTCAATCCATTCCCGCGCCAGAAGCGCTGGAGAAAGAAAATCGAAATCCCTGTCCGTCGTCAGCAGTGTCACACTGGCGCGCTCAGTCATCCATTGCTTTTAGCGCGGCGAGCAGTTCTTCGTCGGTTTCGTCGCCGGGCCACGGCCCCAACTCCTCTAAAACGTCCTTCAGCGTCTTTCCCGGCGGCAACGGCTTGCGCGGCTTCAGTTCATCCACTGACTGCGGAACAGGACGATTTTTTAGTTCAGCGATCAGCGCCTCTATCGCAAGCTGCTCCGGCGTCTTGTTTTGCCGCGCCGCCTCTTCCTGAAGCGCCTGCTCTATTTCCGGCGTAATCGTGATTGTCAAGGTCGCTGCCTCCTGCCAGAGTGCGTTTCGTCGTTCGCTTTATTGTATCACCGTCGTTCGAATCAGCTGCGTTCCCATACATAAAGACTGCGGCTACGCCCCGCTTCCTCCACCAGCCATATTTCGTCTTCTCCCTGTATGGTGCGAACCACCGCTTCCACGAACAGGTTGAAGAAAAGCGAATGCACCAGGGAGATTTCTTCCGTGACGGCGGAATCCGGCGGTGGCGTGGCTTCATGCAAATCAACCATGTTCAAGCCGGATTGCTGGGGGGTTCGGGTGGACTGAATGGGAATAAGGAAGCGAACGCTGGCGGTGGTTTCGTCAACGAGGTAACGCTCATCATTGACCAGCATGCGCGCGGCGTCCTCCCGACTTGCGAGGGCGGCGGCACGGTATCGCCCGGAAACATGGCTTATAGAATAGCCGCCGAATTTCTCCGAAATCAGCGCGCAAAGCCGTTCCAGATATTCTTCCTCAGTCTCTCCATCCTCTTGCTTTATCCAATGGTGATATTGCGCCCACCCCACTTCCTTCAGGCGCTGCTTGATGGTATCGGTGTAGAAAAGAGCATCCAACGTATCACGAGTTCTGCCACAATGTACTGCTGGCAGGAGAAATTCATACTTAACAATTTCGAAACAACTGACCCTGTTCCTTTCAGCAGCCAGGTTCCTGTCTTCAATGATTTCCCCTGAATCGCTGCGACAAAGGCCGCGAGGAACTGGCTTCATTTTATCGGGGCCTTCTGCCGCTCGCGCTTTCGCTGAGCGGCAGACAGAAATACAATCGCAGCCACGCCTCAAGGTGAGCGAATTCCACTGCTTTCCCTGTCGAAAGCAGGAACGGCTTTCTTTTCTTGCCCGCACCTGCCAGCACAACAAGACCATTTATCGGCCAAACCGCCATTTCCTGGATAGTGGTGAGAATTTCCTCTTCCCTCTTACGCCGACAATGTCTATAAAAGGCTTTGCCGTCAGAAGGGGACGAGCAAACGCAACATCAACCTGAGTCTCGAGGTGTGCGGCAGAGCGCCAGGCAAGTCTATCGACCAGCGAAACTATAGATTTCTTTAATGATGAGTGGCTGTGAATGGAAATTGCTGATTCAGGCATAGAGCAAATTCTCCCTTATAGGAGCAGCAGGAAACAACGGCTCCGTGATGTAAACTCATCACCATGAATGAGAATCGCACCTGGAAAGATGTTGTCGCCGATGCTTTAGCGGCTCTTGGCGGCGAGGCACATCTCAAGGAAATCACAGACCTGGCTCGTAAAGATGAAAAAGCCGCCTCCAATAGTCGTGTTGATGAGAAAGTGCGCCAGGTTGTGCGCAACTACAAAATCTTTGAACCGGTTCCCGGCAGCAGCGGACGTTACCGGCTGCTTATGATGCCTTCCTTGACAGCATCTCTGGGTACAGCCACAACCAGTCAAGTTACCGATGAGATACAGGGCAAACTGCTGTACATAGGCCGTGCGAATGATTACGAAACCTTCGCTCCGGCGGACGATTGCACGAAACGCCAGTTTTGCGGTCAGCCGCTGGCGTCGCTCGTTTCCGTGCGAGACAATCTGGCCGACATTCCCCGCCTGAACGATGATGAGCGCCGAACGATGGCGCGCATTGATGTGATATGGTTCGCAGAGCGTGCCGGTGAGTTACGGCCTTGTTTCGCCTTTGAGGTGGAAAACTCTACGGAAGTAGTTACCGGTCTCCAGCGCCTGAGCGTTATTCCTGAGCTTTTTCAGACACGTCTGTTCATCGTTGGAGAAAGCGACAGCAAAAAAAAGAAGTACGAAGAGTTCGTTTCATCGCCAGCTTATCGGGTCAGGGCCGAACATTTTTCCTTTCGCTATTTTGAGCAGGTTCGCGGCCTTTATGCCAGCGCCGAATCTTACGCCGTGGCCCGTGCGGCACACCGGCAGATGATGCACGACCTGAACATGGCGGGCTAAATAAGTTACAGCCAGCAACAAGACTAAAACGATCCGATCCTACCCGATCATTTGGGAAAGATCAACCCTGCGCTATTTTTCTCCCATCGCGCGCGGGATGGCGTTTTCATAGTCGTCGCGGAGCCGGGCGAGGGGCAGGTCGAGCAGGCCCGCCGCGTCAAATCGCTCGCTGGCCTTTACCTGCCCGATAAAGACAGCTTCAATGGCGGCGTCTTCGGCCAGGTCGAGCAGGGCGTCCTGATCCGCGCCGGGGCGCACGGAGACGATAACACGGGAGGCGGCCTCGCCGAACAGAATCGCTGACCAGGGTTGGTCACCAAAGTCGGTGACGGCGAAGCGGACTTCCGCGCCGCGATTTCCGGCAAGACAGGATTCGGCCAGCGCGACCGTCGCGCCGCCTTCGGAGCAGTCGTGCGCGGAGCGAAGCAGGCGTGCGCCAACGGCCTTTCGCACGACGCTCTGGACGCGCCGCTCGGCGTCCAGAGCCAGGCGGGGCGGCGTGCCTTCCTCGCGCCCGTGAATCAGGCTCAGATACTCGCTGCCGCCGATGCCGCTCTCATGCTCCCAGCCGTCCGGGCGCAGCAGGTAGATCAGATCGCCGTCGTTCTGGAAGCCCAGGCCGACCGGCTCCACACCCTCCTCGAAAATACCGAGCATGCCGACCGTGGGCGTTGGGTAGATCGCGCCGTCTGGGGTTTCGTTGTAAAAGGAGACGTTGCCGGAAATGACCGGCGTCCCCAGCGCCTCGCAGGCGGCGGCCATCCCTTCGACCGCGCGGCGGAACTGCCAGAACCCTTCCGGCTTTTCCGGCGAGGCGAAGTTGAGGCAGTCGGTGACGGCGGCGGGAGTCGCACCGACGCAGGAAAGGTTGCGCGCGGCCTCCGCGACCGATAACTGCGCGCCGACAAACGGGTCAAGATAGCAGAAGCGGGAGTTACAGTCGGTGGTCATGGCGATACGCCGCGGCGACGCGCCGGGCGTGCTCGGCTCGCGCAGATTCAGCACGGCGGCGTCGCCTGCGCCGGGCAGAATCTCGGTCTGGGTCTGCACCATCGTATCGTACTGCTCCCACACCCAGCGCTTGGAGGCGATGGTCGGCGAGGCCAGCAGACGCAGCAGCACGGCGTTGTAGTCGTCCGGCTCCGGCAATGAAGAAAAATCGGCGCTCTGGACGCGGTGGATATATTCCGGCTCCTCGGCGTTCAGATAGTAGGTTGGGCAGTCGTCCGCAAGCGATTTGGCGGGAACGTCGGCGGCAACCGTATCGCCCTCGCGAACGACCACGCGCCCGGTATCAGTGGCCTCGCCGATAATCGCCGCCTGAAGGCCCCATTTGCGGAATACGGCGGCGACCTCCTCCTCATGCCCGCGCGCGACCACGGCGAGCATCCGCTCCTGCGATTCCGAAAGCATCACCTCGTAAGGGGTCATCCCCGATTCACGGCGCGGCACCTGAAGCACGTCGATGTCCATGCCCAGGCCGCCCTTCGCCGACATCTCGCAGGTTCCACAGGTCAGTCCCGCCGCGCCCATATCCTGAATACCGACGATATGGCCGGTAGCAAGCGCCTCCAGTGTTGCCTCGATCAGCAGCTTTTCGGTGAACGGGTCGCCGACCTGGACATTGGGCCGCTTCGCCTCCGACTCTTCGGTAAGCTCCACACTCGCGAACGTCGCCCCGTGAATCCCGTCGCGCCCCGTCGCCGACCCGACATACAGCACCGGATTACCCACGCCCGACGCCTTCGCCGACGCTATATTGTCCAATTTGACAATACCGACCGACAGCGCATTCACCAGCGGATTGCCGTTGTAGCAGGGATGAAAGTATATCTCGCCGCCGACCGTCGGCACCCCGACACAGTTCCCATACCCGCCAACCCCCGCGACCACATGCTCAAACAGATAACGATTACGGGCCGCCACAGGGCCGTCTCCCTCTATCGGCCCGAAGCGAAGCGAATTCAGCGAGGCGACGGGGCGCGCGCCCATAGTAAAAATATCGCGCAGAATGCCGCCGACGCCGGTGGCCGCGCCCTGGGTCGGCTCCACGGCGGACGGGTGGTTGTGCGATTCCATTTTGAAGACCACGCCCCACCCCGAATCGCCCAGCGGAACCACGCCGGCATTCTCCAGCGCGCCGGTCTCCTGCGCCTTTTTGTACTCAGCAAACAGTCGCAGCACGGGCCGCGAGTATTTGTAGCCGCAATGCTCGCTCCACATCACGGCGTACATGCCCAGTTCCGTATAAGTCGGTTCGCGGCCCAGCGTCTCGACGATCTGCCGGTACTCGGCGTCGTTCAGCCCCATCTCACGGTAGATTTTCGGGTCTATCGGCATAGTATCTCCGGCAACTATTGACTGGCAGGTGGATTCGTGTCATCCACGTTTCGGTTCTTGACGTACTTGTCTGCCCACTCGAACATCTCGGCGAGGACGTGCAGGACGGATTCGCGGGCGCGGTAGCCGTGTGATTCGTGCGGCAGGAGGACAAGGCGGGCGGTCGCGCCGTTGGCCTGGAGCGCCTGATAAAAACGCTCCGACTGGACGGTGTAGGTGCCGGGGTTGTTATCCGCCTGGCCGTGGATAAGCAGAATCGGCTCCTTGATCTGGTTGGCGTAGGTGAAGGGCGAGACGCGGTTGTAGATGTCGCGGGCTTCCCAGTAAGAGCGGCGCTCGGACTGGAAGCCGAACGGGGTGAGCGAGCGGTTGTACGCTCCACTGCGGGCAATGCCTGCCGCGAACAGGTCGGAGTGGGCGAGCAGGTTAGCGGTCATGAACGCGCCGTAGCTGTGACCGGCGGCAGCGACCCGCTTCGGATCGATGATGCCCATGCCGTCCAGCTTGTCGATAGCGGCTTTGGCGGCGGCGACTATCTGCTCGACAAATGTGTCGTTCATCGTCTCCGGGTCGCCGACAACCGGCATGGTGGCATCGTTCAATACGGCGTAGCCCTGCGTGACGAACCAGAGCGGCGACGTGCCGCTCAGGCGCGTGAACGTATTGGTGGAGCCGCGCACCTGACCGGCGGTGCGGGCATCCGAATACTCCTCCGGGTAGGCCCAGAGCACCAGGGGAAGGCGCTTGCCGGACGCCGGGTCATAATCGGGCGGCAGGTAGAGCGTGCCGGACAGGGGGACGCCGTCCGCGCGGGTGTACTTGATAAGCTCTTTCTTCAGCCCGGTAATCTGCGGGTGTGGGTCCGGGAAGTTCGTGAGCGCGCGGCGCGCGCCCGACGTGCGGTCAACGACGAAGTAGTTCGGCGGCTGCGTCCGCGTTTCGTAGCGCGTCAAAATTGCGTTGCGCGTGGTGTCCGTGAAGGCAATGAACGCCTCATAACTGGCGTCGCTGGAGCGGTACAGGCGCTCTTTTTCCAGTGTTTGCAGGTTCATGCGGTCGAGGAACGGGCGGTCGCCCTCGGGGGATGCGCCGCGCCCGGAAAGATAGATCCAGTCACCGTCCTGAAGGATGGCTCGGTCGCCGTTGGGCCGGGTCTGATACACGGGCGTACCGGGGTCGTTGTAGGCGTCGTTGACGGAAAGGTCGAAAACCACCTTCTTTGTCGCTTCGGGGCGTGACAGGTCGAGGTGGTAGGTAGTGCGCCAGCGACGGTCGCGGTCGTACTCGCTCATCAGCACGTCGTCCGCGCGCTCCGTCCAGTCGAAGCCGGAGAAGCGGTGCGTCACCTTCAATACTTCCTCCGGCTTTTGCGTGAACGGCGCGGCAAGACGCACCACTTTATCCCGGTGCGGGACTTTGTTAAGCGGGTTCCCTTCGTCCAGCGCCTCCACCCAGAGCAGGGTCGCGTCTTTCTTTTCCTGCCAGCTAACACTGCGCGGGCCGAGCGGAACCCCCTGGGGAGGCACTTCATCCGATACGGGCAGGTCGGAAATGACGGCGATTTTCGTTCCCCGCGCGTCCCATACCTCCGTGGTGCGGCTGAAATAGGAATAAGGGACACGATACGAAAACGGACGCTTGAGGCGCGTTGTCAGCAGGTACTTTTCGTCCGGGGAGAAGCGGGCGGACAGATACAGGTCGGGCCTGCCGAAAGGCGTGACGGCTCCGGTATCGGTGTTGACGCGCGCAAGCTGCGCCAGCGCATAGTGTTCGAAAAGACGCTCGTCGTGCGGGTCCTGCAAGAGGTCCTGGAAGGTCGCCATTTTGGAGACTTTTCCCACCGTCTCCTCGATAACCGGGCCGCCGGGAATGCGCGGCGTTTCCGGCGCGGGCGACCGTTCGGCGGGCACCTGGCTTACCAGAAGATGACGACTGTCGTCCATCCACACAAACGGGCCGATCAGAATGTCACTGACCCGCAGGCGGGGCAGGGCGCGGCATTCGCCGGTTGCGGCGTCGCCAATCCACACCTCCACGCCGGTTTCCGTGTCGCGGGTGAAGGCGAACCGCGTACTGTCATAGGACCAGGAGGGGATACCGATCTTCGCCCCCTGCGGCAGCTTCACCGGCGTTCTTTTACCGTCCGAGACACGCAGCAGCGTGATCCCGGTGTAATGCAACGTGCGCTGGAGCGTGCCCAGCGCCGGGTCGATACGCAGGCCGCCCAGCCGCAGGAAAGGGCGGGCCAATAGCTCGACACCCGGATAGGGTTCGTAGTTTACCAGGAGCAGCGCGGTGCGGTCCGGGCTGAGAACGGCAGCCGGGGTGGGCGGCGCGTTCAGAATATCTACCACGTCTTTCGGAGGAAGCTTGTAGCCGGTCTGCGCCCAGGCGGGCAGAACAGTGGCGGCGGCGACGGTCAGAAAAAGCAGCGCGAAGCAGAACAGGAATTTCATACTATCCACGGGCACCCCCGCCCAATTATAGCATTTTTCATCAATCCGCCGGGGGATAGGATACGCGCACCACCGCCGCCGCCTTCTCATCCCACACCAGGGACACCTGCTCCGGTGTATTCCCCTCGGTCTCGGCGAGAATAAGCACGTTTTCGCCGACCTTCAGCCACGGTTCGGGCAGGTAGTAGTCGCGCTGCGGGCCGATCTGCCAGTAGCGCCCCAGGTTACGCCCGTTCAGCCACAGCACGCCTTTCCCTATATTGTCCAGCCGCGCCAGCAGGGGCGTGGCGGTATCAAGCGGCGCAGAAAGCGAGAACGTGGCGCGATGCCAGCGGACAGGACCAGCGGTCCGCTCGTCTTCTTCCGGCCAGTCGGAGCCGGGCTGCCACCAGCCCAGGCGCTCGCCGTGCAGAATGCCCTGGAAGCGCCAGCGGGATATTTCTATCTGGTAACAGTTGCCATCCGGGGTGACGGTGACGGGGCCGTAAATGCCTTTCTTTTCGTGCTCCTGGCCTTTGCCGATCTGCCAGTCACCTTTAATCAGGCCCAGTCCGTCGGCCAGTACACAGAGGGTATTCGCGCCTTCGCGCAGCGTCGCCTCGAAGGTAGCCGTCCAGTCTTCTTTACGCTCTTCGGGTGGAACGGCAGACGACCCGATGCGCTTACCGTTCACCCACAGCGTCAGTCGGTCGGAGCAGGCGGCGAAGTGGATAGTAGCCGTGCCCGCGTCGGAGCATGCAAACGATGCTCGATACCAGCCATAGGGATTGGAGCCGTTGCCGAGCGTCATCATCGATGTCGGTTCGTCAATCTCGCGCCAGGTGGAATCATCGAAATCTTCGGCGGTGCAGTCGGGTTCGGTGCGGGTTTGCCAGACGGAAAGGGCCGGGGGAGCCGGAAGGGCGGGCGCGTCCACCGTGGCGCGTGTCAGGGAGCCGTCAGGACGAAGCACATGAACCGTGTGCGTCTGGCCGGGGGCGGCGAACTCCCCGACGAAAGATTCCGGGCCGTGCTCACGGATGTCGTCCGGGCCGATGAGGGCTGGAGCGGTCTCGTCCGCCGGGTGCAGCCAGGCCCGGCCCGCGAGTTGGGTGGACAGCGCGACGATCTGAGAAGGGCCGATGTTCAGCACCTGCGGGGCTTCGGCGAAGGTGACGGAAACGGCCTGGGCGCGCTCGCCGCCGTTCCACAGCACCACCTCGCCGGTTTCGCCGGGCGCACCGTACACGTAGACGCGAACGCCCTCGTAGGGATCGGGCAGAATGTGTGCGGTGAGGACACGCACATCACTTTTGACCAGCCCGGCATACGCGCTCAGGTAGGTCCCCGATGCGCCGCCCAGCGGAACGTCATGCACCCAGGGCAGCAGCGTACGCGGTTCGAGCGTTACCTCGGGCAGATACGGCGGTACGGAACCGGTGACAGTGGCCTCTTTACTGGGGTTGTCCACCCATAAAATCGCGCCGCGCTGGGGCGTTCGGGTCTCAGTCACGCGCAGACCGTCGCGGGCCGGGAGACCGGAGCGGTGCTCGCCGGTCGTCAATATCTCCTTGAATGCCTGCGCGAACAGTGCGACGCGACGAGAGGCGCGCCACTTATCCGTCAGCCGCCCCGTTTCCGAAATCTGGGCGTCGTAGTCGTAGCTGGTGGTCTGGATATACATCGGTGTATAGCCGAAGTTGGTGCCGCCGTGGTAAACATAGTAGTTATAACCGCACGCGCCCTCAGCCCAGCAGCGCAGGCTTGCGTACTCGACATCCTCTGCGCGGCGCGTGTGGTGGGGCTGGCCCCAGGAATCGTACCAGCCCGTCCAGAACTCGGTCGAAAAGAGAGGCTTGTCCGGGTACTTGCGGCGGAATTCGGGCATCAGGTCGGCGGGGTTGTGGGAGTTGACGCACTCGACGGTCCCGGAACAGTGGCCCGCGCAGGTAATCAGCGGAACGTCGATTCCCCGCCGCCGCAGGCCGTCGCGGATAGTGTGCTGGTACTCGTCGTCCACCACCATGCCCTTGCCGCGCGTCCATTGCAGGTTCGCGTATTCATTTTCGACCTGCACCAGAATAACATTACCACCGCGCGTCCACTGGCGCTTCTCGATGATCGGAACCAGCGCGTCGAACCAGCGATCCACAGCCTGCAGATAGGGCGCGTTCATTGTGCGAAAGGCGACGCCGGGCACGTTCGCGAGCCAGACGGGGAAGCCGCCGTAATCCCATTCGGCGCAGATATAGGGGCCGGGCCGCACGATGACGTACATACCCTGCCGCTCGCACTCGGAAAGAAAACCGTCGAGGTTCCGGTCGCCCGCGAAGTCGAAGACGCCCGGCTCCGGTTCGTGGAAGTTCCAGGCGACATACGTTTCAATGGTGTTCATGCCGCCGCGCCTGGCTTTGGCGATGCGGTCGGCCCAGAGTTCGTGCGGCACGCGGAAATAGTGGATGCAGGCGCACAAAAAGAGGTCGGGCTGGCCGTCAATAAGAAACGTCTTTTCGTCATAGCCGACGGTGCGCGGCGGGCGGGGGTCTTCCATGCGGCGGCTCGAGGTTTTGTGCCATCGCTCGGTATAGCCGATTGGAATTGTCAAGGGTGCCCCGTCCATAGGCTGATAGGAAGCCCCATCATGGGGCCGCGGGGCAAATTCGCCCGTTGAGCGTGTCCACACGCTTGGAAAAAACACAACAGGAAAAGGACATTTACGATGGATACGTTGGAGAATCTGTTAACCAAAGTCTTAGAGGGCAATCCTTATCAGCGGAACACTGAGCGACGCGCTAAAACAGGGCGACGAGAGTTTTGACAAGGTTCTGGTGCGGCCCGTGTCGATTCGGGGTGAGCGACGGTTTCAATTCGAGTACCATCGCAACAAAAAGGCGACGCATCGCAACTGACGCCCGGCGAGGCCGGGGAAGAGAGTGCCGCCTTGCTGACCGAGATATTCCGGCAGGCGCAGTTTTACACGCAGGAGGCGGACATTCACGTTGCGGCGAAAAGCAGCGGTTCCGCCGCCGTTGTTCGAAAGCCCGCTTCTAAGAACAAACAGCCGCGATAGCAGCGGCGGCGGACACCGGTCACAACCGCAAAAAAGAACTACCTTCTTCCCGAAGATCAGCGGTCGATTTTCTTATCCGCCTGGGCGTAATGACCGGCAAGGTGGTGATGGCTAAATACGACAAGTTCCGGCAGATCAACCGCTTCCTCGAGATGGTCGCCGATGTTGCCGATCTGCCCGCCGACCGGGCCTGCGCGTAATCGATTTCGGCAGTGGAAAAGCCTACCTGACCTTCGCTTTGTACCACTACCTGCGTGTCCACAAGCGCGAGGCGCAGATAGTCGGCCTGGACCTGAAAGCGGACGTGGTGGCGCAGTGCAATCGTATCGCCCGCGACCTGCGCTATAACGATTTAACATTTTCCGTCGGGGACATCGAAGGGTACGACGCATGAACCAAGTGGATATGGTGGTAACGCTGCACGCCTGCACGATACGGCGACCGACGACGCCCTGGTGAAAGCCGTGGCCTGGGGCGCCAGTGTGATTCTATCCGTACCCTGCTGCCAGCATGAGCTGTTCCGCAAGATAAACAATGAAACCATGCGGCCTCTGCTCGTGCACGGAATTCTCAAAGAGCGGCTGTCGGCGCGATACCGTGCGCGCGAGCTGGAGCTTACAGGCTACTCCGTCCAGATGCTGGAGTTTATCGACATCGAGCACACACGCCGAAAACCTTTTGATTCGGGCCGTTCGGGTGGGGGACAACAAGCCGGGCACAAGAACCGGGAGAACGAATATCACTCCTTCCCGGGACTTTTGGCGCATCCGCCCCTATATGGAGGAGGCGCTGAAGAAAGCCGCCCCGGACGCCAAGCGCGGTCAGCGGCTTCCGGCCTCCGGTTCTGGCACGCAAAATGCGGTTGTCAAACGTTTTAACATATTAAGATTTCGAGCCAGCCTGCCGATAACTTCACGGGCATTGATAAAACCACCCCGATGAAGGATGCGACATGGCACGGGTTCCCAGTCTAAAAAGAGTAAACAACAACAGGACGCTGTGCGCATGAACTTGTTGAGCTCTGCTGACCAGCGGCGGGCCAGTCCGCCCAGCCGCCCGTGAAGCGCAGAGCAAAGCGCCGTTTTATGCGGCGGCGCTCCGGGAACAGGAAGCAGCGCGCCGGGTGAAGTGCAGGCGTACAGCACGGTGCCTCCTCTGGTGCGACGCCGAGGCCGGGCAGTACGCGCCGGAGCGTCTTCCCTGGTATCGCATCGCGGCTGACCTTCCCGGACGATGAGCAGCGCAGCGCGTTTTTCGCTGCCGCGCTGTGCTGCTCAGAGGTGTCGAGGACTGGAACTGGCCGCCCAGGTTTACGGCGCGCTGCTGCGTCCCGAATGGGCCGAATCACGGTTCTGGGAGATCTTCGACCTGCCGCAAAAAGCGATCACCGAGAGCTGGCGCTCCTTTATGCGGGCGGCGCTGACTCGCTGGAGCGTAGCCGCCGTCGAGGCCGCGTATCGCCGCGCCGATGACCGCGCCCCAACGCCCGCCCTTCTTTCCTACCTGGCCCGCGCCTACCGCGCCGAAATCGGCGGGATGCGGATGCGCAGGACGTTTACGCGACGCTTTTCGGGCTGGGCCTGGCTTCGGGCCGTGATGACGCCGAGAACACAGCGTTCCTTGCCCGCCTGTATGCTGAGCAGAACCGCCAGGATGCCGCTGCCTGCACGGTGTTTCTGGTTATGGCCTGGCGCGAACCGGCTTGGCGAACCGTCGCCCGCCGAATGGACCCTGCGTATTGCCCGCGCCCATATCGGGGCGGGACGGGTGAACGGCGATACGCTGCCGCATCTGCGGCACTGCCGCCGTCTGCGCGCCCGGCTCGGCGACGACGAGATAGACGCCGCCGTGGCTGCCGCCGCCGCGCGTCATCCACACCCCGACGAGAACGTCTTCGCCGATCCTGCGCGCTGCCGCGCGAAGCGGGAACTGGCTCTCATATTCACCGCGCGCGGCTGGGAATGGGCATCCGTGGTGCGGACGCTGGCGCTGGGCTGGGGCGCGCACGGCGCACGGATGAGGCGGCGCGCGCCGTCTACGCGCTTGCCAATCGGCTGTGCCCCGGTGAAAAACGCCTACCTGTTCCATGCATGCGTTTTGATGGAGGCGTCCGATCATTCCGAAAGCGCTGTTCTGCCCGCGAAAAAGGCGCTGCCCCGCAGCGGACGATACGGCGCTGCTGACGGCGCTGGGACGAGCCTATATGGCCGCGAACGCCGGGCAAGGCCGCCGCACCCGCAGGCTGTCGCCGTCTGGGAAGACCTGTACCGGTGATTGGGCTGGCGGAATGATTGCGGCGAAGGCGCAGGCATATACGTTCGATGAGCGCGTCGGGGACGTAGCGCCAGCCGTCTGGTCGCAGATCGTGAAAACGAACCGAAGAACGGTCGGCTACGCGTGCGCCTGGGCCGCGAATTCAAAGCGCCCGGGGAGATTTCGACACGGCGCTGCTCTGGTACCGCGGCGGCGCGAAACTGCTGCCGCGCGACTTCAGGCGCAGTACCAGCCGGGCTTCGCTGTGGAAAAGTCGGGAGATCATGCCGCTGCCGAAAAGCTGCTGCGTAAAGGCGGTTGCGCTGAACGCCAAGCATGTCAACGCCGCATTTCGTCTGGGAGAAAGCCTGCTGGCGCAGAACAAAGGACGAGGCGCGTGAGGTGTTCCAGCTCATTATCGACCACGCTGGATGCGGCGCACAGCCTGTCTTCCTGCACCTGGCGAAGCTGAACCTGCGCTATGACACCAAGGTGTTGCCCAGGCCGAGGCGCTGTATGATCAGGCGAAGTGACGGCGGACCACGCCAGACCGGAAACATGTCGTCGCCTGGCCGAGATTTACCGGGGAAAGGGTAGCACGACGACGAGCGGCAGGCGCTGGTGCGCTACCTGAAACTCTGGTTCGGGGACGTCGAGGCGCACCGTCAGCTTGCCGATCTGTACACCCGCGCGGCGACTTCGTCCGCGCCGAGACGACGCTCCGGCACAGGATCGCGCTCGGTGCCGGGACAAAAAGACCTACACGCTTCTGGGCGAAGTGATGGTGGGGCAGCGCGAAGGCGGCCTAAATGGGCCAAATCAGGAGGTGAAAGATAACAGGGCGCGGGCCGATGAAGCCGCGCCCCTTTGTTCCGGGCGACGATATGTCGCCGTGGTATGATGAACGGAGGAAGAGAACCCGGAAAGCTTATCCGATGGGCGAGTGGCGCGGCTATCAAGCCCCCGGCAGAGCAGAGAAACACGCATTATGAGATGGGGGAGATAGATAAATCGGTGACGCTGGCTGCGGCTGTCCCGGTCTGACGCTGATTTTTAGCGCCGGATGCGGCGAGAAGCTAATGCACGGGTAAGCCTGCGATCGTGTATCTGGAACTGCCTGCCGCGTCTTCCCTGCCGCAGGCCGGACCCAGCCTTTCCTGCGGCGTGGGCAGCCGGGTGGGTTTACGCCACCACCGAAGCCGCCGCATCCCCCGCGCCCTCCGCAAGACAGAACCGGAACAGGTAGTCGTCGTCGAGCAGCGGCGCGTGGCGGGCAAGTGGGCTACGTGTGGGAGCGGCGGCGGGGGAAGGGGAAGCGTGTCCCAGGAGATATACGCGCTGGACAAAAAGGGCGCGACCCAGCTCGCTCTGGGACGGCGCGGAGGGTGTTCTCGATCCGCCCTTGCCGATTCTCCGGTATCCCACTCCGCGGGGCATGGTGCTCACCTGGGAGTGTGCTTCGTGCGGGTCGGTCGAGGGACACCCGCCGAGGCGGCGGTTCGTGTCACCCGTGTCGAGACGGTGGCGACGCCTGCGGGCCGGTCGAGGCGTTCCGCGTAGACACCGTACTGCGTCTGGTCCGCGACCGGCGCAATATCGATCTGCCCACCACTTCCTGGTACGCGCCCGGGTCGGGCTTGTCAAGCAGCAGCACCGGGACGAGTCGCGTATGGTGATTAAAACGCTGCAAAGCTTCCGGCTGAAGTAGTCCGTACGACGGCATCCGAAGAGCCGCCGCCGCCGCCGCTGCCATCGATACGCGCGCCGTTCGAGTTCAGGGTATGGTAAATACGCTCCGCCATCTGGCGCACGTTGCAGTGGGCCTGCACACCGTGAACGTCGTTCGGCTGCACGATAGAGAAGACACGCACCAGACAGGACTGTCGGCCCCGGATAAGGCCCTGCCCGTGCGGAAGCGGGCGGCGATGTCGCGGTAATTACTGATCAGCTTCTCCGTATCCGTCGTGCCGTCTTCGTGCTGCACCCAGTAATACAGAGAATAATTCGAAGGTTGGCGCGCTCGTTTCGCAGCAGCATCGCACGCACCGGGGTGCCGGGTCCGGCGATCAGCGGGCGCTTTTCCGCTTTGAGATAAAAGCCGTAGGTTGTTGAGCAGATAGTCGGCTCGTGGTAGGCATCGAACGAATCCGCCGCGCGATCACGGACGCGCTGATCCATTCCCCAAACGCGTTCATGTAAAGCCGCCCTTCCGCCTTGGGTTCCCCCAGCATCGAAAGCACCATTCGGCTCAGCGGCGCATCGCTGCCTTTCCATCCCCCTCGCTGATGTTATAGGGCAGCGGCGGAGGCCATTGTCCGGCGTGGTTCATCCGGTAGTTGATAAACACGCTCAGGATAGCCGGTATCAGCAGCAGCCGCATCAGGCGCAGCGAAGCGGAAGTGACTTTCATGATGGGTTATTCCAGGCGGGGACGGCGCTTTTTGAACAGGCGCAGCACTTTTTCCCCAGCCAATACGTCAGCCCCAGTGTGGGCAGGATGAACAGCCATATATTCGCGCGCCCCACGGCCTCGGCCATTTCCGCGCGTCCTGTCTCGCCCAGCCAGGCCATCACCGTAAGGCGCATGATGCTCACGATCATCGCCAGCATGGCCGCAACAGCCATCAAGAGGAACTTCTGGCCGGTTCGGCTTCGCTTCCAGAGCGCCAGCCAGAGCGCCAGAACGAGCAGGGAATGAACAGGTCCAGGCCGCTGAGTCCCTCGCCGACCGGCAGGCGATAGTGCGGCATAATCACTACCACTTCCGGCGTGCCGTTGGCCAAAAGCCGCCAGTTCGTCCCGGGCGGTGGGAACTCCGCCTGCGGAACGCATTACCTCGGCAGTAGCGTTGGCTATAGCGAGCCGCATTACGTATCGAAGCTGTAACATCGGGCTTTCCGGCGGCGGAACCATGGTCATAAAACAACAGCGGCGTCAGCATCGCCTTCAGCATTTCACGCCCATACACACGCAGGACGACCCCCAAAATGATAGTAATGAGCGCCAGAATGCCCGGAGCCGGGGTTTGCGTCGTGTAGGTCAGAAGCGTCAATACGCACCCGGCCACAACAAGCCCCATCCCTCCGCGCCGCCGGGGGCTGTCGGCAGGATAAACGGCGGCCAACTCCTCATAGCGTTCCGTTATATCTTTGCGCCGCGTCCAAAGGAGGTAGGCGGCAAGAAGCGGTACGAACGGCTGATAGGTCAGCGCGGCGTAAACAGTCCAGGGCCGCCATGACCAGGCGAAGGGGCCGTAGGCCAGAATCAGAAACGGAATGAAGGGCAGCAGCCAGTGGCCGTACTCGCGCCAATGCGCCGCAGCCGCGCAGGCGCATTGGCGCGCAGGGTCAGAAGACGGCCACAAACGGCGGCGGTGCGGAGTTCAGGGCGTGTTCTTGCATAGCGGGCGTATCGGTGGTTCGGGCCGGGTGGATCAAGATACCCATGGCGCGATTTCATTATACCATCGGTGCGCGGAGCCTGGAAAATCGGTTGAATGGCGTGTGTTTCCCCCCTCTGACACCCCGTGGGGCTGTGCTTTTGCCGCCAAAATGCCGATAATAATACGGGGCCTTTCCTGCCGGACATGTCCCTTCGTTCAGGTTTTTGGGGAACCAGGGTGCAGACCGTCATGGTATAATGGACGGTGATTCAATTATGAGCAAGGTGGTCCATCCAAAACCGGTCTGGGGCTGGAGCGTGGTGCTCCTTTCACGCTGCTGCTGTCTCCCACGGCAGGAGCGGCGGCGCTGCAGGCGCTCGCCCAGGCTTACGCCGCCTCGCTGACGAGTACAGACACTGCCGCCGAGTGGCGGCGGTGGCGGCGGCCCGGCAGCGTCCCCCGCGCCGCGCCGCACCGAGGACGGCTGGGCGGCGGCGCTGCGCGCCCGGAGCCAGAAAACCGCTTTCGCTGCGTCTGGATACACACCCCGGCACGGTAGCCATCCTTTTGCCGTCGCAGACGGTGCTGTTCGTCCCCGACGACACGCCGCTTCTGCACACGCCCTCCGACGACCCCGCGCCCATTTCGTGCCCGCGCGCGGCTGCGCCTTCCTCGCCGCGCCCCGCCCTTCGTTCCTTTCGCCTGAGCTATTCACCGATATTTCTGCGGCTTGCCTGCGGGCAGCCGATCAGCCTCGACCCTTTGCGCCGCATCGGGAGTACCGGGGCCGCTGCAGTTCAACGAGAAGAGACGAAAGAGACGAAACGATGGGATTTCTGCAATCACTGTTTGACGCCAACGAGCGCGACATCAAAAAATACCGCCGCGTGGTGGATAAAATCAACGCGCTGGAGCCTGAGTTCCAGGCGCTGACGGATGAAGACCTGCGCGCCAAAACCGACGAGTTCCGGCAGCGTATTGTCACGGCGGTCGGCGATACCGAAGGGCGCGACCGAAAGAAGTCGTTGCCGTGATAAACCAGGCGCTCGATGCCGTGCTGCCGGAGGCGTTCGCCGCCTGCCGCGAAGCGGGCTGCCGGACGCTGGGTATGCGCCACTTCGACGTGCAGCTTATCGGCGGCATGGTGCAGCACGACGGGCGTATCGCCGAGCTGAAGACCGGCGAGGGTAAGACCCTGATGGCGACGCTGGCGACCTATCTGAACGCACTGTCGGGCCGGGGCGTGCATGTGGTCACGGTCAACGACTACCTGGTCAAGCGCGACGCCGTGTGGATGGGGCCGCTGTACCGGGCGCGCTCGGCCTGACGGTCGGTATTCTTCAAGGCCATTCCCCCTGAAACCGGCGAAGGCGGCGCGCACCTTTATCTACGACCCCGACTACGAGGACGAAGACCCGCGCTACAAATACGCCCGGTTCGCCGATTCGCGCGCCGAAGCGTACCAGTGCGACATCACCTACGGCACCAACGCCGAGTTCGGCTTCGACTATCTGCGCGACAACATGGCCCCGGCCCTGGAGATGATGACCCAGCGCGGCCATTACTTCTCCATTGTGGACGAATGCGACTCGGTGCTTATCGACGAGGCGCGCACGCCGCTGATTATCTCCGGCACGGCGGAGCCGCTCGTCCGATATGTACTACAAGATGGACCGCATTATCCGGCAGTTGGAGAAGGGCGAGCAGAAGAAGGACAAGGAAGACACGACCACCGACGAAAAGGACTATACGGTGGATGAGAAAGCCAAGTCCGCGCAGTTCTCCGATAAGGGGCTGAGCAAGGTCGAGAAACTGCTGGGCATCGACAACATCTCCGATCCGGAGCATCTTCAGGAGATGCAGTACGCGACGGCGGCCCTGAAAGCGCACGGTGTCTTCAAAGGACATCGACTATGTGGTGCGCCAGAACAACGAGGGGAAGCCCGAAGTCGTGATCGTGGACGAGTCCACCGGGTGACTGATGTTCGGGCGGCGCTGGTCGGACGGTCTGCACCAGGCGATTGAGGCCAAAGAAGGCATCAAGATCGAGAACGAGCAGCAGACGATGGCGACGATCACGATTCAGAACTACTTCCGCCTGTACGGCAAGCTGGCCGGTATGACCGGTACGGCCAAGACCGAGGAGGACGAGTTCCCGCAAAATCTACGCCCTTGATGTCGTGCAGGTGCCGACCAACAAGCCGATGGTCCGTAAAGACCTCGCCGATGTCATCTACAAGACCGAAGAGGCCAAGCTGCGCGGCATCGTCACCGAGCTATTGCAGTTGTACTGCCGGGAGCAGCCGGTATTGGTCGGAACCTGCTCCATCGAGATGAGCGAACGGGTATCGCGGCTGGAGTTCCAGGCGCTGGAAGTGCTGGGCGCGACCATCTGCTGCGCGCCGCGCTGGAAAAGCAGGCCAAGCAGGTCGGCAAGGAAAATACGCCGAGTTCCAGCTGCGTGCTGAACTCCAAGCTGCATGACCTCACGGTTCCCAAGCTCGCGCCCATCGCCAGGGAACTGGGCGTCTCGGTCAAGATGCTGGAGCCGGAAAACAGTGAACGCGCTGGCCGCCGTGCTCGGTATTCAGTCGGGCGCGGACACGGAGCGGCTTGCGGAGGCCCTGAAGCACGGCATTCAGCATAACATCCTGAACGCCAAATTCCACGAGCAGGAAGCGCGCATTATCGCCGAGGCGGGGCGCAAAGGGGCCGTAACGGTTGCCACCAACATGGCGGGCCGTGGCGTCGATATCCTGCTGGGCGGCACGCACTACAAGAGCGAGGACGGCGAAGACAGTACCGAAGCCATCGATACATCCTTCCGGCGCGGCGGCAAAAACGCCGTACGCCATGTGGTCGGCAAGAACGACGCCACCGCCGACCCGGATACGGTCGGTCCGGCGGGCGCGGGCACTATCGCGCTGATTGACGAGCCGCACGACATCGCCCGTGAGCGTGAGGAGGTCCGGGAGCGCGGCGGTATCTACATCCTGGGTACCGAGCGGCACGAAGCCCGGCGCATAGACAACCAGCTTCGGGGCCGGTCGGGCCGCCAGGGCGACCCCGGGCATCGCGCTTCCACATCTCGCTGGAAGACTACCTGTGGCGCGTCTTCGGCGACCGGCAGAAGACTGCTTGTCTCCAAAATGCTGGATCAGTGGGAAGAGGATCAGTCGGTCGATACGCCGATGCTTTCAAGATGATCGAGCGGGCGCAGAAAAAGGTCGAAATGCACAACTTCGACGCCCGCAAGCATGTTCTGGAATATGACGACGTGATGAATGTCCAGCGTGAGGTCATCTACCGCGAGCGCCGCAAAATCCTGAAGGGGCCGATCTGCGCGACACGCTGGTGGGCTACCTGCATGGAACGGTGGACGGCGCGCTTGCCCTGTACTGCCCCGAAGGCGTGCCGGAGGACGAGGGGACCGCAACGGCCTGTTCGAGAACCTGAACACGCAGTTCCCCGTGGAGCGGTACGTTCAGGAAGAGGAACTGGACGCACTGGAACGGATAGACCTGGCTGAGCGGCTTCACGAGATCGCCGAGCAGGCGTACACCGACCGGGAGGCGGAGTTCGGCCCCGGAAATCATGCGTGACATCGAGCGCTGGATCACCATCCGGCAGATAGACCAGGCGTGGGTGTACCACCTGGCGAACATGGACTATCTGCGTGAAGGCATCGGCCTGCGCGGCTATGCCCAGATGGACCCGCTCGTCGCCTACAAGAAAGAGGCCCTTCAGCTTTTCGATGAGATGCAGGGCAGCATTCAGGGCGACGTGGTACGCAACCTGTTCTTCATGCCGCTCCAGATCGTGCCCAACACGGAGGACGGCATCTATAACGCTGAAAACGAGTTCGGCCCGGACGACCTGGACGGCTACGCGAACGGCGGCGGCACGCCCGGCATCGCTCCCGACATGGGCCAGAGCGTCCTCTTGGCGGCGATGACCGAATCCGCCCAGAAAGCCGCAGCCACCCCGACCGGCACGAAGGCAGGTCCCAACGACCCCTGCCCCTGCGGATCGGGCAAAAAGTACAAGCAGGTGCTGCCGCAATAAGTAGAATAAAATGGTAACGGAAAAAGCCCGCAGGCGCGCGCCTGCGGGCTTTTTTCCTGTGGTGCTTGTTAGCTACCATATGCTGCGCGCCTGCCACCGTCATCAAGGCATGATTTCCACTGCACTCCGTGCTGGAATAATCCCCAGAACTGGTGGGAACTGACTCCGGATGATTAACCTTCCTGAGTTCCTGTTTGCATAATTTAGCGTCCTGTCTGATCCTCCTGCGAAAGCATGACATTTCCCTTGACGAACTCATCCTAATCATTGATGAAAAGGGACAAGAGATCGCCCCTAACGATTCCATTGTTGCTGTGGCCGAAATCAGCCCGAATTGCCCCGAACAAGTCTTCACAGCTAAGAGAATCTTTCTTTCCCATCGGCAGGATCAGAAGCATCTCTAAACGCATTGTAAGCCCGAATAACATCATCAGAACCCCAGAGAATCAAGTCTCTGGTGAGATCGGCGGCAAAATCAACCATCTCCCTCTTGGGGCATAGGCTCTGTCCGTGCGAGCCGCTTTCAGGCCTGAAACATAAAGTCAATCAACTTCTCATAGACAGGGCGCTTTTTTTCATTGATAGCTTGCCCAAGCTCCCTTTGTCGGCTTCTATTGTGGGTTATAAATAGCCGCCCAAACCGAGCCAGTAATGGTTACTACGGAAGCGATGATCGCTGCCCGCGCTGTTTCTGTGAGGGCGGCCAGGTTGCCCAAATTTGATATGCGGCGTTTCTCCATGACAACCAGATAAGGATAGGGGCTGCAAGTCACAGGGCGAAGCTTTGGTGTTGTTCGATGCCATTTCTGCTGTACCTCCTGCACTGCCTATATTGACCCGCACCGGTCAAAGCAGTTGCGTTCGTCACGCCCACCCCTTCCCGGTAGTTTTTCTCATAGCAAAAAGAGCCCGCCCTGAGGAGGGAGGCTCTTTGGAGAGAGTGGGATGAGAGTTCAGACTATTCGTCGTTCGCAGCTTCGGATGGTGGGAACGCCTTTTGTTTGAGCAGGTAGTTTTCCAGGCGCAGGGCCATCTCTTTCCCGTTCGTGGGCCTCGTTTTCGCGAGTTCGCTGAACCTCAAATGTTAAAATCTGACGGTGTCGGTGAGTTGCTCTACCTGTTTCTGGAGTGCTTTTATGTCTGTATGCTTCTTGCTCACATCGCGGCAAGGCTAACAATCTGCTTGCCGTAATTTAGGATGTCGCTCCAGACGCTCATTTATGCTGACCGAAGTTTATCCAGCATCGCATTGATTTCGTGAAGATTCGCCTCTGCAATAGCGCGACTGCGAGCCGTCTCCTCGTTATGGGAGCGTATTTGTCGGAGAAGGCGATCTGTTTCCGGTTGTAGCCACGTAGGCGAGCCATGTACTTTGCGTACCTTTGGACACGATTAGCAGCTTCCCGTAAGGAGGCATCACGAACTGTCGTTGCAGCGGGTGAAGGTTCCACCGTTTCCATCGTCATGTTTTTTAGGATGTTGCAGAAGTTTGCAACGTCTTCCACAGAATTTATACCACGAATCACTCCCCTTTGTTCGCATAGTTCAGTATGCCACCAAGCCCGGCGCAAAGGCAGGACCCAACCCCGCCGCCCCCACCCCAGCCCCCCGACCCACCCGCGCCCGCCCCCACCTTCACTCCTTTGGTGCGGGACCCAAGAAGGGCCCGGACGGTACGTTAGCCCTGACCAGGCCGATGGGGGACAGGAAGCTGCCGGGCATTGCTGCCGAGGATATCGGCAGATGCGCGCAGGGCATCTTCCAAAGGGGCGGCGAGTACATCGGCAAGACTGTTGGTATTGCCGGGGAACACCTGACGGGCGAGCAGATGGCTGCCGCGCTCACGAAGGCGCTTGATCAGGAAGTGCGCTACAACGCGGTGCCGCCGGAAGTCTTCCGCAGCTTCGGTTTTCCGGGCGCCGAGGATCTCGGCAACATGTTCCAGTTCAAGCGCGACTTCGAAGCGTACTACTGCGGGGCGCGCAGTCTCGACATTTCGCGAAGCCTGAACCCGTCGCTTCAAAGCTTCGAGCAGTGGCTTACCCGGTACAAGGACCATATCCCATTGCAGTAGCTTACGCGGATGCAATCCAGCTCGCTGTAAAAGGGCCAGGCACGACCATCAGTGCGTCACTGCAAAGCGGTTCATATCATTGCCACTCGAAGACAAGTAAAGAAACGGCCTGGCGCGGCAGGTCGAGGCGCGTGGTGATTGTCCCGTTCTCGATGGGTAGTGCTGTTTCGGCCCCGGCGAGAAGTGCCAGTTGACCGGCTTTTTCGAGTTGTGCGTATTGCTCCGGCGTCGGCTGCTGCGGCGAACCCATGCGCTTCCACGCCGTAAAAGCGTTGCTGTGCGTCTCGTCAATGCGGTAATGCGATAGCTTCGCCGGGCCGGTTTTCACCGGCAGGCCGCTGATGGCGAGGTCAACGGCGGCGCTGGGGCCGGGAACGTCATCGTCGTGATAGTGCCACACCATCACGCTCAGTTTCCCGGCTTCCAGGGTGGCCAGGGCGGAAATATCGGGTTCGTCGCCGCGCACGCCGCTTTTCATCAAGCTCTCCAGACCGGCATCGCCCGAACTCCGCACGCTCACGCGCTGACTGCCACTGCCGCCCATCCTGCCGAACATCCGAAACACGCCCAGAACCGGCAGATCAATGCCGTTGCTGGCAAGCTGGCGAAAACCGGCAAAATAGGGCTGGTCTTCAAACGTGAAGGCCCAGGTCAGGGCACCTTCGAGGTTGACGCCGTGTTTGTCGGCGATGTCGTATTTGCGGGCGAAACTGGCTGCCGTGTAGCTGGAATACAGCGTGCCGTTGCGATAACCCAGGTGCGGCCCCTGACAGGCGGCGCAGCCATCGGGATCGGATTCGCCGATCACTATCGGCAGGTCTTTGAGTTCGGGAAAGCCTGCGATAACGGCGCAGGCGCTGTCAATGTCCCGCCACTGATTCGCGATGCCCATACGCACATGGTCCTCCACGAAGTGGGGCGAGCCTTTGGCGTGAAACGAGATAAAGTCGAGCGGCGCGCCCTGTTTACCGGTAACGAAGTTGACGCCGCGCACGCAGTGTTCGAGGAAGTTCTTCAGAAAGTCGCCTCCGGGACCACCGGCGGTTTCCGGTCCGCCCACTCTGGCTGTGGGCAGAGCGCGGCGCACGCCGTCCACGGCGTAATCGTAAAGCTTATAGAATTCTTCCGGCGTGCCGCGCCAGTAGCCGATATTCGGCTCGTTCCAGACCTGCCAGTACCAGCTTTGCGTTTCCGCCCGGCCATACTTCTCGACACAGTGCTTCGTCCACTGATAGACCAGTTCGCCCCATCTGGCATAGTCTTTAGGCGGGTAGGCCCAGCCGGTATAAATCTCCTCATATCGAGCGCCGGGCGTCCAGCGGTGCTGATACGGCTCCGGCTTGATGGAAAGCGCCTTCGGCATGAACCCTATTTGCAGATACGGCTTAACGCCGCGCTCCAAACCCGCTTCGAGGATGCTGTCCACAATCGTCCAATCGTAGATCGGCCTGCCCTGCTCGTCTTCCGTGTAGGCGTTGGTCGAACCCCACTTGAGGTCGGGCGTGCCATCGCCCGTGGTCAGCAGATTGTGGGCGCGAAAATAGGCCGGTGACGGCCCGATCCTTCCCAATTCCGCCAGCAGCTTCTTACCGTTGGGCATGGGGGCGTAGTTCGGCTCGTCCGCCCCGTAGTAGCGCCAGATAGGGCGGAATTCACCCTGGGGCTGGCTGGCATCAATATTTATGGTCATGGGCAACGCCTCGATTTTAATTTTACCGTTGACAGGGGAGATACCGGCGACTACAATACCGCAATATTATTGTAATACTGCCTTCCCGTTCTCGGGTGCAGTTCAAAATAACTCGAAATAGGATGAAACCGGCCAAACCCTCTCCTTGCTGTCCTGACGGCGCTGGTTAGCGCCATCCTGCGCGGCCTCACAGCGGGGTCTCGCCGCTATTCAAAACCTGGCGCTTGAGGGCAAATACCTGCCCGCCGATCCCCCGCTCCGGAAATTATTCCATTGAGAGGACTTAGACATAATGAACGCACTCCTTTTGTGCTTCGCATTGTTATTTCTCGCCACAGTCGCGATAGCGGCTCCGGTGGAGCAGTGGGGCCACCATGACGTGAACTTGAAGGGCACGGACCAGGGGAACCCGTTCCTCGACGTGCAGCTATCCGCCACCTTTAGCCAGGGTAAACAGGAGGTCGTCGTTCCCGGTTTCTGGGACGGCGGCGGGGAATACAAGATTCGCTTCATGCCCGCCGCGCCGGGCACCTGGCGGTACGAGACCAAGAGCAACCGGCCCGAACTCAATGGAAAGACAGGATCGTTTGAAGTCGGCAAGCCGTCCGCCGGGAATCACGGCCCGGTCCGTGTAGCGCACACCTGGCACTTTCAATATGCTGACGGAACCCCATATTTCTCGGTGGGGACGACCGCCTACGTCTGGAATCATCAAGCGGACAAGCTGCAGGAGCAGACCCTGGAGACGCTGTCTCGTTCGCCGTTCAACAAAATCCGGTTTTGCGTCTTCCCGAAATCGTATGTCTACAACCAGAACGAGCCGCCTTTCTTCGCCTTCGCGCGCAAAACCGATGGGACATTCGACTACACCCGGCCTGACCCGGTCTTCTGGCGGCATTTGGAGAAGCGCATCCTCGACCTTCAGCAGCGAGGCATCGAAGCAGATATAATCCTGTGGCACCCTTACGACCGCTGGGGCTTCAGCGAAATGAGCGACGAGCAGGACGACCGTTACCTGCGCTACTGCATCGCGCGGCTGAGCGCTTTTCGTAATGTCTGGTGGTCACTGGCGAACGAATATGATGCCATGGGGCCGCCGCTCGTGGGGGGGCATCGCGGCAATAAGACAAGGGACGACTGGGACCGCTTCTTCCGCATTCTCCAGCAGGAAGACCCGAATCAGCGCCTGCGGAGCATCCATAACATGCGCGGCTTCTATGACCACACCCGGCCCTGGGTCACCCACGCCAGCATCCAGAGAAATGGTGATCTGCGGGGTGTGAAGGAGTGGCGCGAAAGATACCGGAAGCCTATCGTGGTGGACGAGTGCGGATACGAGGGCAATATTCCCAATGGCTGGGGCAAACTGACGGCGCAGGAGATGACGCGGCGCTTCTGGGTCGGCACGATGCGCGGCGGTTACGTCGGCCATGGCGAAACCTATCGGCATCCGGAGGACATCCTGTGGTGGTCCAAAGGTGGCGTGCTTCACGGTCAGAGTCCGGCCCGGATCGCCTTTCTGAAAAAGATAATGGAGCAGGCGGCCCCGTTCCACCAGTTCACCCCGCAGGAGGAACCAACGCCGGGCAACTACTTACTGAGCAAAGAGGGCGACACGTACTTCCTCTATTTCACCAATCCCGTGAAAACTACGATTCGTCTGGCGGGAAATCGGCCTTATAAGCTGGAT
>JAUJOK010000077.1 GCA_030447685.1 Armatimonadaceae bacterium
ATCCCTCACCCGAGTCGAGGCGCACCGACCCAGGCGACACAGGCGAATGGTAGCCGACCGTTCGCCCCCCCGGCAATCTGTCGTGGCTGCCGATCGGGCCACCTGGGCAACCACGCCCGGCCCCCCGACCCCCAATGCTGGGGGAGTCGCCAACGGCCCCCGGCCCCCAGTTCTGGGGGAGTAGCGGACGGCCCCCCAGCCTCCCATGCTGGGGGAGTAGGCGGGGTCCCTCGCTCGCTGGAAGCCCAGCCCAACAACCTGCCGCTTCAGCTTACCAGCTTCGTTGGCCGGGAAGTGGAGATGGAGGAGGTGCGGCGACGGCTGCGCGAAACCCGGCTGCTGACCCTGACCGGCGCGGGCGGCTGCGGCAAGACGCGGCTCGCGCTTCAGGCGGCGGCGGACTATGTGGGCAAATACGCGGACGGCGTCTGGCTGGTGGAGATGGCGGCGCGCTCCGACCCGAAGATGGTGCCGCAGGCGGTCGCCGGGGCGCTGGGGGTGCGCGAAGAGCTGGGCCGCCCGCTGTTGCTGACTCTGGCCGACTATCTGCGGCAGAAGAAGTTACTGCTGATTCTGGACAATTGCGAACACGTTATCGATGCCTGCGCGGAACTGTCAACCCATCTCCTGAGCGCCTGTCCACAGCTTCGAATACTGGCGACCAGCCGGGAGGCGCTGGGTGTCGCCGGAGAAACGGCCTGGCCGGTCCCCTCGCTGTCGCTCCCTGACCTGAATCGCCTGCCGTCCGTGGACAGGCTGGCTGAATATGAAGCATTGCGTCTGTTTATCGACCGTGCGGCGGCAATCGCGCCGGGCTTCGCTGTGAGCGAAGCCAATCTTCCCGCGCTCGCGCAGGTGTGCCACCGACTGGACGGCATCCCGCTGGCAATCGAGCTGGCGGCGGCACGGGTGAAGGTGCTGTCATTGGAACAGATAGCCCAGCGTATCGGGGACCGCTTCCGGCTGCTGACCGGCGGCAGCCGCACCGCGCTTCCCCGCCAGCAGACCCTGCGTGCCCTGATCGACTGGAGCTACGATCTGCTTTCCGAGCCGGAACGCGCGCTGCTGCGCCGCCTGTCCGTCTTCGCGGGCGGGTGGACACTGGAAGCGGCGGAAGCGATCTGCGCAGGGGGGGCAATCACGGAATACGAAGTCCTCGACGTGCTGTCGCGCCTTGTGGATAAGTCGCTGGCCGTGTCCGAACTGGTTGAAATAGAAGACGCTGAGCGGGGAAAGCATCTGACGGCGCGTTACCATTTTCTGGAAACGATGCGCGAATACGGGCTGGACAAACTGTGGCAGTCCGGCGAAGCGGCGTTTGTCCGCGCGCGACACCGGGATTGGTATCTCCAGTTTGTCGAGGCAGCGGAGCCGGAACTGCGCGGCCCCCGGCAGGCGGCCTGGTTCGACCGGCTGGAGACGGAGCACGATAATCTGCGCGCCGCGCTGGAATGGTCGCGCTCCGAGGAGAACGGTGCGGAAACGGGACTGCGCCTGGCAGGCGTCCTGTCGCGGTTCTGGTACGTGCGCGGGCACCTCGGAGAAGGACGCGGCTGGCTCGAATCCTTCCTGTCGGAAAGCGCCGGGGGTACTTCCTTATCGGCGGCGGTGCGGGCAAAGGCGCTTCACGCGGCGGGCGGCCTGGCGCGTGATCAGGGGGATTACCCGCATGCCGCCGCTCTGTACGAGAAGACGATAGAACTGCGGCGCACGCTCGGTCAGCGCCAGGACGCGGCGACCTCGCTTCAGCAGCGCGGCGCAGTGGCTTTCGACCAGGGCGATTACGACCGGGCGATGTCGCTTCTTCAGGAAAGCCTTTGCGTTTTTCGGGAACTGGGGTACGAGCGGGGCGCGGCGATCTCCCTGAACTATCAGGGCGCGGTGGCAAAAGATCGGGGGGACTTCGAGCAGGCGATGGATTTGCTGACGGAAAGCCTGGCGCTGTCGCGGAAAGTCGGCGAAAAATGGGGCATGGCGCTGTCGCTGAACAATCTGGGGCAGGTTGCGCTTTTTCAGGGAGACGATACGCGCGCCGAGCCGCTGTTTCAAGAAAGCCTTTCGCTGTATCGGGAGACCGGCGACAAGCGTGGTATTGCGCTGGCGCAAAGCAGTCTGGCCGAGGCCGCACAATGCCGGGGAGATGCGGCGGGCGCGACAGCACTGTATCGGGACAGCCTGGCCCTGTATCGCGGGGTCGGCGACAAGCGCGGAATCGCCGCGTGCCTGGAGGGGCTTGCCGTTGTTTTGACAGGGACAGGCCGACCGGAGGAAGAGGCGCGGCTTTTTGCGGCGGCGTCCGCGCTGCGGGAGGCTATCGGTGCGCCTCTGCCGCCCTCGGAACGTCTCGTCCATGACCGCGCTGTTGCCGTCGTACGAGCGGCGCTGGGTGAAGAAGCGTTCACGGCGGCCTGGTCAGAAGGGCGCGCTCTGCCGCTGGAGCAGGCAGTCCGGCGAGCACTGGGCGAGAAGGCGTGACAGGCGGCACCCGCTCACAGGCGGCACCCGCTCACAAGAGCAGGTGCCGGCTCCCTCCTATGGCGGATGCGCCCCGCCGCGCCGTGAAGTATGCTGAGGAAAAGGCGGCCGGATGCCGCACTGTCTCAGGAGGAAATCAGTTATGACAGCAGCCCCCTTATCGCCCGGCCCGCTGGCGAATCTTTCGTCGGAGCTGGCGAATGTCGTCGAGCGTATCGGGTCGTCCGTGGTACGCATAGACGACGGCAGCCGACTGACGGCCACCGGGATTATCTGGTCGGCGGACGGCTTGATCGTCACCACCTCCCACGGCGTCGAGCGCGACGAAGCGTTAACTGTCGAGATGGCGAACGGTGCGCGCCATGCCGCCACGCTTCTTGGCCGCGACGCCGATACCGATCTGGCCCTGCTGCGATTAGAGGCGGGCGTACTGCCCGCCGCCCCCCAGGCCGAGCCGGACACGGTAAAGGTCGGTCATCTCGTTCTGGCGCTGGGGCGACCGGGAACCTCGGGGCTGCAGGCGACGCTGGGCATCGTCAATGCGCGGCAGGAATCACAGACGGGCGGTCAGCCGGAATATGTCCTGAATACGGACGCGGTGCTCTATCCCGGCTTTTCGGGAGGCCCGCTGGTAAGCATGAGCGGCGAGGTCGTCGGCGTCGTCAACCGGATGTTCGGGCGCGGCGCGAGCGTTGCGCTTGGCACGCCGCTGGTCGCCCGTGTCGCCGAGGCGCTGCGGACACAGGGCAATGTCCGGCGCGGCTATCTGGGTGTTCGGTCACAGCTTGTCGCGCTGCCCGAAGGGCTTAAGACTTCGCTGAATCTGGAGCAGCATCAGGGTCTGCTGGTCGTGGGTGTGGAAAACGGAAGCGCGGCGGAAAAGGGTGGTCTGATGCTTGGCGATATACTTCTGCACCTGAACGGTCAGAAAATCGAAGACGTGGACGGACTGCGGAGCGGGCTGCGGACGCTTTCCGCCGGGCAGGAGGCCGCGCTGCGCGTGGTGCGCGGCGGCGCGATTCACGACCTGCGCGTGACGCTGGGCGCGGAAAGCTGAAAGCAGGCGGTGCTGCTGCGGTGACACGGATACTGATCGTTTCCGCCTATACATCGGTACGGATGGGCCTCCATGTGCTTCTGGACCGCGCTGACGATTTGACGATTGTCGGCGCGGTTCAGGGAGCCGCCGAACTGGAGCGCGTTTTGCCGGAAACACGGGCAGATGTGGTGCTGACCCAGAGCGATGGAGACGGCGGCGACCTGACTCGCCTGCTGGAAACGCTGCGCGGCGGCGAAACGGCGCTGGTGACGATGGGTGACAGCCACGACGAATACCGCCTGCTCGCCGCCTCCCTGCTTCCCGGCTGGGGGTATCTTCTGAAAGACTCCGAGACGGTGCAGATCGCTGCCGCCGTCCGGGCAGCCGCCGCCGGGTTGGTCGTCCTCGACCGCAGCCTGACGCCGCTCCTGTCCCCGCCGTCCCTTTCGTTTTCTGCGGACACGCCGCCGCCGCCACCACCCGGCGAAGCGCTGACCCCGCGCGAAAGCGAGGTGCTTCAGCTTATGGCGCAGGGCCTGCCCAATAAAATAATCGCCGCGCGCCTCGGCATCAGTCTTCACACCGTCAAGTTCCATGTTGCCGCTATCTTAGCGAAGCTGGGCGCGACCAGCCGCACGGAAGCCGTGACGCTTGGCGCGCGGCGCGGCTATGTGCTGTTGTAGGTCACGGCTTCTGTAAATTCAGTCCTCCGTTGTCTGCTCCGTAAGGCACGTCAACGCCGTCTTCAGGCGGCTGAAACCCAGTTGGTCGAAAAGCTGCACAATCTCCGCCGCAGGCAGCGGGCGCACACGCGCCTCCTCCAGAGAGAACGGGATTCCCGGGTCTCGCTCCAGTGTCACCAGACGGCGGGAGAGCGGCAGGTGCGGCCCTGCCGTTTCCAAATTTTCCCGCCACCAGCCCTTGACCTGGTCTATGTGTTCCAGGATGTTTTCGAGGGAGCCGAACTGCTGAATCAGCTTTGCAGCAGTTCTGGGGCCGATTCCATCGACACCCGGAATGTTGTCCACCGCATCGCCGGTCAGCGCCAGAAAATCGACCACCTGCGCCGGGGTGACGCCGCGCTTTTCCCATAGAGCCGCCACATCCATTTCGGTTTCGGTATGGATATCAAACAGAGTCACCCGCTCGGAAAGAAGCTGCTCCAGGTCTTTGTCCCGCGAAACGATCCGCACGCGCAGATCGGGGTGCGCGGGGTCCGCCACCAGCCGGTCCGTCAGCGTCGCGATGATGTCATCGGCCTCCAGGCCCGGCCTGCTGATGACGGGGATTCCGAACAGATCCAGCAGTTCCCGAATACGCGGTATCTGCTGATGGAGCGGATCGGGCGACGCCCGCCGTCCCCCCTTGTATTGCTGGAAACGCTCGCCGCTGACAAGCGTTGGTGTCGCCGCTTCATCCGTGTCCGGTGCGGGCTGTGCCAGACCGGCGGGCGCTTCCGCCTGACCCACCGACGGATACTGGGCGTACAGATCGTCGCGAAACGTGCGCCCCGGCGCATCCCAGGCCACCACGACATAGTCCGGCTGGAACCGGGAAAACAGCTTGAGAAGCATCTGCGCGAAGACGAGGACGCCCTGCGTCTGCTCCCCGGTGACCGGGCTGTGCAGCGGTCGCCGGATGGCATAGTAGGCGCGAAAGATCGAGGCGTAGCCGTCAATCAGATAAAGCGTTTCCGGTCGGCGCATTCGATTAGCGCTTCTGGCTGGACTTTGTGAGTAAACTGACGATCCTGCCATTTGCCGCCGCCTGCAATGCGGTTCGGCCAAGCATGTCCTGGGCATCCATCTGCGCCCCACGGCTCAGCAGGAATTGAACGGTAGCATGGTGTCCGCTGGCTGCCGCGCGTATAAGTGCCGTCCCCCCTTCAGCCGCTCCCGCGTCGATGTTCGCACCATGATCCAAAAGCATCTTAGCCACGGCGATGTTCTGGACTTCGCTCTGGCTCTCCCAGGCGACGCTCTGGGAAAGCGCGGTGTCGGAATAGCCGAAACGCTTGTCCACGTCGGCACCTTTGTGGAGCAGCAACTCGATAATGTCGGTCCTGCCCTGTACGCTCCCGCACACGGCGGCAACCCCCAGAGCGGTAATGTCGGTGTACGAGTCGCGACGCCGGTTACTGAGCCGTTTAAATAGAGAGACCGGATGCAGATCGCGCCATGACCGTACGCGGAAATCGGAGCGGTCCCAGACGGCATTCGGGTCCGCCCCCTGATCGAGCAAAGACCTGACGGCGGATGCATCGCCGCGCTGGATAGCCTTGATGAGCGCGTCGTTCCGCTTGGCGGGCTGTGTCATTGCGTAGAAGACTCCCGCTATGAGAAGCATTATGAGCGTTGCGAGCAGAAACCGACCAGCACTGCTTTGGACTACTCGGAACATCGGCCACCTCCGTCTGGCGCTGCAAAGGTTCGTCCGCGCCAATCACCCCGATTCAAGATGATAAACGCCGTCCCATTATGTATGCGACGCAGATTTTCACTATAATACCAGCCGAGGGAGAATATACCACCACTGAAGACGGAGGGGACAAAGTCATTGCCGAAGGAGACGCCCGCGCCGGTGCCGAAGATAGCTCCCAGAGAACCCGGAGGAGCGAACGAGCGCGTGAGCGAGGAACAGAAATGGCCGGATGCCCTTTTTATCGTGCGGCACGGCCAGAGCGCGGGCAACGTGGCGCGGGATGCGGCGGAGGCGGCGGGCCTGCACGCGATTGACATTCCGACGCGCGATGTGGACGTACCCCTTTCCGCGCTCGGCGAACAGCAGGCGGCGGCGCTCGGACGCTGGTTCGGTGTTATGCCCACGGACGAGCGTCCCACAGTCGCGCTTACGTCGCCGTATCTGCGGGCGCGGGAAACGGCGCGGCTTGCGCTCCATGCGGCGGGCCTCGGCGACATTCGCCTGGTGGTGGACGAGCGGCTGCGCGAAAAAGAGTTCGGGATCATCGACCGGCTGACCAAGCTGGGTATAACGCAGAAGTTCCCCGAAGAGGCGCTGCGCTACGCCCATCTGGGAAAGTTCTACTACCGCCCGCCCGGCGGCGAAAGCTGGTGCGATGTCATTCTGCGCCTGCGGAGCGTCATTGACAGTCTGGCTATAGAATACTGCCGGGAGCGCGTGCTGATTGTCGGGCATCAGGTCATGGTCTACTGCTTCCGCTATCTTCTGGAATGCCTGACCGAGGAGGAGATACTCGCCATCGACCGGCAGGAAAACGTCGCCAACTGCTCGGTTACGTCCTATGCGTTCGACCCGGCGCAGGAGCGGCGCGGCAGCGGCGCGCTCACCCTTCGTCTTTTTAATTTTGTCGCCCCGCTGGAAGAAGCGGGCGCGGAGGTAACGCGAAAACCCGATGTCCCTATCGCCCCCAAATAACGCCGTGCTCCTTACCCCGGCCCTGCTTCGCGACTGGCCGCTGCCCCAGCCCGACGAGGGCGGCAGCAAGGAGGAGCGCGGACGCATTTTGATAATCGGTGGTGCGACTGAAATGCCCGGCGCGGTGATGCTCGCGGCCACGGCGGCCCTGCGCGCGGGCGCGGGCAAGCTGCGAATCGCCACCGTGGGCGCGACGGCGTCGCTGATTGCCGCGAGCATCCCGGAAGCGCGTGTGTTTTCCCTGCCGGAAACCAGGGAGGGGGATATTGCAGCGTCCGCCGCTCCGCGTCTGGCCGAGCAGGCCGAGCGGGTGGAGGCGCTGGTGATCGGCCCCGGTATGGTGGATGAAGACACTGTATCGGAACTCTTGAAGACACTGCTGCCCCGAATCGAGAAGCCGGTTCTGGTTCTGGATGCTGCCGCGCTGGCGTTCGTCGGCAGGGAGCCGCAAAGCCTGCATCACTTAAACGGCAATGTCATCCTTACGCCGCATGCGGGCGAGATGGCGCGGATGCTGGACATGGATAAAGATGCGGTGACGAGCGATGCCGCCGCCACGGCAAGGCGAGCGGCGGAACGCTTCGGCGCGGTGTTGTCCCTGAAGGTATCTGAAACTTTTATAGAAGAGCCGGAAGGAAGGCTTTTATTAAAAACAAAAGGTGGTGGCCCTGACGCGATCGGACACGTTTACCGCCGCGCCGGACGGCAGGCTTTTCTGCAACCACACCGGTAATGTCGGCCTCGCCACCTCCGGCTCCGGCGACACGCTGGCGGGCATCATCGGCGGGCTGGCCGCGCGCAGCGCGGAGCCGCTTCAGGCGGCGGCATGGGGCGTTTTTCTCCACGCGGGCGCGGGCGACCGGCTGGCGAAGCGTATCGGCGGTTCGCTGGGCTTTCTGGCGCGGGAGCTGCCTGCCGAAGTCCCCTCCCTAATGGCCGAACTCAGTCAACATCCATAACTGATGCAGATTCACATTCATCCACTCCCCCTTAACAAACGCTATCCGCTGACCATCAGCCGGGGCACGTCCGCAGGCTCCGATAATCTGCTGGTGGAAGTAACCCATGACGGCATAATGGGCCGGGGCGAGTTCGCCCCCTACTCGCTCGGTGATGGGGGCGCGGAGAACGCCGCCTCGGCTCGCGCCGACCTGGAACACTGGCGCGAAGAGTTAGCCGAAATCGCTCCCTGGGAGATGCAGCGCGCAGAATCTGTCCTGGACACCGGCAACAGCCGTGCTGCACGGGCCGCGCTGGAAATGGCGCTGCACGACTGGATGGGCAGGCGGATCGGTTTGCCTGTGTATCAGCTTCTGGGCGGCGATCTGTCACGCATCGTTCCCACGTCCGTCACCATCGGCATCAACCTGCCCGACGTGGTGCGCGAACGCGTGCCGGAGCTATTAGAGCGCACCGGCGCGCGCTCGTTAAAAATAAAGCTGGGCAGCCCCAACGGGCTGGAAGCCGATCAGGCGATGTTTTCCGTGGTTCGCGAATCGACGCCGCCGGGGATTGCGCTGCGGGTGGATGCCAACGGCGGCTGGAGCGTGGAAGGTGCGCGCCGGATGCTGCGCTGGCTGGCGGAGCGCGGGGTCGAGTATGTCGAGCAGCCGCTGCCGCTGGGCCAGGAAGCGGATCTCCCCGCCGTCCACAAAGACGCTCCCCTGCCTCTCTTCGCCGACGAAAGCTGCCGCACGGCGGCGGACGTGCCCCTCCTGGCAGGCTGTGTGGACGGCGTCAACCTGAAGCTGATGAAGGCGGGCGGGATACGCGAAGGGCTGCGCGTCATCCATGCCGCCCGCGCCCACGGCCTGAAGGTGATGATGGGCTGCATGTCGGAATCCTCGCTCGCCATCGCCGCCAGCGCGCACCTGTCCCCCTTCGCCGATTATCTCGACCTGGACAGCCACCTGAACCTGCTGCCCGACCCGTTCACCGGCCTGCGCTGGACCGAAGGCCGCGTCCTCCCCGGCGACGGCCCAGGGCTGGGCGTCACACGCATTTGCGGGGAGGATGCCTGAATCATGGCCGGTTATCGACTGACCCCGGCCAACCGGCTCGCGCTGCTCATGCACGACTATGTGGGTAAGCCGGACGGCAAGATGGGCTACGGTCTGCTGCGCTACGGAGCCGCGCCGACCGTGGTGGTCATCGACCGGGCGCATGCCGGACAAAGCCTGCGCACACTGACGGGTATCCCCCATGACGCACCGATTGTCGCCACGGTGCGCGAGGCGCTGCCATACGCGCCGGATACGCTCGTTCCGGCCATCGCGCCGGGCGGCGGCGCGCTTCCGCCGGATTGGTTCGCCGATCTAAAGGAGGCGCTGGGGGCCGGGCTTTCGCTTGTCAACGGGCTGCATCGCCCGCTGGCCGACGACCCCGCGCTCGCCGCGCTGGTTCAGCCGGGCCGCTTTATCTGGGACATCCGAAAGGAGCCGCCGGGCCTGGTCAACGGCATGGGACGCGCCCGCGACCTGCCCGCGCGGCGCGTGCTTCTGGTCGGCACGGATATGGCGAACGGCAAGATGACCGCCGCTTTAGAACTGGATAAAGCGGCGAAGGCGCGCGGCCTGCGCTCGCGCTTCCTTGCCACGGGCCAGATCGGAATCGCCATCTCGGGCGAGGGTATCCCGCTGGATGCGGTTCGGGTGGACTTTGCGGCGGGCGCGGTGGAACAGATGGTGGTGCGCCACGGCCACGACCACGAGGTTCTGTTTGTCGAGGGGCAGGGTTCGCTGCTGCATCCGGCCTCCACGGCCACCCTGCCGCTGCTGCGCGGGGCGATGCCCACCCACCTGCTTCTGATTCACCGTGCCGGTCAGAAGGCCATCGCGCGCTGCCCCTGGGCCGTCATCCCGCCGCTGCCGGATGTCATTGCGCTGTATGAAGCGGTGTCCGGCGCGGCGGGTGGCCTTCCCCCCGCGCGCGTTGCCGGAATCGCGCTGAACACGGCGCGGCTGGAGGAAGATGCCGCACGCCGGGCTGTGGAACAAACCGCTGCCCAAACGGGTCTGCCCGTGACGGATGTAGTGCGCTTCGGCCCCGCGCCGCTGCTGGATGCGGTGACGAACGACTGACCGGCGAAAGGAAACCCGATGCTGCGAAAAGGCTATCTGGAACGGCAGATCGAAGGACTGTCCGAGGTGCTGGCCAAGGTGCTGCGACTGAAAGGCGCCAATGATGTCGCGGGCGCATTGACCGAGGTGCGGGGAGCCTGCAAGCGGCTGTCCGGCATGGACATCGATACCATGGTCGCCCTGCCCGATGAAACACTCCTTTCCCTGTTCACATCAGGCTACGGCGGCCAGGGCGTGGCGCGCTGCCTGGTGGCGGCGACCCTGCTGCGCGAGCAGGCGGGTCTGCACGAAAATCAAGGGCAGGAACATATCGCGCGGCGAGGGCGGGAAAAAGCGCTGCTGCTGTTTCTGGAATCGCTTCTTCGGGAGGACGAACTGCGGACGGACGAATATCGCACGTATATCGAGGGACTGAGAAGCCAGCTAAGCGACAGTCCGCTTTCGGACGCCGTGCAGTACCGGCTTTTTGCCTATTTTGAAATCTTCGGCGATTACGGCCACGCCGAAGATGCCCTGTACGCCCTGCGCGAAGCGGATTACCCCGATGCTTCCGCCGAAGCCATAGCCTTTTACCGTCGCCTCCTGGAAAAGACGGATGCCGCGCTTATCGCCGGAGGGCTGCCGCGCGACGAAGTGGAAGAGGCCCTGGCCGACCTGGAATCGGAGGGCGATTGATACGCCTTTATTCCGTATGAGCGAGTCGACGGACGGTTTCAAGTGTGTCTATCTCCTCCACCGGCTTGTCCGTGCGGATTCGCACGATACGCGGGAAGCGCAAAGCGAAGCCGCCCTTGTGCCGCAGCGAAGGCTGCACCCGGTCGAATGTCACCTCCAGCACGATGCGCGGCTCCACCAGGCGAACCTTACCGTGTGCGAACTCCTGAAGCGTGTGCGCGCGGAACCAGTCTGAGAGTTCGGCTATCTCGGCATCGGTGAGGCCGGAATATGCCTTGCCGACATTCAGCAGCGTTGCGTCCGTGTCGCTCACGCGAACGGCGAACGTATAATCCGATAAAAACTTGCTGCGTCGCCCGTTGCCGACCTCGACGGCAGTGACGACCACATCCAGCGTCGCCAGCGTACGCTTTATCTTCAGCCAGTCGCGGCCCCGGCGGCCCGGCTTGTACGCGGAGTCCGGGGCTTTCACCATCAAGCCCTCGTTGCCGCGCGCTCGCGCCGCATCGAAGGCTGCATCGAGCGCCGCCACGTCTGTAAATAGCACCGAAGTGGCGCGCAGTACGGCGCGCCCATCCACTGCCAGCGATTCCAGAACCGCCCGGCGGCGCGCGAACGGCTCCTGGATCAATACCCGCCCGTCACCGTAAAGAATATCGTAGGCGACGAATGCCACCGGCACCTCCGCCAGAATCTCCGCCGATAGCGTTTTTCGCCCCAGCCGTTTCTGAAGCTCCTGAAACGGCAGAATGCGCCCCTGGCTGAACCGGCACGATCTCGCCGTCTAACAGAAGCCCCGCCGTCTCGCCCGTCTCCTCCGACGGCAGCAGAGCGGCGAGCGGCTCGATCAGTTCCGGGTAGCTGTGGGTGATCTGGTCCAGCGTTCGTGAAAAAAGGGCGA